>CAUJSJ030000025.1:0-56173 GCA_963422775.4 uncultured Roseateles sp.
GCACATGCCCGAGCTGAAATGGGCCTTCGGCTATCCGATGGCGTTGGGCGTGATCGTGCTCGTCAGCGGCGCCCTCTACTGGCGCTTCAAGCGCCTGAAGTGGTTGTAGGCAACTCGCCCGCCGCAGCCGGTAATCCGCGCTCGGCCCCGTCAGGCATTTGGTAACGCTTGGGAGCCACCGGGCTTGCAAATCGGCGCAAGATCAACGCGCCATGTCCTTGCGCCCAACCCGTTCCCGCCACGCTGCCACGCTTCGCCGGTACGGGCTCGTGCTGCTCTGTAGTGCGATGGGCGCTGCGGTTGCCGAGGATTTGCCGCAGTCGCCTGCCTGCCGCACCGCGCTGGAGGCGCTGGAGCGTGCCGAGATGACCCTCGCTGCGTCCGCTGCTGCCTCGTCAGCCACCGCGAGCGATGCCGCGCGCCAGCAAGTGGTTGTCGCGCGCTTGCAGCCCATGCGCGTGCGCGTGGCTGATGCCTGCCTCGGCGGGCTGGCCACGTCGCCATCCCCCTCGCAGCACACGCTGGCGGTGCCTGCGCCTTCCCGGTCCGCAGCACCCCTCTCGCGGCTGCCCAGGCCTGCTGCGCCGCCAGTGCAGGTGCCCATGCCGCGCTTCGAGGCGCCCGTGACCGTGAGCAGCTGCAACGCTGCGGTCTGCATCGCCAGCGACGGCTCAACGCTGACGCGGGTCGGGCCCAACCTGGTCGGCCCGCGCGGGCTGTGCAGCGTCCAGGGCGGTTTCCTGCGCTGCCCTTGAACTTCGCGCCCGTGCCCGGAGCCGACGAGCACGGCCATGCGGCTGGCTGGCCTGGCAGCAGGCGGCTATCTGTATCGCCGCCGGCAAGGCGGGATGAACGGGCGGCGCTGAAGCCGCAGGCCCCGCTGCGGCGGGGTATCAGGCGGCGGCGCGCGGCCGCCGCAGGCGGTCGAACTCCCGCCACAGCCTGCCGGCCGTTGATTCCTGCGTCGTCGACAGTTCATCCGGGCGAAAGTGCTGTTCCAACCTGGGGTGCCGGCTGCAAAGCGCGGTCTGCATCGTGTCGGCAATCAGGGCCTGTGAATGCGCCAGCAGCAGCGTGCGCACCGACGACTGGCTTGAGAACTCCTCGTCAAGCGAGGAGGCACGCCTCCTGATCGCCCGGCCGCCAACCTGCTCGACAGCACGGCTGCGCGTTGGGTTGCCGCTCCAGCAGCGGCAGGTCCACGACGCCCTTTCGCCCCACCTCCGCAACCTCGCTGCTGATGCCGCTGCTGTTCTGCATCGACAGCGACACCTGGGCCGTGGTCGGGCAGTACACCCTGTGCAGCACCGCGCCGGCCGCAGGCACATCCTTGACCTTCAATCGCCACCTGCCGAGCCGGTCCGCGAGCGGGCAGGCTGCGCGCGCCAGCGGCCCTGGCGAAAGAACTGGCAGAGGCTGTTCCGGGGCGTCCCGCAATGCTGACGGCTCAAGCCGTGCTTTTGCCGGGCTGACCCGCGCGGCCTACGGCCTGTCGGAAGGCCCTTGGAGGTCGCGCGGCTGATCCCTAACCTGCGTGTCATTCCAGAAACAGGAGGTGGCCATGCTGCACATTCAAGACGTCGTCAAGACCTTCGGCAATCACAAGGCGGTGGACGGGGTCACGCTGCAACTGGAGCCTGGCGTCGTGGGCCTGATCGGCCACAACGGCGCGGGCAAGAGCACGCTTATGCAGATGCTGGCCACGCTGACGCGGCCGACGAGCGGGCGCATCCTGCTGGACGGCCAGGACATCGTCGCCAAGCCCGAGTTGATGCGCCAGCGTCTGGGCTATCTGCCGCAGGACTTCGGTGTCTACCCGCATCTGACGGCGCTCGAATTCCTGCAGTATTTCGCCGCTCTCAAAGGCGTGCGCGACCGGCAACGCCTGCACGAGCTGCTGGAGCTGGTGAACCTGCACGAGCAGGCGAGGCGGCCCGCGGCGGGCTTCTCGGGTGGCATGCGGCAGCGCCTGGGCATCGCGCAGGCGCTGCTGAACGACCCCGACGTGCTCATCGTCGACGAGCCCACCGCGGGCCTGGACCCCGAGGAGAGGCTGCGCTTTCGCCATCTGCTCGGCGACCTGGGGCGCAAGCGCCTGGTCATCGTGTCGACCCACATCGTCTCCGACGTGGAAAACATGGCCTCCCACCTTGCCATCCTGCGCCAGGGGCGGCTGGTCGCCTTCGAGACGCCCGAGGCCGTGCTGGCGCGCGCCGCAGGCAAGGTCTGGACGGCGCTGCTCGCACCCGCCGCCTACGAGGCCCTGCGCGGCCAGGTGCAGGTGCTGCAGGCCCAGCCGCAGGGCGCGCGGGTGCAGGTGCGCATGGCCCACGCGTCGTCGCCTTGCGCCGGCGCCGAGCCGGCCCACGCCAGCCTCGAAGAGGCCTTGATGGCGCAGCGCTATGCCGATGCGCGGGAGGCCGCATGAACACGGTTCTCTACCGAGCGCTGGTGCTCAACGAATGGCGGCTGCGCAGCCGCCGGATCAGCAGCCTGGTCATCCTGCTGGCCGTCGTGGCGGTGAGCTGGCTGATGGTGCTGGACCCGAAAAGCGGCGGCGCGATGATGGTCGTCAGCAAGCAGCGCATCGCCTACGAGAGCCAGGCGCTGGCGTTTGCGACCAACCTGATCGCATCGCTGCTGTTCGGCCTGGCGGGCTTTTACCTGGCGCGCGGGCGCACCCAGGAAGACCTGCGCTGCGGCACTGCCGCCGTGCTGGCTGCCACGCCGGTTGGCAATGCCCAGCTGCTGGGCGCGCGCTGGCTCGGTGCGTTCGGCTTCCTGTTCTCGCTGGGTGCCGTGGTCATGCTGACGGTGTGGGTGCTGCAGCTGGTGCGCGGCGAAGGCCCGCTGCAACCGCTGCCCTATCTGCAGATGCTGTGCCTGGGGCTGGCACCCGGGCTGATGCTGTGCGCCAGCCTGGCCGTGCTGGCCGACGCCTGGGCGCCGCTGATGGGCAAGCGCGGCGACGCGCTGTACTGGGTGCTGTGGATGGTGCAGTTCGCGTTCCTCCCGGCCACGCTGGGGCAGGGTGCCGTGCGGCTGACCGGCTGGCAGGTGTTCGACATCAACGGCGTGTCGCCGCTGCTGGTCAGCGTGAGCCGGTTGATGGACGTCAGCCACATCAGCGTGGGCGGCAGCCCCTTCGACGCCACGTTGCCGTTGCTGCACATGCCCGACGGTCTGTGGAGCCCGGAGCTGGTGGCGCTGCGCATGGGCTCGATGGTGCTGGCCCTGCTGCCGCTGCTGCCGGCCACGCTGCTCTTCCACCGCTACGCACCCGACCGCGTGAAGGCACGCGACCCGGCCGGCCGCGGGCGCGCGGTGGCGCTTCTGCAGTGGCTGCTGCGCCCGCTGATGCGGCCCTTCACCTTTGCGCTGGGCCTGCTGCTGCGCGCCAGTGCCCGCCTGCCTGGCCTGCCCGGCCGCTGGTTGGCGGATGTGGGCCTGGTGCTCCTGAGCCAGCCCCTGCTGGCCCTGGCGATGGGGGCGGGTGCCGTGGCCTGCGTGGTGGTACCGGCGAACGTCCTTCCCGCGGTGCTGGCGGCGACGCTGGGTGCCTGGGGCATGGCCGTGGCCGATGTCAGTTCGCGTGACCTGCAAAGTGGCACGCTGGCTCTGGCCAGCGCCGCACCCGGCGGCGCCCGGGAGCGCGGCTGGCGGCAGGTCCTGGCAGCGTTGGGCCTGGGGTTGGTGCTGGCCCTGCCGGCCCTCGTGCGGGTCTCACCGACGCAGGCGTTGGCCTGTGTGGCCGGCCTGCTCTTCCTCAGCACGGCTGCCACGCTGCTGGGCCGGCTGACCCAGGGCTCGCGCACCTTCCTGGCCCTGTTCCTGTTCGGGCTCTACCTCAACATGCAGAAGACCGGCGTGGCGGCGCTGGACCTGCTGGGGTTGGTGGGTGAGGCGAGCGCGGTCAGCGCGGCTGGCTACGCCGTGGCGGGTGCGGTGGGCGTTGCGGCGCTGCTGGCCTGGCCCAGGCTGAGTCGGACCTGACCCCTGTGCTCGCGCCCGTCCTGTGCGGATGCGTAGCCGCTGGGCAGGCCGAAGACCTGCCCCGGTCGCCGGCCTGACGTACGGCGTTGAACACCCTGGACGCCGCGCCTGCCCAGGCCGGCCGTGCCGCCGGTGGTCTTGCCGCTCCCGCAAGCGCCGGTCACCGTGACTCACTGCAATGCGGCCACCTGCATCGCCAGCAACGGCGCGACGCTGACAAGGGTCGGCCCGAGTCCTGTCGGGCCGCGCAGGTCCGGCACGGTGTGGGGCAGCTTGCTGCGTTGCCCTGAGTCGGTCGGCGGGCCTCAGTAGTCGATGCCCACGCGGATGCCGTAGGTGCGCGGGTCGTTCCAGTAGGCGCGCACAAAGCCGCCGCCATCCTGCGCCGCGTTCTTGGTCATCTTGTTGGTCGCGTTCAGCACATAGAGCTCGGCGCGCCAGTATTTGGGGGCCTGCAGCTTGAGGCTGGCGTCGATCTTGGTGAAGGCCTTCTGCCCGTCGGAGATGTGCGGGTTGTCCAGGTTGAGCAGCGTGAAGTACATCTTGTCCTGCCACTTCAGGTTGACCCAGGGCGTCAGCTCCCAGCCCTGGCCGAACATGAAGCTCTGCGAGAAGTTGACGCCCAGGCTGTACTTGGGTGACAGCGGCAGGTGGTGGCCGGTGATGTCCAGGATCTGCCGGCCGGCGAACTCGCGGACGGGGCCGCTGTAGGGCTCGGGGCAGGTCGGCGCACCGACCTCCGCGCGCACACCGCAGTTCCAGGTGTCGCTGTAGGAGGGGTAGTTCTTGGTCTTGCTGTTGATGTAGCTGAAGAAGGCCCCCAGGCGCGCGCCGGCCCAGGGCTTGTAGTCGACCTCCAGCTCGATGCCGGGGATGTTGACGACGCCGACGTTGACGGTCTGCCACTTGGTGACGATGTCGCAGGTCGGGTTGTCCGCGGGGCAAGGCTCGGTGCGCTTGATGCGCGAGGCGAAGTTGTCGCCGGTGACCTGCATGTCCTTGTAGCGGCTGAAGAAGAGGGTCGCCGACAGGCTCAGGCGCCTGTTCAGCATGAGGCCCTTGTAGCCAATCTCGAAGTTGGTGACGGTCTCGGGCTTGTAGGAGAAGAAGGTGTACTGCGGGCCGGCCGGGCCGTCCACGCAATCGTGGCCGCCGCAGCGGTCGTCCTTGTCGCCGAAGCCGCCGGCCTTGTAGCCCGTGGAGAGAGACGTATAGATCATGTCCAGCGGCGTGAGCTGCTTCTGCAGGCCCAGGCGGTAGGTGACCTTCTTCCAGGTCTCCGAGTTGTCGTTGCCCGCCGGCGGGCCCCATCTTGCATAGGCGCCGGTGCCGGCGAAGGGCCCCATCTGCTCGGTCAGGTCGCGGCCGTTGTGGGCGCGAAAGCCGGGGTCGCCCGGTGTGCCGGGGAGGTACAGGCCGTTGTAGTAGGCCGGCGTGGAGCCGTCCCAGCCGCCGAAGACCTGGCCGCCCTTGTCGGTCTTCTTGTCGACGCTGTAGCGGGCGCCGAGCGTCGCCGTCCAGGTCGGCGTGAATTTCCAGTCAACCTGGGCGAAGACGGCCTTGGCGTCGATCTGGCGGTCGCGCTGGTGATAGAACTGGCTGGTCGGGAAGCCGTAGGGCGCCGTGACGAGTTGCTCCTGCGCATAGTCGATGGCGTTCTTCTCGTGCATCCAGAACAGGCCGGCGACGAGCTGCAGCGTGTCGCTGTGGTGCTTGAACTGCAGCTCGTGCACGCTGGACTTGTAGGTCGAGCCGAGCGTGAACGAGGTCATGTCGCTGATCGGCCAGGTCCCCCAGTCGCCATCGGGTCCGACCGGCAGGCTGGCCGTCACCTGGCTGGCGATGGGGTGGTAGCCGCCGTCGTCGTCGGACTGCTGGCTGCGCTTCTGGTTGGCGAAGGCGAAGCCATATTCGACGCTGCTGCTCGGGCTGAGGTTCCACACCAGGTTGGAGCGCAGCGTGCCGATGGACATGTCGGTCTTGCCGGGCACGTTGATCTTGACGTCCCATTCGCCGCCGGTGCACGCGAAGGCGGTCCCGGCCGCCATGTCGCAGTCTTTCATCGCGACGTCGCCGGCGCCGTTGTTCTGGAACTTCTCGTAGGCCAGCAGCCACTCGATGTTGTCGGTGAGCTTCAGGCGCCCGGCGACGCGCGCCGCCCATTCGTCGCGGTTGTAGTAGTACTTGTTTTTGGCAACCAGCGTGTTGCGGCGCTGGTCGACGTCGGGGATGCCGTCGGCGACGAAGCCGTGCGCGGGGATGTTGACGTCGGTGAAGTCCTGCTGCTGGTTGATCCAGCCGTCACGCTGGACCTTGCTGACCGTGGCGCGCAGTGCGAACTTGTCGTTGATCGCGATGTTCTGGATCAGGTTGACCTGGCGCTTGCGGTAGTTGCCGAAGTCGGTCTCGAGATTGCCGTAGGTGGAGCCGAATTCGGGCTTGGCCGGGATGATGTTGACGCTGCCGCCGGTGGAGTTGCGGCCAAACAGCGTGCCCTGCGGGCCGCGCAGCACTTCCACCTGCTCCAGGTCGAACATCAGGGCGAGGGCCCCTTGCGGTCGCGGCGAGTACAGGCCGCCGACGTGCAGGCCGACGGCCGGGTCGCCGATCTCGGTGAAGTTGGTCGAGCCGACGCCGCGGATGTTGATCTGGATGCCCGAGTCGGCGCCCGAGGAGATCTGCAGATTGGGTACGGTGCCCGAGAGGCCGCGCACGTCATGGATGCCTTCGCGGCTGAGCGCCTCCTGCGTGATGGCGGTGACGGCCACCGGCGTCTTCAGCAGGTTGGCATTGACGCGCGTCGCGCTGACGGTGACGGTGGGCAGCTCATTCCTGGCGTTGTCCTTGTCGGTCGTGGTCGCCTCTTGCGCAAAGGCGGTGCCAGCCAGCAGGCTCACGGCGGCTGCGGTGACGGTCTTGGCGTATCCAGCTCGGTTCGGTCTCATCGCTCTAGGCTCCTTGTGTCTGTGTATGGGCGGCCGCCGTCCTGGCCCGAAAGCCATGGCGTGTTTGAGTCGGGAAGTCAGCCTTCGCCGGGTCGGGGCTGGGGCTTGGTCTGTGACAACAGCTGCGCCAGCGAGACGGTCTCGTTGCGCACGAGGGGCCTCGCCCAGGCGCTGACGCTCAGGATGTAGGCCAGGGTCAGGAAGACGGTTGACATCGCGGCACGCAGGCCGATGGCGTCGCCGAGCACGCCGACGATGAGGGGGAAGACGGCGCCCCCGAGGATGCCGGTGCACAGCACGCCCGAGAAGGCGCCGTGGTGGCGGGGCACGGAATTGAGGCCCAGCGAGAACACCACCGAGAACATCACCGACAGGAAGAAGCCCGAGGCCGGGAAGGCCAGCTGCGATGCGCCGGCCGGGCCGAAGAGAGCGACGGCGACGCTGCCGATGGCGAGCACCGTGAAACCGGCCAGCACGATGCGCGAGTCCAGCAGCTTGAGCAGCACGAGGCCGAGCAGGCAGCCCAGCGACATCAGGCCCCAGAAGCGCGCCACGGCATCGGCGCCTTCGGCCGTGGCCGAGATGCCGTGATAGGTCGACAGGAACTGCGACATCCAGTTCGCCAACGTCTGCTCGGTGCCGACGTAGGCCAGGATGCCCAGGAAGAAGAGTTGCACATCGCGCCGCGCCAGCAGCTCCCTGTAGGCTGCCCAGCCGCCGGCACGCTCGTCGTCCTTGAGCTCGACCTGCGGTAGCGGCAGGGTCTGGTTGGCGGCGATCAGCGCGATGAAGACCGCGGTGAAGATCCAGTAGAAGGCCACCCAGACGAGGCTGCTGCCGGCCGCGCCCGGGCGCTCCATCAGCAACTGGAAGGCCCAGGGGCTCAGGAAGGACGCCAGGCCGAAGACGAGCTGGCCCATCACCGAGAAGAAGGCGAAGTGCGCTTCACCACCGGCCGTGCGCATCAACGGGTTGATGACGACCTGCAGCAGCGCCATGCCCAGGCCGATGACGAACAGGCCGCCGATGGCGGTGCCGTAGCTGGGCCACAGCGCGATGGCGAGCGAGCCGGCGAGGTTGAGCGCGAATGCGATCAGGATGGTGAACCGCGGCCCGCGCGCTTCGACCAGCATGCCACCGGGCACAGAGACCAGACCGTAGGCCAGGAAGAAGGAGAAAGGCAGGAAGCCCGCCATGCTCAGGCTGAGCTTGAAGTCCTGGATGATGATCGGCATCAGCGGGCCGATCAGGTTGGTGACGAAGGAGATCACGAACCAGATCAGCAGGATGTAGCCGACGATCAGCGCGCGGTGCTTCATGGTGCGGATCAGGCGGCGACGCAATCGGCGAACTCGCCGGCGCGGATGGTCTTGCGTGGGAAGCGCGACAGGATGGCGCGGGCGGTGTTGCAGCCCGATGCAAGGGCTTCGGCGAGATGGGCACCGCGCAGGCGTGCCGCCAGGTAGCCGGCATTGAAGGCGTCGCCGGCGCCGATGGTGTCGAAGATGTCGGCGGGCTCGGCGTCGTGCGTGACGCGGCGGCCTGCCTCGATGCCGAGCGCGCCACGCGCACCCACCTTGACGATCAAGCTGGCACCGGGTTTCAGCGTGGCTGCGATCAGCTCGAGCGCCGGATCCAGGTCGTCGGTGCCGGCAATGCTGCGCGCCTCCAGCTCGTTGATGAGCAAGTGGTCGCAGTACGGCAGCCAGGTCAACGCTTCGTTGCGCACGCCGGGCGTCCAGCCTTCGGGCGGCCAGCCGGTGTCCAGCGCGATGCGGTAGCCGCGTGAGGCCGCTTCGGCCAGCAGGTCGGCATACCGGTCACGCAGATTGGTCAGCAGGAAGGGGGCCGTGAAGAGGGCGATGGCCGGTGCCGGTGTGGAGCGCAGGTGCTTGAGGGCATGCTGCACCGACAGCTGTTGCAGATGGCCGTGCGTGGTGAAGAAGTTGCGCTCGCCGCAGCTGTGCATCAGGCCGACCGAGATCGTCGTCTCGCGGTCGCACAGTTCCAGGTTGCTGCGGATGCCGGCGAACTGCTCGCTCAGCCACTGTCCGAAGTGATCGTTGCCGACGGCCGAGATGAGCTGGGTGTTCAGGCCGATGTGGCGGGCCGCCAGCGCAGCGTTGGCACCGGAGCCGCCGGCACGCAACTCGCTGCGGGGCATCAGCAGCTCGGTGCCGATGCGCGGCCAGGCGTCCAGGGTGCCGAGAACGAGATCGACGCCGACGTCTCCGACGATGCTTAACAGGGGTTCGAATAGAGCGCGTGCCGTGTCCATGGGCGCCAACTATAGAAGTGCGCCAAACGGGCTGTCAATAAATAAATCCAGTGGATTGAAATATTTATTGAGCCCGTCGGGGAGGCGGTGCGCGGTGGCCCATCAGCTCGGCGGCGTCGACGTCCGGGCGGCGCTCCTGCTGCAGCACTTCCAGGCGCGGCGACAGCATTTCGTAGAAGGGCAGCACGGCGGCGCCGAGGATGGAACTGTCGTCCTGGCGGTCCGACAGCACCAGGCGTGTCTCGGGGCTGGCCATGCCGCCGCGCACCGAGCGGTGCCAGGGCTGGGCCAGGGCCACGAGGTGCTCCACCAGCACCTTGGGCGCGGAGCCGCCGATGACGATGGAGCGCGGGTCCAGCATGTTCTCGATCATGCAGACGGCGTCGCGCAGGCGGTCCGCCGCCTGCCGGCACCAGCCGTGCAGGGCCGCGTCGCCGGGCTGCTGCAGGCGCTGCGCGAGGTCCACGGTCCACACGTCATGGTCCGACACGCCCAGGGCTTCGCCGAGCGAATGCATGGACAGGTAGCGCTCCAGGCAGCCGCGGTTGCCGCAGTAGCAGGGCGTGCCGCCGGGCACGATGGGCACGTGACCGATCTCGGTCGCGTTGCCGTCGGCGCCGGGGTAGGCTGAGCGGCCGATGACCAGGGCGCCGCCCAGGCCCAGGCCCAGGTGCAGGTAGAAGAAGTCGTCGAGGTGCCGCGCCACGCCGAACAGCGTCTCGCCCAGCGCCCCGGCGACGCTGTCCACACGGTAGAAAAGAGGCAGGCCGGTCACTTCGCGTAGCTCGTCCAGCACCGAGAGGTCGTTCCAGCCCTCCAGCGCCGTCGGGCCGATGAAACTGATGTCGGTGTGGCCGAGCGGGCCGGGCAGGGCGATGCCGATGCCCCAGAGGCGCTCGGTGGAGTCGCGGCGCAGCTGGGCGACAAGCTGCAGCATGGCGGCCAGCATCTGGCGCCGGTCGCTGCTGTCCATCTCGACTTCGCAGCGGCTGCGCACCTCGCCGACCAGGTTCACCAACGCGGCCGAGGCTCGGCCTGGCTCCAGGCTGATGCCGATGGAGTTGCCGGCCTGTGGGTTCAGCTCGAAGGCGATGGGTGGCTGGCCTCGGGATTTGTCTACCTTCTGGCGCCTGGACACGATGAGGCCGATGGCCTCCAGGTCGTTGGTGATGTTGGCCACCGTCTGCGGGCTCAAGGACACCATGTCGGCGATGTCCTTGCGCGAGGCGGCGCCCTGCTGGCGGATGAAGTCCAGCACAACGCGGCGGTTGTAGGGGGCGCTGGACTGCTGGGTGGCTCCTCGGCCGGTGGTTCTCATGCGTGCGGGCGGCGCCTTTCGTGGCGCTGATGATAGTGGGCGGCCTCGGGCCAGGCAGCGCATCCCTGAGCAGCACTGCGCGCGTCGTGGGGCTCGGCCTGAAGGTGGTGCCATTCTGACTGAGCAGTCCATCCGAACGCAGTCGGCAGTCGGCAATAAATGTATACAGCCACTGGATTTAAATATTGACGATGCCCGCTTTGCGGCCCTACATTCGCCGCCGAAGGTCCCGTTGGAGGGGCGAGGTCGGGCCCGGCGCCTCCAGCAGTGAAGTTGCGCTCCTCGCGGCGGTGCGCCCTTGGCGCCGCTCGTGGGCATCCACAACCGTGGCGCTCGCCACACGATTTCTGTTGAGGCAAACATGCAATCACTTCGGATAGCTTCCTGTGCGGCTCTGGCGATGCTTGCGCTGCCGTCGCTGGCCATCGCCGCCGGCAATGCCGCCAAGGGCACGGCCTATGTGCAGGACGGCTGGCTGTACACGCAGACCGAGACTGCCAGTGGGCAGGCGCTGGTGACGGCTGTCCAGCCGGCGGCGGCCAGCGGTGTCATTCCCGTGGGCGACGCCAAGGTCTACGGCAAGGTCTTCGACACCGGCCACAAGCTGACGGTCGCTCAGTGGCAGGCCGTGCTCAGCATGGACGCCTACCCGGAGAACGGCACCACCAACTACCAGGACGTCGGGCCCTGGCGCTATTGCGAGGTGGACTACGAGGCCAGCGTCGGCATCTCCGATTACCGCGGCAACACCTTCGGGCCAGTCGGCGTGACGACGGTGGGCGACTTCCCGGACTACTTCAAGAAGGCCTTTGCGCCCTATGTGTTGAACAAGACCGGCGCCACCAACACCGACATGAAGAATTGGGGCGTGCAGGTCACCGGTGTGTCGGCCAGCAACTTCAAGGCCGACGACTCCACACTGGATCCCTATCCGAATCTCAGCCGCTCCAATTCGACCAAGCGCGCCGCGCTGACCAAGATCTGCAAGGCCCTGCAGTCGGCGTTTGACACCAAGCAGGACGCCTACGTGATGAGCCACTACGCGCACATCAACAACGACAAGCTGCTGCCCGTGCTCAGCGCACTCAAGGGCATCGGCTTCACGGCCTTCGAAAAATACAACCTCGTGGGCCTGGCCTTCCAGGTGCAGGTCAACACGGGCTCCATCGCCAGCGTGTCGGCCTTCAGCTCGGTCAAGAACGCCGGCAACTGCGGCGGCCTGAGCGCCGAGACCTGTTTTGCCACCTACCTGACGGACCAGTACATCCGCTGGCTCAAGTCCAGCAGCCTCGGCGACGATGCCGGCAACTGCTGGCGCGCCAGCATGGCCCTGGACATCTACAAGAAGAACCCGGCCATGAACAGCGTCAGCACGGTCAACTCGGTCATCAACAGCAGCTACCCCAACAACAGCGGCAAATGCCCGACCTCGGGCATCAAGTGGTCCAAGAACATGGCATGGGAATGAATCGAATCGTGATCACGGCGGCCTTCGTGGCTGCAGCGCTCGCGCCGGCCGGGCTGCAGGCGCAGGCGCCTGCGCCGGTGACGACGGTCTCGGTCAGCCTGCCGACCGAGCCGCTGCTCGTGCAGATGAATCAGGTGGCACTGGAACGCGCAGGCCGCAAGCGTGCCGTCGTCGAGTCCTCGGGCCTGGCGCAGGCCGGTCGCTACCGCGTGCTGGCCGGCGGCAAGGTCGTGGCCCAGGGCGAGTTGCAGCCTTTGCCAGACTTCTCTGCCTGGGGCGCCGGCAAGCGCTACTTCGAGGTGGACTTCTCGGCGCTTCAGGCGCCGGGCGTCTACCGCGTCGAGGCCACACTGGGCGGCAAGCGAGTGCTCTCGGCACCCGTGCATGTGAAGGACCAGGCGCTGTTCACGACCATCGCCGACAAGACGCTGGACTACTTCCACCGCAGCCGCCACACGGGCAAGGGCGACCGTCGTATCCGCATCTTCGAGACCGACCGTTTCGTCGACGTCTGGGGCGGCTGGAAGGACGCCGGCGGCGACACGGGCAAGTATTTGTCCCACCTCGGCTACGCCAACTTCTTCAACCCGCAGCAGACATCGATGGCGGCCTGGGCGCTGGCCTATACGGCGCACACCTCGGCCGACCTCTACCGTCGCGCCGGCTTGCTCAAGCGCGCCGAGAACGAAGCCTTCTGGGGCGCGGACTATCTGCACCGCATCCTCGACGCCGAGGGCTATTTCTACACGACGGTGTTCGACAAGTGGGGCGACGAGAAGGCCGAGCGCATGGTTGTCGGCTACGAGGGCGAGGACGGCAAATACACCCGGCTCTACCGCTCGGCCTACCGCGCCGGCGGCGGCATGGCCATCGCAGCACTGGCGCGGGCGTCGCTGCTGGCCGGGCAGTCGGGCCGGCGGGGCGAGTTCAGCGGAGCGACCTATCTGGCGGACGCGGTCAAGGCCTTCGACCATCTGCAGCACTTCAATGCGCAGTACACGGCCAATGGCGTTGAAAACATCATCGACGACTACACGGCGCTGATGGCCGCCGTGGAGCTGTTCAACGCGACGCAGGAGCCGCGCTTTCTCGGCGCGGCGCAGCTGCGGGCTGACAGCCTGATGAAGCGCCAGGCCGCGGATGGCGGCTTCATCAGCGATGGCGGCGCACGACCTTACTACCACGCGGTCGAAGCCGGCCTGCCGCTGCTGAGCCTGGGCTACTACCTCGACATCGAGACAGACGAGGCACGGCGCGGCCGCGTGAGCGACGCGATCAGGGCGTCGTTGCGACACGAGGTCGACATCACGCAGCGCGTCTCCAACCCCTACGGCTATGCGCGCCAGCGCTTCCAGCTCGCCAAGGATGGCAAGGCCGAGGGCGCGGTGCTGGAGGGCTTCTTCATCCCGCACAGCAACGAGACCGGCTATTGGTGGCAAGGGGAGAGTGCCCGCCTCGCATCGCTGAGCACGGCCATGGCCGTCGCCGGCCGCAAGATCGGCGGCAGCATGCCCGCCGATTGGGCTGGCTATGCACAGAGCCAGCTCGACTGGACGCTGGGCCGCAACCCCTACGGCATCTCCATGCTCTACGGCTTCGGCACGCGCAACCCGCCTGCCGTGCCGTCGAGCGCGGGGGACATGTTTGCCGGCGGCATCTCCAATGGCATCACCGGGGCGGTGGGCAGCGATACCGGCGAGGGCATCGCCTTCGGTCCAGGGCCTGACGGCGAGCAATGGCGCTGGGTGGAGCAGTGGCTGCCGCATTCGGCGTGGATGCTGCTGGCCGCGGTAGCGACGGCACGCTGATGTCACCAACGCAAGGGCTGCTTCGTCAGGAGGGCGTTGAAACGGGCTCGAACTGACCGCCGTGCGCCGCGGGCTCAGGCAAGTTGCGAGGCCAGCCAGGCCCTGGCTTCGGGCAGCGTGCCGAAGACCCGGTAGGGCGCCTTGATGAAGCCATGGCGCATGAACTCGTGGATCGAGGCGAGGATGTCGGGCCGGTCCGCCACGGCGACGATCAGCAACCGCGGATTGGTGAAGAGCGGCCCGATGTGCATGGCCGCGATCTCGGCGGTGGACTCCGGCGTTGCTTCGTAGGCGGCCACGTCCAGGTAGTCGGTGATCGCGTAGCGCAGGCCGTCGAAACGATGGTCGGCGCTGATCGCAGCCAGGGACGCACGACGTTGGGCGATGCTGACATCGCCGAAATAGCGTCGGTAGACGCCGTCGGGTTCTCAGGTGATTCGGTAAGGCATGGCCGCACCGATGATAGAAAGCGCTGTCAGGCCAGTTGTTGCGCGGCCACGCCGGGGCGGTGGCCGCGCGGCGCGGCGGCGTGACGTTTTTCGCGGCAGCCGCGCTGATGCGGCCGTCGCCTAGGATGCTGCCGCGATCACTTCCAAAGCGTCCCATGGCCCTCAAGACTTCCATTGCCGCCCTGGTGCTGGCCAGCATGGCGGGCACTGTCTGCGCGCAGGACGGCGCCGACCCCGTTGCCACCCTGGTCAACCAGTTGGAACTGGAGAAGTACAAGGCCACCATCAAGGGCCTGACCCAGTTCGGCGACCGCCGCCAGGGCACGGCGCGCAACCGCGCGGCGCTGAACTGGATCGAGGCCCAACTCAAGTCCTACGGCTGCACGAACACCGAGCGGCTGCGCTACGACTTCACCGAGCCGGCCAAGCGCGGCCCGGTGCAACTGCAGCCGCTGCGCGCGGGCGGCCCGGCGGCCCAGGGCGGCGGCACGCTGTTCGGCAAGCGTGCGCCCATCGGAGTGAATGTCGACCCGATGGCGCAGCCCGACGAGAAGCTGCGCGCGCTCAACACGGAGCAGACACCGCTGGGCACCAGCCCGCGCGAGAGCGTCTACTGCACCAAGGTCGGGTTGAGCCGGCCGGATGAGATGTACATCGTCTCCGCCCACATGGACGGCATCGGTTTTGGCGAGGCGGCCAACGACGACGGCTCCGGCACGGCCCTGGTCATGGAGCTTGCGCGCATCTTCAACGCACCCGGCGTGGCGACGGAGCGATCCATCCGCTTCATCCTCTGGAACAACGAGGAGACCGGGCTGAATGGTGCTCATGCTTACGTGGCTCAGCGCCAGGAGCTGCAGGGCATCGAGTCGCCCAAGGGATCGGGCCGCTACCCTGAGCCCAAGTGGCTGGGCATGATCCAGCACGACATGCTGATGTTCGACCACGGCATGCCGGTGCCCAAGCTCGACGCCGCCGGCAAGCCGGTGCTGGACGCCCGGGGCCAACCGGTCTACGTGGCGCCCAAGGAGCAGCGGGCCGAGGCCGACGTCAACGTGGAGTTCCAGGTGAACTCCAGGTTTGCAGACGGTGCGGCCAAGCTGGCCTGGGCCTTGCGCGCGGCCAACGAGAAATACGCGACCGACTATCCGGCCGCCGTGGGCAACCGCATGACCAACACCGACTCCACGCCCTTCATGGATGTCGTGCCCGCGATCTCCGTGCGCGAGAACGAGCGCGGCATGCAGATCGGCGCGGGCTGGAACCCGCACTGGCATCAACCCACCGATCTGTATGCCAGTTATTCCGACAAGGATTTCCTGCTCGGCCTGAACGCGGCGCAGACAACCTTGGCCGCCGTCGCGCAGTTGGCCGGCGTCAAGCTCAAGCCTTGACGCGTGCCCGCATTTGCGGGGATGCACAAATGTTGCGTATGGATACAGTTGTGCCCATTGCGCGGTTGCGGAAACGTATTCACGTGCAGGTATTCGATGCAGCAGGGCGTTAGCGCCCCAAGCGCACGCAGGGGGAGCAGGGCCATTCAGGGCATTCGTCCATGGCCCATCGAGAGTTCGCCATGGCGAGCTCATTCAGTCTCCCGATGCCGTGCGGAAACGCAGATGCAAGGCGCCTAGCGGCGCAGTGCCTGCACCCTCGCTGCGGTGTCTTCTTGTCTGCTGCACCGTGGAATCAAACACTGCTCTCGCCCCGTTCTATGTCGGGGCGCCTGAACCGGCGCGCGAACCCGCCACCCGCGACGCCGCCGACCTGCTGGTCGACGCCCTTGCTGCCCTCGGCGTCGAATACGTCTTCGGCGTGCCCGGCGGCGCCATCGAGCCGCTGTACAACGCCCTTGCGCGCAGCGCCCGGCGCGGCGGCCCGCAGGCCGTCGTGGCCCGCAACGAGCAGGGTGCGGCCTACATGGCCGACGGCTATGCCCGCGAGACCGGCAAGCTCGGCGTGTGCATTGCGACCTCCGGGCCCGGTGCCACCAACCTGATCACCGGCGTGGCCTGCGCCTACGACAACAACGTGCCCATGCTGGTCATCACCGGCCAGCCGCCGATCAAGAATTTCGGCAAGGGCGCGCTGCAGGAATCGAGCTGCACGGGCATCAACACGATGGCGATGTTTCGCCCCTGCACACGTTACAACTCGCTGGTCTCGCACGCCGAGCAGCTGCCCACCAAGCTGTTCAACGCGCTGATGCAGGCCCAGCGGGCGCCCAGCGGCCCCAGCCATCTGTCGATTCCGGTGGACATCCTGCGCGAGCCGTTGCCGGCCGACATGCAGACGCCCGACTTCGCCGGCCTGCTGCGCCGCGCGCCGGCTCTGGTCGACCTGCCGGCCGTGCGCCAGCTCGCGCGCCTGCTGTTCTCGGCCCGCGAGCCCGTCTGGCTGATCGGCGACGGCTGCGGCGACGCCGCCAACGAGCTGATGCAGCTGGTGCAGCTCACCGACGGCAACTTCATCACCACGCCCGACGGCAAGGGCTTCATCAACCCGCGCCATCCGCGTTTCCGTGGTGTGTTCGGCTTTGGCGGCCACGCCAGTGCGGCCGAGCTGCTGTCCAGCGAGCCGGACCTGGTCATCGCCCTGGGCACCGGCTTTGGTGAATTCAACAGCGGCGGCTGGTCGGCCGCCCTGCTGAACAGCCGCCTCGTGCATGTGGACGACAGCGACGAGAACCTGATGCGCTCGCAGATGGCGCGGCTGCATGTGCGCGGCCACATCAAGTCGGTGTGCGAGCAGTTGATGACGCTGCTGGCACCGTCGCCTGGCGGCCAGGAAGCGCAGCTGCTGCCCTTCCTGCATCCGCAGGTGGCGCGCCAGGCCTACGAGGCCATGGTCGACAGCCCGCAAGCCATCCACAGCACCAGCGCGCCGGTGAAGCCGCAGCGACTGCTGGCAACTTTGAGCGAGCGTTGCCCGCCGCAGACCCGCTTCGTCGCCGACGCCGGCAACAGTGCCGCCTGGGCGGTGCACTACCTGGCGCCGCACGACCAGCGCGCCCGCATGCCCGGTGGCGCCTACCTGCCGTCCGGCAAGGAGAGGCGCACCCGCAGCTCCAGCTGGCTGCGCGTGACGATGGACTTCGCCCCCATGGGCTGGGCCATCGGCTCGGCCGTGGGCATTGCTATGGCCAACCGCCGCTGCCCGGTCGTCTGCCTGACCGGCGACGGCAGCTACCTGATGAATGGCCAGGAGATCACGGTCGCCGCCGAGATGGGCCTGCCGGTGCTGTACGTCGTGCTGAACGACGGCGCGCTCGGCATGGTCAAGCATGGCCAGCGCCTGGCGGGCGCCGAGCCCATCGGCTTCCAGCTGCCCAAGGTCGACTTCGCCATGATGGCCGCGGCCATGGGCATTCCGGGCCATGTGATCCGCTCGCCGCAGGACCTCGACGCGCTCGACTTCGAGGCCCTGCTGTCGCGCCAGGGGCCGACGCTGCTGGACGTGCGTATCGACGGAGAGGAAGTGCCGCCGATGAATCTGCGCATGCGCACCCTGGGGACCGCACGGTGAGCAGCGTCGGCGCCGCGGCGCGGCCGCAGCTGCGCACGCGCATCTGGTTGGAGGACGCGGTGCCGGGGCACGCTGGCGTCACGCAGGCGGCCTACTGCCGTGGCTACGACGTGGCCGCAGAGCTGATGGGCGGTGCGCGCTGGGTGGACATGCTCTTCCTGCTGCTGCGGGGCGAGGCCCCCGATGCGGGTCAGGCCCATTTGCTGGAGGCCCTGGCCGTCCTGCTGGCCAACCCGGGGCCGCGCGACCCCGCCGTGCATGCGGCGATGTGTGCCGGCAGCACCGGGTCCACGGCCGCCGCCACGCTGATGGCCACCCTGGCAGTGGGGGCGGGCCAGCTCGGTGGCGCCCGCGAGGTGCATGCGGCCGTGAAGGCCTGGCAGCAGCTCGGCTGCGATCTGGCGGGCTGGCAGGCCGCCTGCGCGGCGCGGCGCGGGGCGGCGCCCGGCGTGGCGAGCATCTGGCCGCACACCGAGCATGTGCCGGGCTTCGACCCCACCGCCCCCGCGGCGTCGCCGTGGGTGGGGGCGGCGCTGGAGCGCCTGGTGGCGCTGGGCGGCGGGGCCTGCCTGCAGTGGCTGTTGGCGCATCGCGCGCCCCTGGAGGCGGCGGCGCAGGCGCCGCTGGCGATGACCGGCGTGGCGGCAGCGGCCCTGGCCGACCTGGGCTTCACGCCGGACCAGGCCGAGATGCTGCATTTGCTGTTGCGCCTGCCGGGCGCCGCCGCGCACGCCTTGGAGCAGCAGGCCCTCGGGCCCAAGCAGTTCCCCTTCTTCGATCTGGATCTCGTCAACGACCCCTTGGTCCAGGAGGCCGCATGAGCCATAGCGATTGCCCGCCGAGCTGGGCCGGCAAGGCCTTCGTCGGCACGCGGGCCGTGTTCCGCGGCCACGACCTGCACGCCGACCTCGGCCGCGTCGACTGGATGGACCTGTTCGTGTTCGGCATCACCGGGCGGCGTTACGGGCCGGCAGCGCTCAAGCTGATGCACGCCCTGTGGGTGGGAACCAGCTACCCCGATGTGCGCCTGTGGAACAACCGCGTGGCGGGGCTGGCCGCCTCGGCGCGCAGCACGCCCTCGCTCGCCGTCGCGGCGGCGCTGGGCATGTGCGAGGCCACGGTGTACGGCGGCCACCCTTGCGTGCGTGCCATCGACTTCCTGCGCAGCGCCCGGCAACGGGTCGCGCAGGGGGAGGCCCTGGCCTCGGTGGTGGCTGCCGAACTGGCCGAGCGCCGCATCTACGGCTACGGCCGCCCCATCCACGCCACGGACGAGCGCTTGCCCTGGCTGATGGAGATCGCCCGCGAGCAGGGGCTGGCCGACGGCCCGCACCTCGCGCTGGCCTTGCAGGTCGAGGCGCTGCTGTGCGCGCGGGACCCGCGGCTGAAGATGAATTACGCCGCGATGGCCGCCGCGCTGGCGGCAGACCTGGGATTCAGCGTGGTGGAGTTCCACCACTTCCAGGTGCCCATGGCGATGGGCGGCATACCGCCGTGCGCCGTCGAGGCCGCCGAGCGCCCGGCGGGCGCGCTGTTTCCGCTGACCTGCGAACACATCCGCTACGAAGGCGTGCCCAAGCGCGCCTGGCCCGCGCGGGCTCAGAATCGATAGCTGGCGATCAGGTTGAAGGCGCGTCGCGGCAGAGGCAGGTCGTTGGCGATGCCTGCGCTGGGGCGGCTGGGCTCGCGCACATCGGCATTGAAGAGGTTGAGTGCGGCCAGGCTCAGATCCCAGCCCTCGCGCACGGCCGGCAGCCGCAATGTCAGGTCCAGCGTCGTGCTGCCGGGCACCGGCGGGCGGTTGTCGCCCGCGGCACGGGCGCGCTCCGAGATGTAATTGACGCGGGCGTTGAGGTTCAAGCCGCTGCGCAGGGCCCATTCGGCGCGGGCGTTCAGGTGATGGGTCGGTGCGTAGCCGGCCGGGCTGTTGGTCTGCACCTCGGTGGATCGCTGGTAGCCGTAGCCGCCAGCCAGGCGCAGGTCGCGCTGGGCGTCCCAGGTCCACTCCAGCTCGGCGCCGTGGCCGTGTCTCTCGAAGGCGTTGCGGTAGGTGGCGCCGGGTGCGGGTGCCGGGTTGGGCGTGGTCTTGATCAGGTCGCTCATCCGGTAGCTGTACAGGTTGACGCCGACCTGCAGCGAGCGCTGCAGCTGCCACTGCACCGCCGCCTCCAGGGTCTTGATGCGCTCGGGCTGGATGTTGGCGTTGCCGGCCGTGACGGGGTTGACCCCGTACTGCTCGTCGAAGGACGGGGCGCGGAAGGCGCTGCCATAGAGCAGCTTGGCGGTGACATCCAGGCTGGCGTCCCAGACCAGCGCCAGACGCGGGTTGGTGGTGCTGCCGAAGTCGGAGTAGCGGTCCTGCCGCACGCCACCGGTCAGCGTCCAATCCTTGGCAAAGCTCCATTCGTCCTGCACATAGGCATAGCTGACGCGGCGCCGGTGCGGCGCGAGGAAGGAATCGGCAACCGGCGCCAGCTCGACCTGGCCGCTGGGCGTCGGGATGGGCAGCCCGGTGAGCGGCCCCGAGGTGATGAGCGAGAAGTTCCGGTACTCGCGGGTGCGGTAGAGGTTGAGGTCATCGTGGCCGAGCCCGATGCGCCATTGGTGGCCCGACCAGCCTGAGTAGGCCAGCGCCGCCCCGAGGCGCGTCTGGCGCTCCCAGGTGTTGGGCGACCCGAGCATGCCGTTGGGGAAGGCGCCGCCGAAGGCCCCGGCCGGAAAGAGCACCACCGGCGCCGGCAGTTCCTGCACGTAGCGCAGGAGGCTGGCATTGAGGTTGAGCCGCCAGTCCCGGCCCAGCGCCAGATCGTTGAGCGCGAGGTTGGCGTGGCTGCGCTCGGACGCCACGCGGCCGACCGGGTCCACCGCGCCGGCACCGCCAGCGCCCACGCCGACGTCGGTGCGGCGCTTGTGGCCGGCCTGCAGGCGCCATGCCCCCAGCGCCAGCTCCAGGCCGGCGTCCAGGGCGTCGTAGCCCAGGCTGGTGGTGCCGGGGGCGAGGCTGGCGTGGGTGCCGAAGAGGGCGTCGAAGCCGGTCTGGGCATCGCTGGGAATGAGTTCGCGGGCCCCATCGCTGCGGCCGCTGCGCAGGAAGGCGGCCACCGACGCCGGGCCGAGCTTGCCGCCGTACTGGAACCAGGCGTCGCGCGTCGAGAACGACCCCAGCGTGGCGCCGACCTCGGTGCCGGCAATGTCGGCGGCACCCTTGGTGACGATGTTGATCACGCCCGCATAGGCATCGGCGCCGTAGAGGGCCGAGCCCGGGCCGCGGATGACTTCGATGCGGGCGATGTTGGCCACCGGCAGCCCGCCCCAGACGACGCCGCGGCTGCCGACGTAGAGCGTCGTCATGGGCACGCCGTTCTGCAGCATCAGCACCTGCGGGTTGAACTCGCTGACGATGCCGCGGATCTGGTAGAGCGGCGAGTAGGCGAGGTTGGTGCGGCTCACGTGCAGGCCGGGCACCGTCTCCAGCACCTGGTCCAGGTCGGTGGCGCCCATCGCAGCGATGTCCTGTGCGGTGATGACGGTGGCCACGGCCGGTGCGCGGCGCAGGGCCTGCGGCGCTCCCGTGGCGATGGAGACGGTGGTCTTGTCGCCGTAGACCTGGGCCAGCTCTTCTTCTTCACTCGCGGGTTGTGCGAAGGCTGCCGGCTGCATCGCCGCCAGCCATGCGCCTCCCAGAATCGCCAAGCCGAAGAAAGGTCTCATGTGCTGCGTCCCCGAGGTGGAGAGTGATGGCCGCGTATTGTGCTGGCATCGCGACACCCGGCAAGGCTTGGCCGGACGAGTGTGGTGCGTTCGTGAACTCCGTCCGCACCACCTTGCGCATGACGGTGCGCGGCAGAGGCGGTCTGCATAATGCGCCACTCCGCGCCCGGCGTTGCAACGCTCCAACACCCACTTGACCACCCACGGCCGCTCTTCCGAAGCCACTCGCCGTGCGCTGTTGCGACAGGCCTTGGGTGGCATGGCGGCATGGGCCGCCGGCGAGGTGCTGGCGGCCGAAGCGGGCCGCGGCGTGGCAGTCGTCTATCCCGACCTCGGCGAGCCCTTCAAACAGATCTTCGCCGCCATCATCGAAGGCATCGAGGAGAGGCTGCGCGGCAGCGTCATCAGTCTGGCGGTGAGCAGCAGCGCCACGCCGGCCGAGGTCGCCGAGGACCTGCGCAGGCGCGACATCAAGGTGCTGATCGGCCTGGGCCGCGGCGGCATGCGCATCGCGGCGGCGCTGGCGGGCGAAGTGGCCGTGCTGGTGGGCTGCGTGGTGTCGGTGCAGGAGTCGGAGTCCCGCGCTTTCCCTGTGCACACGTTGGCGCCCGACCCGGCGCTGCTGCTGTCACGCCTGAAGCGCCTGATGCCCGGGGCGCGGCGCGTGCACCTGGTCTACGACCCACGCCTGAACGCCTGGCTGGTGCGGCTGGCGCGCGAGGCGGCCCGTGCCGAAGGGCTGGAACTGCTGCCGCAGGAGGCCGTCGACCAGGCCGGCGCGCTGCGCCTGTACTCCCAGCTGCTGGCGTCGGCCGACCCGGCTCGTGATGCGGTCTGGCTGCCGCAGGACCCCACCACGGTGGATGACAACGTCGTGCTGTCCCTCGTGCTCAAAGACGGCTGGAACCGCTCCATCGCCGTGTTCTCCAGCCACCTTGCCCACGTGAAGCGCGGCGCGCTGTTCTCGCTTTACCCAGACAACACCGAGCTCGGGCGCAGCCTGGCCGTCTCGGCGCAGCGCCTGCTGGGCAACCCGCGCGCGCTGGCCGCCGGCGTGACGCCGTTGCGCGATACCCGGGCGGCCATCAACGTGCGGACCGCCGCCCATCTGGGCATCGATGTCGCCACCGCTCAGGCCGGCTTCGACCTGATCTACCCCAACAGCTGAGGCCACAGATTGCCGCCCCGCACGCCACTCAGTCGCCCAGCCGCCAGCCTCCCGCTGGATGACGGCGCGCCCGCCGCGACCCAAGGGTGGCCCTGGCCGCTCAGGCTGTACGCGCGCTACATCCGCGAGGCCTCCTTCCGTCGCCAGCTGAGCCTGGGCGTCGCGCTGGGCGCGCTGTGCCTGGCCTTGATGATGGCCGCCGTCAACGCCTGGCAGGGCGGCCGCCAGGTGCGGGCCATGCTGCTGGAGCAGGGCGGCCGCGTGGCCACCAACCTGGCGTCCAACAGCTCGCTGGCCCTGCTCTACGCCGCCGCCGACAACGCCGAAGAGGCGGTGCGCGCCTCGCTGGCCTTCCCGGATGTCATGGCCATCGAGATCCGCGACACGCGCGGCCACCTGCTGTTGGCACTCGGGCCCGAACTCGACCGGCTGCCTGCAACGGCGGACATGGCCGCCGCGCCGGCCCAGGCGGCAAGCGAAGCCTGGCTGGACCAGGAGACCGACAACAGCTGGGCGTTCTCGGCGCCGGTCTGGACGCGCCCCGAGCCTTCGCCCTTCGACGTGACGCTGCGCCCCGCCCAGTTGCTTGGCCACGTGCGCGTCATCCAGAGCAAGGCCACGCTGCATCGCACCCAGACCTCGCTCTTCATCGCGAACTTCGGTGTGGCGCTGCTGTTCTCTGCGCTCTTCCTGGTGGCGGTGCGCTATCTGGCGTTGCGGCTGACGCGCCCGCTGGCCGCGCTGTCCGACGCGATGGAGCGCGTGGAGCGTGGCGAGAGCGATGCGCGGGCACCGGCCGGCGGGCCGCGCGACATCGACGTCATGGCGCACACCTTCAACCGCATGATCGCCGCACTGCAGGAGCGCGAGGCCGAGCTGGGGGCCCACCGCGACCATCTGGAGGACCTGGTGCAGGAGCGCACGCTGGAGCTCAGCGATGCCAAGGAGCGCGCCGAGATCGCGAGCCGCGCCAAGAGCCAGTTCCTGGCCCGCATGAGCCACGAGCTGCGCACGCCGCTGAACGCGGTCATGGGCTATGCGCAGATCCTGAAGATGGACAACGGCCTGACCCCCAAGCAGCGCAACGGCCTGGACATCATCCACAGCAGCGGCCAGCACCTGCTGACGCTGATCGTCGACATCCTGGACCTGTCGCGCATCGAGGCCGGCAAGGCGGAGCTGCGCGTCGGCCCTGTCGAACTGGTCACGCGGCTGCAGGCCGTCATCGACATCGTGCGCGTGATGGCCGAAGACAAGCACATCACGCTCGATCTGCAGCTCGACCCGCAGTTGCCCGCCGTCGTGCTGACCGACGAGAAGCGGCTGAACCAGATCCTGCTGAACCTGCTGGGCAATGCCGTCAAGTTCACGCACGTGGGCAGCGTCACGCTGCTGGCGCGCCTGCTGCCGCCGTCGGCCGAGACGGAGCCGGGGCATGTGCGGCTGTGCTTCGAGGTACAGGACACGGGCGTGGGCATCGCCGAGGACCAGGCCGCGCGCTTGTTCGAGCCTTTCGAGCAGGCGGGCAGCGCCGAACAGCGCGTTGGCGGCACGGGCCTGGGCCTGGCCATCAGCCGCCAGTTGGTACGCATGATGGGCGGCGAGATCCAGCTGGAGAGCCGGCTGGCCCAGGGCAGCCGGTTCTGGTTCGAGCTCAGCGTGCCGGTGCAGCCCTCTCCCTGAGAGCCTAGAACTGGACCCGCGCCCGGCACACGACACGGTCGCGCCCGCTGTGTTTGGCCTCGTAGAGCAGGGCGTCGGCGGCTGCGATCAGCTGCTCGGCGGCGCAAGGGCTGTGGCCGTCCATCACCGTGACCCCCGCGCTGATGCTGACGTCCGCGCAAGCCGGAGCGCGGCCGTGCGGGATGCGCAGCTGTGCGATGGCGGTCCGGGCGCCTTCGGCGATGTGGCGGGCGCCGTCGAGCGAGGTGTCCGGCAGGACCAGCGCGAACTCCTCGCCGCCGTAGCGGGCGGCCATGTCGCCGGGCCGTTGGCAGCAGCGCAGCAGCGCCGCCGCGACCTGGGCCAGGCAGTCGTCCCCGGCCTGGTGGCCGTGGTGGTCGTTGTAGGCCTTGAAGTGGTCCACGTCCACCAGCACCAGGGCCAGCGGCCGCTGGTGGCGCAGCGAGACGGCGATCTGTTCCGCCAGGTGGGCGTCGAAGGCGCGCCGGTTGGCCAGGCCGGTCAGGGCGTCGTGGACGGAGAGTTGCCAAAGCTCCGCATTTGCCAGACTCAGGTCGGCCGACAGGCGCACCAGGCTGGCGTAGTGCCGGCTGGTCTCGCTCAGCAGCAGGATGAGCAGGAAGCCCGCGGCCAGCAGCCCGTAGAGGCGACCCACATACCAACCCAGGTCGTAGCGGCCGGTGTTCAGCACGGCGGCCAGCGCCAGGTCGAACAGCCAGACGCACAGCACGACGAGCAGCCAGATGTCCAGCACGGTGTGGGGCCGGCGGCGCCACAGCGTGGCCAGCGCCAGCAGGCTGAGCAGCCAGATGGCGATCAGCATCGCGTGGCCGGTCTGGGTGGTTCGGTGGCCGTGGAGGAACTCGGGGAGCAGCGCATGTCCGAGGGTCGCGAAGGCCGTGAACACGGCGACCAGGGCCAGCACGGCGGCCACCATCGCGAGGATGGGCAGGCTTGCCCGGCCCTGCAGCCAGCGGCTGTTGCGACGCAGGTCGGGCCGGGCCGGCTTGAGCAGGGCGTAAGCGATGACCAGCAGCGGGAAGCCGCCGTGCCAGGCCATGTACATCGCCGAGGAGGTCTGAGGCCCTGAGCCGAGCAGGCCGGTGGGTGCGAACAGGCCGGGGAAGATCAGCGCATAGGCGACGGTGATGACCGCGGTGAACAGGTAGCCGCCGGCCAGCATCAACAGCTCCAGCGAGCGCAGCGCGCTGAACTGCCCGAACAGCAGCACGGCGGTGATGAGGTCGAAGATCACCAGCGACGTGACATAGACCGGCACGAATGCCGGCACCTGGGCCAGTGGCGCGCCGGCGAAGGGCAGGGTGACCAGGAAGACGATGGCCGACACGAACACGGTCGAGACCGCGTACCAACGCTCGCGCGGCCCGACCGCTTCGGTGGACAGATGCCCTCGCGACAGCTGTGCAGCCTCTGCAAACATAGACCGCCACTCGTTTGCGATCAGCCCCTGAGTCTTGTAATTTTCTTTGGTGTCGATGATGACACAGGCGCGGCCTTCGCCGGCGTGCCGACATAGGCCGCCAGGTGCTCGCCGGTGAGCGTGCAGCGGGCCTTGACGAGGTCGGCAGGCGTGCCCTCGTAGACGACGCGGCCGCCGTCGTGGCCTGCGCCGGGGCCGAGGTCGATGATCCAGTCGGCATGGGCCATGACGGCCTGGTGGTGCTCGATGACGATGACGGACTTGCCGGCGTCCACGAGCCGGTCCAGCAGGCCGAGCAGTTGCGCCACGTCGGCCAGGTGCAGGCCGGCGGTGGGTTCGTCCAGCACGTAGACATCGCCCTTCTCGGCCATCTGCGTCGCGAGCTTGAGACGCTGCCGCTCGCCCCCGGACAGCGTCGTCAGTGGCTGGCCGAGGCTGATGTAACTCAGGCCCACATCGGCGAGCCTGGCGAGGATGGCGTGCGCGGCCGGCGTCTTGGCCGGGCCGGCGCCGAAGAAGCCGGTGGCTTCGCCGACCGACATGGCCAGCACCTCGCTGATGTCGCGCCCGCCGAGCTTGTACTCCAGCACCGCGGCCTGGAAGCGCTTGCCGCCGCAGTCCTCGCAGACCGTGGACACCGTGGCCATCGGCCCCAGGTCCGTGAAGATGAGGCCGGCGCCGTTGCAGGTCGGGCAGGCGCCTTCGGAGTTGGCGCTGAACAGGGCGGGCTTCACGCCGTTGGCCTTGGCAAAGGCGCTGCGGATGGGGTCGAGCAGGCCGGTGTAGGTGGCCGGGTTGCTGCGTCGCGAGCCGCGGATGGCGGCCTGGTCGATGGCGACGACGCCATCGAGCCTGGATACCGAGCCATGGATCAGCGAGCTCTTGCCCGAGCCGGCCACGCCGGTGACGACGCACAGCACGCCGAGCGGAATGTCGACGTCGACTCTTTTCAGGTTGTGCGTGCTGGCTCCGCGCACCTTGAGCACGCCGCTGGGTTTGCGCACCGTGGACTTCAAGCTCGCGCGGTCGTCGAGATGGCGGCCGGTCAGCGTGCCGCTCTTGCGCAGGCCGGCGACCGTGCCTTGGTAGACGACCTCGCCGCCCGCGGCACCCGCACCGGGGCCGAGGTCGACGACATGGTCGGCAATCGCGATGACCTCGGGCTTGTGCTCGACGACCAGCACCGTGTTGCCTTTGTCGCGCAGGCGGCCCAGCAACTCGTTCATGCGCTGGATGTCGTGCGGGTGCAGGCCGGTGGTCGGTTCGTCGAAGACATAGCTGACGTCGGTCAGCGCCGAACCCAGGTGGCGGATCATCTTCACGCGCTGGGCCTCGCCGCCGGAAAGGGTGCCGGTTGGGCGGTCCAGCGCCAGATAGCCCAGGCCGATCTCGGTGAAGGCGTCGAGCAGATGGCCCAGCGCCTTCAGCAGCGGCGCGACCTCGGCGCCCTTCAGGCCGCGCACCCAGTCGGCCAGGTCGCTGATCTGCATCGCGCAGGCATCGGCAATGCTGTGCTTGCCGATCTTGCAGGCACGTGCCGCCTCGCTGAGCCGCGTGCCCTGGCATTCGGGGCAGGTCTGGAAGGTGATGACGCGGTCGACGAAGGCGCGGATGTGGGGCTGCAGCGCCTCGACGTCCTTGGACAGGAAGGACTTCTGGATGGACGGGATCAGGCCGGCATAGGTCAGGTTGATGCCGTCGACCTTGATCTTGGTCGCCTCCTTGTGCAGCAGGTCGTGCAACTCGCGCTTGGTGAACTTGGCGATGGGCTTGTCGGGGTCGAAGAAGCCGCAGCCGCGAAAGATCCGGCCGTACCAGCCCTCCATGCTGTAGCCGGGGATGTTGATCGCGCCGCCGTTCAGCGACTTGCTGGCGTCATAGAGCTCGTTCAGGTCGAAGTCGCTGACGCTGCCCATGCCCTCGCAGCGCGGGCACATGCCGCCGGTGCGCGAGAAGGTCTGCTTGACGGCCTGGCTGGCGCCGCCCTTGTCCACCGTGATGACGCCGGTGGCCTGCACCGAGGGCACATTGAAGGCAAAGGCGCTGGGTGGGCCGATGTGCGGCTTGCCGACGCGGCTGAACAGGATGCGAAGCATCGCGTTCGCATCCGTCGCCGTGCCGACCGTGGAGCGCGCGTTGGCGCCCATGCGCTCCTGGTCCACGATGATGGCCGTGGTGATGCCTTCCAGCACGTCCACCTCGGGCCGCGCCAGCGTGGGCATGAAGCCCTGCACGAAGGCGCTGTAGGTCTCGTTGATGAGGCGCTGCGACTCGGCCGCGATGGTGCCGAAGACCAAGGAGCTCTTGCCGGAGCCCGACACGCCGGTGAACACCTTCAGGCGCCGCTTGGGAATGTCGACGCTGACGTCCTTCAGGTTGTTCTCGCGCGCGCCCTGCACGCGGATGCGGTCGTGGTGGTCAGCGTCGGCCATTCAGCGCTTCTCCTGGATTCGGAGCAGGTTGCCTGCGGGGTCGCGTACGGCGCAATCGCGCACACCGTACGGCTGCATCGTCGGCTCCTCGACGATCTCGGCGTCTTCGGCCTGCAGTTTGGCGAAGGTCTTGTCCAGGTCGGCCGTGGCCAGTATGAGCATCGCGAAGGTGCCCTTGGCCATCATCTCGGTGATGGTGCGGCGCTCGTCCTCGGTGATGCCGGGCGTGACGGCAGGCGGGTGCAGCACGATGGAGGTGTGGGGCTGGCCGGTGGGGCCGACGGTGATCCAGCGCAGGCCGTTGTAGCCGACGTCATTGCGCACCTCGAAGCCGAGGGTGTCGCGGTAGAAGGCCAGCGACGCTTCGGGGTCGGTCTGGGGCAGGAAGCTGGCGTGAATGCTGATGTCCATGGCGGGGGTCTCCGTTCAGTGGTTGGGCCATGTCGGGCAGTCTAGGAATCGCTCTGCTGCGGCGCTTCTCGATTCCTGATCGGTTTGGTCACCTGGCGTGCAACGCAGGCCGGCATGCCTTGCGTGGCCAACGCCTGATCGCGCTTGTAGGCACTGGGCGACTGGCCCACCAGCTCGCTGAAACGGGTGCTGAAGGTGCCCAGCGACGCGCAGCCCACGGTGAAGCAAACCTCGGTGACGCTCAGGTCGCCGCGACGCAGCAGGGCCATGGCGCGCTCGATGCGCCGCGTCATCAGATAGCTGTAGACCGATTCGCCATAGGCCAGGCGGAACTGCCGGCTCAGGTGGCCGCCCGACATATGCACGCCACGCGCCAGGGCCTCGACGTCCAGCGGTTGCGCGTACTCGCGGTCGATGCGGTCGCGCACGCGGCGCAGCCGGGCGAGGTCGCGCAGATGGAGCTCGGAGCCGGGCCGGGTCGTCATGCCGGCATGCTGCCAGCTTCAATGGCGCGCGGCGAGCGGGCCAGCCGGTCGCGCAACTGCAGGCCCGGCTTTTCGATGACGTAGTGCAAGGCAGCACCCACAGCCAGGATGACGGCGGCATAGACCGGGAACAGGGCCGGGCCGTTCACTGGCAGCTCGGGCGCGATCCAGACTTGCACGGCGTGCATCGCGAGCTTGTGGCTCAGGTAGAGGCTGTAGGAAATGGCCGCCAACCAGCCGGCGCCCGGCACGGCGCGGCGGCCCAGCCAGCCCTGGGGCGAACTGGCCGACAGCACCAGCAGACCGAAGCCGAAAGACAGCAGCGGCCAGCCGATGGCGTTGGCGACCAGGCCGGTGCGGTCGCGGAACAGCCAGAAGGCGAGGGCGGCGCATGCCAGCCCGGCGAAAAGCAAGGCCGTCGAGCGCCCCTGCAGCCGATTCCACAGCTGCGGCCGGTAGACACGCAGCGCGGCCAGCATGACGCCCATCAGCAGGCCGTCCAGGCGCGTCCAGGTCGGGTAGTAGATGTCCTCGATGAACCAGGGGCGCTGTGGCTGCGCGGCGTCGTTGTGCAGCCAGATGCCGGCGCGCAGCGCGATGCCGCCCAGCACGAGGACGGCGACCAGGCCGGCGAAGCGCGCGGCGCAGGGGCGGCGCGTGGCCCACCAGGCCAGCAGCGGGAACAGCAGATAGAAGTGCTCCTCCACGCAGAGCGACCAGGCATGCGAGAAGGCCTGGTTGTGGCCGTAGTCGATCAGCAGGTTCAGCGTGAAGGTCGCGAACTGCCACCAAGCTTCCAGGTTGGGCTCCTCGCGCAGCGCGGGGAATGCGACGTAGACGGCCAGTACCGCGGCAAAGGCCGGCAGGATGCGCCAGGCGCGGCGCCAATAGAAGTCGCGCAGTTGCAGCGCCTCACCGCGCTGCAGCTTGCGCAGCAGTTGCGAGCCGATCAGGAAGCCGCTGAGCACGAAGAAGATGTCCACGCCGGCCCAGCCGAAGCGGGTCAGCCAGGTCCAGTCCGGCCCCAGGCCGCCGATGAGGAAGGTGTGGAAGAACATCACCCAGACGATGGCGATGCTGCGCAGGAAGTCGAGGCCGTGAAGGCGGTTCATTGGAGCTGGCTGGGTGCGGAAAAGGGGCGGCAGCGTAACGGCCGCGGCGGCCGGTGCCGTTCGTCAGCGGTCCAGCGTGATGTGGCCGCAGTCCTGGTCCCTGCCCTGGTGCCTGGTGCGCGGTCGCGGCGGGGTGCCGCCCGCGATGACGTCGTGCCAATGCCAGCTGGCTTTCAGGCTCAGCGTGCCCGTCGGCGGCAGCGCGAAGGCATCGTTCAACGCCAGCTCGGCGCTGAGGCTCTGGCCTGCGCGCAGCAGCAGATAGTCCTGGGCCGCAGGGTCGCCGCGCTTGCGCAGGGCGCCCTGGAAAGGCAACTCCCCCAGCGGCGTGCTGGCCTGCAAGAAGGGGCCGAACCAGGCGCCCTCGAAGGGGCTGCCCCAGCGCAGCAGGTGCAGGTCGCGCTGGCCGGCGTTGCGAAGCGTGAAGTGCAGCATCACCCGGCCGCCGGCCGCCGTGCTGGCCTGGAACCGGCAGGTCAACGTTTCTGGCTTGATGGGCGAGTCAGAGGCGGCCATGGTGAGCGGGCTGGCGGCGAGCAGCGCCCATGCGATGGCGCGGCGAAGCAGGGTTCTCATGCCGCGGAGCCTAAACGAGGCGATGGCGGTCGCCACTCCCATGAAAAAGGCGCCGCCCGAAGGCGGCGCGATCCGCGCCCGGGCGACGTTCAGTTCTTGAACGGGTTGTTCTCGGTGAAGTACTCGTGGTTGTCGGAGTTGTCCAGCGCCTTGGTCGGATTGGACTTGGCCAGGCTGAGCGCGGCGCTCTGGCCGTAGGCCCAGTCGTCGGTGCCGGCAATGACGTTGAAATGCATCATCTCGTGCACCAGCGTGCCGCCCTTGCTGTCCGTGCCCGTCATCGGGGCGCTCCAGAAAGCGCCGCAGACGTAGATCTTGTACGGCTGGGTCGGGTAGACGTAGGCGTAGGTGCCGCTGTCCTTGCAGCTGCAGTCCAGCGTCAGCGCCGCGCCCTGGAACGCGTTGCGGGCCTTGACGAAGTGGTCCTTGGCGGTCGCCCAGCGCGAGGCGGTGTAGGCGCCGAACCAGCTCGTGTAGCGCGCCGTGGCCGACGGCGTGCCGCTGAGGTAGGTGGCGGAGCTGGAGGCGTAGTTCGTCGCGGCGGTGACGGCCTGGGACAGCTGGGTCTTCTGGCTGCTGGTGCAGGCGCCGGTGTAGGAGAGGCTGGCTGCGGCTGCCGTGAGGCTGGGCGTGGCCAGGGCGCTGCGAGAGTCTGCCGTGTCGTCGGCAGTGGCAGCGGCGTCCAGCTTCTCGTTGCGGTTCTGCGCCCACAGGTACATGGCGGCGGCGCTGCGCATGGACTGCGCACCCGAGCCGTGCGTGCCGCGGTCGCTCTGGAACTCGATGGCGTAGCGGCCGTTCCTGCTGAAGTCGTAGTGGCCGGTCAGCTCGACCTTGTAGTTGAGCGTCGCGCCGGCGGCGATCTCGACGTAGTCCTTGGGTTGGGGCGCAGCGCGCTTGATGACGGCGCCGGTGTAGCGCACCGGCTTGTCGTCGCGCGTGACGCGGAACAGCGAGCCGCTCATCGTGTCGCTCGGCAGCTGCCAGCGCAGCACCTGCACGGCGGTGCGGCACTGGTTGGTCACGGCGACGTCGACATGGACGTCCACGTCACCGTTGACGATGGGGTTGGCGCTGTTCAGGCGCACATCCAGGCATTCGGTGGCGGCGGCTTGGGCTGTGCTTGTGGCGACAACGGCAATGGCGGCTGCGGTCAGCTTGAACCAGGTCTTCATGCAAGCTCCTGTCGGCCCCAGGTCGGGGCGCTGGGTTGAGGAAGCCGCGGATTCTGGTGAGCTGGCCGACGCGCGCATCGTGGGACAAACCTGTCCCCAAAAAAGTGGCGGGCGCTCGTCTGGACAAGCGCCCGCTGTCGCGCTATCTCGCGCGGGGTGGGAGGCTCAGGCGGCCAAGAGCTGGCGGAGCACAAACGGCAGGATGCCGCCGTGCTTGTAGTAGTCCACCTCGATGGCAGTGTCGATGCGCAGCGTCAGCATCACGGTCTCGTGGCTGCCGTCCGGGCGTGTGATGGTCATCGCGGCGTCGCCCTGGGGCTTGATGTCCTCGGCCAGCGTGATGGCGATGGTCTCCGCGCCGGTCAGCTTCAGGCTCTCCCAGCTCGCGCCGGGCTTGAACTGCAGCGGCAGCACGCCCATGCCGATCAGGTTGCTGCGGTGGATGCGCTCGAAACTCTTGGCGATGACGGCCTTGATGCCCAGCAGCTGGGTGCCCTTGGCGGCCCAGTCGCGGCTGGAGCCGGTGCCGTACTCCTCGCCGGCAAAGACGACGGTGGGCGTGCCTTCGGCGATGTAGGCCATCGCGGCGTCGTAGATGGTGGTCTTGATGCCGTCCTTGAGCGTGTAGCCGCCTTCCTCGCGCGAGCCGTCTGCCAGCGCGGGCAGCATCAGGTTCTTCACGCGCACATTGGCGAAGGTGCCGCGCACCATCACGTCGTGGTTGCCGCGCCGGGCGCCGTAGGAGTTGAAGTCGGCCTTGGTCACGCCATTGGCGAGCAGGAATTTGCCGGCGGGTGTCGTGTCCTTGAAGGAGCCGGCCGGGCTGATGTGGTCGGTGGTGATCGAGTCGCCGAACAGCGCCATCACCTTGGCCGCCTGCACGCCGCTGACCAACCGCTTGGGCTCCATGGTGAAGCCGTCGAAGAAGGGCGGCTGGGCGATGTAGGTGCTCTTGGGCCAGGTGTAGACCTGGCCCTTGACGCCCTTGATCGCGTCCCACAGCTTTCCGGGCTTGGTGGCAACCTGGTCATAGTTGGCCTTGAAGGCGGCCGGGTCCATCGCGTACTTCATCAGCTGATAGATCTCGTCGCTGCTGGGCCAGATGTCGCCCAGGTAGACCGGCTGGCCCTGCTTGCCCACGCCCACGGGCTCGGTCATCAGGTCGCGCGTCACGGTGCCCGTGATCGCGTAGGCCACCACCAGCGGCGGGCTGGCCAGGAAGTTGGCCTTCAGGTTGGGGTGGATGCGGGCCTCGAAGTTGCGGTTGCCCGACAGGACCGCTGCGCAGACCAGGTCGTTGTCCTGGATGACCTTGTTCAGCTCGGGCGTCAGGTCGCCGGCGTTGCCGATGCAGGTCGTGCAGCCGTAGGCGGCGACGTTGAAGCCGAGCTTCTCCAGGTAGGGCAGCAGGCCGGCCTTCTGCAGGTATTCGGTGACGATGCGCGAGCCGGGGGCCAGCGAGGTCTTGATGTGCGGCGCCACGGTGAGCCCGGCCTCCACCGCCTTCTTGGCCAGCAGGCCAGCGGCCAGCAGCACGCTGGGGTTGCTGGTGTTGGTGCAGGAGGTGATGGCAGCGATGAGCACGTCACCGTTCTTCACGTCAAGGCCGTTGCCGGCCTTGAAGGAGGCACTGAGCTTGTTGGCCGGCTGGTTGAAGCCGTTGTTCGCGGTGGGCTGACTGAACAGGTCGGCGAAGGTGGCAGCGAGCTTGCCGATCTCGATGCGGTCCTGCGGGCGCTTGGGGCCTGCCAGGCTCGGCGCCACGGTGCCGAGGTCCAGCGAGACAACGGAAGTGAAGTCGATGTCACCCGCCTTGGGCACGCCGAACATGCCTTGCGCGCGCCAGTAGGCCTCGAAGGCGTCGATCTCGGCCTGGGTGCGCCCGGTGCCCTTGAAGTACTCGACCGTTTTCTCGTCCACCGGGAAGAAGCCCATCGTCGCGCCGTATTCGGGCGCCATGTTGGCAATCGTCGCGCGGTCGGGCAGGGCCAGCGTGCGGGTGCCTTCGCCGAAGAACTCGACGAACTTGCCGACCACCTTGTGCTTGCGCAGGATCTCGGTGACGGTCAGCACGAGATCGGTGGCCGTCACGCCTTCGCGCAACTGGCCGGTCAGATCGAAGCCGACGACATCGGGTGTCAGGAAGTAGACCGGCTGACCCAGCATGCCGGCCTCGGCCTCGATGCCACCCACGCCCCAGCCGACGACGCCGATGCCGTTGATCATCGTCGTGTGGCTGTCCGTGCCGACGAGGCTGTCGGGGTAGAAGACGCCGTCCTTGCCTTTATGAACGCCGCGAGCCAGGTATTCCAGGTTCACCTGGTGGACGATGCCGAAGCCCGGCGGCACGACGCCGAAGGTGTCGAAGGCCTGCATGCCCCACTTCATGAACTCGTAGCGCTCGCGGTTGCGCTCGAACTCCAGCTTCATGTTCAGGTCCAGCGCCTTCTTGGTGCCGTAGTAGTCGATCATGACCGAGTGGTCGACGACCAGGTCCACCGGCACCAGCGGCTCGATGGCCTTGGGGTTCTTGCCCATCGCAGCCGCCACGTTGCGCATCGCGGCCAGGTCCGCCAGCAGCGGCACGCCGGTGAAGTCCTGCAGCACCACGCGGGCGACGACGAAGGGGATCTCGTCCACGCGCGCCGCGTTCGGCTTCCAGTTCGCCAGCCGCTCGACATGCTCTGCCGTCACCTTCCTGCCGTCGCAGTTGCGCAGCACGCTCTCCAGCACGATGCGCATCGAGATCGGCATGCGTGTCACGTTCGGGAAGGCCTCGGCCAGCTTGGGCAGGGAGAAGAACTGCCCGGACTTGGCCGGGCCGAGCTTGAAATGGGCCTGCGTGTCGGCAAACGCATGGGTGGGTTTCGGCATGGTTACTCCTTTAGGATTCCGAGCCATTCTGGCGAGCTTGCCGTGACTTGTGTGAATCCTGCCTTTAGGCCTTGGTCATGACCGCTTTGCCCGCTCGCCCCCGCCTCTTCGCGCTGACTTGGCCGATGCTGCTGGAACTGCTGCTGGGCATCGGCATCGGCATCATCGGCACGGCCCTGGCCGCCCGGCTTTCCGACAACAGCGGCGCCGCCTTTGGCCTGGCCAACCAGGTCTTCGCCGCGGTCTTCGTGCTGTTCCGCGTCATCGGCGCGGGTGTGAGCGTGGCTGTGACCCAGGCCCTGGGCGCCGGCCGGCGCGACCAGGCCGACGCGGTGGCCCGCGCGGTGGTGGGCGCCAGCACGTGGCTGGGTGTGGGCGGTGCCGTGGTGGCGCTGCTGGCGGCAGGCCCGCTGCTCGACCTGGTGAACGCACCACCCGAGGTGGCGCCGCTGGCCAAGACGCTGCTGCAGGCGCTGGCGCCGGCGCTGATGCTCGACGCCTGGAACGCCAACATGTCCAGCGTCATGCGCTCGCATCTGCGCAGCCGCGAGGCACTGTTCGTCGTCGTGGTCATCCAGCTCATCACGCTGGCGGTGGCCCTGCTGGCCATGCCGCGCCTGGGCCTGGTGGGCTATGCGCTGGCCTGCGCCCTGGGCCGCAGCGTGGGGTTGGCCGCGCACATCATGCTGTGGCGCACGCGCCTGAACCTGCGCCTGCGCGCGGCCGACTGGTGGCGACTGCTGCGTGCACCGCTGAAGAGCGTGCTGCACATCGGCATTCCCGGCGCGGCCGAGAACATCTCCTGGAGGCTGGCCTTCATGACCAGCCTGGCCGCCATCGCCCAGCTCGGCGCCCATGCGCTGGCCACGCATGCGTACACGATGCAGTTCCTGCACGTCATCCTGATGTTCAGCCTGGCCATCAGCTTCGCGGTGGAGATCATGGTCGGCCACATGATCGGCGCGGGCAAACTGCATGCGGCCAACCGGCTGGTGCGGCGCTCGCTGGCGCTGGGTATTGCGCTGGCCCTGGTTGTTTCCTGCACCTTTGCACTGGCTGGGCCCTGGCTGCTGACCCGCTTCACGTCCGACCCCGCCATCGTGGCGCTGGGCTGCACGCTGCTGTGGTGGACGGTGCTCGTCGAGCCGGGGCGCAGCTTCAACCTGGTCGTCATCAACGCGCTGCGGGCCGCCGGCGACGCGCGCTACCCGGTCATGGTGGGTTCGGCCTCCATGGCCATCGTGCTGGCGGGTGGCAGCTGGTTTCTTGGGGTTTACCTAGGGTGGGGCCTGGTTGGCGTGTGGATTGCCTATGCCGCTGATGAATGGATTCGCGGTCTTCTGATGTGGCGGCGTTGGGCGACACTTGGGTGGCTGCCCCATGCCCGTGCGGCTCATCGGCGCTTGCGCCACAGCCGGGCCCACTGAGTCGTGGGGAATCCGTATTTTCCTACCCAGTAAAACTTGAGGGATGTTTTCTACAATGCGCCCCTTTCGCCTTGCCCACGCCAATCCCATGACCTCTTCTCTGCCTCGTCTTGCTGCTCTGACGCTGATGGTTGTGTCGGCCATGGCCCAGGCCCAGCAGCCTGCGGTGATCTTCGACATGGGCGGCAAGTTCGACAAATCCTTCAACCAGGCCGGCTACCAAGGGGCCGAGCAGTGGAAGAAGGAGACCGGCAAGACCTATCTCGAGTTCGAGATCAGCAACGACACCCAGCGCGTGCAAGCCATCCGCCGCATGGCCGAGCGGGGCGCCAGCCCCATCATCAGCATCGGTTTCGCCCAGGCGTCGGCGCTGCAGCAGGTGGCCAAGGACTTCCCCAAGACCCAGTTCGCCATCATCGACGCCAAGGTCGACCTGCCCAATGTGCAGTCGCTGCTGTTCAAGGAGCATGAGGGCAGCTATCTGGTCGGTGCCATGGCGGCTCTGGTCACCAAGACCAACAAGGTCGGTTTCGTCGGCGGCATGGACATCCCGCTGATCCGCAAGTTCCAGTGCGGCTACGAGCAGGGCGCCAAGGCGACCAACCCCAAGATCGAGGTGTTCTCCAACATGACGGGCACCACGTCCACCGCCTGGAACGACCCGACCCGCGGCGGTGAGCTGACCAAGAGCCAGTTCGCCAAGGGTTCGGATGTCGTCTTCGCCGCCGCCGGCGGCACCGGCGTGGGCGTCTACCAGGCCGCCAAGGATGCCGGCAAGCTCGCCATCGGCGTGGACAGCAACCAGAACCACATCCAGCCCGGCACGATGCTGACCTCCATGGTCAAGCACGTCGACGTGGCCGTCTACAACGTGCTGAAGGCCTGGAAGCCGGGCGTCAGCGTGCTGGGCCTGAAGGAAGGCGGCGTCGACTACGCGCTGGACGACAACAACGCCAAGCTCATCACGCCGCCGCTGAAGGCCAAGGTCGAAGCCATCAAGGCCGACATCATTGCCGGCAAGGTGAAAGTGGCGGATTACATGGCCGACAACGCCTGCAAATACTGAGCGGCCACGTGAGCGGCCCTGCTGTACGCCTTCAAGGCGTCTCCAAGCGCTTCGGCGCCGTGCAAGCCAACCGCGAGGTGTCCTTCGACATCGCCGCGGGCAGCGTGCATGGCCTTGTCGGCGAGAACGGCGCGGGCAAGAGCACGCTGATGGCCATCCTCTATGGCTACTACCACGCCGACTCTGGCCAGATCGAGGTCAACGGCCAGCAGGTCCACATCGCCAACTCCCAGCAGGCGATTGCCTTGGGCATCGGCATGGTCCACCAGCACTTCATGCTGGTCGACACGCTGACCTGCCTCGAAAACGTCATGCTGGGCGCCGAAGGGCGCTTCTTCCTGGCGCCGGCCAAGGCCGAGGTGCGCAGGAAGCTGCAGGCGCTGATGCAGGAGACCGGCCTGACCGTGCAGCTCGACGCCGTGGTGGCCGACCTGCCGGTGGGCGAACTGCAGCGCCTGGAAATCCTGAAGGCTCTGTATCGCGGCGCCAAGATCCTGATCCTGGACGAGCCGACGGCCGTGCTGACGCCGCAGGAGACCGACCAGCTCTTCGTCACGCTGCGCCGCCTGAAGGAGCGCGGCACCACGCTGATCCTCATCACGCACAAGCTGCGCGAAGTCATGAGCCTGTGCAGCGCCGTCACGGTGATGCGCGCGGGTCAGGTTGTCGAAACGCGTGCTATCTCCGAATGGAGCGAGGAGGCGCTGGCCGAGTCCATGGTGGGCCGCAAGGTCACGCTGGGCCGGCCCGAGGGCATGGAAGTGCACGTGGGCGAGGTGCGCCTGCAGGCGTCCGGCCTGAGCCTCAAGCATGCCAACGGCGTGCCGGCGCTGAAGGACGTGAGCCTGACGCTGAAGGCCGGCGAGATCGTCGGCGTGGCCGGCGTGTCGGGCAATGGCCAGAGCGAGCTGCTGGAGGTGCTGTCTGGCCTGCGCCCGCCCGAGGGCGGCCGCCTGGAGCTGGGGGGTGCGTCGTTCACACCGGAAGCCTGGTTGGACACGGCCCGCGCCCGCCCGCTGCGCCTGGCCCATGTGCCCGAGGACCGGCATGCCGTCGGCCTGGTCATGAGTTTCCCGGCCTGGGAATCCGCCGTGCTGGGCTACCAGAACCTGCCCAAGTACCGCAAGGGCGCGGCCATGAACCACGCCGCGATGCGCGACGCAACCCGCAAGATGCAGGAGCGCTTCGACGTGCGCCCGCGCGACGAGAACCTGGGCTCGTCCAAGTTCTCCGGTGGCAACCAGCAAAAGCTCATCCTGGCCCGTGAGATCGGCGAGCAGCCGACCGTGCTGCTGGTGGGCCAGCCGACCCGCGGCGTCGACATCGGCGCCATCGAATTCATCCACGGGCAGTTGCGCGCGCTGCGCGATGCCGGCTGCGCGGTGCTGCTGGTCAGCAGCGAGCTGGACGAGATCCTGGCGCTGGCGGACCGCGTCGTCGTCATGAACTGCGGCCGCATCACCGGTGAACTCGCCATCGAGGACTGCGACGAGAAGCGCCTGGGCCTCTTGATGGCCGCCCAAGAAGAACGAGTGGCCGCATGAGCCAACCCTTGACTCTCCCCCGCTGGATCGACATCGGCCTGCTGCCGCTGTGGAACCTGGCCATTGCGCTGCTCGTGGCGGGCCTGGTCGTGCTGGTCATCGGCCACAGCCCCTGGCAGGCGCTGACCGTGCTGCTCAACGGCGCCCTCGGCAGCGTGCGCGGCCTTGGCTACTCGCTCTATTACGCGACGACCTTCATCTTCACCGGCCTGGCGGTCGCGGTGGCCATCCATGCGGGCCTCTTCAACATCGGCGGCGAAGGCCAGGCGACGCTGGGCGGCGTGGGCGTGGCCCTGGTCGCGCTGTGGCTGGGTGCCAAGCTGCCGGCCGTCGTCATGCTGCCGCTGCTGGTCGTGGCCGCGGCCTTCTTCGGCATGCTGTGGGCGGCGCTGCCGGCCTATCTGCAGGCCTGGCGCGGCAGCCACATCGTCATCACGACGATCATGTTCAACTTCCTCGCCGCGGCGCTGAACGGGTATCTGCTCGTGAACTGGCTGCGGCCGGCGGGCAGCATGTCGGTCGAGTCGGCCGAGTTTGCCGACAGCGCCCGCATGCCGGCCCTGCACCAGATGGCCGGCGCCCTGGGCTATGAGCTGCCGTCGTCGCCGCTGAACCTCAGCCTGGTCATCGCCCTCGTCGCCTGCGTCTTCGTCGGCTGGTTCCTGTGGAAGAGCGCCGCCGGCTACGCGGTGCGCGCCGTCGGCAGCGCGCCGCGTGCCGCGCACTACGCGGGGATCCGGCCGCGCATGCAGGTGCTGGTGGCGATGGCCATTTCCGGCGCGCTGGCCGGCATGGTCGGCATCAACGAGATTTCGGGCGTGCAGGGCAAACTGACGCTGGACTTCGTTGCGGGCGCCGGCTTCACCGGCATTGCCGTGTCGCTGATGGGCCGCAACCATCCGGTCGGCATCATCCTCGCGTCGCTGCTCTTCGGCGTGCTCTACCAGGGCGGTGTCGAGGTGTCGTTCGAGCTGCAAGGCTTCAGCCGCGAGATGGTCGTCACGGCCCAGGGCCTGATCGTGCTGTTCTCCGGCGCGATGGCCACTGTGAGCGCGCCGCTGTTCGCGCGCCTGTATGGCATGGTCAAGGGAGGCCGCTGATGGATGACGTCCTGATCGCCTCGGTGCTGGCCTCCACGTTGCGCGTCAGCGCGCCGCTGCTGCTGTGCGCGATGGCGGGCGTGCTGTCCGAGCGCGCCGGCGTCGTCGACCTGGGCCTGGAAGGCAAGATGCTGTTCGCTGCCTTCGCGGCGGCGGCTGCCGCTTCGGTCACGCATTCCACGGCCTACGGCGTGATGGCGGCCATCGCGGTCGCCTGCGTCGCCTCGCTGTTGCACGGCTTCGCCTGCGTGAGCAACCGCGGCGACCAGGTCGTCTCGGGTGTCGCGCTGAACATGATTGCCGCCGGCCTCACGGTCGTGCTGGGCATCGCCTGGTTCCAGCAGGGCGGGCAGACACCACCCATCGAGCCCGATGTGCGCCTGACTGCCCTCGCCAAGGGCTTCGCCGAACCCCAGCCGGGCAACTGGTTCGCTTCCGTGTTCGGCCATGGCTTGCTGAGCCACAACGTGCTGGTCTATGTCTCTTTCCTGATGGTGGCGGCCGTCTGGTTCTTCCTGGAACGCACCCGCCCGGGCCTGCGCCTGCGCGCCGTCGGCGAGAACCCGGCGATGGTCGAAGCCGCCGGCATGTCCGTGCAGAGCCTGCGCTACCAGGCGCTGCTGATGAACGGCGTGCTCTGCGGCCTGGCGGGCGCCTATTTGACGCTGGCCCAGAACGCGTCCTTCTCGCCCAATATGACCGCCGGCCGCGGCTTCATCGCATTGGCCGCGATGATCTTCGGCAAGTGGAAGCCGCTGCCCACGATGGCCGCCTGCCTGCTGTTCGGCTTCCTGGACGCGGTTGCGATCCGCATGCAGGGGGTTCAGCTCCCGGCTGGATTGGGCGGGGGCGAAGTACCCGTGCAGCTGATCCAGGCTTTGCCCTACATCTTGACGGTGGTGCTGTTGGCTGGCTTCATTGGTTCTGCCATTGCCCCCAAGGCGCTGGGCAAGCCCTACGTGAAGGAACGTTGATGGAACTGACCCAAGACCTGCTGAACCGCCTGCTCGCAGAATCGTTGCGCGCACGCGAGTTCTCGCATTCGCCCTACTCCAGATACAAGGTCGGGGCGGCCATCCTCGACGAGCAGGGCCGCATCCACATCGGCGCCAACATGGAGAACGCGTCCTACCCGCAGGGCTGGTGTGCCGAACCGTCGGCGCTGACGGCCATGATCATGGCGGGGGGCAAGCAGGCCCGCGCCGTGCTCGTGACGGGCCCGGGCCCGGACGTCATCACCCCCTGCGGCGGCTGCCGCCAGAAGCTGCGGGAGTTTTCCGTGCCCGAAGAGCTCGTCATCATTGCCGGCGATCCGGGCGGTATCCGCCAACGCTGGACCCTGGCCGAATTGCTGCCTCACAGCTTCGGACCCAGTCACTTGAATTTCTGAGGTTTCCCATGATCGACAACAAAACCCTCGACGTCGCGATCACCGCGAGCGTCGAGAAGCTGCAATCCCTGTTCGGCAACGCCCCCGAAGTCGCCGTCGTGCTCGGCTCCGGCTGGGCCGGCGCCGTCAGCCATGTGCAGGACGCGAAGAACCTGCCCTACACCGAGCTGCCGGCCTTCCCGCAGCCCAAGGTCGAAGGCCATGTCAACGAGATCGTCGTCGGCAACATCGGCGAGCAGCGCGTGATCTTCCTGCGCGGCCGCGCTCACACCTACGAGAGCGGCGACTGCACCGGCATGGCCGGCGCGCTGCGCACGCTCAAGCGCTGGGGCGTGAAGCTGCTGGTGCAAACGAACGCCTCAGGCTCGCTGCGCGGCCACATGCCGCCCGGCAGCCTGATGCTGATTGCCGACCACATCAACGCGCCGCAGCGCAGCCCGCTGGTGGGCGAGCAGGGCAGCCACCGCTTCGTCGACATGGTCAACGCCTACGACGGCGAGCTGCGCAAGCACGCCCTCGCGCTGGCCAAGCGCGAGAACCTGATGCTGGGCGAGGGCACCTACTGCTGGGCGCTGGGCCCGCAGTTCGAGACCGCGGCCGAGATCCGCATGTTCGCCGCCTGGGGGGCCGATGCCGTCGGCATGAGCACCGTGCCCGAGACCATCCTGGCCCGCCACGCCGGCCTCAAGGTCATGGGCATTGCGCTGATGACCAACATGGCCGCGGGCCTGTCTGCCGAGGCGCTGACGCATGACCTGACGCTGAAGCAGGCGCAGATGTCGGGTGAGCGCGCGTCCGCCTTCCTGGCCGCGCTGGTGGCCAGCCTCAAGGACGTGACGCTGTGAACACGGACCCCAACGTCGACATGCGGGCCGCGGCCCGCACGGCGCTGGCCTGCCTGGACCTTACCAGCCTGAACGACGCCGACACGGCCGCCGACATCGACGCGCTGTGCCGCCGCGCGCAGACGCCTCACGGCCCGGTGGCCGCCGTCTGCGTCTGGCCGCGCTTCGTCGCCCAGGCGCGCGCGGCACTGCCGGCGTCCATCAAGGTGGCCGCGGTCGCCAACTTCCCCGACGGCTCGCTGGACCTGCAACGCGCGCTGGCCGACGTGGCCGAGATCGCGCAGGCCGGCGGCGACGAAGTGGACGTGGTGCTGCCTTACCGCGCGCTGATCGCCGGCGACAGCACCGAGGTCGCCGAATTCCTGTCCGAAGTCCGCTTCGCCAGCCGCCCGCTGACGCTCAAGGTCATCATCGAATCTGGCGAGCTGGCCACTGCGGATCGCATCGCCCAGGCCACGCGCCTGGCGCTGGCGGCCGGCGCCGATTTCGTCAAGACGAGCACCGGCAAGACGAAGGTGGGCGCCATGCCTGCTGCTGCCGCGACGATGCTGAAGGAAATCGCCGCAAGCGGCCTGTCTGCTGCCGGCTTCAAGGCGTCGGGCGGCGTGCGCTCGGTGGCGGATGCCGCCGGCTACATCGCCCAGGCAGAAGCCGCTCTCGGCGCCGCTTCGCTGAACTCGCAGCGCCTGCGCTTCGGCGCGAGCGGCTTGCTCACCGACATCGAATCCGTTCTTTCTGGCGCCGAGTCGGTCGCCACGACCTCGGCGTATTGACCATGCTTGCTCAAGAAATCATCCGCGCCAAGCGCGACGGCCTCGCGCTCAACGAAGCGCAGATCCAGAACTTCGTCGACGGCCTGACGCACAACACCTGGAGTGAAGGCCAGGTGGCCGCCCTCGGCATGGCCGTGTTCCTCAAGGGCATGGGCCGCGACGAAGCCGTGCTGTTGACCCGCGCGATGATGAACTCCGGCCGCGTCATGCGCTGGCCCGACATGCCTGGCCCCGTGCTGGACAAGCACAGCAGCGGCGGCGTGGGCGACAAGGTCAGCCTGATGCTGGCGCCCATGGTGGCGGCCTGCGGCGGCTATGTGCCGATGATTGCCGGCCGGGGCCTGGGCCACACCGGCGGCACGGTCGACAAGCTCGAAGCGATCCCGGGCTACACGACGACGCCCGACCCGGCGAAGTTCGACCAGATCGTCCGCTCGCTGGGCTGCGCCATCATCGGCCAAACCGCCGACCTCGCCCCCGCCGACAAGCGCTTCTATGCGACGCGCGACGTCACGGCCACCGTCGAGAGCGTGCCGCTGATCACCGCCAGCATCTTGTCCAAGAAGCTGGCCGCCGGCCTTGAAGGCCTGGCCATGGACATCAAGTGCGGCAACGGCGCGTTCGCGTCCACGCCCGAGTTCGCGAAGGAACTGGCCGAGAGCATCGTCGCCGTCGCTGGCGGCGCGGGCCTGAAGACGCGCGCGTTGATCACCGACATGAACCAGATCCTGGGCTGCGACGTCGGCAACGCGCTGGAAGTCATCGAGACCATCCGCTACCTGACCGGCGAAGCCCGCGAGCCGCGCCTGCACGAGGTCACGCTGGCGCTGTGCGCCGAGATGCTGGTGCTGGGTGGCTTGGCTGCCAGCACTGCCGCGGCGCGCGTGAAGCTGCAGGCTGCGCTGGACTCCGGCGCAGCGGCCGAGAAGTTCGCCAAGATGGTCGTTGCGCTGGGCGGCCCGGCCGACCTCATGGAGCGCCCCGAGGCCTACTTGACGGCTGCCCCTGTCGTGAAGCCAGTCGCCGCCCCGCGCGCCGGCGTCATCACGACCATGTCGACCCGCGACCTGGGCGTGGCCATCGTCGAACTGGGCGGCGGCCGCCGCAAGGCCGGTGACGCCATCGACATGCGTGTTGGCTTCTCCGAGGTGCGGCCGCTGGGCACGCGCGTCGCCGCCGGCGAGCCGCTCGCGCTGATCCACGCCGCCGATGCTGCTGCGGCCGACCGCGCGATCGCTTCGTACCTGGCCGCCTGCACGCTGGGCGATGCCGACGTTGCCGCCACGCCCATGGTCATGGCCGAGGTAGGTTGATGGAAGAGCAGGACCCGCCGCAGGATCCCCCACGCAGGGCGATCAAGAGCTTCGTCACACGTGCCGGCCGCATGGGCACAGGTCAGATCAAGGCCCTGGCCGAGCTGGGGCCGAAGTTCGTCCTGCCCTACCAGCCCGAGCGCCTGGACGCTGAAGCGGCCTTCGGCCGCAAGGCTCCGCTGGTGCTGGAAATCGGCTTCGGCATGGGTGGTGCCACCGCCGAGATCGCCGCGACGCTGCCCGATCACGACTTCATCGGCTGCGAGGTGCACGAGCCCGGCGTCGGCGCGCTGCTCAAGTTGATCGATGAGAAGCAGCTCGCCAACATCCGCATCGTCCAGCACGACGCCGTCGAGGTGCTGCGCGACATGATCGGCCCCGACCTGCTGGCCGGTGTGCACATCTTCTTCCCCGACCCTTGGCACAAGAAGCGCCACAACAAGCGCCGCCTGATCCAGCCCGAGTTCGTCGCCAAGCTGGTGGAGCACCTGGCGCCGGGCGGCTATCTGCACTGCGCGACTGACTGGCAGCCCTATGCCGAGCAGATGCTGAAAGTGCTGTCCGCCGAGTCGACCCTCCTGAACACCGCGGCCGGCTATGCTGACAAGCCCGCCTACCGGCCCCTCACCAAGTTCGAGAACCGCGGCATCAAGCTCGGACATGGCGTGTGGGACCTGGTGTTCAGGAAACGCTGATGACAACGAGCCCACTGCACGGCAAACACATCCTCCTCGCGATGACCGGCGGCATCGCCGGCTACAAGATCGCCGAGCTGACGCGGCTGTTCGTGAAAGGCGGCGCGACCGTGCAGGTCATGATGACCGAGGCCGCCGAGCAGTTCATCACCGCGGTGACCATGCAGGCCCTGTCTGGCCGCCCGGTCTACACCAGCCAGTGGGACGCGCGGCCCGACAACAACATGGCCCACATCAACTTGAGCCGTGAGGCCGATGTGATGCTTGCAGCACCCGCCAGCGCCGATGCCATCGCGGCCTTGGCGCAGGGCAGAGCGGACGATCTCGTCAGCCTGACCGCGCTGGCCCGTCGCATTCAAGAATGCCCGCTGCTCGTCGTGCCGGCCATGAACCGCGAGATGTGGGCGCACCCGGCCACGCAACGCAATGTCGCGCAACTCAAGGCCGACGGCGTGACCGTCATCGGCCCGGCCAACGGCGACCAGGCCTGTGGCGAGATCGGCGACGGCCGCATGCCGGAAGCGCAGGAGATCTTCGACGACGTCGAGGCCTTCCTCGCGCCCAAGACCTTGCGCGGCAAGAAGCTGCTCATCACCGCGGGCCCGACCTTCGAGCCTATCGACCCCGTACGCGGCATCAGCAACCACAGCAGCGGCAAGATGGGCTTCGCCATCGCCCGCGCTGCGGCCGAAGCCGGCGCCGAGGTGACGCTGGTGGCCGGCCCCGTGCATCTGCCCACGCCGCGTGGCGTGCAGCGCATCGATGTGCAGAGCGCCCAGCAGATGTTCGACGCGGTGCTGCCGTTGGCCGCCCACCAGCACGCGTTCATCGCGACCGCCGCGGTGGCCGACTGGCGCCCCGCGCAAACGCACGAGCACAAGCTGAAGAAGGCCGAGGGCGGCGCGACCGCACCCACCATCGCGATGGCCGAGAACCCCGACATCCTGGCCGCCGTGGCCAAACTGCCCAAGCCGCCGTACTGCGTCGGCTTCGCCGCCGAAAGCGAAAAACTCGCCGAACACGCCGACGCCAAGCGCCGCCGCAAGGGCATTCCGCTGATCGTCGCCAACCTCGGCCCGGCCACCTTCGGCCGTGACGACAACGCGTTGCTGCTCATCGACGAGCAGGGTCAGCGCGAACTGCCTGAAATGGGAGGTCGGGCCGACAAGCTCAGCCTCGCGCGCGAGCTGATCTCTGAACTCTCCAAACGCCTCTGATGACCCCGATTGACCTGCAAGTGCTCGACGCCCGCATGGCCGAGCAGATCCCCGCCTACGCCACGCCCGGCAGCGCCGGCTTCGACCTGCGTGCCTGCCTGGACGCAGCGATCACGCTCGCGCCCGGCCAGACGACGCTGATCCCCACCGGCCTGGCCATCCACATCGCCGACCCGGGCCTCGCCGCCATTATCCTGCCGCGCTCGGGCCTGGGTCACAAACACGGCATCGTGCTCGGCAACCTGGTCGGCCTGATCGACAGCGACTACCAGGGCCAGCTGATGGTCAGCTGCTGGAACCGCGGCCAGACCGAGTTCACCGTGCAGCCCTTCGAGCGCATCGCTCAGTTGGTCATCGTGCCGGTCGTGCAGGCGCAGTTCCGCCGCGTGGACAGCTTCGATGCGTCGGCGCGGGGCGCCGGTGGCTTCGGCTCCACGGGCAAGGCATGAATTTCTGAGTCAGTTGGGGACAGAGCTCGCCGCTGCGCGGCTCGGTCTGTCCCGCAATCAATGAAGACTCTCGTCCGGCGGCGCGCCGGTCTGCACCATGAAGATGGGCTCGCCCACCGAGCCGGCTTCCACCTCCTGCTCGGTGGCGGGGCGCACGTCCAGCAGCGTCAGGTGCATGCGCAGCCCGATGCCCGCCAGCGGGTGGTTGCCATCCAGCACGACGTGCGCGGGGTAGACCTCGGTGACGGTGTAGACCACGTCCTGCGGCATGCCTTCGGTGGCGGCACCTTCGGGCAGGCCTTCGATCTGCAGCCCCGGCTCCACGCCGTCCGGAAACAGGCCGCGGGCTTCGAAGCAGACCAGGCCGGAGTCGTAGTCGCCAAAAGCCTCGTCGGGCTGGAGCGCGAGGCCGGTTTCGAAACCGACCTCCTGGCCGTCCAACGCTTCCTCGACCTTGGTGAACAGGTCATCACCGCCGAGGAGGAATTCCATCGGCTCGGCCAACTCGTCGATGAGCTGGCCTTGGGCATCTTCGAGTCTCCAGCGCAGGGAGACGACACAGGGGCGGGTCGCTTGCATGGGACCAATTTTCCCACACAGCCTCGGCACAATGTCCGGATGCAGATCGATCTCCCCACCCCCTTGCTCGCTGGCCTCAGCCCGGCGCAGTTCATGCGCAAGCATTGGCAGAAGAAGCCGCTGCTCGTGCGCCAGGCCTTTGTCGATGCCACGCCGCCCGCATCTCTGAAAGACCTGACCGCGCTGGCCGCGCGTGACGACGTCGAGTCGCGGCTCGTCACCGCCTTCGACGGTGACTGGAAGCTCAAGCAAGGCCCCATCGCCCGCCTGCCCGCGATGAGCAAGCCGGGCTGGACACTGCTCGTGCAGGGGCTGGACCAGCACCTCGACGAGGCCCGCGCGCTGCTCGACCTGTTCCGCTTCGCGCCGGATGCGCGCCTGGACGACCTGATGCTGTCCATCGCCAGCGACGGCGGCGGCGTCGGCCCGCATTTCGATTCCTATGACGTGTTCCTGATCCAGCTGGCCGGCCAGCGCCGCTGGCGCATCGGCGCCCAGCGCGACGCCGTGCTGCGCGACGACGTACCGCTGAAGATCATTGCCAACTTCAAGCCCGAGCAGGAGTTCGTCCTCGAGCCCGGAGACATGCTCTATCTGCCGCCCGGCTGGGCGCACGACGGCGTTGCCGTCGGCGCTGGCTGCGTGACAGCTTCGGTGGGCTTTCGGGCCTCGACGGCCGAAGGCCTGGCGGCCGAGTTGCTGCCGCGCCTGCTCGACGAAGTCGACAGTGGCGGCAAGCTCTACGCCGATCCGCGCCAGGAGGCGGCGACCGAGCCGGCCCGTGTGCCGGCAGCGCTGCTGGATTTCGCCCGCCGCGCCGTCGAGGCGGCCGTACAGCGGCCGCAGGCCTTGGAGCGGGCCCTGGGCGAGGCCCTGACCGAGCCCAAGGCGACAGTCTGGTTCGACGCCCGTGATCCGCTGCCGCTGGGGCAGGGTGCCGTGCTCGACCGCCGCAGCCGCATGCTTTACGACACGGCCCATGTCTTCCTGAACGGCGAGAGCTTCCGGGCCGGTGGGCGCGATGCGGCGCTGATGCGCGGTCTGGCTGACCGGCGCCTGCTGACGGCGGCCGAGGTGGCACGGCTGTCGCCCGATGCGCGCGAACTGCTCGACCAGTGGACCGAGGACGGTTGGGTGCAGCCGCTCGCGCCATGAAGGCGCAAAGCTTCGCCGGCCGGGCCGAATTCCAGCGGTTGCTCGTCGAAACCCTGGCCTGGGCCGCAGAGCAGGGTTGCCGCGAACTGCATGCCTGGGATGCCAGCTTCGTCGATTGGCCGCTGTCGGACGCTCAAGCCCTGGCTGCGCTGGCGGCCTGGGCAAAGCACGGCCGCTTGCTGCATCTGCTGGCCCTGCAATATGACGACGTCGTGCGCCGCCATCCGCGCTTCGTGCGCTGGCGACGCGACTACGCGCATTGCGTGACGGCGCGCGCCGTTGAGCCCGAAGTCCGGTTGGACGCCGCCCCTGAAAGCTTGCTGCTGGCCGTGGGCGCGGAGTCGGCGCTGACGTTGCGCCTCTTCGATCGTCATCTATGGCGTGGCGAGGTCAGCCTGGACGCCGCGCAGCGCCTGCGCGGACTCGAATGGTTTGATGCCGCGGCGCAACGCTCCAGCGATTCATTTGCGCCGACGACTTTGGGGTTGTGAGTGTTGGCGACATGCAAACCCCTATAATTGCGGGCTAGGCGAGGGAAGCGCTCGAGGTTTTCCGCGTCTTGCTCTGTCGGGGTCGGCTGTTGGTGTGCAAAACGCACTGGCGCACGACCCCAAAGTTATGGTGTGCACCGTCGTTTAAACGTTTGAGGACAAGTATGAATAAGTCGATCCTGTTGGCTTCCCTGTTGGCTGCTGTTGCTCTGACCGCCTGCAGCAAGAAGGAAGAACCCAAGGTTGAGGCCCCCGCGGTCATGACCCCGGCTCCCGCTGCCTCTGAAGCTGCCTCGGCTGTTGCCGATGCTGCCTCGGCCGCTGCCAGCGCCGTCGTCGACGCTGCTGCGTCCGCCGCTTCGAAGTAATCACTTCGTCCGCAAGGAAAGAGCCGTCGCTGCGCAAGCAGCGACGGCTTTTTTCTTTTTTGCGACGTTTTGATGGCGTTGGCCGCCCTGATTACAAAACTTTGCGCAGCGTGCTTGCGCAGTGCGGTTCAGTTCAGCGCCGCCCAATCCAAACCCAGCGTTGGATGGGCGATGCGAATATCTGATCCTGCGCCGCCGAAGACTTCGAGCAACGCGGTGCGCGCCAACTCCGGCGTGTTGTTGTGCTCGCTGAGATGGGCCGCGGCCACGGTCTTCAGCCCCGCGTGCGCGCAGCGCGCCAGCAGATCGGCGGCGGCGGCGTTCGACAGGTGGCCATGGCTGCCGAGGATGCGCATCTTCAGCGACGGGTGATACGGCCCCGTGCGCAGCAGCCCTTCGTCGTGATTGCACTCCAGCAGCAGGGCCTGGCAGCCCGCCAGCGCATCGGCGACGCCTGCCGGTGCGCAGCCCAGGTCGGTGACCACCCCTAGGCGCAACGCCCCATCGCTGAGGGCCAGCTGCAGCGGCTCATTCGCGTCGTGTGGCACGGCGAAGGGCTGCAGCTCCATGTCCCCGAGAGGCATCGCCTCGCCGTCTCTGGCGATGCGCAGCAGGGCCGGATCGAAGTCGGCATCGCCGACCGCCCGCCAGGTGCCGCGGCTCATGATCAGCGGCCGCCGAAAGCGCGTCGCGAAGGCCAGGGCGCAGCCGATGTGATCGCCGTGTTCATGGGTGATGAAGACCGCGTCGACATCCTCGGGCGTGCAGCCCGCGCGTGCGAGACGTTTGATGAGTTCGCGGACGCTGAAGCCGGCGTCGACGAGCAAGCGCGTGTTCGTGATGCCCTGGCTGGCCTCGACCAGCGTCGAGTTGCCACCGCTGCCGCTGCCGAGGCTGCAAAAGCGCATCACGGCAGCGACTTCCGTGTCGAAACGAGGCTTACCTCAGATCGTCCATCAGCAGCGACAGGATGCGCTTGGCGTTGTCGTCGGCGATGGGCTGGCTGCGGTCGTCCAGGATGCGCACCGTGCTCTTCACGCCTTCTGCCTTGACCGAGACGCGGTAACGCACCGGCGTCGCGGCCTTGGCGCCGAACAGGCGCTGGAAGAAGTTGGGCTCGTCCTTGCCGGCTTGCTCAGGGTCGGCGTAGCGCAGGAAGAACAGGCCGGCCGCGCGGTCGCGGTCCTCGATCGTGAAGCCATGGCGGTCCAGCGACAGGCCGACACGGCGCCAGGCGCGGTCGAAACCGTCGTTGACGCTGAGGCTGTCCGGCACTTCCGACAGCGCGCGGCGCACAGGTGCCTGGCTCTCGCCGCCGACCTTGAGCGTGCTGGGCGTCGTGGCCGTTGCCGGCTTGCCAGCTTCTGCCACGACGGTCTTGGCCGCGTCTTCCTTGCCACCGAGCTTGAGCATCAGCCGCGACAGCATTTCGGCTTCGAGGTAAGTGTCGGTCGGGCGGTTCTGCCAGGCGGTCGAATCGCGGCCCTGCGAGGTGTAGACCTCCTGCATGCCGCGGTGGCTGATGAAGATGTCGGTGCCCGTGGCACTGCGTTCCACGCGGGTGCGGTACATGTCGCGCTCGCCGGTGGAATACAGGCCGTCGAAGACCTTGCCAATGGTGGAGCGGACGAAATCCTGCGGCAGCTTGGCGCGGTTCTCGCCCCAGTTGGTCTCCATGACGCCCACCTCGGGCTGCTCCTTGACGACATCCAGGCCGCGTTCCTGCCAGAACGTGCGGATCTGCGGCCAGAGCTGCTCGGGTGTTGCCGCGGTGTGCAGCCAGCGTTCGGCGCCGCTGCGTTCCAGGCGCACATCGCCGGCCGCGTTGGCGGCGACGCTGCCGGCCACCAGGGACTGTGCGTTGGTCGAGCTCGCCGGCTTGACCGCGGACAGCGCGGAAGCGGTGATGGAGCCGCCCTGCACCTGGGCGCGGTTGTCCTTGGCGAGCTGGGTCAGGTCGGGCGGGATGTCCAGGCCCTGGGTCTGGCGCGAGGCGGCCTTGTAGTCGACCTTGTCCGTAGAGAAGAGGCTGTCAATGGTGCTGCAGCCGGCGAGCGACAGGACAAAGGCCGTGCAGGCCAGGCGGGTCGCCGTGGGGCGAAGCGGGGAAAGGGACATCACGCTGGAAATCTCCGAGGGAACTGGTTGCCCGCTCTGAGCGGGCAGCCGCGCATTAGACCAGAGGCTCAGAGCAGTCCGGCTTCGTTCATCGCCTGGCCGACGCTGGTCTCGCCGGCGGCGGTGATCGGCGTGATCGGCAGGCGCAGCGCCGCGCCGCAGCGGCCCAGGCGAGACAGCGCCCACTTGGCCGGGCCGGGACTGGGTTCGCAGAACAGCTGCTTGTGCAGGCCGAGCAGCTTGAGGTGGATCTTGCGGGCCTCGATGGCATTGCCCTCGATGGCCAGGCGGCACAGCTCGGCCATCTGGCGCGGTGCGACGTTGGCCGTCACGCTGACGTTGCCGTGGCCGCCGAGCAGCATCAGCGCGATGGCCGTGCCGTCATCGCCTGAGTAGATGTGAAAGCCTTCGGGCGCGTGCTTGATCAGGAAGGCCGCACGCTCGATGTTGCCGGTGGCTTCCTTGACGCCGAAGACGCCGGGCAGGCCGGCGCAGCGCAGCGTGGTCTCCGGGGTCATGTCCGCGACCGTCCGGCCGGGCACGTTGTAAAGCATCATGGGGATATCCACCGCCTCGGCAATCGCCTTGAAGTGCTGGTAGATGCCTTCCTGCGACGGCTTGTTGTAGTAGGGCACGACGGACAGCGTGCAGTCCGCGCCGACTTCCTTGGCGTAGCGGCTCAGCTCGATGGCTTCGGCGGTGGAATTGGCGCCGGTGCCGGCCAGGATCGGAACACGGCCCTTGGCATGTTCGACCGCGACGCGAATGATCTCGCGGTTCTCTTCCATGCTGACCGTGGGCGACTCGCCCGTGGTGCCGACGACGCCGACGCAGGCCGTGCCTTCCTCGACATGCCAGTCGATCAGGCGGCGCAGGGCCGGGTAGTCGATGCTGCCGTCCTCGTTCATGGGCGTGACGAGGGCGACGATGCTGCCGAGGATGGGCTTCATGGTGGAAGGGTCTCAAAGAATCCGGCGATTTTAGGCTGTCGGCGGCGGCCGGATGGCGGCAACGCGCTGGACGAAGCGCGGGTTGACCCCGGCTTCGAACAGGTCTTCGTAAGCCACGATGCGCCAGTCGCCGCAGACGCGCAGCAACTCGCCCCGCTGCAGCAGGAAGTCCGCCCGGGACGGGCGGCCGATGGTCTGCTGGCCGTCGGCGAAGGTTTCCCAGATCAGCCAGCCACCGGGTTTGACCGACGCCTTGACGGTGTCGAACAGCGGGCGCCAAAGGTAGTTGCACACCACCACGAGGTCGAACTGCTGCTGCGGCAGGGGCCAGGGGCCGTTCTCGATGTCGGCATCGACGATCTTTGCAAGGCTTTGCAGAGCTGCCGTGGCGGCCGTGTCACGGTCGACGCCGGTGACCTGCCAGCCGGCCTGCGCCAGCCAGCTCAGATTGCGGCCTGAGCCACAGGCCACGTCCAGAGCCGTGCCGGGCGGTCGGGGTGCGAAGCGCTGCAACCAGGCCGACGGCGTCCCGGTCATCCGAAGCAGGCCCAGATCTGCTCGCTGAGCTGGATCATGACCGCCGGGTGGCGATAGGCCAGGACCGTTGCCGCGAGCACCGCTGCGGCCAGCACCGGCAGGATCCAGCGCCGCGGCTTCATGCCGGCTGAGCCCGCAGGATGGGCGTCTCGCGCACCGGCAGGTTGGCCAGCATGGCCATCACGCCCAGCGCCACGGCGAGCCACCAGACGACGTCGTAGCTGCCAGTCGCGTCGTAGAGGCGGCCACCCAGCCACACGCCCAGGAAGCTGCCGATCTGGTGGCTGAAGAAGACGAAGCCACCCAGCATGGACAGATGCTGGGCACCGAAGATCTGCGCGACGACGGCGTTGGTGGGCGGCACGGTGGACAGCCACAGGAAGCCGATGACGGCGGCGAAGACGTAGACGCTCATCGGCGTCAGAGGCACCGAGATGAAGGTCACGATCGCCACGGCACGCAGGCCGTAGATGCCCGAAAGCAGGTAGCGCTTGGGGAAGCGCTGGCCCAGCATGCCGGCGGCATAGGTGCCGAAGATGTTGAACAGGCCGATCAGCATCAAAGCGCCGGTCGACACGCCGATGCCCAGCCCATGGTCCTTCAGATAACTGGGCAGGTGCACGCCGATGAAGACAACCTGGAAGCCGCAGACGAAGTAGCCCAGCATCAGCAACTGGAAGCTGCGGTAGCCGAAGGCCTCGCGCAGCGCCTGGCCGATGCTCTGGTGGGCGCCGGTGAAGGCTGCCACGCTGCGCTCGCGCACGCCGAGCGCTAGCGGCACGATCAGCAGGGCCGCGCCGGCCAGCAGCCACAGGGCGCCCTGCCAGCCGAGGTGGCTGATCAGCCAGGTCTCGACGGGGATCATGACGAACTGGCCGAAGGAGCCCGCCGCCGCCGCGACGCCGAAGGCCCAGGAGCGCTTCTCGGGCGATACCGTGCGGCCCAGCACACCGTAGATGACGGCATAGGTCGAGCCCGACTGGGCGATGCCGATCAGCACGCCCGCGCCCAGGGTGAAGCTCAGCGGATGACTGGTCACGGCCATCAGGAGCAGACCGCAGGCGTAGGTCACGCCGCCGGCGATCAGCACCTTCCAGGCACCAAACCGGTCGGCCAGCATGCCGGCGATGGGTCCGGCAATACCCCAGGAGAGGTTTTGCACCGCCATCGCAAAGGAGAAGGTCTCCCTCGTCCAGCCGCGCTCCGTGATGACGGGCTGCAGCCAGAAGCCGAAGCCGTGGCGGATGCCCATCGACAGCGTGACGATCAGGGCACCGCACAGCAGCACCTGCTGGACGGACAGGCCGGTGGAGGCGGGGCGGGGCGTATTCATCGGGGGACTGTAATCAGCGCCGCTTGGCCTTGCTGGCAGTCTTGGATTTGGCGGCGCCCTTCTTCTTGGTCGCCTTGGGCGGATCCGCAGTGGACGTGCTGGCCTGCGAGCTGGAAGCCGCCACGTCGGCCAGCCGGGTCAGCAGCCGGCCCTGCTTGACGCGCAGCAGTGGCATGTCGACCTGGGTCAGATCGGCAATCGGGTCGCCGCCCAGCAGCAGGAAGCTGGCCTCGCAGCCGGGTTCGAAGCAGCCGAGCCTGCGGCCGGGGAAGAGGGCGCGTGGCGTGTCCTGCGTGGCCAGGCGCAACAGCGTCGCGTGATCGAGGCCGAGTTCGTCCAGCGCATGCAGCTCGGCGCGTGCAGTGCCGATGAAGACGTCCGAGCCGACCAACAAGGGTACGCCGGCCGCCTGCAGCCGGGTGAGGTTGGCGCGCTGCACCTCACGCAACGTGGCGAGCGCTGCGGCGTCGAGCTTGAACAGGGCAGTCGCGGCGGTCGTGGTGATGACCGTAGTGCGCTGGCGCGCCGCCTGGCTTGCCGCAGCCTCACTGATGGCGAAGCGCTCGGGCGCTTCGTCCAGCGTGTTGGCATAGCCGGGCAGGTGGGCGATGGCATCGACGCCCGCGGCCAGCGCGGCGTCGAAATCGGTGGCGGTCTCGACGTGGGCGACGACGCGCCGGCCGTCGGCATGGGCCAGGCGCGTCAGCTCAGCGGCCGTGTCGGGCCGCAGGCCGAGGCGGCCGAACATGGCCGGCTGCTGGCGCAACTCAGGTCGTTCGCTGTGGGCCAGCACGATGCGCAGCCAGGTGCCGCCGCGCGTCTTGATCGCCGACCACTGGGCGCGAGCCTGCTCGGGGCTGTCGATGAGGACGATCTGGTTTTGCGCAGCTGCGGCCTCGGGCTTGGGCTCGGGCAACACGGCGGCCAGCGGGTAACCGTCTGGCGAGGTGATGCAGGCGGTCACGAAGCTGACGTCGGGCGCCGCCGGGGTTGCCGCCAGCGGGCGGACTTCGGCGACGCCGGCCGGGTCGCCGCAGAGCATGGCGGCATAAAACACGCCTTCGTCGATGTATTTCTCGGCGAATTGGCCCCAGCCCCAGGCCGTCTGCAGGTTGTGGTTGTGCGCCTCTCCCAGCGGGTTGATGAGGACCTGCTGGCCACGAAGGTCCATCTTGCGATTGACCTTGGCTGGCTTCTTGGCGACGAACACGCCGTTCTCGACGTAGAGGTTGCCGCGCTGGATCTGGTGGCCATCGAACCAGCGGGCGTTCTTCAGCTCCCAGGACAGCGGGGCGCTGGCCTGGTAGGGCGCCTGGGGCCAGTGCGAGGGTTGGCGTCCAGATCAGCAAAGCAAGCAATGCGCGCAACAAAATTTCGGCGGGTTTGGGGGGTGCGCGATGCTAAGTCATCGACGTCGCAAAACGGCACAACGGCTTTGACGCGCCAATCCGGCAAAATCCGGCGTACATAAAGCTTTGCCAGGGATGGGCTGTGCGTGAAGTTATTAGACTGATCGTGGACCTGCCGTTCAGGAATATATTGGGTTATGTATGTCGGGCGACCCTCATATATGCTGGGCTCCAGTTGGGCGGCTGCGGTGGGGGTGGGGGTTCCAGCCCGCCAGTGGAGCCGGGACCGGTTATTCCGCCGCCGCTCGCTCGAGTGCAGGACTCCAGGAGCTTTGTCGTGCCTGCCGAGGATGCCTTGCCGGCCCTGGATGGCGTGGCCGTGGATACTGATCGTTGGGTGGGCGTATTGGATGGTGCAGCCTATCGCATCGAGGTGCCCAAACAGTGGAACGGCAGTCTCGTCATGTGGGCACGCGGATATTGGAGTGCCCCGACCCTCTTTATCGAGAACCCGCTGATTCGCCGACATTTGCTGCAAAAGGGCTATGCCTGGGCCGCGTCGAGCTACACGCGGAATTTCTACGACGTCAATGCAGGCGTCGAGGATACCAACAAGCTCGCG
>CAUJSJ030000026.1:0-48044 GCA_963422775.4 uncultured Roseateles sp.
GCCAGCACGGCCAGAAGGCCGAACCCGCGGCGCAATGGCTGGAACGCCTGGAGCGCGCACGCTACGCACGCCAGGGCCCGCAACCCGCCTGGGGCGAACTGCGCGCGGCAGCCCGTATGCTGCGCGCCTGATGCGTTAGCCCACGGGAGGATTGCATGCCACGACCACTGTCCCACTGGTGCCTGGCGCTGGCCGGATTCGTCGGGTTCGTCGGCTGGTCAGCCGCCGAGGCCCAACCGGCACGTACCCCGCGGCAGATGATCGAAACGCTCGGCGTGGAGGTGCGCCAACTGCTCGAAGACCCCAAGGCCCGCCGCACCCCGGAGCAGGCCGAACAGGCCGTGGCCGACCAGATTGCTGCGCTGGTGCACGGCGCCGAAGGGCACCCGCTGCTGACCGAGCTGGACCTGCAGCAGCGCTCCCCGCTGATGCTGGCCGTGACCGGCGGCCACCTGCGCGTGGTGCAGGCCTTGTTGAGCGACCCGTCCGTGCGCCTGAGCGTCAATGTGCCGGACGAGGCCGGCGAGACGCCCTGGATGCTGGCCAACTTCGCGCCCGGGGTCACCCTGGTCGCCTGCCAGCCGGGCACCCTCACGCTGGAACGTGCCCAACTGCTGCCGCCGTATCTGCGCCGCATGGCCGACCTGCTGAAGTCCAACGCGGCGCCATTGAAGGGCATCGTCGACGCCCTGCAGGCGGCGGGCGCCGAGGCGACGCCGGACGCTGCCAGGCAGGCATGGCTGGCGCGCTGCCCCAACGCCACCGCCGAGCTGCGCGAGAAGCTGGCCGGCAGTGCCCCGCTGATGGCCCCGCTGATGGCCACGCTGATCCGCGAGGCCGTGCAGCGGCAGTCGGCCTTCAACAAGTCAGCTGCCCAGGGTTTTGCCGATGTGCCGGCGCAGCCACCCGCCGGCATGGTGTTCGTGCGATTGGCTGACGACAAGACGGCGCTGGCGCGCCGCAATCTGATGCGGGTGACCGACATGCGCTGCCAGCGCATGCCCAAGCCCGAACTGCGCGGCACCTTGAACTGGAACGGCGAACTTCTGTTCCGGGTGCGCGCGTCCACACGCGCCGGTGTCGTGGAGGCGGCCGACTTCGAGATCCAGGCTGCGCCGCGCGACGCCCGTGCCGTCGACTACTTCCGCAGCGTCCTGCTGCGCACACTCGCGAATTACCAGTGCGAGGGCACACACGACTTTGAACAGAAGTTCCAGTTCAAGGTGAACTGACCCGTGCCCGCCGGCCCGTATGCTGGCGCCGTGAAGAAACCTCTGACCTTGCTGTGCGCAGGCCTGCTGCTGGCCTGCACCGTCCATGCCCGCCCGCCACGCGCCAGGCCTCTGCCGCCGCCGGAGCCGCTGGGCCCGCGCCCCGCCCTCGTCGCCTTTGCCGACGAACTGGCCGCATCCCAGGGCTGGGAAGCCAATGCGCTGCGCGAGCAGCTCGGCCAGGCGCTGGACCTGCCACGCGTGAAGCAGCTCATCCTGCCCGCCAAGACAGGCACGGCCAAGAACTGGGCGGCCTACCACGACCGCTTCATCGAGCCCAAGCGGCTGGACGCCGGCCTGGCCTTCTGGGCCGAGCACGAGGCGGCGCTGGCCCGCGCCGAAAGCCAGTACGGCGTGCCAGCCGAGATCGTCGTCGGCATCCTCGGTGTGGAGACCTTCTACGGCCGCATCACCGGCGGCTTCAAGGTGCTGGATGCGCTGGCCACACTGGCCTTCGACTTCCCCACCGAGCACCCGCGCGCCGCCGACCGCCAGGCCTTCTTTCGCAGCGAGCTGGCCGAGTTCCTGAAGCTGTGCCGCGAGAACGGGCTGGACGCGGCGGATGTGCGCGGCAGCTACGCGGGCGCCTTGGGCTGGCCGCAGTTCATGCCCGGCAGCTGGCGCCAGCACGCGGTGGACTTCGACGGCGATGGCCGCATCGACCTGATCGCCAGCCCCGTGGACGCCATCGGCAGCGTCGCCCACTACCTGTCAGAGTACGGCTGGAAGCCGGGGCAGACCACGCACTACAGCGTCAAGCTGCCCGCTGACCGGCGCGAGCGCGCGCGGCTGCTGGCACCCGACATCAAGCCGACCTTCACGGCCGCCGACCTCAGCGCGGCGGGTGCTGCACCTTCCGAAGCAGCGCGCGAGCACGACGGCCCCATGGCCGTCATCGAACTGCAGAACGGCCCGAAAAAGGCCACCACCGTGCTGCTGGGCACGCAGAACTTCTGGGTTGTCACGCGCTACAACTGGTCGGCCTACTACGCACTGGCCGTCATCGAGCTGGGGCAGGCGATCAAGGCGAGGCGCGTCGAACAAACAGCCGCCCGTCGATAAACCGAAGGCAGCGGGCCTCGCAATCGATTTTGTCGCCGATCCGTCGCGACCAACTCCCCGAGACTTTCCGTCGTCCGGCCAGCGTCGTTTTAGCTCGCGGCCTTAGCGTCACACAGAGTGAGCGCATCGGTACGGCACGGGCCGAAGCAATGTCAAGTACATAGCATTTTTGCGAATGGACAGTTACGCACGTGCATGCAAGATTCGATGTCTTGTATCTCTGCGAACCTGCTGTGCTGACCGACTCGGCACAAGCCTTCCCCTGCGAAAGGCCATACCTTGTCTCACCGCCCGTTGCCGCGACAGCCTCAAGAACCCATCAAAGCTGGCCCACCAATTGCACCATACTATAAGCGACAGTTTAGCCTGTTTGGCTTGAATTTGACTGGCTATCTGACAACCACGTTGATATGGCTTCTTCCTGTCAAGCGGCAAGACCCGGTCCTCTGCGGTGCAGATATTGAACTGAACCTGTTGCCGGACGGGGAACGCGACGGAGCCTGAGTTGCCACCCGATGTGGATGCGCGACGGTTGATCATGCTGATATGCGAGGGTTGGCTACCTCAAGACAAGTGTTCGTCGCAGGGCTGCCTTCGGTCTAGGGGCTGAGGTCGATCCGGCCACTCGCGCGGCGTTCACGCTCAATAACGTGGTCGAGGGTTCCCTTGATGGCCGCGGCTGCGCCGCGTTCCCCGTCCGGCCTCTGGTGCAAATGCGGGTGTGTCACCTCCTTGGCGCGGCGCTGTTCATCAGGACGACCTTCACGCGGCTACCACCGGCAGCGGTGGCTTGATGCCCGCCCAGCCCGAGAGCTGCACCTCGCGCCCGATCGCCCACACGAACCCGGCCAGCTCGCGCGCCACCGCCACCACGGCCTTGGTCTTCATGAGCCGGCGCGCGCTCAAGCGCTTGAACTTGTTGCACAGCCGCGTCTGCGCCTTCCACGCGATCTGCGTCACGCACTCGGGCAGCCCGTCCTGGCGTGCCGCGATGATCGGACTCACCCGGGGCTCCATCCGGTAATGCCAGGCCACTTCGACCAGCATGCGTCGCGCTGCGCTGTTGCCCGCCTTGGTGATCGCGCCTTGCCGGCGCTTGGGGCCGGAGCTGTGCTCCGTGGGCACCAGTCCCAGGTAGGCCATTAACTGGCGCGGCGACTCGAAGCGCAGGAAGTCCTGCAACTCCGCCACCAGCGTCATCGCCGCGATCAACTGCACGCCGCGCAGGGCTTGCAGCGCCTGCACCACGGGCAGCAAGCGCCAGTGCGGCAGCGCGTCGCGCAGCGCCTGCTCTAAGCGGGCGATGCGCTCGCCGGCTTGAGTGATGGCGTGCAGATATTCCTGGAAGGCGATCTGCTGGGCCGTATGGCCGAGCTTGACCGTGGCCAGCCAGCGCAGGTGCGCCGCCGTCCACGAGGACTTGCCGGCGTAGGGAATGCCGTTGCGCAGCAGCAGCGCCTTGAGGCGGTGACGGCCATTGCGCTGCTCACGCACGGCGTCCTCGCGGGCACGCACTAGGTCACGCACGGATTCGTCGGCCGCATCGGGCACGCGCACCACCGAGAGGTCGCCCGAGCGCGCGAGCCGGGCCAGCAGCATGGCATCGCGCCGGTCGGTCTTGATGCGCTCGCCAGGTGGGCGGGCGATGCTGGACGGGGCGACCACATCGCAGCGCAGGCCCTGGGCGCAGAGGTGGCGCTGGATGACAAAGCCGCACGGGCCGGCTTCGTAGACGATGTGCAGCGGCTGGCCGCGACTGACGAGTTTGCGCACGGCCTTGTCCAGGGACGCGAGATCGCCCTTGATGCTGCCGACATGCCGGATCTCGGCGTCGCGCGGCGCGTCCGCCACGGCGATGTCGATGCTGTCCTTGTGGACGTCCAACCCGACGAACAGGGTGCTAGATTCCTTGCCCATGGCCCGACTCCTTGCTCACTCGCAACGCCCCGGCAGACCGCCTGCCGGGTGCCTTGGTGTAGCTCTGCAGCCCTTGCGCCTGCAACCTACGGCATCGCAGGGGTCGGGCCGCCCGACATCACGAAGCCATCTTGTCTAGACGGGCGGTCACCGTACAGCCGGAACGCGCTTATGGTCAGGGCCGACGAACGCCTGGTTGAAGCGCTTCCGAATATTTTAAAAGAAGACTACAACCGGCTCGCGAGAACTATTGCCGACGCGCCAGTACAGGGCACGGTTGCAAAAGCCAAATGGCTTCTGTCACAAGCCACCAGCGCGAAAGCCAGCCTCTCCCAAAAGGCAAGTATCGCAGTGCACAAATTTGGCCCGGTACCAACATTCGACTTGAAGAAGTCTGTTTATGCAGATATCCATGGGCAGATTCTCGAAGTGCCCATTCTTGCTTTCTTCAATCCACCGACCTCAGGCACGAAGATCGAGTCCGCGGAAAATATCCCCTATTTCCTGCAAGCTTTAGAAATTGACCCCCAGCGGATATTCAACCGATACTTTGAAGATGTCGCATCGAGAATGCTTGACATTTGCGAACATGGCAATATTGTCAACTCAATAGCATGGCTCAGAGAGATTGAGGCCATAATTGGCGAATCCATCACATCAAAGCTGCGCATCATCAAACCTAGGACTGAGGCCCATGAGGGCGGCAAGCCGCGCAAAATAGACGACCTAATTGATGGAATCGAATGGAACGACTGGAAGCATCCGCAAGATTTGAATGAGCGCGATTTGGCGCGCCATAGTTTCTTTACAAGAAATGCCGAGCTTGTATATTTTGTCAATTATATGAGAAATGCACTTCTGTATCTTGTAAATTGCGCCTACATTCCCTTTGGAATTCACGCCGAAGACGATCGATATGCAAAACGAATTCTCCGGGAAGACGAGCGATTCAGAAGATTCTTCGGGCCTGACAGAAACATCCTCAGCGAAGCTCGAAACGCATATCCCGAGTTCGACGAACTGGTCGACTTCATTGCCGCATATCGACAAGGCGACGAAGACGCGTTGCACATGACGTCCACGCCTTCTGGAGTTGGTTGGCTTGCCAATGTAAAAACATTTGTGCGGCATTTGCACCATGTCGGCAATGAAACTCGATCGGCGGAAAGAACTTCGTTCTTTATTTCTTACCACTACGACGATCAACGCTCAGAAAGGACTTCAGATTTTGCCGCTCAATATATAAAAATGCTAAATGCGGGTGACGTTCACCGTGCGCCAAGCTATAAAATGGGCACGTGGTTTCGTGAGCACATCAAGGCATCAATATGGGCCTCCGATCGGGTTTTCTCCTTTGCAGTAGGGGACCCGCGGCACGCATCTCTCGGCAGGGAAAAAGGGTTCGATTGGCTATTTGCGGAAAGTGAACATGCGCTAAGGCAAGCAAAATCTACAGTTTTCTTTCTCGATGAGGCATGGGATGTATCGCATTACCGAGCAAAAATTGCTGACGCTGATCACGCCACCTTACTCACATCGCGGCGCTTCACAAACGCAGAGCGCAAGTCTGATTTCCAACGAATCTGGCAAGACAGCCAACACGTACTCTCTCAGTTCAATCAAAACTCCCTTGACCCCCGCATTGCAAGTCGAATCGAAGAAGAATGCAAAAAAAGCTCAAAATCACATCGAATTAGCGTTTTAACTGGTTTCTTATCCCTGTTCGATCCAGACTATATCGATCTCATCGTCAAACATCTCATTCCAGCGACAAAGTCGGACGTTCCGCTCGCGCGCAAGGATATTAAAACAATTCTCGATCAAACAATGGGCAATCCCAACGAGCCTCTTCCAAGCGTTGAAGAGGCAACCGCCAAGCTTGCCGCCAAATTCACAAAATACGCTACATCTTCAAACGGCCGCAGCATTATTGTGAATGGCAAAAAGTATTGGGCCGTGCGAGTGGATTCAATTCATAAAACACTCAACAGCTATCTCATAACGCTCGGCGAAGTCGTTTTAGCACTATTCCCTGAGGAGCCATATCACGAGCGAATGCGGATTTTGGCTCAATGCCACGACGTGGCCACTCTCGCCAAAGCGGGCCAATCTGCGTAGGACTACGACGCCAGCATGCTCAATCCATAAGCGCGAGGCCCATGTAATTTAGGCTAGCTAGGGTCGGCTGAAGGATTGGCGTCAGGCGCGGCTGGCCCCATCGGCACCAGGTCTGGGTTGATGGCCGGCGCGACGCGGTCGCTCCAGTAGCGGCGGTTCGCGTCCCGTTCGCAGCTCGCAGTGGACAGCGGCGCATCGCTTTGCCAGCGCCACGCGCCGCAGGACGGGCTGGCCACCACCGCGGTGCCGGCCGCCTGGTAGCGCGCCAGCACGGGCGGCGCCGGGTGGCCGAAACGGCTGCGGTAGCCGGCCTGCACCAGGCCGACCGCGGGCTGCACGGCTGCGAGCAGTTCGGCGCTGGACGAGGTCTTGCTGCCGTGATGCGGCACGAGCAGCACGTCGGCGCGCAGATCCGCCTCGCGGCGCACCAGCGCCTTCTCCTGCTCGGCTTGCAGGTCACCGGCCAGCAATGCGCGCCGGCCTGCGGCCGACGTCACGCGCAGCACGCAGGACAGGTCGTTGGACTTGAGGCCGGCCTCGAAATGGGCCGGCAGCGGGTGCAGCACCTCGAAGTGCACGCCGTCCCAGTGCCAGCCCTGCCCGGCCTCGCAGCGCACCGTCGCCGGGCCCGCACGCAACAGCGGATGACCGGGCTCCAATGAGCTGCGCAGTTCGGCCACGTCCAAAGCCTGCATCAGCGTCGCCGCGCCGCCGACATGGTCGCCATCCCGGTGGCTGAGCATCAGCATGTCCAGGCGATGCAGGCCCGCCGAGCGCAGCAGCGGCAGCAGCACGCGCTCGCCGGCATCGGCGCCGGGGGCGTAGACCGGGCCGGCGTCGAACAGCAGCGCATGCCCGCGCGTGCGCAGCAACACCGCGTTGCCCTGGCCGATGTCGGGCGCCAGCAGCTCGAACTCGCCGTCCGCCGGCCGCGGCACGGCGGGCCACAGCAGCGGCAGCGTCATCAAGAGGCCCGCCAGCCGCAGCCGCCAGGGCAGGCGCACGACGATGAGCACGGCGCCCAGCAGCGCCAGCCCCTGCGACCACAGCGGCGCCGCAGGCAGCCACCACACCGCGCCGGGCCAGGCGATCAGCAGCTTGAGCCAGGCCATCAGCGCCTGCATCAGCACGGCCGCCAGCGCCCACAGTGGCGTGAACACGCCGCCCAGCAGCGCCAGCGGTGTGATGACGAAGCTGATCAACGGGATGGCGACGAGGTTGGCCAGCAGGCCGACGACGGACAGCTGCGAAAAGCAGATCAGGCTCAGCGGCGCGAGGCCGACGGTCGCGACGGCCTGGGTGCGCAGCGCAGCCTTGAGCCGTTCGCGCCAGCCCTGGGCGTGCTCACCGCCGGCAGCCATCAGCAGGCCCACGGCGCCGAAGGACAGCCAGAAGCCCGGCTGCATCAGGGCCCAGGGGTCGACCGCGGTGACGGTGACGGCAGCGGCCAGCAGCGTCAGCGGCCAGGGCCAGCGCAGGCCGAGCGAGCGCAGCGCGGCGACGGCCGCCAGCATGACGACGGTACGCTGCGCCGGCACGCCCCAGCCGGAGAAGACCGCGTAGGCCGCGGCCACGGCCACGCCCACCCAGCGCGCGGCGGTGGACGCCGGCACACGCAGGCAGAGCCGGCGGCTGCGCCGCCACAGCGGCGCGACGAGGGCTGCGGCCAGCCAGCCGAGCAGCACGACGTGGCTGCCGGAGACCGACAGCAGGTGCGAGACGCCGGTGTCCCGGAACAGCGCCCAGTCGGTGTGGGCGATGGCGTTCTGGTCGCCCAGGCTCAGCGCGGCCAGCACGCCGGCCATGCCGGGGTCGGCCACGCGCTCGCGGATGGCCGTGCGCAGGCGCTGGCGGGCAGCGTCGATTTCCCACCAGGGCGCGGCCTGCAGCCGCTCGGCCGAGCGCACGACGCCGCTGGCGCGCAGCCCCTGCTCGAACAGCCACAGCTCGGCGTCGAAGCCGCCGGGGTTGGCCAGGCCGTGCGCGCGCTTGAGCCGGGCCGTGAAGCGCCAGCGCTCGCCGGCCGTGATGGGGGGTGAGTCCCCAACAGGTGCCGGGCCGCCCCAAGCCGGCTTGCCCCCCTCGGGGGGCGAGCTGGGCGCAGCCCGGCCCTGGGGGCTTCCGTACGCGAGCAGCATCAGGCGCCGCGGCACCTCGGGCGGCAGCGCCGTGCCGGTGGGGCCGACGCCCTCGACGGCGAACTCGAAGCGCCAGCCCGGCAGGCCACCCTGGCCGGTGACGGCGATGGGCAGCGAGTCGATGCGGCCGGTCAATGCCAGGTCGCGCCCCTCCCAGGCCGGTTGCAGCTCGGGCGTCATGCGCCATTGCGCGCGCAGCGCGGCCTGGGTGAAGGCCAGCACTGCGACGCAGCCCGCCAGCGCCAGCCAGCGCCGGCGCCGCAGCCCCCATAGCAGCGCGAAGGCGATGGCCAGCGCCGCGTACTCGGCGCCGCTGGGCAGCCGCTCGCAGCGATGCAGCAAGGCCAGGCCCGCCAGCCAGGCCAGGCCCGTCGCCACCAGCTCACGCATGCCCCAGCGCTGCCCTGCCAATGCCCTCTCCCGTCCCAGGTTGCTGGGGTTGGGGGTGTAGCATGCCGCCGTTTTTGCTTGCGCCACCGCGCTACCCCGAATGAGCTCCTCTGCCATCCAAGCCAAGCTCGCCGAACTGGGCATCACCCTGCCGCCGCTGGCCATTCCTGCCGCCGCCTATCTGCCCTTCACGCGCACCGGCAACCTGCTGTTCCTGTCGGGCCACATCGCCAAGAAGGACGGCAAACCCTGGGTCGGCCAGCTCGGCAAGGATGTCGACACCGCCACTGGCCAGGCCGCCGCGCGTGCGGTCGCCATCGACCTGCTGGGCACGCTGCAGGCGGCCACGGGCGATCTCGGCCGCATCGTGCGCATCGTCAAGGTGATGAGCCTGGTGAACAGCACGCCCGACTACACCGAACAGCACCTCGTCACCAACGGCTGCTCCGAACTATTCGCCGCCGTGCTGGGCGACGCCGGCAAGCATGCACGCAGCGCCTTTGGCGTGGCGCAGATCCCGCTGGGTGCCTGCGTCGAGATCGAGCTGATCGCCGAGATCGCGGACTGATGTTCATCCAGCCTTCGAAGTTGCCCGCCCGCGCGCTGGCGGCCATGGCCTTGGCGAGCTTTGCCGGGGTCGGCATCGCGCTCGTCGCCCAGCACCAGTTCGGCGTGAAGCCTTGCCCATGGTGCGTGCTGCAGCGGGGCATCTTCCTGCTGATTGGCGCGTTCTCGCTGCTGGGCTGGCTGGTGCAGGCCCGGCGCACGCTGCGCCAGACGGCGCTCGTCGCCGTGCTGCTGCTGTGCGCCGCGGGCGTGACGGCGGCGGTGTTCCAGCACGAGGTGGCCTCGCAGACCGCGACCTGCGCGATGGGGCTGGCGGACAAGATCGTCACGGCGCTCGGGCTCGAAGAGCTGTGGCCGTCGGTGTTCATGATCACGGCCAACTGCGCGGAGGCCGCCGCCTACCGGCTGATCGGCCTGCCCTATGAGGTCTGGAGCGGCATCCTGTTTGCCGCCCTGGCTGCCGTAGGCCTGTGGGTGCTGAACCAGCGCCGCTAGATCAGCGCCGGTAGTCCGGGCAGCAGCTTGTCCAGCGTGACCGGGTAGTCGCGCACGCGCACCCCGGTGGCGTTGTAGACGGCGTTGGCGACCGCGGCCGCGACTCCGCAGATGCCCAGCTCCCCGACGCCCTTGGCCTTCATCGGCGATGAGGTCGGATCGGTCTCGTCCAGGAAGACGACGTCCTGGTGCGGGATGTCGGCATGCACCGGCACCTCGTAGCCCACCAGGTCGTGGTTGACGAAGAAGCCGCGGCGGGTGTCCACCTTCAACTCCTCCATCAGCGCCGCGCCCACGCCCATGGTCATCGCACCGATGACCTGGCTGCGCGCCGCCATCGGGTTCAGGATGCGCCCCGCGGCGCAGACGGCCAGCATGCGGCGCACGCGGATCTCGCCCGTCACTGCATGCACCGCCACCTCGACGAAATGCGCGCCGAAGGTGGACTGTTGGAAGCGCTTGTCCAGGTCGCCGTACTCGATGCCGTCCTCGGCGACGAGGCCGGCGAAGGACTTCAACGGCACCGCCTTGCCGCCGCCGCGCACCTGGCCGTCGATGAACTCGGCGTCCGCGATGCCCGTCTGCTTTGCTACCAGCTCACGCAGCTTCATGCAGGCGGCATACACCCCGGCACAGGAGTTGTTGCCGCCCCACTGGCCGCCCGACCCACAGGAGACCGGGAAGGCCGAGTCGCCCAGGCGCACCACGACCTTGTCCAGCGGCACACCCAGGGTTTCGGCCGCGGTCTGCGCGATGACGGTGTAGCTGCCGGTGCCGATGTCGGTCATGTCGGTCTCGACCGTCACGCGGCCGTCGCCGTCGAGCCGAACCCGGGCCTTGGATTTCATCTGCAGGTTGTTGCGGAAGGCGGCCGCCATGCCGAGCCCGACGAGCCAGTCACCTTCGCGGGCCTGTGCCGGGTTCGGCTTGCGGCGGCTCCAGCCAAAGCGCTCGGCGCCCAGCTTCATGCACTCGGCCAGGCGGCGCTGCGAGAACGGGCGCTGCGGCTTCTCGGGGTCGACCTGGGTGTCGTTGCGCAGGCGGAACTCGATCGGGTCCAGGCCGAGCTTCTCGGCCATCTCGTCCATCGCGATCTCCAGCGCCATCAGGCCCGGCGCCTCGCCCGGCGCGCGCATCGCGTTGCCCTCGGGCAGGTCCAGCACGGCCAGGTGCAGCGCCGTGTAGCGGTGCTCGCCGGCGTAGAGCAGCCGCGTCTGGCCCGTGGCCGTCTCGGGGCCACCACCGGGCAGGTCGCCCGACCAGCTCTCGTGCGCGATCGCGCTGATCCGTCCGTCCTGGCCCGCGCCGATGCGCACGCGCTGGTGGGTGGCCGGCCGGTGCGTCGTGTTGTTCATGATGAGCGGCCGCTGCAGCGCGATCTTCACGGGCCGGCCGGCGGCGCGGGCGCCCAGCGCCGCGAGCACGACGTCGGCGCGCAGGAAGAGCTTGCCGCCAAAGCCGCCGCCAATGAAGGGCGACTTCACGCGCACGTGCTGCTTCGGGATGCCCAGCGTCTTGGCCAGGTCGCCCACGGCCCAGTCGATCATCTGGTTGGACGTCCACACCGTCAGCTTCTGCCCCTCCCACTGCGCGATGGTGGCGTGCGGCTCCATCATCGCGTGGCTCTGGTCGGGCGTCGTGTAGTTCGCGTCCAGCTGCACAGCGGCCTTGGCAAAGCCGGCGTCGAAGTCGCCATGGCGCGACTCGCCCTTGCCTCCCATGCCGTCGCTCTTGGCCAGCGGCGCGTGGCGCTTCTCGGCGGCCAGGTCGAAGCGGCCCTTGGCCTCGTCGTAACGGATCTCGACCAGCGCCGCCGCGGCACGCGCCTGCTCGAAGCTCTCGGCCACGACGACGGCCAGCGCCTGGTGGTAGTGCTCGATCTCCGGGCCGCCGAGCAATCGGGCGGTGTTCTTGCTGCCCTTGCCGAGCTTGCCGGCGTTCTGCGCCGTGACGATGGCCAGCACGCCAGGCGCCGCACGCGCAGCGCGCAGATCCATGGCGGTGACGCGGCCCTTGGCGATGCCGGCGGCGACGACGAAGCCGACGGCCGGCGTCGGCGTCACGTCATGGTGTTCGTAGGCATAGGGCGCCGTGCCGGTCGTCTTCAACGGGCCGTCGATGCGCGGCGTGGCGCGGCCGACGATCTTGCCCTGGTCGATGGGGTTGGTGGTGGCGGGCTGGTCGAATCTCATGCGGACCTCCGGTCGGGATGCAGGACGTCGACCAGCAGGCGCTCGGCCAGCTTGAGCTTGAAGCCGTTGTCCTGCTGCAGGGCAGCGCCGGCGAAGGCCTGGCCGAAGTAGCTGTGCACGCCCTTGGCGAGCTGGGCCTCCGCCGCCTCCACGCGCCAGTGCTTGGGCGCCACGCCGCCAAAGGCCAGCCGGGCACTGCCGTCGCGCTGCACGATGGCCGCCAGCGACACCAGCGCGAAGGCATAGGAGGCGCGGTCGCGCACCTTGCGGTAGACCTGCACGCCCGCTGGCGGCGGCGGCAGCAGCACCGACGTGATCAGCTCGCCATGCGCCAGCGCATGCTCGATGTGCGGCGTGTCGCCAGGCAGCTTGTGGAAGTCGGCGATGGGGATCCGGCGCGTCTGGCCGTCGGGCCGCACGGTCTCGACCTGGGCGTCCAGCACGCGCATCGCGACCGCCATGTCGCTCGGGTGGGTGGCGATGCAGGCCTGGCTCGTGCCGATGATGGCCAGCGAGCGCGTCACGCCGCCCAAGGCGCTGCAACCGCTGCCGGGCTGGCGCTTGTTGCAGGGCTGGGCGGTGTCGTAGAAGTAAGGGCAGCGGGTGCGCTGCAGCAGGTTGCCGGCAGTGGTGGCGCGGTTGCGCAGCTGGCCCGAGGCACCGGCCAGCAACGCGCGCGACAGCACGGCGTAGTCCTTGCGCACGCGGGCGTCGCTCGCGAGATCGGCGTTGCGCACCAGGGCGCCCACGCGCAGCCCGCCATCCAGCGGCTCGATGCGGTCCAGGCCCAGCGCGTTGACGTCCACGACATGGCCCGGCGTCTCGATCTGCAGCTTCATCAGGTCCAGCAGATTGGTGCCGCCGGCGATGAAGCGGGCATCGGGCCGGCGCGCGACGGCCGCGGCCGCTTCGGCCGGCGTGGCGGCGCGCTCGAAGCTGAAGGCTTTCATGCGGCCTCCCTGGCGACGCGGGTGATCGCCTCGGCGATGTTGGAGTAGGCGCCGCAGCGGCACAGGTTGCCGCTCATGCGCTCGCGCAACTCGTCGGCGCTGAGCAGCGGTTTGGTGGCCAGGTCCGCCGTCACATGGCTGGGCGCGCCGCGCTTGAGCTCGTCCAGCATGCCCACGGCAGAACAGATCTGCCCCGGCGTGCAGTAGCCGCACTGGTAACCGTCGTGCGCGACGAAGGCGGCCTGCAGCGGGTGCAGCTGCTGCGGCGTGCCCAGGCCCTCGATGGTGGTGACCTTGGCGCCCGGCGCCATGACGGCCAGCATCAGGCAGCTGTTGATGCGCCGGCCGTCCAGCAGCACGGTGCAGGCGCCGCACTGACCGTGGTCGCAGCCCTTCTTGGTGCCGGTCAGCTGCAGCCGCTCGCGCAGCAGGTCCAGCAGCGTGGTGCGGGTGTCCACGTCCACGGTCTGCGGCTTGCCGTTGATCTCCAGTGTCACGCGGCCCATCGTGGGCGGCAAGGCAGTGGCGGTGGCGGGCATGGTGGGCTCCGGGTTGGCGGCTTGGGCCCCGCCAAGTGTGGCAGTCCCCGCGCTGGCAATCAGCACATCCCGGCGTGAAAGGCATCCCTGCAGTTCGTCCATCGCTGACCCCGCAAACGCAACCCAACCAGACTAGATGGTCGCCCGCGGGGGGCGATGTCAGACAAGATGCCGCGCCGCGGCAGGACGGCGAGGCCGTTACTCGCCGCGCACGACGCCCTCGCGCCGCGGGTCGGCACCGCCCACCCAGCCGCCCCCGTCTTTGGGCCCCAGGCGCATCAGCACCTGCAGGCCGCTGGTCAGGTCGGTCTCGACGACGGTGTGGCCGCGGCCGCGCAGGTCGGCGAGTTGCTCGGCCGTCAGCGCGCCCCGCTCGACGATCAGCGAGCCGCTGTTGAAGTGGCCGAAGTTGGGCAGGTCCACGGCCTGCTGCACCGTCAGACCCCAGGCCAGGGCACCGGTCAGCACCTTCGCGACGTAATGGATGATGACCGGCCCGCCCGGCGAACCCGCGAGCATGAGGAGCTTGCCGTTGCGGTCGAACACCAGCGTGGGCGCCATGCTGGAGCGTGGGCGCTTGCCGGCTTCCACGCGGTTGGCCACCGGCTTGCCGTCCGCGCCGATTGGGTTCAGCGAGAAGTCGGTCAGCTGGTTGTTCAGCATGAAGCCGCCGGCCAGGCCCGTGCCGCCGTCGCTCATGACGCGGTTGCCGAAGGCGGACTCGACACTGGTCGTCATCGCCACGGCGTGGCCCTCGGCGTCGACGATGCTGACGTGGCTGGTACCCGCTTCAAGCTGTTCGGCCTGGGGCGCCAGGGCCTGCTTGACCTGTACCGGCTGGCCGGCGGTGGCGATGCCGGTCGCCTTCGGGCCGATCAGCGCGCCGCGCTGTTTCAGATAGCCCGCGCCGAGCAGGTTTTGCCAGTCGCCACCGGGCGCAGCCACGAAGGCCGGATCACCGATGAACTGGGCACGGTCGGCAAAGGCCAGCTTGGCGGACTCGGCGTAGGCGTGCATCCAGTCGGCCGTGATCCCTTGGGCAGCCTGTGCAGTGGGCTGGGTGTCCAGCAGGCCGAGGATCTGCATCAGCGTCAGGTGGCCGGACGTCGGCGGGCCGAAGCCGCAGACGCGGTAGCTGCGCCAGTCATTGCACAGTGGCGGGCGCACCACGGGCTTGTAGGCCGCGAGATCGGCCGCCGTCAGCAGGCCCGGGCGGGCATGGCCCTTCACGCGGCGCACGATGTCCTCGGCCACCGGCCCCGCGTAGAAGCCGGGCGCGCCCTGCCTGGCAATGCCACGCAGCACGGCGGCGTAAGCCGGGTTCTTCAGCACGGTGCCGACGGGCTTGGGCGTGCCGGCGGCGTCGAAGAAATACGGCGCCGCCTGCGGGTCGGTGCGCAGCGCAGGCTCGGCGGAAAACAGCTCGAACAGCCGCGGGCTGACCGCAAAGCCCTGCTCCGCCAGCCGGATGGCCGGCTCGAACAACCGCGCCCAGGGCAGCTTGCCGTGCTGGCGGTGGCCTTCGGCCAGCATGGCCAGCACGCCGGGCACGCCGGTCGACAGGCCGCTCAGGATGGCATCGCGCATGGCCAGCGGCTTGCCGTCGGGCTTGAGGAACAGCTCCGGCGTGGCGGCGGCCGGCGCCGTCTCGCGACCGTCCAGCGCCTGCACCTGCCGACCATCCCAGTGCATCAGGAAGGCGCCACCCGCGATGCCGCTGGACTGCGGCTCGACGAGGCCCAGCACCGCCTGCACGGCAACCGTGGCGTCGATGGCCGAGCCGCCGGCCTTCAGCATCTCGACGCCGGCATCCACCGCCAGCGGATTGGCCGCCGTCACCGCGAAGCGCTGGGCAGGTGCCGTCAGGCTGCCCAGCTTGGCGGTGCGGGTGGTGGCGGCCTCGGGTTGGTCAAGCGCGTGGGCGGGGGCCAGCGCGGCGGCGAGCAGGAGGGGTAGCAGTGAACGGAGCAGCAGAGGAGGCATGGCGGGCATCTTAGGCAGTCGGCCCGGAATTGCATTGGGCGCTCGTCGCCCCTCCCAACTGTCGGGCGCCTGTGCAACGTGCCGTTGCCCTGGTTCTGCGCTGGACGCTTCGCCGCCATCCAGGGTGGCTTCCTGCGCTGCGCTTGGTCAGCGGCGGACCTCACGCCTGCGGCTGCGGTCCCGGCTCAAGTCGTGCGGCTGGGGCCGCACCGGCGCTAGGGCCGCGCCTCGACCTGACCGGCTCCCCCGGCCCTGCGGCGGCCACGCTGGGGCGTGGCGCACCTCCGGGTCAGCCCTGGCGCCTGCCCGGGGCTGCCCGCTGTCCTGCGGCAGCGGCTCCAAGCCCATCCCCCGCCCTGCCCACGGGCAGGGAGCGAGTCGCCCTCTGCCGTCACCGGGGCCCGCCACTTCGTCTGCAAGCCCCGCCGAACGGCGAGCGTCAGGTGTTGCGCCGCCGCGTCAAGGCCGAGCCCTTCGGGTGGCCTAGTGGCAAGCCTGGACCCGGCTCCGCAGTCACGGCTTCACTCAGTAGCCGGCTTTGCGGCCCGCTTCCGAGCGAGTCTGAAGATGGCTGCGCAAACCACAGCCACAGGGATATACAAGGCCAGGTTTTCAACATTGAACCCTTTGACGCCTTGAAGCATCAATTCAACGGCAAACGCTGCAGCCACGGCCAGCGGAACCCATATCCACCACTGAACAAGCCTACTCCACGCCAAGAGCAAGAAGACCGGCAGCCCGACAAGCAAGTTCAACAGCACGCCATATGGCACGTAAATAAAAAACGATGCCAGAGTTTTATAAAGCGAGCGCTCTTCTGCAAGCGGGCTAACGATGGCTACAGCAAGGGATGCAAAGCACCCCGCGATGATTGCCGCAGCGATGCCAGAAGGCACAAGACCAGAGATTACTTTTGGCAACCGCATTTTTTGATGATTTCGTCCATCTGGCCGCCCCACAGCAGCTCATTGGCTGCATATTGAGCGGCGCGGCTCAACACGCCAGCAGCATTGGGAGATTGTTTCACTGCCGTTCCCTCGCCCCACGTGTGAACCGTATTTCCCACGACGCCGCGCGCGACGTATCCGTCAGCAAACACGCCATTATCGAAGGTGATATTTACAATCAGACGGTCGCCAGTGCGAGTATCTTTTGTCACGTAAGAGATAAAGGGATTATCAAGCGGTCCCACCTTGGCGATATTCACTGTGCCATTGGTGCCCGCGCCATTGGATTTTCCAGGAGTCGCATTCTTACGAAGCTCAGCCATCACACACCGCGCATCAGCACCACCCAAATCTCGCGTCACATCATATTTGTGATAGAAGAAATTTGCGTCGTCTATACGCGCAGGGAAATCCGGAGGTCTCGGAACATCGAATGCTGGGCCGCCGGGGTATTCGCAATAAGTTCGATTGCCCACGCTTGTGCATGCCAAGCCCGCCGGGTCGATGTTGCTCAGCGGGTTACCGCCCACGTAGGCGTAGGTGTTGATACCTCCGCCAAGGCCTATCGGGTCACTTTGAACATACCGCCCAATCGTCGGGTCATAGTCCCGAAAGTGGTTGTAGTGCCGCCCGCCAAACGCCTCGTACTGCTGCCCCGGGAACCTCAGGTTCTGCTGCAGCGCCGCCAGCCCCGCCGTCGGCTGCTCCTCCGCCGGGCTGGCCCCGAATGGCTCGCCCATCCAGCGCCAGCGAACCTGCCCTTGAGCATCCAGAATCACGCGCGGCGTGTCCAGTTGGTCCGTATGGATGGCGTAGATCTGCATCCCCGTACCATTGGGCTTGATGACGGCCACCGGTGTGTCGCCCAGCCACACGTACTCCGTGATCGGCGTACCGTTGGCGTTGTATTCGCCGATGAGATGACTTGCACCGTCGTAGGCATACAAGGTCGTCACAAAGCTGGTCACTGTCGAACAGCCATTGGGGGTGCAAGCTTTTAAGGTTTGCGAAGCACGTCTTGCCACGCGCCGCCCTTCGCCGTCATAGAAAAAGTTCACCGTTGCGAGGCCCTGAGCCATTTCGGACAGTCTGCCCTCGAGACTGTAGGTGGCGGTGTAGTTAGACGAAGAGCCGCTCTGGACGTCGCTGCTGGTATTGCCCCCGGCGTCGTAGCCTATGCTGCGGGCGGGGTTCGTCAGCACATCCAGTCGGTTGCTGGTGGCCTGCACGGTGTAGGCGCGCGCGATGGCTCCGGCCGATGAAGCGGTCCGGTTTCCGTTGGCGTCGTAGGCGTAACTCGAATTGGTCGAGCCCGTCACGGTGGTGAGCCGGCTCAGCTCGTCGTAGACGAAGGACTGGTCGTAGGCCGTGGCCGCCGCGGCGGTGGCTGCCGTGTAGTGGGTGTAGCGGCTGATCCTGTCAGCGTCGTCGTAGGTAATGTCGCGCACCAACGCACCCAGCGGGTGGCGCACAAGGCGGCCATTCGTGTCGTAGACGCGCTCGTGAGTCTTCGAGGTGGTGCCGAGCTTCCATACCCAGCTCTGCACAGGGCCGAAGGGGCTCATGGCAATCTGATCGAGCAAGGGTGTCGTGGTGCTGCCGTTGGTAACGGAGATGGAATGAGGCCGGCCGTTGGCCCAGCCAAAGTTGACGACGCGGCCCGAGGGGTAGGTCAGGCTGGTGACATGGCCGGCGGCGTCGTAGCCGGTGTTGACGACCATCGGGTTGCCGGCGGCCGTGCTTTGAGTGGTCATCGTGACGCGGCCCAGAGCGTCGTAGCGGAAGGTCGTGCTGGCGTCCGGGGTTGACGCCGTGGTGAGGCGGCCCACGCCATAGCCGAAGCTGGCTCCGGTCTGGTCGTAGGTCCAGCTCACCGTGCGGTTGGCTTCACCCGCCTTGCTGAAAACAACCTTTTTGGCGCGGTTGAGTTCGTCGTAGCTATAGGTAGCCAGCACGCCGCGGGCATCCGTGCGGGTCTTGAGGTTGCCGGCGGTATCGAAGGTGCTGTTGGCCGTGCCGGAATCCGGGCTGGTCAGTTGCTTGACATCGCCTAGCCCCGTGGTTTCGTACTGCGTGACAAGTTGGCGGGGATCGGTAACGGAGGTGGGTTGGTCTAGCAGGTCGTAGCCGAACTGCGTGACTCCGTTCTTGGCGTCGGTAGTCTTATTGCGCCGGCTTAGGCTGTCGTACTCGTGCTTGGTGGTGTAGTCGCGGCTGCCCCGGGCCACGATGGTCTTCTTTGGATTGCCCTCGGCGTCGTACTCGAAGTTGACGACGAGAACGGGAGAGACGGGCGGTGTCGGCAGGGACTGCGCACACGCTGACCAAGCGGCAAACGTGAGCAGGCCGGGGCACAGGAGCCGCTTGGAGAAGGAGGGGGCGTTGACGGATCGCATGCTCAGTTCCTCCCGGTCACTTGCTGAACGCGATTGAGGGCGTCAGGTTCGCGCGTCAACGTTTTGGTCAGCCGCCCCAGGGGGTCCTTGATTGCTTCGACCCTTCGATTGCCGCTGCTATCTAGACAAGATGGCTTCGTGATGTCGGGCGGCCCGACCCCTGCGATGCCGTAGGTTGCAGGCGCAAGGGCTGCAGAGCTACACCAAGGCACCCGGCAGGCGGTCTGCCGGGGCGTTGCGAGTGAGCAAGGAGTCGGGCCATGGGCAAGGAATCTAGCACCCTGTTCGTCGGGTTGGACGTCCACAAGGACAGCATCGACATCGCCGTGGCGGACGCGCCGCGCGACGCCGAGATCCGGCATGTCGGCAGCATCAAGGGCGATCTCGCGTCCCTGGACAAGGCCGTGCGCAAACTCGTCAGTCGCGGCCAGCCGCTGCACATCGTCTACGAAGCCGGCCCGTGCGGCTTTGTCATCCAGCGCCACCTCTGCGCCCAGGGCCTGCGCTGCGATGTGGTCGCCCCGTCCAGCATCGCCCGCCCACCTGGCGAGCGCATCAAGACCGACCGGCGCGATGCCATGCTGCTGGCCCGGCTCGCGCGCTCGGGCGACCTCTCGGTGGTGCGCGTGCCCGATGCGGCCGACGAATCCGTGCGTGACCTAGTGCGTGCCCGCGAGGACGCCGTGCGTGAGCAGCGCAATGGCCGTCACCGCCTCAAGGCGCTGCTGCTGCGCAACGGCATTCCCTACGCCGGCAAGTCCTCGTGGACGGCGGCGCACCTGCGCTGGCTGGCCACGGTCAAGCTCGGCCATACGGCCCAGCAGATCGCCTTCCAGGAATATCTGCACGCCATCACTCAAGCCGGCGAGCGCATCGCCCGCTTAGAGCAGGCGCTGCGCGACGCGCTGCCGCACTGGCGCTTGCTGCCCGTGGTGCAGGCGCTGCAAGCCCTGCGCGGCGTGCAGTTGATCGCGGCGATGACGCTGGTGGCGGAGTTGCAGGACTTCCTGCGCTTCGAGTCGCCGCGCCAGTTAATGGCCTACCTGGGACTGGTGCCCACGGAGCACAGCTCCGGCCCCAAGCGCCGGCAAGGCGCGATCACCAAGGCGGGCAACAGCGCAGCGCGACGCATGCTGGTCGAAGTGGCCTGGCATTACCGGATGGAGCCCCGGGTGAGTCCGATCATCGCGGCACGCCAGGACGGGCTGCCCGAGTGCGTGACGCAGATCGCGTGGAAGGCGCAGACGCGGCTGTGCAACAAGTTCAAGCGCTTGAGCGCGCGCCGGCTCATGAAGACCAAGGCCGTGGTGGCGGTGGCGCGCGAGCTGGCCGGGTTCGTGTGGGCGATCGGGCGCGAGGTGCAGCTCTCGGGCTGGGCGGGCATCAAGCCACCGCTGCCGGTGGTAGCCGCGTGAAGGTCGTCCTGATGAACAGCGCCGCGCCAAGGAGGTGACACACCCGCATTTGCACCAGAGGCCGGACGGGGAACGCGGCGCAGCCGCGGCCATCAAGGGAACCCTCGACCACGTTATTGAGCGTGAACGCCGCGCGAGTGGCCGGATCGACCTCAGCCCCTAGACCGAAGGCAGCCCTGCGACGAACACTTGTCTTGAGGTAGCCAACCCTCGCATATCAGCATGATCAACCGTCGCGCATCCACATCGGGTGGCAACTCAGGCTCCGTCGCGTTCCCCGTCCGGCAACAGGTTCAGTTCAATATCTGCACCGCAGAGGACCGGGTCTTGCCGCTTGACAGGAAGAAGCCATATCAGCGTGTAAGTGATGCTGTTGCCCAGGTGGTCGGCGATGGATTTCAGCCGGTGGGCATCGTCATAGTCGTACGTGATGCTGCTGGCGTCGGGGTGCGTCACGCTCTTGAGCAACCCCGTTGGCCAATAGTCGTAGGCCACCGTGGACCCACCCGTGCTCACGGTTCTGAGCTGCTCGCGGGCGTCGAAGCTGCGCAGGGTCGTGATGCCGTTGGCATCAACCATCTCCAGCCATTGCCCTGCAGCGTTGTACTTGGTGAACTTGATGGCTTGCTGCTTGGCGTTAGTGACCGATTGCAGGTCCCCCTTCGTATGGTCGCCCGTGGTCTCGCTGTAGTAGGCATAGGTCGTCGTGTTCTCCAACGGGTCCGTGGACGTCTGCAACTGACCGTCGCGGTCATACGTCCACTTCCAGCTCCGAACTGGAACGCTGGCATCCACCGTTGCGCCAAACCCTGCCGCGCCATTGATGTCCGTGGTCGCTTCTTCGACACGCTTGCACAACACGCTGAGCGGGCTGCCACCAGGCTGCGATGCGTCACTCGGGACGCAAGATGCCACACCGCCGCTGAGAGGGTCGGGCTCGCCGTTGTAGACGTTGGTGATGCGCAAGCGAGGCTGCGCAACCCTGCTTTGCAGTTGACGTGTCGGGTGCCATTGCGTCGACGTTCGACGCGCGTTGGCGGGCAATGTAGCGCCTGCCGTCAGCAGCGGGCTGCAAGCGGTGTTCGTGGCCAGCCCTTCGACGCGAACCGTTTCGAGCGCACGCGCTGCATCATGGGCTTTACAGGCGCGATGACCATTGAAGTCCTCCTCCCAGGCGACGTTGCCCACTGCGTCGTACATCTTTTGGCTGGTGCTGGCCAAGCACCCGGATCCAGCTGGCTGACTTTGGCTGGCGAGCAGGGGGGCCCCCTCGACCATCTGTGCGCCAAGCGTCGCAGTCGTTCCATTGGGCCGGACAAGCTGAATCCCCGTTGGAGGAATTGTCGTCAGCGTCGAAGTGCTGCCGATGATCCATCGGATGCTGGGCGGAGTACCGTAGGACACGGAAAACTTGTTCACGCCACCCGCTTCCTCGGTCGAGGTGGCGACGCCCGAGTCGCTGTAAGCGAAAGTGCTTTTGCGCTTTCCGTTTTCATCAATCACGCCTGTGAGTGCGCCAGGTATTGCAGGCTTTTCATACAGGAAGGTTCTGAAGGAAGCGTCAGGCCAAATAATGGTCTTCAGAAAACCATTCTCAGTGTACTGCAATTCGGTAACTTCATTGGAGGCATCGATCACCTTCCAGAGCCGTTGTTCGCCCCCAACCAGTTTGTATTCAAAAGTCACCGCACGTTGATAGCCGTCAGCAATTGAAGCAATCATGCCCGTAGTTTCATTGACAGTAAAATCCAGCCGATTCCCATCTGGAAGATAGCGCTTCTTCTCCACCCAAACAAACCGGATATCACCATACGGCTTGCGCTGAAAAAGTGATTTCTCCCCGGTCTTGCGGACGGCAACCAAGATTTCTGCAGGAATGAATGTGCCGTCAGGATCATTTGCACCGGAAATTGAATACTCGAACTCCGAAACGTTGATTTCCACACCATCGCCCCAGCGGATGCGCGGCACCGTGGTGATGAAGTCCTGCTCTACATAGCGCCTGTGGGACGTGATATCCCAATGCGGACCAACGACGCTGCTCTTTGCATCTCTCGGATCAACGCTCCCATTGCCCGTTGCGTCGGCCCCCGACTCAAGCTCCCGCTGAAAAGGCAAGACATTCAATGAATCGTAGTGCAGCCTAAGGCTCAAACCCCTTGGAAGGGCCACAGGTATTTCGACGTCTTGACGATGAATACCCAATACGGGAACTATCGGGTCACCAAAACATGTTTGAGGCTTACCAGCTGCGACCCCGTTGAAATGACTCACCATCGGATATCGTACACATGATTGCTGGTTTGACGACGGCATGAAGTTCTGTCGACACTCACATTTGGCTTGATCTGACCGCAGGACTGAATCATGCGGGCAATAAGGTGCAAATACCGCAACAAAAGAAATTGAGATTTGCCCTCTTGTGCCCGCGCACGGCGTCCCACTGGCGGCGTGATAGCAATTTCGATCTTGAATGTAGTCACAGGTACCACCGCCGTCACCTGACGAATTATTCCTACATTCCACGAAGATATATGAAATATCAGATCGAAACTCGCCGAAGATGACAAACTTTGGGAGTTGATCAATGATGGCGTTTACACAGCCTGCACCACTTCCGTTATCACCTGGCGGGGCGTCCGGCCTCGCACTGGAGGACGCCTGTTTATCTGCATAGTTGCAACTCCAAACCGTCATCGTGCCAGTCTGGATTGAACCCATCGCCCATACAGGCATAACAAGCAGAGATGACACTAAAACAAGCGCCACTCGCAAAATAGCAGTCACAACAGCTCCCAAATTTTGCATTTTCTACGCCTCCAATTCGCAGAATCTATCCAGAGGCATAGCCTATCAACCAAGCGCCGCCCTATTTGGTTAGGAAGTAGGGTACTGGTCGGAGATGGCGCGAGCTACTACCAACCCTTGTAGCTATCAGAGTGCTCGCTCCCGCCGTGGGCGTTGAAGGCGTTCGGGCGCACGATCTGCGACACATGTCGGGCAGCACCTGCGGGCGGCCTCCGTGCCGAAGGAAGATCGCGATCTGCTACTGGATCATGCCCAGCCGTACATGAGGCGACGGCGCATCGCGGGCATCTTCGGTAGCCGCCGGGATGCGCGTTCATGACGCTGTTTCATGCGACGCCAGCAATGCGCGCGGCGCCCATACTCCTGACTCCATTCCCAGATCAATCGAGGAAACCCGATGAGCTCACTGCACCCCCCATTCCAAGCAGCGCTCCTCGGCGTGGCGATGCTGGTGACCTTCCCGGCTTTTGCCGATGGCAAGAACGAAAACCCGGCTCCCGTTGTCATCGGCGGCTCGCCCGCAGGCACTCCCGGCGCAACCCTGGGTCCAGGCAGCTATCTGATCGACTTCGAGAGCCTTGCCGCCGGCGATACCGTGACCAGCCAGTACAGCGCCTGGGGTGTCAACTTCAGCGCCAACGCCTACAGCGGTACCGGCGGCCCAACCGGCAACTGGGCCACCAACACCGACATGAACATCGCGGCCGTGGGTGGCGGCAATACCGGCGAGCTGGGCACCCCAGCGCTGGTCAGCGGCAACGTACTGCACGCCTTTGGCGGCTGGCTGAGCGAGAACGGCGACCCCAGCTTCGTGCTCGCCTTCGACAAGCCCATCACGGCCATCAGCATCGACTTTGCCGGCATCAGCAGCTCCGGCAGCACCGGCATCAACATCTACACGGTCACCGGCAACTTTTTGACGACGGTGTCAGCCACGAAAACAGGCCAGCAAACGCTGGCCTACACCGGCAGCAACATCGGGTTCGTCGTTGTCACGCCGGGCGACTTCAAAGACTGGGTGGGCGTGGACAACATCGGCTTCACCGTGGCCGCCGCCGTGCCCGAACCCGAGAGCTACGGCCTGCTGGCCCTGGGCCTGGGCGTGGTCGGCGTGGCGGTGCGCCGCCGCCAGCGCTGAGCGCTTGCTGCCCGTCAAACAGCCCGGCCCTGCCGGGCTGTTTTCATTTCAGGCCGCAAAGTAGCCCATGTCCCGCTGGCTGTAGTTGCCGATCTGCGGCAGCACGCGCGGCAGATCCGTCGCGCTGATGCCCATCCAGCTCGCCAGCGTCGCGCCGAGCTGGTCCACGCCCGTCGTCGGCAGCAGCCGGCCCTGGCCGACATCGTCCGGACCGTTGACGCTGACCGACGGCAGCGCACCCCAGAACCTGCCGCCCTGCACGGCCCCGCCCATGACGAAGTGGTGGCTGCCCCAGCCGTGGTCCGAGCCGTCGCCGTTGCTGGTCAAGGAGCGGCCGAAGTCGCTGGCGGTGAAGGTCGTGACCTGGCTGGCCACGCCGAGTTCGACGGTGGCGGCATAGAAGCTGGCCAGCGCATCGTTGACGGCCGTCAGCAGGCCCGGATGCTCGTCGAGCAGGAAGTCGTGGGTGTCGAAGCCGCCGAGCGACACGAAAAAGACCTGACGTGTCGCGCCCAGGGTCTGCCGGGCGGCGATGAGCCTGGCCACCATCAACAGCTGGGCGGACAGGCTGCTGGCGGTGTCGAAGGGCGTCTGCAGCGCCGGCACGCCGGCCAGGCCACTCGTGACGGCGCCCTGTGCGCTGATGGAGCGCGCGACGACGCGGTTGAGCTCGGCTTCCATCCAGTGGCTGCGGTCTGCGGTGATGAGGCCGCGCAGCGCGTCGGCGCAGGCCTGCGAGCCATAGAGCGGCTTGAGCACGCCGTTGATGGGGACGGCGCCGCTGGTGGATACCTGGTATTGCACGGCCTGCTTGCCAGCCATGAAGACGGCGTTGCCCGATGCATTGATGCAGGTGAAGGTGGCCGTGCCGTTGCCTGCCAGGAAGAGATCGCCCATGCGGCCGCCCCAGCCCGAGGTGGCGCCCTCGGGCGAACTGCTTTGCCAGACGGACTGCTGGTCGTTGTGCGAGAACAGCTTGGGCGGCAGCGGCACGTTCTGGGCCTTGTACTGGGCCAGTGTGGTCGGCTGGATCAGCGTGCCGACGTTCAGCTGGATGCCCAGCCTGCCGCTGTCCCACAGGCCCTTGAGCTTGCCGAGCTGCGGCGCCAGCGCCATCTGGCGACCACCGACGTTCAGGCCAAGCGCCGTGGCGGCGAGCTGCTCGCGCGGCGTGGCCAGCGTCTGGCGGATGCCGGCGTAGGCGTCGTAGCTGGCGGGGTCATAAGGGACCAGCGTGTTGCCGTAGTCGTTGCCGCCGTAGAGGAAGACGCAGACCAGGGCCTTGTAGTCGCCCGGCGCCGTGGCCGCGGCGGCCTCACCCAGCGCGGCGAGGTTGAGCGCCCAGGGGGCGGCGGTGCCGGCGAGGCCCAGCGCGCCGGCGCGGCGCAGGAACTCGCGGCGCTGCAATTCGGGGAGTCGATTGAGCTTCATGGTCGTTCCCTCACTTCTGGATCTGGTACTCGGGGCAGGCCATCAGCATCAGCACGGTGGCCTGCACGCGGCTGAGCTTGCCGGCATCGGTCCCGGCGGAGATGGTCGCGATCGCCGTGCTGATGGTCGTCTGCGTCGTTGCCGAGATGCCGCCACCACCCAGGCGCAGCGCGAGGCTGGCAACCAGGCCGGGCGCGTCACCGGCCAGCGCGAGTTCGGCCGCGTAGCTCGGCTTCACGTCGCCGACGCCATCGGAGATGGCCTTCTGCAGGTAGTTCAGATAGCCGGCCACCGTGCTCTCGTTGCAGAGCTGGAACTCGGGCGCCGTGACCGAGTTCGTGCCGAGCGTCGAATTGGGCGGCACATAGCCCGGGCGAAAGAAGTTGAACACCGAGGGGCTGCGCAGCGGGCTCTGGCCCAGGCGGGTGCCGGCGTCGCTGGTGTTGCCGATGTTCCACAGGCCGTTGGGTGAGGCGGCGTTGAAGCTGCGCCCCCACTGGATGAAGCGTTGCAGCGGCTCGCGCAGCTTGCCGGCGCCGGGGTCGCTGGACGCCGTGCGGGCCTCGGTGTCGAGCAGGACGGCGCGGATGACGGCCTTCAGGTCGCCGCGCATGCCGGCGCCGTTATCGGCCCAGACGGCTGCCACGCGGGCCACGTAGGCCGGGCTGGGATTGCTGGCGACCAGGCGCTGGATGAGCTGGCGGCCGATGAAAGGCCCGACGTTGGCATGCGCGGCCAGCGTATCGAGCGCGATCTTCAGTGCGGCCGGGCCATCGGCCGAAGCGGGGATGTCGACGTCCAGCACCTTCTTTGCGCCCGTCGAGAACCGGGCCGCGTTGTTGACCATGGGCTTCTTCATGAAGGCCGGGTCGGTGCTGCTGTAGCCGTCGAAGTCCCAGCCGGTGAAGACGCGGGCCAGCTCGGTGATGCTGGTCTGGGTGTAGGTCTCGAGCGGCTTGCCGTTGCCGTCGAGCTTCGGGCTGCCATCGGCGTTGAGCTGGTAGAGGCCGATGCTGAGCAGCTGCATGACCTCGCGGGCGTAGTTCTCGTCGGGCACGCGGCCGGTCTTGGTGTCTTCCTTCTGGTTGCCGCGCATGTTCAGGTAGACGCCCATGCCGTTGGACAGCGTCACCGCGTTCAGAAGCTCCCGGTAGCTGCCAAAGGCGCGCTGCTCCAGCATGTCGACATAGGCCGCCACGGCGAAGCCGCGCCAGGGCGTGGGCAGGCCGCTCATGGAGATGACGAAGATCTCGCTGAGCGCCAACACCACGCGTTGGCGCAGGGAGTCGGGCGCCGACAGCAGCTTGCGCCACAGCGTGTTGTCGACACCGCCGAAGTCGTTGCGGTGGTCGACGACGGCGAAGCCGTTCGCCACCATCCAGTCGAAATGGCTGTTGCTGACGGGCAGCGCGAACTGCGCGTCCAGCCAGGCGGCGTAGCCATTGGCCTTGACGGTGGCGATGTCGGCGCCGCTGGCTGCGAAGCCGGCCTGGGCGAGGAAGCGGGCCGCCTCGGCGTCGGTGATGCCTGGCGGGGGAGGAGGGGGAGGAGGGGGAGGAGGCGGCGGTGGCGGCGGGGGTGGTGAGGGTGTCGGCGCACTGCCGCCCCCTCCCCCACCGCAGGCGGCAAGCAAGGAGGCCGCGGCAGCGACTGCAGCGAGGCCTGGGGCGGGGTCTGCCCCTGTCTCGGGTGCGAGGGCGATGGTCTCGGCGTCAGGCGTCGGCGGTGCGCGCATGGGATCCTCGCTCGTGGTGTGGCGGATCGTCACCCAACGAAAACGGGCCGGCTTGCGCCGACCCGTCCACACTCACAAAGCGTGACCTTTACTTCAGAGCAACGGAACCCCGGTCTTGCTTTGCGCAAATTCACGCGTGACCCCCTCGGCCAGCTCGACGAGCTGGATGCCGCCGGGCACGACGTCGAAGACGCCCAGGTCCGTGATGACGCGGTCCACCACGCCCACGCCCGTCAGCGGCAGCGTGCAGCTGGGGATGATCTTGAAGTCCTCGGTGCCGTCCTTCTTCCTGGCGACATGCTCCATCAGCACGATGACGCGCTTGACGCCGGCAACGAGGTCCATCGCGCCGCCCATGCCCTTGACCATCTTGCCCGGGATCATCCAGTTGGCCAGGTCGCCATTGGCGCTGACCTGCATCGCGCCCAGGATGCTGAGGTTGATCTTGCCGGCGCGGATCATCGCGAAGCTGTCGTGGCTGCCGAAGATGCTGCTGCCGGGCAGCGTGGTGACGGTCTGCTTGCCGGCGTTGATGAGGTCGGCGTCGACCTCGTCCTCGGTCGGGAAGGGGCCGATGCCCAGCATGCCGTTCTCGCTCTGCAGCCAGACTTCCTTGTCCGCCGGCACATGGTTGGCCACCAGCGTCGGGATGCCGATGCCGAGGTTGACGTAGAAGCCGTCTTCCAGCTCCCGGGCCGCGCGTGCAGCCATCTGATCTTGGGTCCAGGCCATGTCAGGCCTCCTTCTTCGGGCTGAGTGTCATCTTCTCGATGCGCTTCTCGGGGTTGGCATTCACGACGATGCGGTGCACATAGATGCCCGGCAGGTGAACGTCGTCCGGGTCGATGTCGCCCGTCTCGACAAGGTGCTCCACTTCGACGACCGTCAGCTTGCCCGCCATCGCGGCCGCCGGATTGAAGTTGCGCGCCGTGCGGCGGAACACCAGGTTGCCGCTCCTGTCGGCCTTGTAGGCCTTGACCAGCGACACGTCGGGCACCAGCGCCGTTTCCAGGATGTAAGTCTCACCGTCGAACTCCCGCGACTCCTTGCCCTCGGCGATCAATGTGCCCACGCCGGTGCGCACGAAGAAGGCCGGAATGCCAGCGCCACCGGCGCGCATCTTCTCGGCCAGCGTGCCCTGCGGCGTGAACTCCAGCTCCAGCTCGCCCGCCAGGTACTGGCGCTCGAACTCCTTGTTCTCGCCCACGTAGCTGGAGATCATCTTCTTGATCTGGCGCGTGACGAGCAGCGCGCCCAGGCCGAAGCCGTCGACGCCGGCGTTGTTGGAAATGACCGTCAGGTCCTTGACGCCGCTGTCGCGCAGCGCCGTGATCAGCGCCTCGGGAATGCCGCACAGGCCGAAGCCGCCGACGGCCAGCATCTGCCCGTCCTTCACCACGCCGCGCAACGCCTCTTCGGCGCTCGGGTACACCTTGTTCATGCCGTCTCCTGCTGGAATGAGGGGCCAAGCGTAGCGCCCCCCTCCCGCGGCGTCGATTAAGCGAGATTGCCTAAGGGCTTGCGACGACGGGATACCGGCCAGGCCGCCGCAACGCCCGCCGCGGACAGCAGCGCCAGGCCACCCGGCTCGGGCAGGCCCTGGGGCGCCTGGGCATCGCCACGCACCAGCCAGCTGCCCAGCTGCGGGTCGGCCACGCCGTCCGGCCAGCGGTTGTTGTCGATCATGAAGCCGGTGCTGCCGTACTGCATCAAGCCGACGGTGATGTGACGGCCGGTGCCGGTGGCATCCGCCGTCAGGCCCTGGGTGCGCGGGCAGGGAACGAAAACACTCCCCTCCTGGCATTGCATGGCCTCGGCAATGCCGAAGATGCCGAAGAAGTGCTGGGCGATCCCGAAGCCCGCAGCGTCACCGGGGAAATCCGTCGTCGCCGCGCCGAAGTTGGCATGGATGAGATCGACAACCTCCGCGCGCGTCGCGTAGCGGAAGCCCTCGCCCAGCAGCGCCTGCACCGCCGCGTCGCCATAGGTGTGGCCCCGCGTGGCGACGGGGCTCAGCCATTCCAGGTCGGTGGTGCTGTCCTGGACCAGGTGGTGGTCGCTGGCCGTGCGGAAATCGGTGGCAACCAGATGGGCGTGTGCGGCGCCGGCAAGGCCGAGGGCCGCCAGCAGGCCGAGGCCGAGGCGGTGCAGAGTCGAAGGAAAACGGCGCATGGAAATCTCCTGGTGTTGAGCGCGAAAGATGCGGGTTGCACCTTAGGTCGCCGCTCACGCGGGCGCATCGCTCCGTGGAGCCATCGCCGAGGAGCCATCGGCCATGCCGGCCCATGGCCCGCGCCGGGTAGGATCGCGCCCCGCAGCCGCCCCGGCCAACCCAGACCTCCCGCGTGAGCCACGACGCCCTCGACTACCGCAGCGCCTTCCTGCTCGCCCCGATCGGCCTGGTGCTGTCCGCCCAGCGCCAGATCGTCGACTGCAACGAGCGCGTGCTGCGGATGTTCTCGGCCACGCGCGAGCAACTCATCGGCCAGAGCTTTGCCGTGATGTACCCGAGCGCGGTCGAGTTCGAACGCACTGGCGCGCGCATCGTCGCGAGCCTGGATGCGCAGGGCCACTACGGCGATGACCGCGTCATGCGGCGGCTGGGCAACGGCGAGCTGTTCTGGTGCCATGTGACCGGCCGCGCGCTGGACCCGGCCGACCCGCACGCCCGTGGCATCTGGAGCTTCGAGGACCTGTCGGCGCGCCGCCAGATCACGGCCGAGCTGACGCCGCGCGAGCGCGAGATCGCCGCGCTGCTCGTCGAGGGCCAGACGAGCAAGCTCATCGGCCGGCGCCTGGGCGTGAGCCCGCGCACGGTGGACATCTACCGCGGCCGCCTGATGAAGAAATACCAGGCGGGCAGCACGCCCGAGCTGATCAACAAACTGCTGTCGGCATGACGCATCACGCACCCGAGCTGCCCTATTGCCGCAACTGCCACTTCACACTGGCCGTGCCGCGACCCGTCTTCTGCGGCCATTGCGGTCAGGAGACCGACCTGCACCCGCCGTCGGTGCGCGAGATGTTCACCGAGTACCTGGGGCACTACGTCGCCTTCGACGGGCCGCTGTGGCGCACGCTGTGGGCCCTCGTCTGCCTGCCCGGCCACCTGACCAACGCCTACTTTCATGGGCAGCGGCGCCGCTACGTGCTGCCGCTGCGGGTGTACCTGAGCGCCAGCTTTCTGTTCTTCGTCGGCTCCCACCTGCTGCCGCATTCGCCCTGGGAACGCGAGGGGCAAGACGCGGCGATCGTGAAGCTCGACAAGCCGGCGCCGCCCGCCGGGGGCGCGTCGGCTGTCGACGGGCCCGAGGATTTCGACACGACCATCGAGCACTGCGCGACGACCCCGCCCCCGGCCAACTGCAATCGAGCTGAAGCCTTGATCGGCCGCCTCATCGGGGCCGCCAATGCCATGAGCCGCGCGCAGTGGATCGCGCGGCTGACGGCCCTGGCGCCCTACGGCATGCTGGCCATGCAACCTGTTTTCGCAGCCCTCCTGCTGGTCATGTTCGCGGGCAGTGGCCGGCGTTACGCCGAACATTTCGTGTTCTCCCTGCATTGCCATAGCCTGTGGTTCCTGGCGCTGCTGCTGGCCTTGGCGACAAACACGCTCGGCGTGATGCAACTCGCCGTCTTTGGCCAGGGCATGCTGGCGATGCGCCGCGTCTACGGGCTGGGATGGTGGGGCGCGATTTGGCGCGGCCTTGTGCTCAGCCTGGCCTACACCGTGCTGCTGAGCCTGGGCCTGGTGGTGCTGGCAGCCGTCATCGCAGCCACCGCCTGATCAGGTGAACACGCCCTGGCGCAGCCACTTGGTCGCCACCCATTTCTCGCCGTCGATGACTGGCGCCCCGCCGTGCAGCGTCTGCGTGGCCGGGTGGGGCCGGTCGTAGCTGAAGAAGACGGCGTTGCCCTTGACGGGCGCGACGTCCAGGCCGATGTCCGGGAAGATGGTGGCGCCGCCAGCCGTGGGCGTGTTCAGGTACATGACCAGCGTCGCCACGCGCTGGCCACCGCGCTTGAGGATGCCCGGCGTGCTGACGTGGCCAGGCTCGAAGTAGTCGTAGTGCGGCTGGTACTCGGCGCCCGGGCGGTAGCGCAACACCTGCAGACCTTCGCCATGGTCCAGCGGCCAGCGCAGCAGCGTCGCGATGCGCGACTCGATCTTGCGGATCAGCTCCGTCTCGCAGCGCTCGAAGAACATGCCGTCGCTGGTGCGCGCGGCGTTCACCTCGCTGCCCTCGCTGCCGGTGGCCACCGTTTCCGAGCGCGCCAAGCGCTTGTTTGCGAGGGCGGTGATGCCGTCGCATTCCTCGTCACTCAGCAGGTCACCGAAGACGATCACGCGCGGCTGACGCAAGGCCATCAGCACCTTCACATGCCGGTCGCCGGCGTCGATGACGGGGGCGAAGCGGCTTAGCTCGGGCTCGGGCAGGCCGGGCGTCGCGCCAGGCGGGGGCGTGAGTGTGGCGGACTGCCCCAGCGTGCGGGCCAGGGCCTGGCGCGCGATGGTCTCGTCCCAGCCGCTGCCCAGCATGGCCGCCAGGATGCTTTCAGAGGCGTGGCCGGCGCGGGACTGCTCGGTGATCCACTCACAGAGTTCGGGCGTGATGACTTGCTGGCTCATGGGGCGGCTTTGCGACGGAAGACGAGACGCTCGTGGGACGAGACCTCGGGCGCGAGACGATAGCCGTCCAGGTCGAAGCCTTTCAAGCCCTCGGGCGTCTCAAGACGTTGCTGGATGGCAAAGCGCGCCATCAGCCCGCGGGCGCGCTTGGCGAAGAAGCTGATGATCTTGTACTCGCCGTTCTTCCAGTCCTCGAACTGGCAGTCGACGACCCTGGGCTTGAGTGCCTTGCGGTCGGCCGCGCGGAAGTATTCCTGCGACGCCAGGTTGACGATGACCGGCACCTTCTCTGCCTTGGCGAGCTTGTTCAGGTGCAGGGCCAGGCGGTCGCCCCAGTAGTCGTAGAGGCTGGCACCGGCCTTCGTTTGCAGGCGGGTGCCCATCTCCAGCCGGTAGGGCTGCATGCGGTCCAGCGGCCGCAGGATGCCGTACAGGCCCGACAGCATGCGCACATGGGTCTGGGCCCAGGCGATGTCGTCGGTGCTCAGCGTCCTGGCATCCAGCCCGTCGTAGACGTCGCCGTTGAAGGCCAGCACGGCCGGTTTGCTGTTGTGCTCGGTGAAGCGCGGGCGCCAGGCGGCGTAGCGGTCCACGTTGAGCTGGGCCAGCGGCTCGGACAGGTCCATCAGCCCGCGCACGTCGGCCACGCTCTTGGTGCGCAGCACGTCGATGAGCGCGGCGGTGTCGGGCAGGAACTGCGGGCGGGTCAGCGCCGGCGCCAGCTCAGGCGGCGTCGGCGTGTCGTAGTCGAGGGATTTGGCGGGCGAGAGCAGGAACAGCATGGGCGCGGATTCTGGCTCAGTCTTTCCGGCGCTCCAGCACCTCGAAAATCGCCATGCCAGCCAGCATCGCCGCGACGAAACCGATCGCCTTCGCGTCGCCCAGGCCCGCCACCACCAGGGCCGGCCCCGGACACAGGCCCGCCAGCCCCCAGCCGATGCCGAACAGCAGGCTGCCGCCCACCAGACGGCGGTCGATGCGCGTGGACGATGGCAGCTGCATCTGCAGGCCAGCGAAAGAGGTGCGCCTGCGACGTGCCAGCGCGAAGGCCGGCAGCCCGACGGCGATGGCCCCGGCCATGACCAGGGCCAGCGACGGATCCCAGAAGCCGGCCAGGTCCAGGAAGCCCTGCACCTTGGCCGGGAACACCATGCCCGACAGGATCAGGCTCAGCCCGAACAGCAGGCCCGCCAATGCAGCAATCAGAGCGCCCATCGCCCTGCCCTCACAGCATGTGCCGCAGCACGAAGACGGTCGCAAAGCCGGCCGCCATGAACACCGCCGTCGCCGCCGCCGAACGCGGCGACAGCCGCGACAAACCGCAGACGCCGTGCCCGCTGGTGCAGCCGGCGCCGTAACGCGTGCCCACGCCCACCAGCAGCCCGGCCACCAGCAGCAGGCCCCAGCCGGCGTCGATGTGCGGCTGCAGCGGCCCGGCGAGCAGCACGTAGACCCAGGGCGACATCAGCAGCCCGCCCAGGAAGGCCAGCCGCCAGGCGCGGTCTCCGGCTACCGTGCGCAGCAGGCCACCGACGATGCCGCTGATGCCGGCCACACGGCCGCCCAGCAGCACCAGCACCGCCGCGGCCAGGCCGATCAGCAGCCCGCCCGCCAGGGCCGGCCACGGCGTGAAATGGTTCCAGTCCAGGGTCATGCGTCCTCACGAGGGCAATACAAGGTGTAGAGCGTGCGCAGCAGCGCGAGCAGCCTGGCGTCGGCCACGCTGTAGAAGATCTTCTTGCCGTCGCGGCGCGTGTTGACCACACCCTCGCGGCGCAGCACGCCGAGCTGCTGCGACAGCGTGGGCTGATGGATGTCCAACTGCGCCTCCAGGTCGCCGACGCTGATCTCGCCCTGGGACATCTGGCAAAGCAGCAAGAGACGCACCGGGTTGCCCAGCGCCTTCAACGCGGACACCGCCTCGCCGGCGGCTTGGCGCAGCGCCAGGGCATCGAGGGTGGGTGGCCTGGCCATGACAAACATTATATCAATCGATATAATGAAAGCATCCCGACCCGCACAAGGCCGCCATGCCCGTCGCCATCCAAGGTTTCCACGATCCCGCCACCGGCACGGTCAGCTACGTCGTGCACGACCCGGCCACGCAGCAGGCCGCCATCATCGACCCGGTGCTGGACTACGACGCCGCGTCGGCGCGCACCGCCACCCGCTCGGCCGACGCGCTGCTGGCCCACCTGCGCAAGCACCGCCTGAGCCTGCAATGGATTCTGGAGACGCACGCCCATGCCGACCACCTGTCCGCCGCGCCGTACGTGAAGCAGCAGGCCGGCGGCCAGATCGCCATCGGCGAGCACATCCGCGAGGTGCAGGCCACCTTCGGCCGCTTCTACAACCAGCCCGTGGTCAACGACGGCTTCGACCGACTGCTGCGCGACGGGGAAACGCTGAGGATCGGCAGCATCGAGATGACGGCCCTGCTCGTGCCCGGCCACACGCCGGCCGACCTGGCCTACCGCGTCGAGGACGCCGTCTTCGTCGGCGACACGCTCTTCATGCCCGACCTTGGCAGCGCCCGGGCCGACTTCCCCGGTGGCGATGCGGCCCAGCTCTACCGTTCCACGCAACGCCTGCTGGCCCTGCCGCCCGAGACCCGCCTCTTCGTCTGCCACGACTACCCGCAGGGCCGCGAGGCACGGTGGCAGACGACGGTGGCCGAGCAGCGCGCCCGCAACATCCACGTGCACGACGGCACCACCGAGTCCGCCTTCGTCGCGATGCGCCAGGGCCCGCGACGCCACGCTGGGCGCACCGGCCCTGATCCTGCCGTCGCTGCAGGTCAACATCCGCGCCGGCCAACTGCCGCCGCCGGAGGACAACGGCGTCTGCTACCTGCGCGTCCCGGTCAACGCCTTGCCCTCGCGCTGAGCAGCAGCACGACGCCCACCAGCACGACGCACGCGGCCAGCCATTCGTGGCCGCTGATCTGCTCACCCGCCAACGTCACGCCCAGCAGCATCGCGATGACCGGGTTCACGAAGGAATAGCTGGACGCCAGGCCTGCCGAGGCCTCCGCAAGCAGCACCATGTAGGCATTGAAGGCGACGAGGGAGCCGAACACGACGAGATACGCCCAGGCCCACAAGGCCTGCGGCTCGATGTGGGTGGGCAAGGCCTCGCCGCTGACCAGGCTCAGCCCCATCAGCACGGCGCCGCCGGCCAGCATCTCACTCGCAAAGCCCATCGGCCCCGGTGCCAGCGGCAGGCTGCGCTGCGACAGCACGCTGCCCACGGCCCAGCTCGCGCAGGCCACGCTGATCGCCACCAGCCCCGTGGGCGACGCGCCGAACCCCTGCCCCTGCGTCAGCAGCAGCACGCCGACGAGGCCAAACGCGATGCCCAGCGACTCCAGCCGCGTCGGCTTCTCGCCCCACAGCAGGTTCAGGCCGGCGATCATCAGCGGCATCACCGCGATGAAGGCGACGACAAGCCCCGAGCCCACCGTCTGCTCCGCCGTGGCCGTGCCGCCCATGCCGCCGCCCAGCATCAGCCCGCCGATGACGAGCGCGTTCAGCCACTGCCGGCGGCTGGGCCAGGGCGCGCCGCGCCAGCGCATCCATCCGGCCAGCAGCGCGCCCGCCACGAGGAAGCGGCTGCCCATCTGCACGAACGGCGGCAGGCTGACCAGCGCGACCTTGATGGCCAGATAGGTGGAGCCCCAGACCAGCCAGGTGGCGGCCAGGCAGAGCATCAGTCGGGGGCTCAGACCGGGGGAGGTCTTCAGCGGCAGCGTCGTCGTGTTCATGGCCGGCATCGTAGAAATTCAGGCGCCACAACGACATGGGCGATTGAAGGTTGAAGCCGCACATCGCCTTAATATTCAAGAACATTCCCGCCGTTTCCAGAGACTTCCATGGCCATCGAACTCGATCAGCACGACCATCGCATCCTGGCCGAACTGCAGGCCGACGCTCGGCTGACGATGGCCGAGCTGGGTCGGCGCGTGCACCTGAGCCAGCCCGCCGTGACGGAACGCGTGCGCAAGCTGGAGGACGGCGGCGTCATCCGCGGCTACCGCGCCGTCGTCGACGCGAGCAAGCTGGGCTATGGCATCCGTTCCATCATCCGCATCGGCAATCTCGACGAGGATTTGCTGATGCGGGCATTGGAGTGCAGCCCCGAGGTGACGACAGCCTACGGCGTGACCGGCGAGGACAGCTGGATCCTGGAGATCGCCGTGCGCGACGTGGCCCACCTGAGAGCGACGCTGTCACGCTTTTGCCAGCAGGTGCCCACGTCGACCGCCATCATCCTGAATGCCGTGCGCGAGCACGCACCGATCAAGCCGCTGCCAACCACCCTCGAGCCCGCGCCCGCGCCCGCGCCGGCAGCGGCCAAGAAAAAGCCCCGCCGCAGCGGGGCTTGAGCGCAGTCGACGGGCTGCGGCTTACTTGACCAGCAGCGTGTTGGCGCCAGCCACATCCTCCGGGCGCAGTTGGCCCGAGGCCTGGCGCAGCCTGAGGCTGGTGACGATGACGTCGTAGCGGTACTTGGCCAGGTCGCGCTGCGTCGAGAAGAGCTGCGTCTGCGCGTTCAGCACGTCCAGGTTCACGCGCACCCCGACCTTGTAGCCCAGCTGCGTGGCCTCCAGCGCCAGCTTGGTGGACGATTCGGCGGCCTCATAGGCACTGACCTGGGCCTTCAGCGACTGCACATCGAAGAAGGCGCGACGCGTGCCCTCGGCCACCGCGCGACGCGCGAAGTCGAGGTCGTTGCGGGCCTTCTCCTCCAGCACCAGGGTTTCCTTGATGCGGTTCTGCGTCAGTCCGCCTGTGTAGAGCGGATAGGTGAACGTCAGGCCGATGCTGGCCGTCTTGCTCGTGCCCACACCCGAAGCCGTCGCGGCGGCGCCGTTCAGGCTGTTGTGCAGGTTCTGGCCGCCGAGCGTGGCGCTGGCGTCCAGCGTGGGCTTTTCTCCAGCACGTGCGATCTGCGTGTCGAGTTGGGCCACTTCCAGCCCGAGGCGAGCCCTGCGGATTGCAGGATGCTGGTCATCGGCGGTAGCCACCCAGGTGTCGATGTTGCTGCTCGGCAGGGCCGGAAGGGCCACCGGCACGGCCAGGCCCTTGGGCTCGACGCCGACGCGGCCGACGAACTGGTCCAGCGTCACGCGCTTGACGCGCAGTTCGTTGTCCGCGGCCAGTTCCTGGGCGACCGCGAGGTCGTACTTGGCCTGCGCCTCACGCGTATCGGTGATGGTGGCCGTACCCACCTCGAAATTGCGCTTGGCGGACGCCAGCTGCTCGGCAATGGCGGTCTTGTTGGCCTGAGTCGTCGACAGGGCGTCCTTGGCGGCCAGCACATTGAAATAGGCCGTGGCCAGGCGCACGATCAGGTCCTGCTCGGCGGATTCCAGGTCGGCCTGGGCCACGGCATAGCCGCGGCGAGCCTTGTCGATGGTCGGGATGTTGGCCGCGTTGTAGACCGAGTACTTGCCCTGCAGGCCGGCGGAGAGCGTCGTGCTGTTGATGCCACCAGTGGCGGGCGGATCGCTGCGCGCCTGGGTGCCCGAGGCCGACAAGCCCAAGGACGGACGGATCAGCGCCTCGGCCTGGGCGGCACGGGCGGCGGCGGCGTCCGCGGTGGCGCGGGCCGCCAGATAAGTCGCGTCATAGCCCCGCGCGGCGTCGTAGAGCTCTTGCAGGCTCTGGGCCTGGGCCACGCCGGCGAGCAGGAGGCTGGCTGCGATGGCCAGCGGTTGCAGGATCAGGCGAGAGGCTGAGACGAAGGGCATGGGATTCCTTGGCTGGGGCAATGTAGTGAGCGCGGCCGGGTTTATAGAGGCAAAGCCCGGCGATGACTGAAGCCATGTGACGACCTGCGCCCAAACGGGGAGCAACGGTCGTTTTGCGGCGACGGGCTGCATGTCAGTGACGCCCGGCCGCCCGAAGGCACTGACGCGCCCCCTCGGGGGGCAGCGAACAAAGTGAGCGTGGGGGCGGGCATCCTGCGGCTCAGAAGTGGAAGGCCGGGGCTTCGGCGAAGCCCGGCAGGCGGCCGGCCACCGTGTCGAACAGTTCCACCCGGCGGAAGTCGCTGGCGCCGGTGCGCGTGAACAGCACCGCGCGCATGACCGGCTGCTCGCCGACGATGGCCACCAGCCGCCCACCGACCTTGAGCTGGTCGAGCAGCGCCTGGGGCACGACAGCGACCGAGCCCGACAGCAGGATGGCGTCGAACGGCTCCTCGGCCGCGAGGCCCGCGGCGCCGTCCTGGTTCAGCACCGTCACGTTGAGCACGCCGGCGCGCTTGAGGTTGACCTGGGCCTGGGCGGCCAGGCCGGCATCGGCCTCCAGCGCCATGACGCGCTGGGCCTTGTGGCCCAGCAGCGCGGCCAGATGACCCGTCGCGGCACCGATCTCCAGCACCTTCTCGTGGCGCAGCACCTTGAGTTCCTGCAGCAGGCGGGCCTCCACCTTGGGCGCCAGCATGTGGCGGGTGGCCGTCAGCGGCAGCTCGACGTCGACGAAGGCCTGGGCGCGGTGGGCCTCGGGCACGAAGTCCTCGCGGTGCACCACGCGCAGCAGCTCCAGCACGCTGGGGTCCAGCACATCCCAGGGGCGGATCTGCTGCTCGATCATGTTGAAGCGGGCTTGTTCGAGATTCATCTTGTTCTCCGGGGGGCGCGGTACGGCTTGCTGAAAAGCAAAATTCTAGGTGCCTGGCGGACCGGCCAGCAGGCCATGCAGCAACAGCGCCATCTGCGCATCCAGCAGTTCCTCGGCGCTCATCGTCTGGTGGCAGCTGTCCTGCTCGCCGAAGGAGTGCTCGTGCAGCAGCATGTGCAGCATGGGCGCGATCAGCGTGTGCACCGTGGCCTCGACGGACACCGCCCGGAACTCGCCTGAGCGTATGCCGCGCTCGATGAGGCCGCCGATCAGGGTCTGCGACGGCGTGATGACCTCGTCCACGTAAAAGCGCGCCAGCTCCGGGAAGTTGCGCGCCTCGATCATCATGATCTTGCAGACCACACCCGCGTTGCCGTGGCCGACCTTGGCCCACCAGGCCTGCATCATCTGGCTCAGCAACCCGGCGATGGGGCCCTGGTACTGCGCGGCTTGCGCGGCCGACTCGGCGATGTGCACGGAGAGGTTGTCCCGCACCATCGCCTTGAACAGCTCTTCCTTGCTCGGGTAGTAGCGGTAGAGCGTGCCTTTGGCAACGCCGGCGCGCGCGGCGACCTCTTCGCTGCGCGTGGCGGCGAAGCCCTTCTCGACGAACAGGGCCAGCGCAGCGTCCAGCAGCTCCTGCGGGCGGGCGTCCTTGCGGCGTTGGCGGGTCGGTGCGGTGGCCAAGGTGGCGGAGTTAATGACCGAAGGGTCACTAATGTAGCCGGCGGCGCCAGCCAGGGGCAAGGCCGCGACACGCCTACTGGCTACACTGCGCCGCCTTTTTGCATTCGTTGCGTTGTTGGAGCCGTTACGTGGATGTCATCCTGCTGATCAAAGCCGCCATCATGGGCATCGTCGAGGGGCTGACCGAGTTCCTGCCGGTGTCGTCCACGGGCCACCTGATCCTGACCGGCAGCCTGCTGGGCATGACGGACGCGAAATCCAAGGTCTTCGACATCGCGATCCAGAGCGGCGCCATCCTGGCGGTGTTCATCGTCTACTGGGCGCGCATCCGCGAGGCGCTGGGCGGCATCACCAGCAGCCCGAAGCAGCAGCGTTTCTTGCTGAACATCGCCATCGGCTTCATCCCGGCCGGCGTCGTGGGCCTGACGGTCTACAAGGCCATCAAGGCGCATCTCTTCAACGCCCCGGTCGTGGCCGGCGCCTTCATCGTCGGCGCGCTCATCATCCTGTGGGCGGAGAAGCGCGCGCAGCCGGTGGCCCGCGTGCAGACGGTGGATGACATGACGGCGCTGGACGCCCTCAAGGTCGGCCTCGTGCAATGCCTGGGCATGATCCCCGGCACCAGTCGCTCGGGCGCCACCATCATCGGCGGCATGTTGCTGGGCCTGTCGCGCAAGGCGGCGACCGACTTCTCCTTCTTCCTGGCTATCCCGACGCTGATCTCCGCCGGCGGCTACAGCCTGTGGAAGGAGCGCCATGCGCTGTCCGCCGCTGACGCACCGATGTTCGCCGTCGGCTTCGTCGTCAGCTTCCTGGCCGCCTGGGCCTGCGTGCGCTGGCTGCTGCGCTACGTGGCCACCCACAACTTCGTGCCGTTCGCCTGGTACCGCATCGCCTTCGGTGTCGTGGTGCTGGTGACCTGGTACACGGGCACTGTCGTCTGGGCCGACTGAGCTGTCTTTTGCAGGGCGACCTCGCCGGGCAGCTGCTGCCGGCCTTCCATTTCGAGGAACGCCACTGCATCCGCAGCGTCGAGGCCAAGCCCGAGACGCTGCGCGCCGTCATCCACGGTTTTGACGACAACGGCGACGCGTGGCTCAACGCGCTGCTGTGGCTGCGCGAGTGGCCAGCGCGACAGGTTTACCGCTGGTGGCCCGCGCACGGGATTGCGCCCGAGCAGCCACGCTTCGGTCTGAACAGCTTCACGCTGCTGGCCGAGAACGACAGCGGCCTGGCCTTCGGCCTGCTCGGCAGTTTCTGGCGGCTGAACTTCGGGCTGCAGCGGGTGGCGGACGCCAACCAGTTCGCACAGGCCCATCCGCCCGGCGCGGCCAAGCTGGTGCTGGCCTTTCAATGGACTCGCAGCGAAGCCGGCCGCCTCCACCTGGAAACGGTCACGCGGGTGCAATGCACCGATGCCCACGCGCGGCGCCAGATGGCCGTGTACTGGACGCTGATCCGTCCCTTCAGCGGCCTGATCCGGCACCGCATCCTGCGGCAGATCCGGCGAATCTCGCAGGCGCCAGCCAGTCGATAATCGGCCCATGGCCATCACGATCAAAACCGCTGCCGATGTCGAAGGCATGCGCATCGCCGGACGCCTGGCGTCCGAAGTTCTGGACATGCTCACGGCGCACGTCCAGCCGGGCATCACCACCAACGAGCTGGACAAGCTCGCGCACGACCACATCGTCCACGTGCAGCAGGGCATCCCCGCGCCGCTGAACTACTGCCCGCCCGGCTACATTCCCTACCCCAAGTCGATCTGCACCTCGGTGAACAGCCAGGTCTGCCACGGCATCCCGAACGACAAGCCGCTGAAGAACGGCGACATCGTCAACATCGACGTCACCGTCATCAAGGACGGCTGGCATGGCGACACCAGCCGCATGTTCGTCGTCGGTGACGGCTCCATCGCGGCCAAGCGGCTGTGCGCCTTCACCTACGAGGCCATGTGGAAGGGCATCGCCAAGGTCCGCCCCGGTGCGCGCCTGGGCGACATCGGCCACGCCATCCAGACCTTTGCCGAGAACGCGGGCTTTTCCATCGTGCGCGAGTTCTGCGGCCACGGCATCGGCCAGGTCTTCCACGAGGAACCGCAGGTGCTGCACTACGGCCGCCCCGGCACGCTGGACGAACTCGTGCCCGGCATGATGTTCACCATCGAGCCCATGATCAACGCCGGACGCCGCGAGATCCGCGAGATGGGCGATGGCTGGACCATCGTCACCAAGGACCGGTCCCTCTCGGCCCAGTGGGAGCACACCATCCTCGTCACCGACACCGGCTACGAGGTCATGACCGTGTCCGCCGGCAGCCCGCCGCCCCCCGCATTCATCACGGCGGCCGCAGCCCCGGCGACCGTCTGAGCGCCGTGGCGACGCTTGCCGAGCTCCGCCAGCAGTTCAAGGCGGGCAAGCAGACGCTGATCGACGGCTTCCTGGCCGCAAGGCCCACGCAGGCCGGCGCGCTGACGCTGCTGCGCCGCCTGGCCCGCCATGTCGACGACACGTTGCGAGTCCTCTGGGATGCAGCCGGCATGCCCGAGGGCTCCTGCCTTGCGGCCGTCGGCGGCTATGGCCGCGGCGAGCTGTTCCCGCACTCCGACGTCGACGTGCTCGTGCTGCTGCCCGACGGCGTCGAGGCCCATGTGCCGGGCGCCATCAAGACGGCCATCGAGGGCTTCATCACGTCCTGCTGGGACGTCGGCCTGGAGATCGGCTCCTCGGTGCGCACGCTGGGCGAATGCCTGTCCGAGTCGCAGGGCGACGTGACCATCCAGACCGCGCTGCTCGAAGCGCGCCCGCTGGCCGGCGATGCCAAGCTGTTCAAGCTGATGTCCAAGCGCTTCATGCAGGCCATGGACCCGAAGGCCTTCTTTCGCGCCAAGACGCTGGAGAGCCTGCAACGCCACACCAAGTTCGACGACACGCCCTACGCGCTGGAGCCCAACTGCAAGGAAAGCCCCGGCGGCCTGCGCGACCTGCAGATGCTGATCTGGATCGCCCGCGCGGCGGGCCTGGGCAAGACCTGGAAGGCGCTGAGCGCACGCGGCCTCATCACGCCGTTCGAGAGCCGCCAGCTGCAGCGCAACGAAGGCCAGCTGCGGCTGATCCGCGCGCGCCTGCACGCGGTGGCCGGCCGGCGCGAAGACCGCCTCGTCTTCGACCTGCAGACCGCCGTGGCGCAGAGCTTCGGCTTCGTCGCGACCGACTCGGTGCGCGCCTCCGAGCTGCTGATGCGGCGCTACTACTGGGCCGCCAAGGCCGTCACGCAGCTGCACCAGATCCTGCTGCTGAACCTCGAAGAACAGATCAACGGCTCGCAGCAAGACCTGCTGCGGCCGCTGGAAGGCCAGCCGGACTTCCTCGACCGCGGGCGCATGCTGGAGGTTGCCAGCGACGACCTCTACCAGCGCGACCCGCACGCCATCCTGCGCACCTTCCTCGTCTACCAGCTGACGCCGGGCATCAAGGGCCTGTCGGCGCGCACGCTGCGCGCGCTGTACAACGCCCGCAGCCTGATGGACGCGGCCTGGCGGCGCGACCCGGTGAACCGCGAGACCTTCATGGCCATGCTGCGCGCGCCCGAAGGCCAGACGCATGCCTTCCGGCTGATGAACCAGGCCTCGGTGCTGGGCCGCTACCTGTGGGTGTTCCGCGCCATCGTGGGGCAGATGCAGCACGACCTCTTCCACGTCTACACCGTGGACCAGCACATCCTGATGGTGCTGCGCAACGTGCGGCGCTTCTTCGTGCCCGAGCACGCCCACGAGTACCCGTTCTGCTCCCAACTGGCCGCGCAGTTCGACCAGCCCGAGCTGCTCTACATCGCGGCCCTCTTCCACGACGTGGCCAAGGGCCGCGGCGGCGACCACTCCGAGCTGGGCGCGACCGAGGTGAAGCGCTTCTGCCGCCAGCACGGGCTGAGCACGGCGGACACGACGATGTGCGTCTTCCTCGTCGAGCATCACCTGACGATGTCGCGCGTCGCGCAGAAGGAAGACCTGTCCGATCCCGATGTCATCGCCACCTTCGCCGCCAAGGTGGGCGACGCGCGCCGGCTCACGGCCCTGTACCTGCTGACGGTGGCCGACATCCGCGGCACCAGCCCCAAGGTCTGGAACGCCTGGAAGGGCAAGCTGCTGGAAGACCTCTTCCGCATCACGCTGCGGGCCCTGGGCGGCGCCAAGATCAACCTGGACGCCGAAATCGAGGCGCGCAAGGCCGAGGCAAGGCAGGACCTGGCCCTGCACTCGCAACTGCCTGGCACCGAGGAGCCGCTGTGGAAGCGCCTGGCCGTCAGCTACTTCGCGCGGCATGACGGCGCCGAGCTGGCCTGGCATGCTCGGTCCCTCTGGCGCCATGTGGACACGCAAGTGCCCGTTGTGCGCGCCCGCCCCTCGCCCATCGGCGAGGGGCTGCAGGTGCTCGTCTACGCGCCCGACCAGCAGGACCTGTTCGCACGCATCTGCGGCTATTTCGACAGCGCCGGCTTCAGCATCCTCGATGCCAAGGTGCACACGACCCGCAACGGCTACGCGCTGGACACCTTCCAGGTCATCCGCCCCGAGGCCGACGTGCACCACCGCGACCTCGTGTCACTAGTGGAACAGAAGCTTGGCATGGCCTTGCAGGCCAGCGGCCCGCTGCCCGAACCCAGGCGCGGCCGGCTGTCACGCCGCGTGAAGAGTTTTCCCTACTCGCCACGCATCTCGCTGCGCCCGGACGAGCGCGCCACCGCCTGGCTGCTGACCATCTCCACCAGCGACCGCGCTGGCCTGCTCTACGCCATCGCTCGCGTGCTGGCACGGCACGGCATCAACCTGCAGCTCGCCAAGATCTCCACACTGGGCGAGCGCGTGGAAGACACCTTCCTGCTCGACGGCCCGGCCCTGCAGCAGAACAAGGCGCAGCTGCAGATCGAGAGCGAGCTGCTGGACGCTGTCTCCCTGCCTGCATGAACTACACCATCGGCATCACGGAAGCGGTCGCCGAGCTGGGCCGGTTCGACGCCATCGTCGACGTGCGCTCGCCGGCCGAGTTCGCCGAGGACCGCATGCCGGGCGCCATCAACTGGCCGGTGCTGGACGACCAGGAGCGCCACGACGTGGGCCTGCTCTACGCCAGCTCGCCCTTCGAGGCACGCAAGCTCGGCTCGGCGCTGGTCGCGCGCAACATCGCCCGCCACATCGAGACCAGCGCCGTCGAGTTTCCCAAGACCTGGCGACCGCTCGTCTACTGCTGGCGCGGCGGCCAGCGGTCGGGCGCGATGCACTGGTTCCTCGGCCAGATCGGCTTTCGCTCGCGCCAGCTCGTCGGTGGCTACAAGGCCTACCGCGCGCTGGTGCGCGACGACCTGCAAGCCTGGCCCGCCAACTTCCGCTACCGCGTGCTGTGCGGCCTGACCGGCTGCGGCAAGACGCGGCTGCTGCAGGCGCTGGCCGCCGAGGGCGCGCAGGTGCTGGACCTCGAACGCCTGGCGGCCCACCGCGGCTCGGTGCTGGGCAACCTGCCGGACCAGCCGCAGCCGACGCAGAAGGGCTTTGACACCGCGCTGTGGACGGCATTGCGCGGGCTCGACCCGGCGCGGCCGGTTTTCGTCGAGAGCGAGAGCCGCAAGATCGGCCGCATCGCCCTGCCCGTCGCACTCATGACTGCGCTTCACAACCAAGGCCAGCCGCAGTGGATGGACCTCCCCGAAGCGGCGCGCGTGGAGTTGCTGCTGCAGGACTACGCCCACTTCACGACGAATCCAGACGCCTTCTGCGCCAAGCTGGACGACCTCGTCGAGCTGCGCGGCCGCGCCCGCGTGGCGACCTGGCAGACCCAGGCTCGCGCGGGAGACTGGCCAGGCGTCTTCGCGGCGCTGATGCGCGAGCACTACGACCCGGGCTACGCGGCCTCGCTGCGCCGGCATTTCCCGGCCGTCGCCACCACGCCGGCGCTGGCGCTGGCGGATGCCCGGCCCGACACCTTGCGCGACGCCGCCCGCCGCTTGCTGGCCGCGGCATGAGCGCGCCTTGAGCGCGCCTTGAGCCGGATCAAGGCGTCGGCCCGCCCGGCGCGCGACACTCGGCGTCGCCATGCCCAACCGCTACAGCGAACAGGCCCTGAGGGAGTCCCAGGCCTTCGGCGTCCGTCCCATCCCCGTGCTCCGCCCGCTGGGCTGGCTCGCGCGTGGCTGGCACGACCTGTGGCAGGTACCGCTGGCCTCCCTGGCCCACGGCCTGGCCATGGCCCTGTTCGGCGCCCTGCTCTTCGCGCTGGCCCGTGAACGCTTCTGGCTGCTGGCAGGCGCCTTCACCGGCTTCCTCATCGTCTCGCCCATCCTGGCGACTGGCCTGTACGCGCTGAGCCGCGAGCTGGACCGCGGTGGCCGCCCCGGCTGGCGCACGGTGCGGGATGCCTGGCGCCCGCACGACGGCCGCCTCATCATCTTCGGCATCCTGCTGGCCTTCGCCGGCACGGGCTGGGTGCTGAGTTCGGCCGCCTTCGTGACGAGCTTTGCCGCCGACCCCATCCACAACCCGCGCGATTTCCTGCTCAAGGTCGTGCTGAACGACGAGTCGCACCTCTTCGAGACCTGGCTGATGCTGGGTGCCGTGCTGGCCGCGCCGGTGTTCGCGTCCACCGTCGTGGCCATCCCGGCGCTGGTGGACCTGCCGCCGCACAAGCTGGGCGTGCTGGGCGCTGTGTTCACGAGCTGGAAGGTGGTGCTGGAGCACCCCGCGCCCATCGCGCTGTGGGCCGCCGTCATCCTCGCGCTGACGCTGGTGGGCATGGCAACCGCCCTGGTTGGCCTGATCGTCATCGCGCCCTGGCTGGGCCACGCCAGCTGGCACGCCTATCGCGACCTCGTCACCCGCAGGCCCGACTGAAATGAATCGTCGGCCCCCACGCTCACTTCGTTCACTGCCCCCTCAGGGTGTGGATCAGCGCCTTCGGGCGGCCGGGCGGCGCTGACATGTGGGGCTACACCGAAGCGGAGATCGCGCAGTTCGGCCTGACCTTCGGGGTCTCGGCCTTCATGCTGTACATGGTGTTCATCATCCTGCAGCTGGCGCGCGAGTCCAAGGCGGGACGCTTCGGCACCTTCGTGCTGCTGCTGGGCCTGGGCTTCGGCCTCGTGGGTTTTGCGGCCAAGGGGGTCATCAAGTACTTCCTGGCCGGGTCCATCGGATGAAGCCAGCCGCGCCGGTGAGCCGAACCCTGCGGCACAGCCATTTCGAAGACGCCCAGGCCCTGGCCACCGGCACGCTCTTCGCGGCGCTGGGCGTGGCCCTGTTCAAGCAGGCGGGCCTGCTCAGCGGCGGCACGGTGGGCCTGGCCTTCCTGCTGCACTACGCCTTCGGCTGGTCCTTCGGCCTGCTGTTCTTCGCCATCAACCTGCCGTTCTACGCGCTCGCCTGGCGCCGCATGGGGCCGGCCTTCACGGTCAAGAGCCTGCTGTCCGTCGCGCTGCTGGCGGCACTGGCCGAGGCCCTGCCCGGCTGGCTGCGCATCAGCCAGCTCAACCCCTGGTTCGGTGCCATCGTCGGCGGGCTGCTGGTGGGCGCCGGGCTGATCATGCTGTTCCGCCACCGGGCATCGCTCGGCGGGCTCAATGTGCTGGTGCTGTGGCTGCAGGAGACGCGCGGCTGGCGGGCCGGCTACCTGCAGGCCGGGCTCGACGCCGCCATCCTGCTGGCCGCCCTGCCCCTGGTGCCACTGGACCGCATCGGCCTGTCGCTGCTGGGCATGGCAGCCGTGAATGCGGCCCTGGCCATCAACCACCGGCCCGGCCGCTACGTGGCGACCTGAGCGCGTGTCAGGCCAGGTCGGCCGCGAGGCTGGCCAGCGTCTCCGGCGCGATCAGCGTGTGCGCCGGGTAGTGGGTGTGGTCACAGCCGAGCTTCACGCCGGCGCCCGCCTTCACCGCCAGCCGCATGGCCGGCGTCAGCTCGAAGCGCACGAAGTGCACGGCCGAGGTCTTCTCGTCGTTCTCGCGGTCGAGATCCTCGTCGGCGATGGCGTAGACGCGCGGCCGGCCCTCCACCTCGACGAACAGGCGGTCTTCCACGCCGATGAGCCGGGCCAGTTCGCGCTTGCGCTCGTTGGGGTCGGGGTACTCGATGAGCATCGTTGCCTTCCAGTTGCTGCCATCAGGCACCAGCGGCGCGTAGGCGTCGATCTCGCCCTGGATGCCTTCCTCCTCGAAGATCTTCTCGATGCGCAGCATCTCCTGGATCTGGTAGCGGACGGTACGCTCATCCTCGAACTGCAGGTTCAGGTGCTCGCCCAGCCTCACGCTGCGCAGGCGGCGGTGGGCGACGATTGAACTCTTCTCGACCTTGCGGAACTTCGCGTAGGCCTCCAGCGTCATCAGGCTGTCTGCGGTGATCGTCATGGCAAGCCGTACGCGGTGCGCATCAGGGTCAGGGGATGGGCCAACGCCCTGGCGGGCGTGCCGGCCTGCGCCATGCCCTGGGCGATGTGGTGGCCAGCCAGCGCGCAGTCGCTGGCGATGAAGTCCGGCTCGTCCTTGGCCATGGCCTTGAACACGGGCCTGCCGATCTTCATCGCCACCGGGTGGGTCGCCGTCTTGACACCGTAGGTGCCCGCATGGCC
>CAUJSJ030000027.1:0-11624 GCA_963422775.4 uncultured Roseateles sp.
GGCCGGGAAGAGGCGGCGGCCGAACGCGTCCTGCAGCAGCGGCGTGAGACCGGAACGAGTCAAGCCGGGCGTGCCGAGCAGGCTGGGGCTGAAGGCGAGGCTCGGGTGATGGCTCAGGAAGAGGCTCTGCGCCCGCTCACGCGAGAGTTCCGCCACGCGGTCGAGCTGCTGGCGCCAGCGCGCCCAGGCAGGCGAATCCGCAGGCGGCGTGCGGCCGCCGACCTCGGCGGAGTCGAAAACGATGAGCTGGCTGCGCGGCGACAGTGGCACGGCGAATGGCACCGTGAAGTCGCCGTCGTTGACCCGGCCCGCTGCGTCCATCTCGGCCTCACAGGCACGCGCCGGGCCGGTCTGGGCGTCCAGATAGCGCAGCCAGCCGTGGCCGGCGCGGTTGCAGGCCTCGTGATTGCCGCGCACGAAGACCCAGGGCGCGGCGGCCAGCAGGGCGCGCGCGGGCTGGAAGAAGTCGGCCTGCCAGGTGTCGTCGCCATAGCCCCAGGGGCTGCCCGCGCAGCCGGCCATGCCGACGGGGCAGGGGCTTTCGCGGTAGTGGTAGTCGCCGACGTGGATGACGAGGTCGGGCTTGAGCGCCAGCGCCTGCGCCAGCACGCGCGGGAAGGGCCAGCCATAGGCGTCGTTGCAGGGCTGGAAGTCGCGGTCCGAGGCCTTGAGCCGGCAGCCCGTGTCGCCGATGACGACGATGCGCAGCAGCTCGGCGGCCGGCGCGTTCAGCGCGATGGTGCCAACCTGCACGCGCCGCGCGCTGCCCGGCCAGGCAGCCTCGCAGGCGCGCAGCGTGAAGCCGGTGGGCTTGCGCTCGGGTTGGGTGTTGCCCGGCGGCGGTGGCTCATCACCCGGGGCACTGCGTTCGTGCATCGGCGCGCTGGCGCCGTCCCACTGCATCACGGGGCATTCGGCCTCGCCGGTCAGCGCGCGCACGGCCCAGCCGGGGCCGGCCACGGCCTGCACCCAGGCCTGCTGCAGGCCGGTGCGGGCAGGCGCAGGCGCGCGGGGCGACGGCGGCGCCGCACAGCCGACCAGGGCCAGCAGGGCGGCCAGCCCCAGCAAACGCGCAAGATGAGTCATGTGTCGATCAACCCGTGAGCAGCAATAGAGTAGCAATGTGCCACCGCGGATGAGCCGCTAGATTGCCGGCAGCCTTCACTCACGCACCCGTCATGCCTGCTGCCACCCGCCTCGTACTCCTGCTTGTGGCGCTCTCGACATCGGCCCTGGCCGCGCAGATCGGCACCATCCCGCCGGCCCAGGCGCTGACGGCCGAGCGTGTGGCGGCGCTGCCGCCCGCCGACCGTGCGGCGTGGGCGGCCTACCTGGCGCGTTCCGACGCCCAGCGCGCCGCCGACCGGGCGGCGCTGGCCGCCGAACGCCAGGGCCTGCCGGGCTGGCCCGGGCCGCCCGAGGGCGGCCATGGCGAGGCCAGCATGCCGCTGGACAAGCCGGCCGACTGGTACGGCGGCGAGGCGGCGCGTGTGGTGGTGGCCAACATCCTGAGCTTCCAGACGCCCACCGGGGGCTGGGGCAAGAACCAGCCGCGTGACCGCGCTCCGCGCCTGAAGGGCCAGAGTTTCGTGGCCGACAACAGCAACAAGAAGGCGACGCCGGGCGACTTCGACGTCACCGCCGACGCGCAATGGAGCTATGTCGGCACCATCGACAACGACGCGACCATCACCGAGATCCGCTTCCTGGCCCGGGTGGCCGCGCAGCAGCCCGGTGCGGGCGGCGATGCCTGCCGGCAGGCCGTCGAGCGCGGGCTGCGTTACCTGCTGGCCGCACAGTTTCCCAACGGCGGCTGGCCCCAGGTGTGGCCGCTGCAGGGCGGCTATCACGACGCGATCACGCTGAACGACAACGCCTTGGTGGAAGTGGCCGAGCTGATGGGCTGGGCCGCGCGCGGGGAGGCTGACCTGGGTTTCCTGCCGCCGGTCCTCAAGGTGGCGGCGGCCGCGGCGCAGGACCGCGCGGTAAAGCTGCTGCTGGCCACGCAGATCCGGGTCAACGGCAGGCTCACGCTGTGGGCCCAGCAGCACGACGCGCTGACGCTGGCACCCGCCTCCGCGCGCAACTACGAGCCGCCCGCACTGAGCAGCAGCGAGAGCGCAAGAGTGCTTGATTTCCTGATGCGCCTCCCGCAGCCGTCGCCTGCTGTCATTGAGGCTGTGAATTTCGGTATTGCCACATTGCGTGAGCTTGCGGTCTACAACCGGGTATGGGTGAAGCTCGATGAGACGCAGGGGCGCCGCCTCGTCGAAAAGTCAGGTGCAGGGCCTCTTTGGGCGCGGTATTACGACTACCGCGTGCCCGAGTACCGTCCGTCCGAGATCAAGCCCGTCTTCGGTGACCGCGACAAGAGCCTGCACGATGACGTCAACGACATCAGTCTGGAGCGCCGCAACGGCTATGCCTGGTGGGGAACGTGGCCGCAGAAGACGCTGGACTACTACGACAGGGTCTGGGCGCCGCGCTGGATCAAGCACCTTTCCTGAGTACAAAGCGCTTGATGTCGCCTACGACGAAGAGGTGGCAGCACACGGCGACCAGCGCATTGGTTGCGACAAAGACCAGGGCCGCGTTGAACGAGCCGGTGCCCTTGATCAGGTAGCCGATGACGTTGGGCGTCTTGCGGGCGAAGGTCAGGCTCCTGCCGCGGCGCAGCAGGCTGTCCGAGATCAGCCCACCCAGCACGCTGCCGGCGAGGACGCAGATGGCCGGCAGCGCCGCGACGAAGCCGGCGTTCAGGATGGACATGCCGCGTTCCTTGACGAGGTAGACGGGAAACCACGTCAGGAAGAAATAGGTCAGCGTGGTGATGCAGTACTGGCCCACGTAGACGCCCAGCAGCATGCGGTTGCTCAGCAGCTGCCTGATGTAGCCCAGCTTGGGCGACTCGGGCGCGAAGCTGCGGCTTTGCGTGCCGGGCTGGTCCATGTTGACCAGCGCGCCGCCGGCGGCGATGTAGTCCAGCTCGGCCTGATTGACGCCGGGGTGGTTGCGGGGCGTGTGGACGGTCTTGAGCCACACGGTGCTGACGACGATGCCCAGCAGCCCCATGACGACGAACACGGCCGGCCAGCCGTAGCTGTGCGTGATCCAGCCCATCAGCGGCGCGAACAGCGCGGTGGCGAAGTACTGGGCCGAGTTGAAGATGGCCGACGCCGTGCTGCGCTCGGCCGCCGGGAACCACGACGCGACGATGCGCCCGTTGGCCGGGAAGGACGGCGCCTCCGCCGCGCCAACCAGGAAGCGCAGCGCGAACAGCGCGACGACGGCGGTGGTGGCCGTGGCGGTCAGGAAGCTGATGCCGCCCTGCAGCAGCGGTGAGCACCGACCAGATGAAGATGCTGGCCGCGTAGACGCGCTTGGAGCCGAAGCGGTCCAGCAGCCAGCCGCCGGGCAGCTGCGCGATGACGTCGCACTAGCAGGTCCTCCCCATGGTCACCGAGTCGATGCCCAGCTCCTTGGACAGCGCCGGGCCGGCGATGGGCAGCGTGGCGCGGTCGGCGTAGTTGATCGTCGTGACGATGAAGAACATGGCCAGGATGGCGAAGCGCTTCTTCGTGCGGGTGGCGCGCCGTCGGCCGCACGGGCCGGCATGCGGCCAGCAGTGGTGGTGTTCATCGGGTGTCTCCGGGCAATGCAGCGGCTCCGCCTCCTGCCGGGCGGTGGTGCCGAATGGGTGGGATCAGGCCTGCGTGTAGGCCGTCTTCACGGTCGTGTAGAACTCGGCGGCGTGGCGGCCCTGCTCGCGCGGGCCGTAGCTGCTGCCCTTGCGACCGCCGAACGGCACGTGATAGTCCACGCCCGCGGTGGGCAGGTTGACCATCACCATGCCAGCCTGCGAGTGGCGCTTGAAGTGCGTGGCGTACTTCAGCGACGTCGTGGCGATGCCGGCGGCCAGGCCGAACGGCGTGTCGTTGGACAACGCCAGCGCATGCTCGTAGTCGCGGGCGCGCAGCATGCTGACCACCGGGCCGAACACTTCCTCCCGGTTGATGCGCATGTCGGGCGTCGTGTCGATGATCAGGGCCGGCGTCAGGTAGAAGCCCGGCGCGCCGGCGGCGTTGTGCTCGATGCGCTCGCCGCCGTGGGCGAGCCTGCCGCCGTCGGCCTGGGCGATGCCGAGGTAGTCGACGTCCTGGCCCAACTGGCTGGCGTCCACGACGGGACCGATGTCGGTGCCGGCCTTGCGGGCGTCGTCCACCTTCAGCGTCTTCATCTTGTCGACCATGGCCGCGATGAAGCGGTCGTGGATGCCCTCGGTGACGATGAGGCGGCTTGACGCCGTGCAGCGCTGGCCGGTAGAGAAGAAGCCGCTGTTGACGGCGGCGTTGACGGCCACGCCCAGGTCGGCGTCGTCCAGCACGATCATCGGGTTCTTGCCGCCCATCTCGAGCTGGAACTTGGCCATGCGCGACACGCACGCGGCCGCGACCTTTTGCCCGGTGGCGACAGAACCGGTGAAGCTGATGGCCGCCACGCGCGGGTCGTTCAGCAGCTTTTCGCCGACCACCGAGCCGCGGCCCATGACGAGGTTGAACACGCCGGCCGGCAGGCCGGAGCGCGACAGGATCTCGGCCAGCGCCCAGGCCGAGCCGGGCACCAGGTCGGCCGGCTTGAAGACGACGCAGTTGCCGAAGGCCAGCGCCGGCGCGATCTTCCAGGCAGGGATGGCGATGGGGAAGTTCCACGGCGTGATGAGGCCGACGACGCCGATGGGCTCGCGCGTGACCGCCACACCTACGCCGGGGCGCACGGAGGGCAGGCTTTCACCGCCGGGGCGCAGCGCCTCGCCGGCGAAGAACTTGAAGATGTAGCCGGCGCGGGCGACTTCGCCGATGGCCTCGGGCAGGGTCTTGCCTTCCTCACGGGCCAGCAGGTCGCCGAGCTCGGCGCGGCGCGCCAGGATCTCGGTGCCGACGGCGTCGAGGATGTCGAAGCGCTGCTGCGGTGTCGACAGGCTCCAGGCCGGGAAGGCGGCGGTGGCGGCGGTGATGGCCAGCTCGGCCTGGGCCGCGTCGGCCTGGGCGTACTCGCCGACCAGGTCGCGGGTGTCGGACGGGTTGATGTTGCGCGAGACGGCGTGGCCGTCCAGCCATTCACCGGCGATGAGGTTCTTGAACATGAGTGTTTACCGATCCAGCGCAGGGCGCTTGGGGTTGAAGGTCCAGTTCGGAATGAGGTACTGCATGGCGATCGCGTCGTCGCGGGCACCCAGGCCGTGCTGCTTGTAGAGCTGGTGCGCCTTTTCGACCTCGGCCATGTCCAGCTCGACGCCGAGGCCCGGCCTGGCCGGCACTTTCACGTGGCCGCCCACGATCTGCAGCGGCTCCTTGGTCAGGCGCTGGCCGTCCTGCCAGATCCAGTGGGTGTCGATGGCCGTGACCTTGCCGGGCGCGGCCGCGCCGACATGGGTGAACATGGCCAGCGAGACGTCGAAGTGGTTGTTGGAGTGCGAGCCCCAGGTCAGGCCCCAGTCGCGGCAGGTCTGGGCCACGCGCACCGAGCCGGCCATGGTCCAGAAATGCGGGTCGGCCAGTGGGATGTCCACGCTTTGCAGCGACAGCGCGTGGCTGAGCTGGCGCCAGTCGGTGGCGACCATGTTGGTGGCCGTGGGCAGGCCGGTGGCGCGGCGGAACTCGGCCATCACCTCGCGGCCTGAGAAACCGTCTTCGGCGCCGCAGGGGTCCTCGGCATAGGCCAGCACGCCGCGCATGTCGCGCATGAGGCGGATCGCGTCCTTGAGCAGCCAGCCGCCGTTGGGGTCCAGCGTCACGCGGGCATCCGGGAAGCGCTCGTGCAGCGCGCGGATGGCCTCGACCTCCTCGTCGCCGCGCAGCACGCCGCCCTTGAGCTTGAAGTCGTTGAAGCCGTAGCGTTCGCGCGCGGCCTCGGCGAGCTTGACGACGGCCTCGGGCGTCAGGGCCACCTCGTGGCGCAGGCGGCTCCAGGCGTTGTCGGCATCCGGCTCGCTGGCGTAAGGCAGGTCGGTCTTCTTGCGGTCGCCGATGTAGAAGAGATAGCCCAGCATCTCGACTGCATCGCGCTGCTGGCCTTCGCCGAGCAGGGCCGCGACCGGCACGCCGAGGTGCTGGCCGAGCAGGTCCAGGAAGGCCGACTCGATGGCCGTGGCGGCGTGAATGGTGGTGCGCAGGTCAAACGTCTGCAGCCCGCGGCCGCCGGCGTCGCGGTCGGCAAACGACTGGCTGATCTTCTGCAGCACGCCCTGGTGCGAGCCGATGGGCTGGCCGATGACGAGCGGGCGCGCGTCCTCCAGCGTCTGGCGGATCTTTTCGCCGCCGGGCACTTCGCCCACGCCGGTGTGGCCGGCGCTGTCGGTCAGGATCAGCAGGTTGCGCGTGAAGAAGGGCGCGTGCGCGCCGCTGAGGTTGAGCAGCATGCTGTCGCGCCCGGCGACAGGCACGACGCGCAGCTCTCTGATGACCGGTGTGGAATTCATGGTGTCCAGGGCGTAGTGCCTTCCCAAGTGGCACCCATGGAACTGGCTTTGCCAGGCCATCGGGTGCGCCCCCTTGAGGGGGAGGCGCGTGAGCGCCTCGGGGGTGTGCTCGATTAGTCTGCGGTGATCTTGCGCTCGGTGATGACTTTCTTCCAGCGCTCGAACTCGGCGGCCTGGAAGGCCGTGAACTGCTCCGGCGTGTTGGCAACGATCTCGAAGCCTTGCTCGAGCAACTTCGGCTTGATGTCGGGTGCGTTCAGCGCCGCGACGATACCGCCGTGCAGCTTGGCCTTGATGTCGGCGGGCAGGCCCTTGGGCGCCGCCACGGCTTGCCAGGAGTACACCTGCAGGCCCTTGATGCCCAGCTCGTCCATGGTCGGCACGTCGGGCTGCACCGGCGATCGCTTGGCACTTGTGATGCCCAATGCGCGCAGCTTGCCGGCCTTGATCTGCGGCAGCGCGGTGTTGATGTTCATGAAGCTGGCGTCCACCTGGTTGCCCAGCAGGTCGGTCATCACCGGGGCCGCCGCCCTTGTAGGGGATGTGCAGGCCGCTCGTGCCCGTCTGCAGCCAGAAGAGTTCGGCGGTGATGTGGTCGCTGGAGCCGTTGCCGCTGGAGGCAAAGCTCATCTTGCCCGGGTTGGCCTTTTCGTAGGCGATGACCTCGGCCATGGTCTTGTGCGCCGACGCGGCGGGCACGACGAGTACGTTGGGCGCCTGCACGGCGACGGTGATGTAGTCCAGATCCTTGGTGGGGTCGTAGGCCAGGTTCTTCAGCAGGTGCGGGCCGATGACCAGCGGGCCCAGCGATGTGACGAGGATGGTGTAGCCGTCGGCCGGCGCGCGCTTGATGGCGGTGGTGCCGATGGTGCCGCCCGCGCCACCGCGGTTGTCGACGACAAAGCTGCCGCCCATGCTTTCCTGCAGCTTGGCGCCCAGCATGCGGGCAATGGCGTCGCTGGAGCCGCCGGGCGGGAAGGGCACGAGCAGCGTCACGGGCTTGGTGGGCCAGGCCTGGGCCAGCGCCGTGGTGGTGGCAGCGGCACTGAGCAGCAGCGCGGTCAACAGTTTCTTCATGGCTTGTCTCCGGTTTGTTCTGTGTGATGACTTATTGCGGGCCGAGCTTGGAGATCAGCGCGCCGAGTGAGTCGACCTCGGCCGCGGCCAGGTCTGACAGTGGCGGGCGCACCGGGCCGGCCGTGTGGCCCACGAGCGTCGCGCCCGCCTTCACGATGGACACGGCATAGCCCTCGCCCTTGTTGCGCAGCGCCACGTAGGGAATGAAGAAGTCGCGCACCAGGCGGTTGCAGGTGGCGGTGTCGCCCGCCGCATGGGCGTTGTAGAACTCCATCGCGGTCTTCGGGATGAAGTTGAAGACGGCCGACGAGTAGACCGGGCAGCCCATCGCCTTGTAGGCACCGGCAAACAGCTCGGCTGTGGGCAGGCCGCCCAGGTAGGCGAAGCGGTCGCCCAGCGTCTGGCGGATGGAGACGAACTTCTCGATGTCGCCCAGGCCGTCCTTGAAGCCGATCAGGTTGGGGCAGCGGTCGGCCAGCACCAGCAGACTCTGCGGGGTCAGCTTGCAGGCGCCGCGGTTGTAGACGACCACGCCGAACTTGACGCTCTTGCAGACGGCCTCGACGTGGGCAATCAGGCCCTCCTGGCTGGCTTCGGTCAGGTAGTGGGGCAGCAGCAGCACGCCTTGCGCGCCGAGGCGTTCGGCCTCTTGCGCGTACTGGATGGCCACGCGGGTGCCGCCACCCGCGCCGGCCAGGATGGGCGTGCGGCCTCGGCAGGTGTCCAGGGCGACCTTGATGATGTCGGTGTATTCGCCCGGCTCCAGCGAGAAGAACTCGCCCGTGCCACCCGCCGCGAACAGCGCCGACGCGCCGTAGGGCTGCAGCCACTCGAGGCGCTCGGCATAGGGCTTGGGCGCGAAGTTGAGTTGCGCGTCGAAATCCGTCAGCGGAAAGGACAGCAGGCCGGCTTCGAGGACGGCTTTGAGTTCTTGGGGCGACATGGGGCAGGTCTCCGTCGGTGTGGGAATGAACATGTTGTAGGTCATCGTACAACTTAGATCAAATCCGAGAATCCCGGGGATAACCCGCGGAACCAGATGCTTTGCGCGGCGGTCAGGCCGCCTGTGCCTGCGCCTTGCGGCGGCGTTCGCGGCTGTTGCTGAGGTGGGTGCGCATCGCGGCGCGGGCCGATTCGGCGTCCTGGCTGATGATGGCGTCGAGGATGCTTTCGTGCTCGGCGTTCACGCGGCGCATGTAGGCCAGCCGCTCCGCGCTCATGTCCGCCACCGGCTCAAGCCGGGCGCGGGGAATGATCTGCGCCCCCAGCGTGCTCATCAGCTCGGCGAAGTGGCTGTTCTGCGTGGCGCGGGCGATCTCCAGATGGAACTGGAAGTCGGCGGCGACCGAATCCTGGCCGGCCTCGACGGCGGCGATCACCGCGTCCAGCGCCTTGCGCAGGGCGGTGAGGTTGTCCGCCGAGCGTCGCTGTGCAGCCAGGCCGGCAGCTTCGGTCTCCAGGCCGATGCGCAGCTCCAGCACGGCAATCACGTCTTGCAGCGTGCTGAACTGATCCGGCGTGATCTTGAAGGACGGCCCGTCGCCAGGCCCAAGAACGAATGTGCCGATGCCGTGCCGCGTTTCGACGAGCCCGGCCGCCTGCAGCTTGGAGATGGCCTCGCGCACGACGGTTCGGCTGACCTCGAACTCCCCCATGATGGCCGCCTCGGTGGGCAGCTTGTCGCCCGGCTGCAACTGGCCGGCCCGGATGCGGTCACTGAAGCGTTCGACCAGTTCGAGGGCCAGGGTGCGCGGCCGGCGGCGGCCGGAGAACTGATTCAAGGGTTATCCCGGAGTTTTGAGGCGAGCAGGGCGTCTAAAGTGACGTAAGTTGTACGACAACTAGACGACGTGCAACAACTGCTCAGACTTTAGCAACACCTCGGCCCGCCATGACTGCTGTTTCCACCCGTCCGCCCCTGACGCTGCGCATGCGCGAGGAAGACAACGTCGCCATCATCGCCAACGACGGCGGCCTGGCCGAGGGCACCAGGCTGCCTGCCGGTGTCCCCGGCGCCGGCCTGGTGCTGCGCGACAAGGTGCCGCAGGGCCACAAGGTCGCGCTGCGCGACATCGCCGAGGGTGAAGTGGTGCTGCGCTACGCGGTGCCCATCGGCTATGCGCTCAAGTCCATCGCCGCGGGCAGTTGGGTGCACGAGCGCCTGCTGCAGATGCCCGCCGCCCGCGCGCTGGAAGGCCTGCCGATCGCGACCGTGAAGCCACCGGTTGTCGAGCCGCTGGACGGCTACACCTTCGAGGGCTACCGCAACCGCGACGGTTCGGTGGGCACGCGCAACATCCTGGCCATCACGACGACCGTGCAGTGCGTGGCCGGCGTCGTCGCCCAGGCGGTGGCGCGCATCAAGGCCGAGCTGCTGCCGCGCTACCCGAACGTGGATGACGTCATCGGCCTGGAGCACAGCTATGGCTGCGGCGTGGCCATCGACGCGCCGGACGCCATCATTCCCATCCGCACGCTCAAGAACATCTCGCTGAACCCCAACTTCGGCGGCGAGGTGATGGTGGTGAGCCTGGGCTGCGAGAAGCTGCAGCCTGCGCGCCTGCTGCCGCCGGGCTCGTTCCCGATCACCGACGAGCGTGATCCCGCCAGCGGCCCCGAGACCATCTGCCTGCAGGACGACGTGCACGTGGGCTTCATGTCCATGCTGGACGACATCGTGCAGAGCGCCCAGCCTCACCTCGAACGCCTGAATGCCCGCAAACGAGAGACCGTGCCGGCGAGTGAACTGGTCGTCGGCGTGCAGTGCGGCGGCAGCGACGCGTTCTCCGGCGTGACGGCCAACCCGGCCGTGGGCTTCTGCGCCGACCTGCTGGTGCGCGCCGGTGCCACCATCATGTTCAGCGAGAACACCGAAGTGCGCGACGCCGTCGAGCAGCTCACCAGCCGCGCAGCCAGCCCGGAAGTGGCCGACGCCATCATTCGCGAACTCGGCTGGTACGACCGCTACCTGGACCGCGGCCGCGCCGACCGTTCTGCCAACACGACGCCCGGCAACAAGGCCGGCGGCCTGTCCAACATCGCCGAGAAGGCGATGGGCTCCATCGTCAAGAGCGGCAGTTCCGCCATCTCGCACGTGCTGTCTCCGGGCGAGAAGCTGCGGCGCGACCAGCACGGCCTCGTCTACGCCGCAACGCCCGCCAGCGACTTCATCTGCGGCACGCTGCAGCTCGCGGCCGGCATGAACCTGCACATCTTCACCACCGGCCGCGGCACGCCCTACGGCCTGGCCGAATGCCCGGTTGTCAAGGTCGCCACGCGAACGGACCTGGCGCGCCGCTGGCACGACCTGATGGACATCAACGCCGGCCGCATCGCCGACGGCGAGGCCACCATCGAGGAGACCGGCTGGGAGATGTTCCGCCTGCTGCTTGACGTCGCCAGTGGCCGCAAGAAGACCTGGGCCGAGCACTGGAAGCTGCATAACAGCCTGGTGCTGTTCAACCCGGCACCCGTCACCTGAGGGCTCTATGCTTGGGCGCCATGAGCACCAAGCAGCCGAATCCAAACGAACCCGGGACCGTGCTGGCCGGCGTCACGCAGGTGGTCGCCGAGCCCTTGCGCTTCAAGGCCAAGCTCGCGATTGGCGAGAACGCCTACGCCTCCCTGCGCATGATCAACCGCACCCGCGAGGTCTGGGACGTGCTGGGTGCCGCAGGCGCGGGCGCGGCCGTCGTGAAGTCGGGCGTGCTGGGCATCGGCGCCGCCACCACGCCCATCGGCTGGGTGGCGCTGGCCGCGTTGGCCTCGGGCGGCGCCTGCTATGGCCTGTACCGGTGGCTCGGCGACACCAAGGGCTCGCGCATCATCGAGATCCCCAAGTTCCTCAACACGCCGCTGGACACGCTGGGCCTGGCCCCTGTTCGACCTCATCGCGCCGCTGGCGCTGCGGCTGGCCGCTGTCGATGGTTGCATCGAGTCCGCCGAGCGAGAGGCTTTGGTGCAGCACCTGGTGGACGACTGGGGCCTGGACGCCGGCTTCGTCACTCAGGCCATCGCGCAGATCGAACCGGGCGTGATGCAGGGCTCGGTCGAGGAGATGGCGGCGGAG
>CAUJSJ030000028.1:0-9739 GCA_963422775.4 uncultured Roseateles sp.
TCGAGCCGCTGCGCGAGCAGCGCGATGCCTGGCAGCCGGCCGTTGCCATCGCGCACGCGCAGGAGATGAGCATCATTGCGCTGACCGCCCAGCCGGCAGGCAGCACCGACGAGTGGCGTGGCCTGCTGCAGGACACCGATATCCAGATCCGCGTCAGCCACGGCCGCGAGCCGCGCGTTATCGAAGCCCAGCGCGTGCTGCTGCATGCGCTGGCCGACGCCGTCGACCTGCAACTGCTGGGCAGCGACGAGTAGGGTCAACAGACCTTCACCTTTTCCGACGGAATCCCGATGAAAAAACTCACCCTGACCCTGACCGCCGCCGTCCTCGCCAGCCTGCTCGCCACCGGCTGCGCGCCGCTGCTGATCGGCGGCGCGATGGTGGGTGGCGTCAGCGTCGCCACCGACCGCCGCACCTCGGCCACCCAGCTCGAAGACGAGACCATCGAGATCAAGGCCGGCGCGCGCATCCGCGAGCAGCTGGGCGACAGAGTGCACATCAACGTCAACAGCTACAACCGCGTCGCGCTGATCACCGGCGAGGGCCCGCAACGAGGCCGACCAGGCCGAGCTGGAGCGCATCGTGGCCGGCGTCGAGAACGTCACCCGGGTGATGAATGAGACCGCGGTCACGATGCACAGCGCGCTGAGCGGCCGCTCCAACGACGTCGTCATCCAGGGCAAGATCAAGGCCCAGTTCATCGACGCGCGCGACCTGCTGAGCAATGCCTTCTACGTGGTCGTCGAGCGCGGCCAGGTCTTCCTGATGGGCCGCGTCACCGAGCGCGAGGCCAACCGCGCGACCGAGATCGCGCGCCAGGTCAGCGGCGTGAAGAAGGTTGTGCGGGTGCTTCGAGATCATCAGCGAGGACGAACTCGCCAGGCTGGTGCCGAAAAAGTCCTGATCTGCTGGATCAGAGGCGTTTGATCAGGGACGAGGTGTCCCAGCGGTTGCCGCCCAGCGCCTGCACATCGGCGTAGAACTGATCCACCAGCGCCGTCACCGGCAGACGTGAGCCGTTGCGGCGGGCCTCGTCGAGCACGAGGCCGAGGTCCTTGCGCATCCAGTCGACTGCGAAGCCGAAGTCGAACTTGCCTTCGACCATGGTCTTGCCGCGGTTGTCCATCTGCCAGCTTTGCGCGGCGCCCTTGCCGATGACGTCCAGCACCTGAGCCATGTCCAGGCCCGCGTTCTGGCCGAAGCGCACCGCCTCGGACAGGCCCTGCACGACACCGGCGATGCAGATCTGGTTGACCATCTTGGCGAGCTGGCCCGAGCCCGGGCCGCCGAGCAACGTCACGGCCTTGGCGAAGGCGAGCGCGATGGGCTTGGCCGATTCAAACGGCGCGGCATCGCCGCCGCACATGACGGTCAGCGCACCGTTGACCGCGCCGGCTTGGCCGCCGGAAACCGGTGCGTCGATGAAGGGCAGGCCGCGCCTGGCGCCTTCGGCATGCAGCTCGCGCGCGACCTCGGCAGAGGCCGTCGTGTGGTCGATGAAGACTGCGCCAGCCGCCATGCCTGCGAAGGCGCCCTGCTCGCCCAGCACGACCGAGCGCAGGTCGTCGTCGTTGCCGACGCAGCAGAACACGAACTCCGCGTCCTTGGCAGCAGCGGCAGGCGTCGCCGCAAAGGCACCGCCATATTCCTTTGCCCACGCCTCAGCCTTGGCGAGCGTGCGGTTGTAGACCGTGACCTGGTGCCCGGCGCGTGCCAGATGGCCGGCCATGGGGTGGCCCATGACGCCCAGGCCCAGGAAGGCGACGCGGCGGGAGGGAACGGGGTCGTAGCTGCGGGTGGCCATGGAGTCAGAGGATCGTGAGGTGTTCGGTGCCCGTGGACAGATCGCCGCTGCGTGCACGCTCGCTGTTGAGCTTGATCTGCAGCCGCAGGTCGTTGACCGAGTCGGCGTTGCGCAGCGCGTCTTCGTAGGTGACCTTGCCGGCCTCGTACAGGTCGAACAGCGACTGGTCGAAGGTCTGCATGCCCTGCTCGCGCGAGCGCTTCATCAGCTCCTTGATCTCGGTGATCTCGCCCTTGAAGATCAGATCGGAGATCAGCGGGGAGTTCAGCAGGATCTCGACGGCGGCGACGCGGCCCTTGCCCTCGCGGCGCGGTAGCAGGCGCTGGCTGATCAGTGCGCGCAGGTTCAGCGACAGGTCCATCAGCAGCTGCTGGCGGCGGTCTTCGGGGAAGAAGTTGATGATGCGGTCCAGCGCCTGGTTGGCGCTGTTGGCGTGCAGCGTGGCCATGCACAGGTGGCCGGTCTCGGCAAAGGCCACGGCATGCTCCATGGTTTCGCGGTCGCGCAGCTCGCCCATCAGGATGACGTCGGGCGCCTGGCGCAGCGAGTTCTTCAGCGCGGCCTCCCAGCTGTCGGTGTCAAGGCCCAGTTCGCGCTGGGTGACGATGCAGTTCTTGTGCGGGTGCACGAACTCGATCGGGTCCTCGATGGTCACGATGTGGCCATAGGTCGTCTCGTTACGCTCGTCGATCATGGCGGCCAGCGACGTGCTCTTGCCCGAGCCGGTGGCGCCCACGACGATGACGAGGCCGCGCTTGTGCTGCACCACCTCGCGCAGGATGACCGGCAGATCCAGCGACTGGATGGTGGGCAGCGTGGATGGAATCGTCCGCAGCACCAGGCCCACCTGGCCCCTGCTGCAGGAAGGCGTTGACGCGAAAGCGCCCGACCCCCGTGCGGCGAGATCGCGAAGTTGCACTCCTTGCTGCGCTCGAACTCCGCCGCCTGCTTGTCGTTCATGATGGCCCGCGCCAGCTGCAGCGTGTGCTGGCCGGTCAGCGGCTGGGGCGACACCTTGGTGAGCTTGCCGTCCACCTTGATGGCCGGCGGGAACTCGGCCGTCAGGAAGAGGTCGGAGCCCTTGCGCGACAGCATCAGCCGCAGCAGGTCGTTGATGAACTTGGATGCCTGATCGCGTTCCATGGTGGGTGTCCTTGGGTCTCAGCCTGGGAAGTTCTCGGGGAACTTGGCTTTCGACCTCGCCTCGGCGGGCGAAATGATGTTGCGGCGGACCAGGTCCGTCAGGTTCTGATCCAGCGTCTGCATGCCCTGCGAGTTGCCGGTCTGGATGGACGAGTACATCTGCGCGACCTTGTTCTCGCGGATCAGGTTGCGGATGGCCGAGGTGCCCAGCATGATCTCGTGCGCCGCCACGCGGCCGGTGCCGTCCTTCAACTTGCACAGGCTCTGCGAGATGACGGCGACGAGCGACTCCGACACCATCGCCCGCACCATTTCCTTCTCGGCCGCGGGGAAGACGTCGACGATGCGGTCCACCGTCTTGGCGGCCGACGAGGTGTGCAGCGTGCCGAACACCAGGTGGCCGGTTTCGGCCGCGGTCAGCGCCAGGCGGATGGTTTCCAGGTCGCGCATTTCGCCGACGAGCACGCAGTCCGGGTCTTCGCGCAGCGCCGAGCGCAGCGCGTTGGCGAACGAGTGGGTATGCGGGCCGACCTCGCGCTGGTTGATCAGGCTCTTCTTGCTTTCGTGCACGAACTCGATCGGGTCCTCGATGGTGAGGATGTGGCCGTACTCGTTCTCGTTGAGGTGGTTGACCATGGCGGCCAGCGTCGTGCTCTTGCCGGAGCCGGTCGGGCCGGTCACCAGCACCATGCCGCGCGGCTTGAGCGCCAGCTCGGCGAAGACCTTGGGCGCGGCGAGCTGCTCCAGGCTCAGGATCTTGCTCGGAATGGTCCGGAACACGGCGCCCGCGCCGCGGTTCTGGTTGAAGGCGTTGACGCGAAAGCGCGCCAGCCCCTGGATCTCGAAGGAGAAGTCGACCTCCAGCGTCTCCTCGTACACCTTGCGCTGCGAGTCGTTCATGATGTCGTACACCATGTCGTGGACCGCGCGGTGGTCCAGCGCCTCGACGTTGATGCGGCGCACGTCGCCATGCACGCGAATCATGGGCGGCAGGCCGGCCGAGAGGTGCAGGTCCGATGCCTTGTTCTTGACCGAGAATGCCAGCAGCTGAGTGATGTCCATGGTGTGCCTGGAAGTGCTCGGACCATTATGGCGATCTCCGACTCCCTGCAATCCACCAAAAGTCGCATAGCCGCGGCATGTGTCTCGGCCGGCCGGCCTCCCGGGGCGGTGCGCCTGATGGTTGTCAGCAAGACCTTCCCCGCTGCCGCCGTGCGCGAGGCCTTCGAGGCCGGCGCCCGTGCCTTCGGCGAGAACTACGTGCAGGAAGGCCTGGCCAAGGTGGCCGAGCTGAGCGACCTGCGCGGCGAGATCGAATGGCATCTGATCGGCCCGCTGCAGTCCAACAAGACCAAACCCGTCGCCGAACAGTTCGACTGGGTGCACTCGGTGGACCGGCTCAAGGTCGCGCAGCGCCTGTCCGAGCAGCGCCCGGGCGCGCTGTCGCCGCTGAACGTCTGCCTGCAGGTCAACATCAGCGGCGAGGCCAGCAAGAGCGGCCTGCTGCCGGCCGATGTCGCCGCGCTGGCCCACCAGGTGGCGGCCTTGCCTCGCCTGAAGCTGCGCGGCCTGATGGCCGTGCCCGAGCCCGGCCCCGGCGCGCTGGCCCAGCACCAGGCGATGGCAGCGATGTTCGACAGCCTTCAGGCCGAAGGGCTGGCGCTGGACACGCTGTCCCTGGGCATGAGCGCCGACCTCGAAGACGCCGTCACGGCCGGCTCGACGCTGGTGCGCGTGGGCAGCGCCATCTTCGGCGCGCGCGCGCCGAAACCCGCCTGATGCCGAGGAGACGCAGCATGGATCAATTCACCGGAGGCTGCCTGTGCGGCGACGTCCGCTTCGTCGCGTCGGGGCACCCCTGGCGGGTCGGTCTGTGCCACTGCCTGGACTGCCGCAAGCATCACGGCGCGCTGTTTCATGCATCCGCGATCTTTGCGCAGGAGGCCGTCTCCATCGAAGGCGACACGCGCGACTACGCCGGGCGGCACTTCTGCTCGCGCTGCGGCTCGTCCGTCTTCTCGCGCAGCGCGGACGAAATCGAGGTGAATCTGGGAGCGCTGGACGCCACCGACCAGCTGCACCCGACCTACGAGCTCTGGACCCTCCGCCGTGAGTCCTGGCTGCCGCCGTTCCCACTCGTCAGGCGATACGAGATGGATCGCCACACCACCGATCGCTTCGAGGACCCCGCTTCATGACCCGCTGGATCGCCGCCGCGCTCTGCCTTGTCGCCTCCGCCCTGCAGGCCCAGCCCGTTCCCGACAACCTCGCCCAGCGCGGGGTACCAAACACGCTCGCGCAGCGAGCCCTGGCCTGCACCGGCTGCCACGGCAAGGAAGGCCGCGCCGCGCCGGATGGCTACTATCCGCGCCTGGCCGGCAAGCCGGCGGGCTACCTCTACAACCAGCTGCTGAACTTCCGCGACGGCCGGCGCGACTATGGCCTGATGAGCGAGCTGATCGCGCCGCTTTCGGATGTGTACCTGAAGGAGCTGGCCGGCCACTTCGCGTCGCTGGACCTGCCCTACCCGCCGCCCCAAAAGCCCACACTGCCGGCGCCTGAGCTGACGCGCGCTGAAGCGCTGATCCGCCAGGGCGACCCCGTGCGCCGCCTGCCAGCCTGCACCGCCTGCCACGGCGAGCGCCTCACCGGCACCCAGCCCGGCGTGCCCGGACTGCTGGGCCTGTCGCGCGACTATCTGAACGGCCAGCTTGGCGCCTGGCGCAGCGGCCAGCGCCGTGCGCTGGCACCTGATTGCATGGCAGGCATCGCCAAGACGCTGAACGAGGCCGAGATCAATGCGATGACGCAATTCCTCGCCGGCCAGGCCATGCCGGCCGACCCGCATCCTGCGGTTGCGCTGACGGCGCCCGCCCCCGTTCGCTGCGGCGGCTTGACGCCATGAAGCGCCTGCTGATCGGCCTTGCCGTGCTCGCGGCCCTGCTGACCTCGGCTGCCTTCGGGCTGCTGGCCTGGCAGCGTGGCCTGAGCGACGCGACAGCGCAATCCAGCGCGCCGGTCAGCCTGGAGCGCGGCGCCTACCTCGCCGCGGTCGGCAACTGTGCCGGCTGCCACACGGCCCGCGGTGGTGCGCGGCTGGCCGGTGGGCGTGCCATCCCGACGCCCTTCGGCACGGTGTTCTCGACCAATCTGACGCCCGATGCCACGGGCTTGAGCGGTTGGAGCGCGGACGATTTCTGGCGCGCCATCCACCTGGGTGTCGGCCGCGAAGGGCGGCTGTTGGTGCCCGCCCACCCGATCACCAACACGACGCTCGTCACGCGCGAGGATGCCGACGCGCTGCATGCTTGGCTGCAGGCCCAGCCGCCCGCAGTGGCGCCGCGGCGCGAGCACCAGCTGCGCTGGCCCTACGGCACGCAGCTGGCGCTGGCGGCCTGGCGGGCGCTGAACTTCACACCCGGCGTCTATCACCCCGACCCCGGCCGCGACGCGACATGGAACCGGGGGGCCTACCTGAGCCAGGGCCTGGCGCATTGCAGCGCCTGCCATGCCGGCCGCGACACTCTGGGCGGCGACCACGGCCCGGCGGACTTCCGCGGCGGCCTGCTCGTCGGCCTGGGCTGGGTGGCGCCGTCGCTGCACGACCCGGCCGAGGCGGGCGTGCAGCGCTGGCCCGCCGAGGCGCTGCGGCGCTGGCTGCGCGACGGCCACGCCGACGGCCATGCCGCACAGGGGCCGATGGCCGAGGTCGTCCTCGGCAGCACGGCGGCGCTGAACGACGCCGATCTGGCCGCGATGAGCGTCTATCTGCGCGCCCTGCCCGAACAGGCGGTCGCCAGAGCCGAACCGGCAAGGCCCGACGCTCGCCGCCGCGAACGCGGCGCCGGCCTCTACCGCGAGCATTGCGCCGCCTGCCACGGCGCGCAGGGCGAGGGCAGGCGTGACGACAGCGGCGCCCTGGCCTACCCGTCGCTGGCAGGCAGCCGCGTCGTCACCCAGGCGAGCGCGGCCAATCTGGTCCGCCTCATCGAGCGCGGCGGCTTCGGGCCCGCCACCCCAGGCCACCCGCGGCCGTACGGCATGCCGCCCTTCGCCGGTGTGCTCGGCGCCGAAGACCTCGCTGCGCTGGCCAGCCATCTGCGCCAGTCCTACGGCCACCGTGCCGGCGAGATTGACGCCGTCGAGGTGCTGCGGCTGCGGGCAGCGGGCTCACAGCACTGACAGAACAAGCCCCCGGGCGCGGGGAGCGACGTGAACGACTTCACGCAAGCCTGTCGCAAGCATGAAGCAAATGGTCACAGGTCGCGACACACTGCGCGCCGGCCCATGGGTAAGGCCACAAAAACAGGGCCGCGAGGCCTACAGTCGTCGTTGAATTCAAGAGTGGCAGCCCGCCGCCGATACCCGAACACCGGACAAGGACTTGAACAGCATGAACTTCCTGACGCAATTGCGCATTGGCCATCGATTGGCCGTGAGCTTTGGCCTGCTCATCCTGCTGCTGGTGGGGATCGGCATCTACGGCGCGTCCAACGCGAACCGCTTGGCCAAGGACCTGGACAGCGTGGCGAACTCCAGCCTGTTGAAGATCCAGGCCGCCAACCAATTGGAAGGCCAGGTCAACGTCATTTCCCGCGCCGTGCGTGACCTGCTGCTGCTGGACACCGCCGGCGCCATCAAGAAGCAGAAGAAGGCCATCGCCGACGCACTGACCGAGGCCGAAACCCAGCTCGTCAGCCTCGAGAAGTCGCCGGAGGACGACGAGGAGAAAGGCATCGTCGCCGACGTCCGCCAGCAAAAGACCAAGTTCCTGGCCGCGCTGGAGAAGTTCCAGAAGATCCAGGCCGATGGCTCGCCCGACGAAGCCCGTGAGAGCCTGATCACCGATTTGCGCCCCGCCCAGCAGGCGCTGCAAGACGGCTTGAAAAAGTTGGTGGATCAGCAGTTCGGCAGCGGCCACCACCTGGCAGCTTCCGGCGGTGACCTGGCCCGTTCCTCTGTACTGGTGACGACGGCGCTCGTCATCGTTGCCGCCATCATCGGCATCGGCGGCGGCGTGGTCATCGCCCGCTCCATCGTCGGTCCGGCCCGCAAGGCGCAGATGGCCGCTGAAGCCATCGCCGCCGGGGACCTGACACAGGACATCCAGGTCGAAGGGCGTGACGAGCTCAGTCAGATGCTGCAGGCCATGAAGGACATGCAGACAGCCCTGGCCGGCGTCGTGCGCGACGTGTCAACCGCCGCCAGCGAGGTCGCCCATAACTCCGGCTCCATCGCCGACAGCAACTCCAACCTGGCCGAGCGCACCACCCGTTCCGCGGCCAGCCTGCAGAACACGGCCGCCTCGGTCGAAGAGATCGCCGCCACGCTCAAGGGCGCCAGCGACCTGACCCGCCGCGCTGCCGGCATCGCGGTGACGGCCCGTCAGGCTGCCAGCAACGGCGGCGCCGTCGTCTCCAAGGTCGTCGAGACCATGGAAGAGATCAGTGCCAGCTCCAAGAAGATCGGCGACATCATCGGCGTCATCGACGGCATCGCCTTCCAGACCAACATCCTGGCGCTGAACGCCGCGGTGGAGGCGGCGCGCGCCGGCGAACATGGCCGCGGCTTCGCGGTGGTGGCGGCGGAAGTGCGTGCGCTGGCCCAGCGCTCGGCCGGTGCGGCCAAGGAAATCAAGGTGCTGATCCAGGAATCGACCGTCAAGGTCGAGAACGGCACCACGCTGGTCAACAACGCGGGCGTGACCATCCGCAGCGTCGTGGACGAAGTCAACAACATGGGCCAGCTGATCGAAGAGATCTCGCACTCGGCCCAGGAGCAGGCCACGGGCGTGGGCGTTGTGAACGGCGCGATGAACGAGCTGGACAAGGCCACGCAGCAGAACACCAGCCTGGTGGGCGAGCTCAGCCACTCGGCCGACGCACTGCGCGACAGCTCGACCCGCTTGATCGAAGCCGTCGGGTTCTTCCGCGCCGCCTGAAGCTGCAATCACTTACTTTCCAAGGGTCGTCATGTCATTCCTGCGCTCCGCCACCGTCCTCGCCGCCAGCCTGATGCTGGCCCTGGCCGCCCAGGGCCACGCCCAAGGTCCTCAAGAAGGTGCCGCCCGAGTTCCCGGCCGAGGCGACCAAGAAGGGTATCTCGGCAGGCTCGGTGAAAGCCAAGCTGACCATCGAGGCCGACGGCAAGGTCAGCGATGTCGAAATCGTCGAAGCCGAACCCAAGCGGGTCTTCGACCGCGCCGTGAAGGCCGCGCTGATGGAGTGGAAGTTCGAGCCTGGTGAAAAGGCCACTCACGAAGTCAAGCTCGTCTTCAAGAACGAGGACTGAACAAGGACCGAGAACAGGCCCTGCGGCCTGTTCGACGCCTTGTGAAGGACACGGGGCTTGCAAGCCCCGTGGCATGAGATGCGACCGAGAACAGCGCCTGCGCGCTGTTCGACGCCTGTCGAAGGACAGCCGGCATGAAGGCCGGCTGGCACGACGCCTGACTAGCGCCTCACCCCGGCCGGTACATCTCCGGTCCTGCTGTTGGGAGGCCAGAACTGCATCCCCCCGACCACCAGCGTCACCGCGATGACGGCGCCGGCCGCAAGGCCCAGGCGCCGTTTTCTTTGGGCCTGGCGGGCGCGGACGTGGGCTGCACCAACGCCGGCCGCTGCTTCACGCAGGGCCGGGCTCAGTTGGGAGCGCGACAGGCGCCGCAGGTTGACGGCCTGCTTGCGGCCGTCACGGCTGGTCACAATTTCAAAGCTCAGCAGTTCGTCCGGTCGCGGCCCTTCGCCGTCGGTCGGGAACGCAGCCAAGCCGACGAAGACCTCTGCGCCCCGC
>CAUJSJ030000029.1:0-63997 GCA_963422775.4 uncultured Roseateles sp.
TGAACTTCACGCAGCGCCAGAAGTCGCGTGATGTGCCCGAGTGGTTCATGGACCTGAAGGCTTCGCCCACGACCATCCCTGCCAGCATGCTGTTCGCTCCGAACAACATGGGCTACGCAGGCCTGGGTGACTTCATCTCTTACGACGCCCGCGCTGCCGCGGCGCAGTTCTACAACCTGCGCGCCAACCTCGGCAACCACGACATCATCAACAAGGACTGGACGGTCAAGGAAGACATCACGACCGCCTTCGTCAAGGCCGAGGTGGACACCGAACTGCTCGGCAAGCCGCTGCGGGGCAACTTCGGCGTGCAAGCCATCCATGCCGACCAGCGCTCCAACGCGTTCAGCATCCAGGGCGGCACCACCAACCCCACCTCGCGCGGCACCACCTACACCGACTGGCTGCCCAGCCTGAACCTGACCTGGCAGGTCGCCAACGACCAGAACCTGCGCTTTGGTGTGGCACGCCAGATCACCCGCCCGCGCATGGATGACCTGCGCGCCACGCAGTCGTACGGTGTGGACAACACGCGCCGCATCTGGACTGGCGACGGCGGCAACCCTGAGCTGAAGCCCTGGAAGGCCGACGCAATCGACCTGTCGTACGAGTACTACTTCGGCAACAAGGGCTACATCTCGATCGCGGGCTTCTACAAGGACCTGAAGACCTACATCTACAAGCAGAAGCTGAACATCAACTTCCGCGACCGCTTCGGCACGCTGACGCCTCCGGGCAGCATCACGCCGACCTCGGACATCGGCGAGTTTGAGACCCAGGCCAATGGCCAGGGTGGTTCACTGTCCGGTGCTGAGCTGGCCGTGTCGCTGCCGCTGCAGATCGTGACCCCGATCCTGGACGGCTTCGGCGTGCAGCTCGCCTGGGGCCACACGGAGAGCAAGATCTCGCCCTTCGGCCCTGGCGACACCCGTCCGCTGCCTGGCCTGTCGCCCAACACCTACAACCTGACGGCCTACTACGAGAAGTCCGGCTTCTCGGCGCGTATCAGCACGCGCATCCGGGACGGCTTCGTTGGCGAGGTGACGGGCTTCGGCGCCGACCGCACCTTCGAGTACGTCAAGAAGGAGAAGGTCACCGATCTGCAACTCGGCTACGAGTTCCAGAACGGTGTGGCCAAGGGTCTGTCGCTGGTGTTCCAGATCAACAATCTGAACAACGAGCCCTACGTCGAGTACTACAACAACGACCTGACGCAGACCAAGCAGTACACCAAGTACGGCAAGACCTACCTGTTCGGTGTGAACTACAAGTTCTGATCCACCGGCAAGTGCTAGCGTGACGACCCTTGCCGGAGCAATCCGGCAAGGGTTTTTTGTTCCCGGAGGGGCAAACCTGACATGAGCGAGTTTTCGCAGGCGCCGGTGAGGCGCGTCGTCATCCTGGGCGGAGGCAGCGCGGGCTGGATGGCCGCGGCGGCGCTGTCCAAGGTGTTGATGGGGCAGGTGGAGCTGCACCTGGTCGAGTCCGAGGAGATCGGCACGGTAGGCGTCGGCGAGGCCACCATTCCGCAGATGCGCCAGTTCAATGCCGGCCTGGAGCTCGACGAAGCCGAGTTCGTGCGCGAGACGCAGGCGACCTTCAAGCTCGGCATCGAGTTCGTCAACTGGGGGCGGCTGGGCGACCGCTACATCCACAGCTTCGGCCAGGTCGGCCAGGACCTGGGCATGGTGGCCTTCCACCACTACTGGCTGAAGGCGCGCCGCGAGGGGCGGGCGGCCGAGTTGTCCGACTACGCGATCAACACCGTGGCCGCGCGCGCCGGTCGCTTCGCCCCCGAGGCCCGCGCGCCCGGGCTGCCGCCCATGCCGGTTCATTTCGCCTACCACTTCGACGCCGGCCTCTATGCCCGCTATCTGCGCAAGCTGAGCGAGGCCGCGGGTGTGGTGCGCCACGAGGGCAAGGTCGTCGACGTGCGCCAGCGCGGGCATGACGGCTTCATCCAATCCCTGCAGCTCGCTTCGGGCGAAGTTGTCGAGGGCGATCTGTTCATCGACTGCTCGGGCTTTCGCGGCCTGCTCATCGAGGAGGTGCTCAAGACGGGCTATGTCGATTGGTCCGAGTGGTTGCCGATGGACCGGGCCGTCGCCGTGCCTTGCGAAGCCGCCGGCCCGCCGCCACCCTACACGCGGGCGACGGCACACGCCGCGGGTTGGCAGTGGCGCATCCCGCTGCAGCATCGGGTGGGCAACGGCCATGTGTACTGCAGCCGCTTCACGTCCGACGACGAGGCGACGGCGGTGCTGCTCGGCAACCTCGAAGGCCGCCCACTGGCCGATCCGCGGCCGCTGCGCTTCAAGACCGGCAAACGCCGCCTGCTGTGGAACAAGAACGTCGTCGCGATGGGCCTGGCCAGCGGCTTCCTGGAACCACTGGAATCCACCAGTCTGTACCTCGTGCAGTCCAGCATCTCGCGGCTGATCCAGTTCTTCCCACACGCCGGCTTCTCGCAGGCCGACATCGACGCCCACAACCGCCTGGCAGACGAGGAGTTCGAGCGCGTGCGCGACTTCATCATCCTGCACTACAAGGCCACCGAACGCGACGACAGCCCGCTGTGGCGCTACTGCCGCGACATGGCTGTGCCGCAGACGCTGCAGCACAAGCTCGACCTGTTCCGCCACACCGGCCGCATCCTGCGCTCGCACCTGGACATCTTCACCGAGGTCAGCTGGCTGCAGGTCATGGAGGGGCAGCGCCTGCTGCCCCGGGCCTACCATCCGCTGGCCGACCTGCTGAAGCCCGAAGAGGCGGCGCATTTCGTCGCGGGCGTGCGCGACGCGGTGCACCGCCAGGTGGCCAGCCTGCCGCTGCACCAAGACTTCATCCGCGAGCATTGCGCAGCGCCCAAGCTCTGAGCCCCAGCCCATGTCCGAGTCTCTGATCCAAGACATCGTCATCGTCGGCGGCGGCACCGCCGGCTGGATGGCCGCCGCCGCTTTGTCCACCGTGCTGCGCGGCCGCTACCGCATCCGTGTCGTCGAGTCCGACGAGATCGGCACGGTGGGCGTGGGCGAAGCCACGATCCCGATGATCCAGCGCTTCAACCGTGTCGTCGGCATCGATGAGAACGAATTCTTGCGCGAGACCAACGGCAGCTTCAAGCTGGGCATCGAGTTCGTGAACTGGGGGCGGCTGGGCGACCGATACATGCACGGCTTCGGCCGGCTGGGGCAGGACTTGTGGACCGTGCAGTTCGAGCAGTACTGGCACCGCATGCGCAAGCTGGGCCGGGCGCAGCCGCTGGAGCAGTACAGCATCTCGCGCATGGCGGCGTTGGCCAACAAGTTCATGCCGCCACGCAGCGACCTCGGCAACTCACCGTTGGCCGAGATTGCCTACGCCTATCACTTCGACGCCAGCCTTTACGCACGCTACCTGCGTAAGCTCAGCGAGCAGCGCGGCGTGCTGCGCATCGAGGGCAAGATCACCCACGCCACGCGGCGAGGCGAGGGCGCCCACCCCGGGCATGTGGACGCCGTCGTGCTGGAAAGCGGCGAGCGCATCGCGGGCGACCTGTTCATCGACTGCTCGGGCTTCCGCGGTCTGCTGATCGAGCAGACGCTGCAGACCGGCTTCGAGGACTGGACGCATTGGCTGCCCTGCGACCGCGCGCTGGCCGTGCCCTGCGAGTCCGTGTCGCCGCTGACGCCCTACACCCGCTCCACGGCCCACCGCGCCGGCTGGCAGTGGCGCATCCCGCTGCAGCATCGCATCGGCAACGGCCATGTCTACAGCAGCCGGCACATCAGCGACGACGAAGCCGCAGCCACATTGCTGGCCAACCTCGACGGCAAGCCGCTGGCCGACCCGCGCCCCATCCGCTTCCAGACCGGCATGCGCAAGCTGGCCTGGAAGGAGAACGTCATCGCCATCGGCCTGTCCAGCGGCTTCCTGGAGCCGCTGGAGTCCACCTCCATCCACCTGATCCAGACGGCCATCCAGCAGCTGATCGACTTCTTTCCGGACCGGGGCTTCAGCGCGAACGACATCGCCGAGTTCAACCGCCACAGCCGCTTCCACTACGAACGCATCCGCGACTTCGTCATCCTGCACTACCACCTGAACCAGCGCGACGACTCGGCGTTCTGGCAGGCATGCGCGCACATGTCCGTGCCGGATTCGCTGCAGGAGAAGCTGGACCTTTACCGCAGCCACGGCCGTGTCGTGCGCCGTGACAACGAACTGTTTGCGGAGGTCGGCTGGATCCAGGTCATGGAGGGCCAGAACCTCACGCCGCAGCGCCACCATCCGCTGGCCGACCTGCAAAGCGAGCAGGACACGCACGACTACCTGGAAGGCGTGCGCGCGGTCATCGGCAAGTGCGTGCAGGTCATGCCCGACCACGCGGCCTACATCGCCCAGCACTGCGCGGCCAGGCCCGTGTGAGCCGTTCATGCCGGCGCCGCTGATCCAGGACATCGTCATCGTCGGCGGCGGCACGGCCGGCTGGATGACGGCCCTGGGCCTGGCCACCGTCGTCGGCGACCGCTACCGCATCCGCCTCGTCGAGTCCGACGAGATCGGCATCGTCGGTGTTGGCGAGGCGACCATCCCGCTGATCCAGCGCTTCAACCGCATCGTCGGCATCGCCGAGAACGACTTCCTGCGCGAGACCGGCAGCACCTTCAAGCTGGGCATCGAGTTCGTTGACTGGGGCCGCCTGGGCGACCGCTACATGCACGGCTTCGGGCGTGTCGGGCAGGACCTGTGGACCGTCGGCTTCGAGCAGTACTGGCACCGCATGCGCCTGGCAGGCCGTGCCCGGCCACTGGGCGACTACGCCATCACGCAGCAGGCCGCGCGCGCCAACCGCTTCATGCCGGCGCGGCCCGAGCCCGCCAACTCCCCGATGGCCGACATCGCCTACGCCTACCACTTCGACGCCGGCCGCTACGCGCGCTACCTGCGCCGCCTGGCCGAGGCGCGTGGCGTGCGGCGCACCGAGGGGCGCATCACGCATGCCACGCAAGCGCCGTGCGGCGACATCGACGCCGTCGTGATGGCAAGCGGCGAGCGCATCCCCGGAGATCTCTTCGTCGACTGCTCGGGCTTTCGCGCGCTGCTCATCGAGGAGACGCTGAAGACCGGCTTCGACGACTGGAGCCACTGGCTGCCCTGCGACCGCGCACTGGCCGTGCCCTCGGAGTCGGTCACCCCGCTGACACCCTGCACCCGCTCCACCGCCCGCCGCGCCGGCTGGCAATGGCGCATCCCGCTGCAGCACCGCATCGGCAACGGCCATGTCTATTGCAGCCGCCACATCAGCGACGACGAGGCCACCGCCACGCTGCTGGCCCACCTCGACGGCAAGCCGCTGGCCGACCCGCGCGCGCTGCACTTCAGGGCCGGCATGCGGCGCCAGGCCTGGAACCGCAACGTCGTCGCCATCGGCCTGGCCGGCGGCTTCCTGGAGCCGCTGGAGTCCACCAGCATCCACCTCATCCAGCAGGCCATCCAGCTGCTGATCGACTTCTTCCCCGATCGCGGTTTCAGCCCGGCCGACATCGCAGAGTTCAACGCGCAGAGCCGCTTTCACTGGGAGCGCATCCGGGATTTTCTGGTGCTGCACTACCACGCCAACCAGCGTGACGACGCCACCTTCTGGCGCGACTGCGCCCACATGGCCGTGCCCGACTCGCTGCGCGAGAAGATCGAGCTCTACAAGAGCCACGGCCGCGTGTTCCGCTTCAACAACGAGCTTTTCACCGAGACCGCCTGGCTGCAGGTCATGGCCGGGCAGAACCTCGTGCCCGAGAGCTTCCATCCCTTCGCCGCGCTGCAGCCTGGCGACAAGGTGCACGATTACCTCGAAGCCGTGCACCGTGCGGTTGCCAACAGCGTGGCGCTGATGCCCGACCACGCTGAGTACATCGCCCGCCATTGCGCGGCACCCTCCTGAAACGAGGCCTACACCATGATCCCGCCCCTGCGTCGCCGTACCGTGCTGACGGCCGCTTCCTCCCTTGCCCTGCCTGCCATGAGCGCTCCTGCCGCCACCTCCGCCGACATGCCCCATCTGCCCTGGTCCCGCCAGGCCGTCATCTACCAGATCAACGTCCGCCAGTTCTCGCCCGAGGGCACGCTCAAGGCCGTGCAGTCCGACCTGCAGCGGCTCAAAAGAATGGGCGTGGACATCCTCTGGCTGATGCCGCTGCAGCCCATTGGCAAGCTCAACCGCAAGGGCACGCTGGGCAGCTACTACTCGATCAGCGACTACACGGCCGTGAACCCCGAGTTCGGCACGCTGGCCGACGCCAAGGCCTTCGTCGCGGCGGCGCACAAGCTGGGCTTCAAGGTCATCCTGGACTGGGTGGCCAACCACACGGCCTGGGACCACCCCTGGGCCACGGCCCACAAGGATTGGTACAAGCTCAATGCCAAGGGTGAGGTCTACGCCGTCACCTTCAACGAGGGGCAGGCGAGCGAGGAGCACTGGGACGACGTCATCGGGCTGAACTACAAGAGCGAAGCCCTGCGCGCCGCGATGATCGACGCGATGAAGTTCTGGGTGCGCGAGACCGGCCTGGACGGTTTCCGCTGCGACGTGGCCAGCCTCGTGCCGACTGACTTCTGGGTGCGCGCCCGCAAGGCGCTGGATGCCGTCAAGCCGATGTTCATGCTGGCCGAGTCCGACGCCATCGACCTGCACACCAGCGGCGCCTTCGACATGACCTATTCCTGGGACCTGGCCGACCAGGTCTTCAAGAAGATCGGCAAGGGCGAGGCCGGAGCCCCGCTGCTCAAGGACTGGCTGGCCAAGCAGCAGGGCCCTGCGAATGGCTACCCGGCCCACGCCTACCGCATGCGCTTCACGAGCAACCACGACTTCAACTCCTGGCATGGCACAGACGCCGAGCTGTACGGCGACGCCTACCCGGCCCTCGCGGTGCTGACCTTCACGCTGCCCGGCATGCCGCTGATCTACAACGGCCAGGAGTCGCGGCTGACCAAGAAGCTGGCCTTCTTCGAGAAAGACGCCATCGACTGGAAGCGCTATGAGCTGAGCGACTTCTACACCGGCCTCGTCGCGCTCAAGCGCCAACACCCGGCCCTGGCTGCCGGCCAGTACGGCGCGCCGGTCAAGCTGATGGACAGCCCGCCCGACATCGTCGCCTTCGAGCGCCGCCTCGACCAGGACCTGGTGCGCGTGGCGGTCAACCTGTCCAACACCGAACAGGTCTGGCAGGGCCACAAGCTGCGGCCCTGGGGATGGCAGCTGTCGTGAGTGATTTCAGGCCTCGCTACCACTTCGCCGCGGCGCGCCACTGGATCAACGACCCCAACGGCCTCGTCTTCGACGCGGCCACCGGGCTCTACCACCTGTTCTTCCAGCACAACCCGTTCGGCGACACCTGGGGCCACATGAGCTGGGGCCACGCCACCAGCCCCGACCTGCTGCACTGGACCGAGCTGCCGCTGGCGATTCCGGAGGACGAGCGCGTGTCCATCTTCTCGGGCAGCGTCGTCATCGACCACGCGGGCACCGCCGGCTTTGGCGCCGGTGCGTGGGTGGCTTGCTACACCGGCTGCCTACGCCGCCCCGAGGGTGGGCAAGCCCAGGAGCTGGCCTGGAGCCTGGACCGCGGCCTCACCTGGACGAAATACGCGGGCAACCCGGTGCTGGACCTGGGCGTGCGCGAGTTCCGCGACCCCAAGGTGTTCTGGCACGGGCCGACCGGCCGCTGGGTCATAGCCGTCGTGCTGCCCGACGAGCATCGCGTCGCCTTCCACGCCAGCGTCAACCTGCGCGACTGGGCGCTGCTCAGCCACTTCGGCCCGGCCGGCGAGACGCGGGCGATCTGGGAGTGCACGGACATCATCCATTTCCCTGCCGAAGACCGTTGGCTGCTCAAGGTCGACACCTTCGAAGGCCACCCCGCCGGCAGCGGCGCCCAGTGCTGGGTCGGTCGCTTCGACGGCGAGCGCTTCACGGCCGAGAGCGAGCCCTTCTGGGCCGACCACGGCAGCGACTTCTACGCCGCGTTGTCCTTCGCCGGCCTGCCGGCCGGGCGGCCGCCCATCTGGCTGGCCTGGATGAACCAGCACGCCTACGCCAAGGCCACGCCCACTTCGCCCTGGCGCGGCGCGATGACGCTGCCGCGCGAGCTGGCCCTCGTGCAGACGCCGGCCGGCTGGCGGCTGGCCCAGGCGCCGGTTTGCACCGATGCGCTGCGCGGCTCGCCTCGGTATCTCGTCGGCGCAGGCCTGATCGCTGATGCGGGCGCGAGCTGCGAGCTGCGCTGGGAGCTGGATCCGGGCGATGCCGAGACCTCGACGCTGAGCCTGCGCTGCGGCCCGGCTGGCGAGTGCACGGAGATCGGCATCGACCACCGCCGTGGCGGGGTCTGGATCGACCGCAGCCGCAGCGGCGCCGTCGTCGACGCCGCGCACTGGACCGGCCGGCGCGAGCAGGCCTGGGCGGGTGCACGCGGACCGCTGGTGCTGCGCGTCTTCGTGGACCGCTGCTCCGTCGAGGTCTTCTCGGGCGACGCCCTGGTCGCGCTGACCGAACTCGTCTTCCCCTCCGACACCAGCGTGGCCGTTGCCGCGCTGGCCCTGAGCGGCGCTTGGACACGCTCGGTGCTGACCTGCTGGACACTGAACCCATGAAAATCCTCATCACCGGACTGAACGGCACGCTGGCGCCGCGCCTGGCCGAAGCTGCACGCACGGCGGGGCACGAGGTCATCGGCTGGGACCGCAAGGCGGTCAACCCCGACGACGAGATGCTGTCGGCCGCCTGGCTGTCCGCACAGTCGGTCGACGCCGTCGCCCACCTCGGCATGGCGCCGGCGCGCTTTGCCGGCTGGCTGGCGTCGCGCTGCCCGAACTTCCTGTTCACGAGCACCGTCATGGTCTTCGACCACGTGCCCGACGGCCCGCACGACGTGGCCGACGCGCGCAACGCCAAGGACGACTACGGCCGCTACAAGGCCGAGTGCGAGGATGCCGTGCTGCTGGCCAATGATCGGCCCGTCATCGCCCGCATCGGCTGGCAGATCGACGAGACCCGGCCCGGCAACAACATGCTGCAGACGCTCGACGACTGGCAAAAGCGCGACGGGGTCGTCGCGGCCAGCCACGCCTGGACGCCGGCCTGCTCCTTCATGGCCGACACGGCGGCGGCGCTGTTGGCGTTGATCGAGCGGCCGCTGCCTGGCATTCATCACCTGGACAGCAACGCCGAGGAGGCCTGGCGTTTTGACGAGGTGGCCCGCGCATTGGCGCAGGCATTCGAGCGCGACTGGCGTGTCGAGGCCAACGAGGACTACCGCCACGACCAGCGCCTGGTGGGCGGCGCCAGCCGCCTGCCGCCGCTGTCGACGCGCCTTGCCGGGATCCGCCGTGATTGAGCGCTGGCCCATCAACGGCAAGGGCCGCAGCCGCACGGTGGCCTACGGCGGCCTGGTCTGGACGGTGGCCAATGCGACCGACTTCACGGCGGGCTTCGACGTTCAGGTTGGCCAGAGCCTGCAGATGCTCGACGCACACCTGCAGGAAGCTGGCTCGGCGCGCACCCACCTGCTGTCGCTGCAGGTCATCCTCACCGACATCGCCAACCGCGACGCCTTCGACAGGCAGTGGCAGGCGTGGATCGGGCCGGAGCCCGAACATTGGCCGCAGCGGGCCTGCTTCCAGTCGGGCCTGGCGCCGGGGCTGCAGGTCGAGCTGGTGGTTGTCGCGGCGCCCGTTTCAGAGGGCCAGAAACTGGGCCCGACCCGGCCGCATCGACAATGGGCCGATGAAAGCACCCGCCCGCCTGCAGGCACTGATTGACGAAGGCCTGATCGACAGCGTCGTGCGGCAGCTCAAGAGCGGCAAGGAAGCCGATGTCTACGTCGTGCGCTGCGGCGACGAGACCTGGGCCGCCAAGGTCTACAAGGAGGCCAACAAGCGGGGCTTCCGCCAGGCCGTCGACTACACCGAGAACCGCAAGGTGCGCAACAGCCGCCAGGCGCGCGCGATGACCAAGCGCACCGCCTATGGCCGCCAGCAGCAGGAGGCGGCCTGGCAGAGCGCCGAGGTCGATGCGCTGTACCGCCTGGCCGCGGCCGGCGTGCGCGTGCCGCAGCCGGGCAACTTTCATGACGGCGTGCTGCCGATGGAGTTGGTGGCCGACGCGCATGGCGACGCGGCACCGCGCCTGAACGACCTGACCTTCAGCGACGCCGAGGCCCGGCAACACCACGCCAGGCTGATCGATGAGGTGGTGCGCATGCTCTGCGCGGGCGTCATCCATGGCGACCTGTCGGAGTTCAACGTGCTGCTGGCGGCCGACGGGCCGGTCATCATCGACCTGCCGCAGGCCGTGGATGCCGCGGGCAACAACCACGCGCCGCGCATGCTGATGCGGGACGTGGACAACCTGCGCAACTTCTTCGGCCAGCACGCGCCGGCGCTGCTGGCCACGCAGTACGGCCCCGAGATCTGGGCGTTGTACGCCGCTGGCCTGCTGGTGCCCGACATGCCGCTGACCGGCCGCTACGAGCGCAAGGCCGGCGAGGTGGACCTGTCCGGCGTGCTGCGCGAGATCGAGGATGCGCGGCTGGAAGAAGCGGCGCGTGTGCTGCGGATGAGCTAGGCAGCCTCTCCGGGCTTCAGCCACAGCTCGCGGCGGTGCAGCGGTGTGTCGGGTGGCAGCAGCGGGTTGTACAGCCTCAGCACGCGGTCGCTGCTGACCGCGTGGGCCCGCATCTGGGCACCGAAGTAGGTCTGGTGCAATTGCTGCAGCGCCCCGTCGGCTACGGCCTTTTCCAGTCCGGCGCGCAGCAGCACGGCCAGCTCGGGCCGGCTCGGCGACACGAAGAGATAGGCCGCCGCGGGGTAGTGCAGCAGCAGGTTGGGCACGACCTCCAGGTCGGGATGGCGCTGGTTGGCCAGCTCGGCATCGACCTCGAACACCGCGCGCGGAAAGTAGTCGAAGCGTCCCGAGGACAGCATGCGGAACAGCGCCTCATGGCTGCTGCTGGTGTTGACCCGCAGGCCATTGGCGCGCAGGATGGCCGTGTCGGGCCAGTCATGACCCTGGCCGGCGACGAGCGGCTTGAGTTCATCCAGGCCACGCAGCAGGGCCCAGCGTGGCAGGTCGCTCTTGCGCACCAGCAGCACGCGCCAGCCCATCAGGCCGCGGTCGATGGGGATGCGGATCGGCAGCAGGCCGGACGCCTCGCGCTCGCGGTCGGTCATGGTCCACATCAAGTCGATGGGGCTGCTGCCGCGCGCCAGTTCCACCAGGCTGCGGCCCTGGGCCATCTCCAGGTCCACGAGCTGCACGTCGCCATCGGCGCCGGCCTTCTCCAACGCCAGCAGCACGAGGCGACGCACATAGGGCAGCTGGGGGTCGGCGGCGCTCATGTGCCGGGGCAGCCACACGCGCACGGTCTGCGCGCGCGCCCAGGGAGCCGCGAACGCTCCCAGCAGCAGCGCACGCCTGCAGATGTCCGCCGAGGTGTGAGACATGATGGTTCATCATGCCACCCGCTCAGGAATGAGGGGAGCGAAAGGCGCGCTTGAGTCGAGCTAGACCGTCTCGCCCGGCTGCATCCACAGCTCGCGCCGCTGGATGGGCGTGTCGGGCGGCAGCAACGGGTTGCTGAGCCGGATCACGCGCTCGGGCGAGATCGGATGGGCCTTGATGACGGCGGTGTAGAACTCGCGGTGCAGGCGCTGGAAGCTGCCGTCCGCCACGGCGGCTTCCAGTCCGGTCTTCAGGTCGGCCGCCAGGTCGGGCCGCGTGGGGCTGACGAAGAGATAGGCCGCCGCGGGGTAGTGCAGCATCAGCTCGGGCAGGATGGCCAGCTCCGGGTAGCGCCCTCCGGCCATCTCGGCATCGATCTCCAGGATGGAGCGCGGGAAATAGTCGATGCGGGCGGCGGCCAGCATGCGGAACAGCGCCTCGTAGCCGCTGCTGGTGCCGACCTGCAGGCCGTTGGCGCGCAGGATGGTCGTGTCGGGCCAGTCATGGCCCTGGCCGGCCACGCGCTGGCGCAGGTCGGCCAGGCTGCGCACGCGCTTCCACTGCGCCAGCTCGCCGCGCCGCACCAGCAGCAAGCGCCAGCCCAGCAGGCCGCGGTCGATGGGGATGCGCACCGGCAGCAGGCCGCTGGACTCGCGCTGGTTGTCGGTCATCGTCCACATCAGGTCGATGGGGCTGTGGCCCGCGGCCAACTCGATCAGCGTGCGGCCCTGCGTCATGTCCAGGTCGACGGGGCGGATCTCCAGCTTGCTGCCGGCGCGGCTCAGCGCGAGCTCGACGATGCGGCGCACGTAGGCCAGCTGCGGGTCGGGCATGCTGATGTGGCGCGGCTGGCGCACGGGGTCGCCCGGCTGCGCAAACAAGGGGCGGGCCCCCAGCAGCAGGGGCAGGGCCAGCAGCGGGCGGCGTCGCATCGGCGCGGGGATCGATTGCATCGAACGCCATCATGCGGCAGCCGGTGCGGCCCGGGCTTTGGCGTCAACCCGATGTGTTGGGGTTGCGAGATTCGTCCAGCGTCAGATCAGGCCCGGCCACGCGGCGCCCTGGCGGGTGAAGGCGTCGCGGATGGCCGCAGCGAGGGCCGGCGCCAACGGGCCGCGTTCGATGGCCGCCAGGTTGCGGCGCAGGTTGGCCGGCTTGGCCGTGCCGACGATGGCGCTGGCCACGCCGGTGTGGAAGGCGACAAAGCGCAAGGCCAAATCACCCCAATCAGCGGCCCAGTCCTGCTGCGCCGGCAGGCCCATGGCCTGGAAGCGGTCCCAGTAGTGACCTTCGGCGAAGTCGCCGGGCCGCTCGGCGAAGCGCCAGACGGCGCCGGCCAGCGGGCGCTTGGCGATGACGCCGATGCCGGCATGGTCGGCCCGCGCGGCGCGGCGCTGCAGATGCGCCTGGTCGCACAGGCTGACCGAGGTCTGCAGGCTGCCGAAGGCGCCGCACTCGATGGCGAAGTCGATCTCGGCGTTGTCGCCCGAGTAGGCGGCCACGCGCAGCTTGCCGGCCGCGCGGCAGTCGATCAGCGCGCGCGTCACGTCGCCTCGTTGCAGCACATGCAGCGGGCAGGAATGCAGGTGGACGATGTCCAGCCAGTCGGTCTTCATCAGCTTGAGCGCGCGTTCGACGCCCTGGACGATGCAGTCATAGGTCCAGTCGGGCACGCCCTCGACGCCGTAGCCGACCTTGGTGGACAGCACGAAGTCCTGGCGCCGGTGGGCGAGGTGGCGGCCGATGCGCTCTTCGCTGAGGCCATAGCCGCGCGCGGTGTCGATGAGGTTGATGCCAACGTCCAAAACATGGTTGAGCAGGGCGCCCGCTTCGGCGTCGGTCGTGCGCTCGTCGTTGATGTGCATCGCGCCGAAACCGAGCGCGGAGACCTGCAGGCCGGTGTGACCGAGGGGATTCAGGATCATGGCGTGATGAGGACGCGGCCGAACAAGGGCGGCACGGTGAGTTGGATGGCACCGTTCTTCACGGCAACGGGCGAGCCGCCGAGCGCGTCGCGCAGTTGCTCGGCCGGGAAGGGCAGGCTGACGCTGACGGTGCGTGGCTTGTCGCTGTTGTTGGTGGCGGTGACGGCCCAGGTCTTGCCGTCCTGGCGGGCCAGCACGACGACATGCTCGTCGACGTGCAGCGGCGCGCTCAAGCGACCGTGGCGCAGCACGGGCAGGTCGTGGCGCATTCGTGTGAGCCGCTTGAAGTCGGCCAGCAGCGCCTCGTCGGGCTGGCCGCCCTCATCGGCCCAGGGGTAGGGCGCGCGGTTGTAGGGGTCGTCGCCGCCGCCCAGGCCCACTTCGTCGCCGTAGTAGATGGTGGGCGAGCCAGGGTAGGTCATCTGGAAGAAGACTGCGAGACGCAGTCTCTGCTTGGCCATAGCCGGGTCGCGGTCCTCGCCGAAGTGGTGCAGGGCGCGCGGCTGGTCGTGCGTGGACAGCAGGTTCATCAGCGCCGAGAAGGCCTGGGGCGGATAGGCCTCGCGCATCAGCTCCAGGTTGGCGGCCATCTGCCCGCCCGGCTTGCCGGCGGCGTAGTCCAGCACGGCGTTGCGGAAGATGTAGTTCATCGTCGAGTCGAACATGTCGCCGAGGAAGTACTTGCTCGAATCGAACCAGGTCTCGGCCACCGTCAGCGCATCGGCCCTTTTGGCCTTGACGGCCTGGCGCCATTCGCGCCAGAAGTCGTCGGGCACCCAGGGCGCCACGTCCATGCGCCAGCCGGCGGCGCCGCGGTCCAGCCAGAGGTTGGTGACCGAGTCGGCGTCGCGGTAGGCATAGGCGCGGAAGGACGGATTGTTCTTGTCGATCTCCGGCAGGTCGCTGACGCCGACCCAGCCCTGGTATTGCTTGTTCGGGTCGGTCTCCTCGGGCTTGAACTTGAACCAGCCGTAGTAGGGCGACGTGGGATTGGGCTTGCCGTTGTCGAAGGCACCGCCCGCCGGGAAGTTGCCGAAGCGGTTGAAGTAGGGCGAGTCCGCGCCGACATGGTTCAGCGAGGTGTCGGGGATGACGCGAATGCCGCGCTTGGCGGCCTCGGCGCAAAGCCGCACGAAGTCGTCGTTCGTGCCGAAGGCCGGGTCGATCTGCTTGTAGTCGGCCGCGTCGTACTTGTGATTGCTGGGCGCGCGGAACACCGGCGTCAGGTAGATCGCGTTGGCGCCCAGGCTCTGGATGTAGTCCAGCTTCTCGATGATGCCGGCAAGGTCGCCACCGAAGAAGTCGTTGTTGTAGAGGGCGTCGGAGCCGTCGCCCTTCTCTCCAGGTCCAGCCGGCTTGAATGGCTTCTCGTTCCACTTGGCATGGCGCTCGACGTCGCGGTCCTGGTAGCGGTCCTGAGGCCGGCCACCACCGGGGCGCGGGTCGTTGCTCTTGTCGCCGTTGCGGAAGCGCTCGGGGAAGACGTAGTAGTAGACGATGTCCCGGGCCCAGGCCGGCACCTGGAAGTCGGGGGCGTAGATGGTCTGGCGGTAGCGGCGGATGCGGCTCGGGTTGGCGGGCAGACGCTCGACCGCCGCCACGCCCATCGAGCCCTTCTCGCGGGTCCAGTAGATGCCGTCCTTGTTGTTCTGCAGCGCGTAGCGGCCCTGGGCCGTCTCGAGTTCGAACCAGTAGCCGTAGATGCCCGTCGCGGCGAAGCGATAGCTGGCCGTGAAGCCGATGCCGAGGCCGCGGGCGTGCGGCACCATCGGGATGCGGGCCAGCGGCTCGTAGGCGAGTTGCTCCTGGTTGCCGGTCATCTGCCGGCGTTCGATGACAAGGGTGGCGCGCTTCAGGCCGGGCACGTCGTTGCCCACGTTGAACTTGATGTCGCTGCCGACGGGCTGCGCGCCGAAGGGCGCCTTGAACTCGGCGTTGCGGGAGTCGAAGTGGGTGGTCAGCGCGGCCTTGTCCGTGGGGGGCTTGGGCGGCATGGGCTTGAAGGTCTTGGGGCCGACGTCGAGGCTGGCGCTGCCATTGACCTCAAAGCCCAGTCGCAACGTGTGCTCGCCGTTGAAGTCGCGCTCCAGGTTCGCCGCCACGCCGTGCGCGGGTTGGCCTTTGGCGTCGCTGCCGAAGGTGAGGGCGGGTGTCCAGTCCTCGTCCGCAAGCTTGAATGCCTGCCGCCCCTTGGCGTTCACGTTCAGGTAGTAGGCGTCGCAGCGGTACTCGAAGGCCTGCGCGTCCTGCGCGGCCCAATTGTTCATGCCGCCGCGCAGATAGAGCGTGGCGTCGCCGAGCGGCGCGGGCTTGCATTTGGCCGCGTGGGTTGCGGGGGCGAGCGAAAGCAGCGCTGCGCACAGCGCGAGTGTTTTCAACATGAGATCAGCCCTTGACGCCGCCCGCCGTCAGCCCGGAGACGATCCAGCGCTGGGCGAGCAGGAAGACCAGCGTGATCGGCAGGCCCGACAGCACGGCCGCAGCCGCGAAGTCGCCCCACAGGAAACGCTGGTCGTGCAGGAAGTATTTGGAGCCGACGGCGAGCGTCAGGTTGCCTTCTTCGCGCAGCAGGATGGAGGCGACCGGGTACTCGATGATGGTGCCGATGAAAGCCAGCACGAAGACCACCATCAGGATGGGCACGGCCATGGGCAGCAGCACGCGTGAGAAGGCCTGCCAGTGCGTGGCGCCGTCGACCTTGGCGTTCTCTTCGATCTCCACGGGAATGGTCTCGAAGTAGCCCTTGATGGTCCACACGTGAGTGGCGATGCCGCCCAGGTAGGCGAGCACAAGCCCGGCATGCGTCTCGATGCCCAGCGCCGGCACATAGGTGCCGATGGTCTCGAAGATGGCGTAGATGGCCACAAGCGCCAGCACCGGCGGGAACATCTGCAGCAGCAGCATGCCGTTGAGCACCGGCTTGTCGAAGCGGAATTTCATGCGCGCGAAGGCATAGGCCGCGCTGGTGGAGATGGCGACGATGAGGAACGCCGAGATGGTGGCGATCTTGATCGAGTTCCACAGCCAGGTCAGCACGGGGAAGGGCGGTTGCACGAGGCTGCCGTCGGCGGCCTGGTAGGGAATGCCCAGCGCCAGCTTCCAGTGCTCCAGGCTGATCTCGGTCGGGATCAGGCTGCCGGTGGCGAAGTTGCCGGGTCGCAGCGAGATGGACACGACCGCCAGCAGCGGGAAGATGGTGATGGCGATGAAGATCCACATCACCGCGTGGCCGACGAAGGTGCGCCAGCGGGCTTGTTTGCCTAAGACGATGGCCATAGCGTTACCTCTGAGCTTTCGCCGACATGCGCAGGTTGATCAGCGACAGCGCCGCGACCAGGAAGAAGATCAGCGTCGAGATCGCGGCGGCCAGGCCGAAGTCCGAGCCCGAGTCCTTGAACGCGATGCGGTAGGTGTAGCTGACGAGGATGTCGGTCTGGCCCGCGGGCAGCTTGGTGGACAGGAAGTCTGGCCGGCCGTCGGTCAGCAGCGCGATCAGTACGAAGTTGTTGAAGTTGAAGGCGAAGGCGCTGACCAAGAGCGGCGCCAGCGGCTTGATGATCAGCGGCGCGGTGATCTTCAGGAAGTTGGTCGCGGGGCTGGCGCCGGCCAGGGCCGAGGCTTCGTACAGGTCGGCCGGAATGGCTTTCAGCAGCCCCGAGCACAGGATCATGATGTAGGGATAGCCCAGCCACACGTTGACGATGAGCAGCATCGTCTTGGCCAGCAGCGGGTCGGCGAACCAGGCCGGCTTGACGCCGAACAGCGCGTTCAGGATCGCATTGATCTCCCCGAAGTTCTGGTTGAACAGGCCCTTGAACACGAGGATGGAGATGAAGCCCGGCACCGCATACGGCAGGAACAGCAGCGTGCGGTAGGTGGTGCGGTACTTCATGCCTTCCCAGTTCAGCAGCACGGCGAACAGCATGCCGATGGCGGTCGAGAAGGCCACGGTCAGCGCCGAGAAGATCACCGTCCAGCTGAAGATGGACAGGAAGGGGCCGCGGAACTCGGCATCGAACAGCATGCGCGTGTAGTTCGCCATGCCGATGAAGGCCTTGAAGCCAGGCTGCAGCGTTTCACCCGCCTCGGTCTGGAAGAAGCCGGTGTCGCGATTGGCCTTGAACACGGCGCCGTCAACGGCACGCGTCAGGCTGTCGTCGGCGTTGGTCGTCCACATCGGCTTGACGGGGCCGAACTCGCGCAGGCCAAGGTAGTGCAGTTCGGTCTTGTCCGGCAGCACCAGTACCAGCTTGCCCAGTGTGTCGCGGTGCTTCACGAGTTCGGGCAAGGGCAGGGCGGCCTGCAGCGGCGCGGTCAGCGGCAGGTGCTCGGCGTCGGCCGAGGTCAGATTCACGCGCACGTCGCGGCTCATGCTGCGCAGCGCCAGGGGAGGCGACACCCAGCGCGGCGCAGCGCCACCCTCAGGTTGCAGCACGAGGCGGAATTCGGCGCCGTCGGCGTGCAGCGTGTAGGCCAGCACCTGGTCTTCCACGGCGTCGTGCTGCTCCAGCAGGTACTCGCGCACGCGGCTCTCGCTGAGCAGGTGGATGCTTGAATAGTTCGTCAGGCCGATCTGCGCCGTGTAGACCAGCGGAAAGGCGATGAACACCAGCATGCCGGCCACACCGGGGAACAGGTAGCGCCAGGCGAAGCCGCCGCGGCTCAGGTAGACGTAGAAGCCGGCCGTGAACAGCACCAGCAGGCCCATGGCCCAGGCGGCCTGGCCGGTCGTGTAGACGACGAAGACGAGGTAGAGCGCAGCCACGATGGCGACGGCGGCCAGCGGCCAGTGCAGCCACTTCGACAGCTTCTCGGTCAGCGTGGGGGGCAGCGTCGAGTAGCTGCCTTGTCCAAGAGTGGAATTAGCAGCGTTCATTTGTTCAGCAGCATCCGTGCGGCGGCGCCGTCGAGCGCGTCCTTGGGGCTTTGCAGGCCGTTGGTGATGGCTTCGAGCGCCGCGTCCATCGCGGTCCAGAAGCGGCCCACCTCGGGGATGTTGGGGATGGGCGCGCCGTTGCGGGCGTTGGTCATGCTGGCCGCGATCAGCGGGTTGACCGACAACTCGGCATAGAAGGCCTTGTTGGCCGGCACGCCGAGGGGCACGTTGGCGTCCAGGATCTTCAGCGCCTCGGGGCGCATCAGGTGGTTCTCGATGAACTCCTTGGCGATGTCCTTGTTCTTGCTGGGCGCCGCGATCATGCAGCCCAGCACGCCAACAAAGCTCTTGCTCGGCTTGCCGGCGATGACGGCCGGAATGGGGGCCACGCCGATGTCGATCTTGGCGCGCTTGGCGTTGTCCCAGGCCCAGGGGCCGGAGATCATCATGGCCACCTCGCCGCGGGCAAACGACGCTTCCATCTCGGAGTAGCGCGCGCCCTTGGGCATGTGGCCGTCCTTGATGAGCCGCTCGATCATCTTGGCGCCAGCCAGTGCGCCTTCGTTGTTGACGTCCACCTGCCTCGGGTCGAAATCACCCTGCGCATCGCGCCCGAAGATGACGCCGCCGGCGCCGGCGATCATGGGCCAGCTGAAGAAGCTCTTGTTGTAGTCCCACAGCACGGCGTGCTTGCCGCTGGCCTGCAGCTTCTTGTCCAGCGCGATCAGTTCGTCCCAGGTCGCGGGCGGCGTGGGCACCAGGGCCTTGTTGTAGATGAGCCCCGTCGTCTCGATCGCGATCGGGTAGCCCCAGATGCGGCCGCGGTAGCTCAGTGCATTCCAGGCCTGCTCCTCGGACTCGGCCTTCAGCCTGGCCGAGGGGCGCAGCGGCGTCAGCAGCCCGGCCTTGGCCCATTCGCCGACGCGGTCGTGCGGCCAGCAGAAGATGTCCGGGCCCTTGCCGGCGCCGGCGGCCTGCTGGAATTTGTCAGTCGGGTCCACAGGATGTTCGACGACGACCTTGACGCCCGAGACCTTCTCGAAGGCATCACCCACCGTCTGCAGGCCGCCGTAGGCCTTATCGCCGTTGATCCAGATGAGGAGCTTGGGTGTCTCGGCCAGCGCCGGCGCGGCCACCAGCGCAGCCACCAAGGGCAGCCACTTCATGCCGCCAGCTCCGGTGCAGCCAGGCGGCGCAGTGCGAGGCCGTTGGCGTCGAACACATACAGAGCCTCAGCGGGGACATGCAACTCCAGGTCTTGCCCTGCGCGCAGCCGGTCGACACCGTTGCGGCCTTCGAACTGGCAGGTCAGTGCTTCCTCGACACCGGGGTAGGGGCAGTAGGCGAAGGTGATGCCGCCCAGCGACTCGACGAAGGCGACGGTGCTGTGCAGCAGATTGCCCTGGCCGTTGTCGCCGCGGCGGATGTGCTCGGGCCGCACGCCCAGGGTCAGCTTGTCGCCCACCTTGGCCGCGCTGCCATCCACCCGCGCACGCAGCACCACCTTGCTGCCGGTCAGCTTCACATCGACGTGGCCCGGCTCGATGGCCGCCAGCTCCGCGTCGATGAAGTTCATCTTCGGGCTGCCGATGAAGCCGGCCACGAAGAGATTGCGCGGGTGCTCGTACAGCTCCAGCGGCGAGCCGACCTGCTCGATCTTGCCGGCGCTCAGCACGACGATGCGGTCGGCCAGCGTCATGGCCTCCACCTGGTCGTGGGTCACGTAGATCATCGTGGTCTTGAGATCCTCGTGCAGCTTGGCGAACTCGTAGCGCATGCGCACGCGCAGCGCCGCATCGAGGTTCGACAGGGGCTCGTCGAACAGAAAGACCTCTGGCTTGCGCACGATGGCGCGACCGATGGCGACGCGCTGGCGCTGGCCGCCCGACAGGTCTTTCGGCTTGCGGTCCAGCAGGTGCTCGATGTGCAGGATCTTGGCCGCGTTGCGCACCGCAGTCTCGATCTCGGCCTTGGGCACCTTGGCCAGCTTCAACCCGAACGCCATGTTGTCGAACAGGTTCATGTGCGGGTACAGCGCATACGACTGGAACACCATGGCGATGCCGCGCTCACTCGGCGGCACCTCATTGACGACCCGCCCGCCGATGGTCAGTTCACCGCCGGTGATCTCTTCCAGGCCGGCGATGGTGCGCAGCAGCGTGGACTTGCCGCAGCCCGACGGGCCGACGAAGACCATGAACTCACCGTCGCGGATCTCCAGGTCGATGCCGTGCAGGATGCGGATGTCGCCATAGCCCTTTTCCACGCCGGTCAGTCGAACGTCTGCCACTTCTAGCCTTTCTGTCGCCGGTGCTGGGCAGCGGCTTGTCTCATCGTGTTGAACAGCGCAAAATTCGTCTGTTTGGCTGTCTTTGTAGACAATATACAGGCCGACTCCACCAAGAACAACAGCGATTTCCCGTTTGAATCTTCACGAAACCCTTGCGAATCAAGGATTTGCGAATCTGCTCGGGTTTTCCCGATGTAGTCAAACTACACAATGAGTCGGAGCTGGTCGATACTTCGCTCGACGCTGCCCGTCGAGTAGCATTCTTGTCCCCGTCGCTGGGGGCCGGCACTGATGAACACCCCAACCTCCAAGAGCTCCGCGCTGCCCGTCCAACGCAAGCCCAGCCCCAAGGCCTCCACCGCGATGAAGAAGCCGACTGCCCTCTCCACTGAAGACAAGGCCTTGCGCGCTGCCTTCGAAGCCGCCTACGAGCGCGAGCTGTCCCAGTCCAGCCATGGCGCCACGCCTCAGGCCGCGCTGCAGGCCGCAGCCATCGCCTGCCGCGAGACGCTGGCCCGCCGCTGGGCCGCCACGCAGGCCGCGGACGCGCAGCGTGGCGACAAGGCGCCCGTACGCCGGGTGCACTATCTGTCGATGGAATTCCTGATGGGCCGTGCGCTGTCCAATGCGCTCGCGGCCCTGAAGCTGACCGACCCGCTGGAGGCCAAGCTGGCCGAGCAAGGTCTGGCCTTGGGCGACGTGCTGGAGCGCGAGCCCGATGCGGCCCTGGGCAATGGCGGCCTCGGTCGGCTCGCGGCCTGCTTCCTGGACTCGTTTGCCGAGCTGGAACTGCCGTCCTTCGGCTACGGCCTGCGCTACCGCTACGGCACCTTCGCCCAGGTCATCAGCCAGGGCCGCCAACTGGAGCAGCCCGACGATTGGACGCGCGACTCCCCCGCCTGGGAGCTGCCGCGCCAGGATCTGCGCTACCAGGTCGGCTTTGGCGGCCGCATCGAGGTCGATGCCTCTGGCGTGCGCCGCTGGCAGCCGGCAGAGGAGATCGAGGCCCAGGCCTACGACTTCATCGTGCCCGCCCATTACAGCGACCGTGTCTCCACGCTGCGCCAGTGGCAGGCGACGGCCGCGCCCATCGCGTTCAAGCCTTTCTGCGAGGGTGACTACGCCCGCGCCGCCCGCCACCAGGTGCTGGCCGACGCGCTAAACTGGGTGCTCTACCCGGACGACAGCACCGAAGCCGGCCGCGAGCTGCGCCTCAAACAGGAGGCCTTCCTCGTCAGTGCCTCGCTGCAGGACCTGATCGCGCGCCACCTGCGCGAGTTCGGCTCGCTGCACAACCTCGGCAAGACCAATGCCATCCACCTCAATGACACGCATCCGGCACTGGCGCCCGCCGAGCTGATGCGCCTGTTGCTGGACGAGCATGGCCTGGGTTGGATTGATGCCTGGAAGATCACGCGCCAGGCGGGGGCCTACACCAACCACACGCTGATGCCCGAGGCGCTGGAAACCTGGCCCGTGCGCATGTTCGAGAACCTGCTGCCGCGTCACCTCGAGATCATTTACGAGATCAACCACCGCTTCCTGGACGAGTTGCAGGAACGCTTCCCGGGCGACCATGCGCTGGCCGCGCGCGTGTCTCTCATCGACGAAGGCAGCCATGGCGGCGAACGCCGCGTGCGCATGGCGTCCCTGGCGCTGGTGGCTTCGCACCGCGTCAACGGCGTGGCCGCGCTGCACTCGGAGCTGATGGTGCAGACCATCTTTGCCGACTACGCCCGCATCTGGCCCGAGCGCTTCCACAACGTCACCAACGGCGTCACGCCGCGCCGCTGGCTGCAGCAGGCCAACCCGCTGCTGTCGGGCTTGCTCGATAGCCGCATCGGCACCGGCTGGCGCAAGGACCTGGCCGAGCTGGGCGAGCTCAAGGCGTTGGCCGCCGACCGTGAACTGGGCGTGGAGTTCCTGGCCGTCAAGCGCGCCAACAAGGAGCGCCTGGCCGCCGTCATCCGCCGCGAGTTGGGGCTGGCGGTCAATGTCGACAGCCTGTTCGACATCCAGATCAAGCGCATCCACGAGTACAAGCGCCAGCTGCTCAACCTGCTGCACGTCATCAGCCGCTACCAGGCCATCCGCGACAACCCGAACGCTGACTGGGTGCCGCGCACCGTCATCATTGCCGGCAAGGCGGCCTCGGCCTACCAGACGGCCAAGAGCATCGTGCGCCTGGCGCACGACGTGGCCCGCGTCATCAACAGCGACCCGCGCGTGGGCGACAAGCTCAAGCTCGTCTTCCTGCCCAACTACAGCGTCACGCTGGCCGAAAGCATCATCCCGGCGGCTGACCTGTCGGAACAGATCTCGACGGCCGGCACCGAGGCCTCGGGCACCGGCAACATGAAGTTCGGCATGAACGGCGCGGTCACCATCGGCACCTGGGACGGTGCCAACATCGAGATGGCCGAGGCCATGGGTGTGGAGAACATGTTTGTGTTCGGCCTGCGCGCTGATGCGGTCGCCAAGATCAAGCAGCTGGGCTACGACCCGCGCCTGTATGTCGAAGAGAATCGCCAGCTCAAGCGCGTCATCGATGCCATCGCGGCGGGCGTCTTCAGCAACGGCGACACCGAGCGCTACCGCAGTTTGGTGGACAGCCTGCTGCACCGCGACGTCTACCTGCTGATGGCCGATTTCGCCGATTACGTGGCGACGCAGGCCAAGGTCGACGCGCTGTTTGCCGACCGCGCCGCGTGGGCCGAACGCGCCTTGCGAAACATCGCCGGCATGGGCCCGTTCTCGTCCGATCGCACGATCGCCGAGTATGTGGACCGGGTCTGGTCCGTGAAGAGTTTGAACAGCTGAAGACAATGATGCCCCCACGCTCCCTTCGCTCGCTGCCCCCCGTGGGGGCGTCAGTGCCCTTCGGGCGGCCGGGCGCGCACTGATGATCACGGAAGCCGACCTCGATGCCCTGCTGGCAGGCCGCCACGCCGATCCGTTTTCTCGGCTGGGCCTGCATGCGGACGACAGCGGTCGGCTCTGGGTGCGCGCGCTGCTGCCCGGTGCTTCGGAAGTGGCCCTGCTGGACGCGGGCAGCAAGAAGCGCATCGCCGACCTGGAACAGCGCCGCGGCGGCTTCTTTGAGGCCTTGGTGCCGCGCCGCAAGCACCGCTTCGACTACCGCCTGGCGGTGCGCTGGAGCGGCGGCGGGGAGGGCGTCTACGCGGACCCCTACAACTTCTACCCGCAGCTCGGCGACGACGAGCTCAAGGCCTTTGCCGAAGGGCGCAACTTTCGCCCCTGGCTGAGCCTGGGCGCGCATGTCGTGCAGTACGGCGAGGTCAGCGGCGTGCGCTTTGCCGTGTGGGCGCCCAACGCGCGGCGCGTCAGCGTCGTCGGCAGCTTCAACAGCTGGGACGGCCGCCGCCACCCGATGCGGCTGCGCCACCAGGCCGGCGTGTGGGAAATCTTCGTTCCCCATGCCATCGAGGGCGACCTCTACAAGTTCGAGATCGTCAACGGCAACGGCGCGCTGCTGCCGTTGAAGGCCGACCCCTACGCCCGTCAGGCCCAGCTGCGGCCCGACACGGCCAGCGTCGTCGCGGCCCTGCCCGAGGTCACGCCGCTGCCGCGCCAGCGCGAGCGCGCCAACCGGCGCGAGTCGGCCATCAGCGTCTACGAGGTGCACGCCGCGTCGTGGCGCCGTGGCGTGTCCGGCGACTTCCCGACCTGGGACGAGCTCGCCGAGCACCTGCCCGCCTACGTGGCCGACATGGGCTTCACGCATCTGCAGCTGATGCCCGTCACGGAGTACCCCTTCGACGGCTCCTGGGGCTATCAGACGCTGGGCATGTACGCTCCCAGCGCCCGCTTCGGCCCGCCCGAGGGCTTCGCGCGCTTCGTCAAGGCCTGCCACGGCCAGGGTCTCGGGCTGCTGCTGGACTGGGTGCCGGCCCACTTCCCGATGGACGCGCACGGCCTGGCCGAGTTCGACGGCACGCGGCTGTATGAATACGCCGACCCCAAGGAAGGCTTCCACCGCGACTGGAACACACTGATCTACAACTTCGGCCGCACCGAGGTGCGCGAGTTCCTCATCGGCAGTGCGATCTACTGGATCGAGCGCTGGGGTGTGGACGGCCTGCGTGTGGACGCCGTGGCCAGCATGCTTTATCGCGATTACTCGCGCCCGGCCGGCGAATGGCTGCCCAACATCCGCGGTGGCCGCGAGAACCTGGAAGCCATCTCGCTGCTGCGCGAGATGAACGAGCATGTCGGCGAGGTGGAGGGCGCCATCAGCGTGGCCGAGGAAAGCACCAGCTTCCCCGGCGTCTCGGCGCCTACCTACGCGGGCGGCTTGGGCTTTCACTACAAGTGGAACATGGGCTGGATGAACGACACCTTGCGCTACATGGCCGAGGACCCGATCAACCGCCGCTGGCATCACGACAAGATGACCTTCGGCCTGATCTATGCGTTCAGCGAGAACTTCATGCTGCCGATCTCGCACGACGAGGTCGTGCACGGCAAGGGCTCCATGCTCAGCAAGATGCTGGGCGACGACTGGCAGAAGTTCGCCAACCTGCGCGCCTACTACGGCTTCATGTGGGGCCACCCGGGCAAGAAGCTGCTCTTCATGGGCCAGGAGTTCGCGCAACGCAACGAGTGGAGCCATGCCGAGCCGCTGCCATGGGCGCTGCTGGAAGACGACCGCCACGCCGGCGTGCAGCGCCTGGTGCGCGACCTCAACAAGCTGTACCGCGACCACACGGCCCTTCACCGGCTGGACTGCGAGAGCGGGGGCTTCGAATGGATCAGCGCCCATGATGCCGAGCACTCCATCTACGCCTGGGTGCGCCGCGACGGCACGGGCCGGATGGTCGTCGTCGTCTGCAACATGACGCCGGTGCCGCGCGAAGGCTACTCACTCGGCGTGCCCGACGGCGTCACCGCCTGGCGCGAGGCGCTCAACACCGATTCGGCCTACTACGGCGGCAGCAACATGGGCAATGGCGTCGCCGCTGCCGGCCTGCCGGTGCAGGCCCTGCCAGCGCACGGCAAGCGCCTGTCCATCACGATCAACCTGCCGCCGCTGGCGACCTTGTTCTTCGTTCCGATCTGATCTCCATGTTTTCCGGGCATCGCACTTGCTAGTCCGTCTCTGATGGCCCACCTACCCGATCTCCAACCCGGCTGGCACGAGCCGCTGGGCTCCCTCGCCCGCGACGGCGGTGTGAACTTCGCCGTCATGAGCGAGAACGCGACACGCATCGAGTTGTGCGTGTTCGACGGCGAAGGCCAGCGCGAGCTGCGCCGCTACGAGTTGGACGGCCCGCATGACGGCGTCTTCCACGGCTTCCTGCCCGGCGTCGGCCCCGGCCTGGTCTACGGCCTGCGCGCCCACGGCCCCTACGCGCCCGAGCAAGGCCACCGCTTCAATCCGCACAAGCTGCTGCTGGACCCGCATGCCCGCGAGATCGTCGGCCACTTCGGCTGGCGCGCCGAGCACCACGGCTACGAGCTGGGCCACCCGGACGGCCCGCGCTCGCTGGACGTGCGCGACAACGCAACGCAGGCGCTGAAGGCCCGCGTCGCGCCGCCCCCGGTAGCTCACTCGCGTGCTCACCACCCGCGCCGCGCGCCTGGGGACGTCGTGCTCTACGAGGTCCACGTCAAGGGCTTCTCCAGGCTGCTGCCTGGCGTGCCCGAGTCGCTGCGCGGCACCTACGCCGGCCTGGCGCATCCGGCCGCCGTGGCTCATTTCAAGCGCCTTGGCGTGACGACGCTGTCGCTGCTGCCGGTGCAGTACTGCATCGACGAGCCTCACCTGGCCGAGCGCGGCCTGCACAACTACTGGGGCTACAACACGCTGGGCTTCTTCTGCCCCGACCCGCGCTGGGCACAAAGCCAGCACCGCCAGGACCCGACGGCTGTGACGGCGGAGTTCCGCCAGATGGTCGACGCGCTGCACGCCGCCGGCCTGGAGGTCGTGCTCGACGTCGTCTACAACCACACGCCCGAGGGCAACGAGTTCGGTCCCACGCTGAGCTTCCGCGGCCTGGACAACAAGACCTGGTACCGGCTGGTGGCCGACGACAAGACCCGCAACGAGAACCTGACGGGCTGCGGCAACACGGTCAACTGCGCCCACCCGCGCGTGACTCAGTTCGTGCTGGACTCGCTGCGCTACTGGGTCGCCGAGATGGGCGTCGACGGCTTCCGCTTCGACCTGGCGCCGGTACTCGGCCGCACCCGCCATGGCTACGACGCCAATGCCGCCTTCTTCACCGCGCTGCGGCAGGACCCGGTGCTGGCCGGCGTGCACCTGATCGCCGAGCCCTGGGACGCGGCCTACGACGGCTACCAGGTCGGCCACTTCCCGGGCCGATTCCTCGAATGGAACGACAAGTTCCGCGACACGGTGCGCGGCTATTGGTTGAAGGCGGGGCAGGGCGTCGGTCGGGGCGAGTTCGCGCGGCGCTTCATGGCGTCCAGCGACGTCTTCCACCACGGCCAGCGTCTGCCCACCGCGTCGGTCAACTTCGTCGCGGTGCACGACGGCTTCACGCTGGCCGACCTGACGAGCTACGGCGCCAAGCACAACCATGCCAACGGCGAGGACAACCGCGATGGCCGCGATGGCGAACTCTGTGCCAACTTCGGCGCCGAGGGGCCGACGACCGACGCCGACATCAACGCCACCCGCGAGCGCGTGCGCCGCGCGCTGCTGGCCACGACGCTGCTGGCCCAGGGCACGCCGATGCTTTGCGCCGGCGACGAGATCGCCAACAGCCAGGGCGGCAACAACAACGCCTACTGCCAGGACAACGCGACGACCTGGCTGAACTGGGATCAGGCTGATGGCCGCATGACCGAGCTGGTCGCTGAAGTGCTGGCCCTGCGCGCAGCCGAGCCCTTGCTGCGCCACCCGCGCTGGTTCGCGAGCGGCCCGGGCGAGGCCAGCATTGCCTGGTATGCCCCGAGCGGCCATGAGATGAGCCCCCACGACTGGCACGACGCCGGCCAACGAGCCTTCGGCGCCCAGTTGCGCGCGGCCGATGCCGCCGCGCCGCGGCTGATGATCGTCTTCAACCCCGACCCGGCCCCGCTGCCCTTCCTGCTGTGCAACGGCCCCTGGCAGCTGGTGCTGGACAGCAGCGGCGAGTCAACGACCCCACTCGTTCTTCCAGGCCAGCCGCTCAATGTGCCGGCCCGTTCCCTCCTCGTGCTGAGGCACCAATGAACCTGACCCAACGCTCCTCCGGTGTGCTGCTGCACATCACCTCGCTGCCCGGCCCGCATGGCATGGGCGATTTCGGCCCGGATGCCTACCGCTTTGTCGACTGGCTGCAGTCCGCCGGCCAGTCCGTCTGGCAGCTGCTGCCGACGACGCCCATCGGCCCCGGCGACAGCCCCTATCAGGGCGTGTCGGCCTTTGCCGGCAGCCAGTGGATGGTGGCGCTGGAGCCGCTGATCGCCAAGGGCTGGCTGGCTCAACCCCAGGTGCCGGCCTTCAACGGTCAACTGGTCGACTACGGCTCGGTCACGCCCTGGCGCGAGCAGCAACTGCGCACCGCGGCCAAGGGCTTCTTCGCCAACGCGGCCGACGCGGACCGCATCGCCTTCGCCAAGTGGTGCCTGGAAGCGCAAAGCTGGCTGGACGACTATGTCCTCTTCATGGCCATCCGCTCGCCGCTGAACGGCCAGCCGTGGTGGGAGTGGAGCGAAGGCCTGAAGAAGCGCGAGCTCGCGGCCCTGGCCGAGGCGCGCAAGGCCTACGCCGACGAGATCGCCTTCTGGCAGTTCGTGCAGTGGCAGTTCGACGTGCAGATCCAGGCACTGAAGGCCTATGCCAACGAACGCGGCGTGCACATCATGGGCGACCTGCCCATCTTCGTCGCCCACGACAGCGCCGACTGCTGGTCGCGCCCTGATCTCTACTACCTTGACGAGCACTTCCAGACCACCGTCGTCGCCGGCGTGCCGCCCGATGACCTGGGGCCGCTCGGCCAGCGCTGGGGCAACCCGCTCTACCGCTGGGACAGGATGGCCGCCGAGGACTACGCCTGGTGGACGGCGCGCATCCAGCGCGCGCTGAGCCAGGCAGACGTCTTCCGCATCGACCACTTCCGCGGCTTCGCCGGCTACTACGAGATTCCCGCCAGCAGCCCCGACGCCAAGCAGGGCCAATGGCTGGCCGGCCCCGGCATGGCGCTGTTCGACGCCATCAAGAAGGCGCTGGGCCCGCTGCCCATCGTCGCCGAGGACCTGGGTTTCATCACCGACGACGTGCACGCGCTGCGCGACGGCTGCGGCTTCCCCGGCATGAAGATCCTGCAGTTTGGCTTCGGTGGCGAGGGCGACCACGAGTTCCTGCCCCACATGTGGCCCAAGGCATCGGTCGCCTACACCGGCACGCACGACAACGACACGGTGCGCGGCTGGTGGGAGCGGGCCTTGCCCCGCGAACGGGCCTTCGCGGGCTCCTACCTCCCTTGCGGCGAGCACGATGTGCACTGGGCCATGATCCGCGCCTGCGCCAACTCGGTGGCCAACATGGCCGTCTACCCGCTGCAGGACGTGCTGGGCCTGGGCAGCGCCCATCGCATGAACGTGCCGGGCGTGCTGGGCGGCAACTGGGGCTGGCGATTCCACTGGGGCATGCTGGGCAGCGAGCCGGCGCGCGTGCTCGGCCTCATCACCGCAGCCGCCGGCCGCGGCCCGTTCGAGCTGCTGAATCTGCCGGGCTGAGGCCAGGACAGGGCAATTGCGCCGTCTCCCCCATGAATCGGGGGGCGTTTTGGCCCCCTAACATCGTTGTTTTCGACGGGAACGGCACCCTTTCACGAAGCTGTCTCGATAGGATGGCACTGTCTCAACGGGGCGTTTTGTCCCGGTCGCTTTCGGAAGGTGAACCATGAAGTTGAAGTCTCTCGCCGCAGCTGCCACGCTGCTCGTCACGGGTCTGGCCAGTGCCACCACGACGCTGAACGCCGGCTCCTACTCGGTCACCTACGACGAAACCACGTCGAGCTTCGGGTGGATCAGCAGCTCGTTCACCGGCGGTGGCGGTTCGGTGGGCTTCGAATGGTCGGTTGACCCGTCGGTCAACGTCACCAGCCTGGGTGGTTCGGCTGTCTCGGCCACCTTCGCCATTCCCGACTTCACGATCACGGTCAACCCCGGCTATGCGCTGAGCGGCGCCGTGATGTCCAGCCTGGGCAACATCGTCTTCTTCCAGAGCGGCGCCGGCGCCTCGACGTCGATCACGGCGACGGGCAGCCTGTCGGTCGATGGCGGCCCGACGGTCGCGCTGCCTTCTGCACCGCTGACGCAGACGGTCATCACGCCGTCCTTTGGCTTCTTCTCTGGCACGACCAGTGCTCCCGTTGGTGGCTTCACCAGCTTTGCGGTGACCGGCGCGTCCATCACGCTGAATGCCTCGGGCGGCAGCTTTGCCTCCATCGGCGCGCAGCCGCAGAACAAGCTCAAGTTCGAGTTCACCGCCAACGCCGTGCCGGAGCCCGAAACCTACGCCTTGATGCTGGCCGGCCTGGGCATCGTCGGTCTGGTTGCACGCCGCCGTCGCCAAAGCTGATCCGGCCTCAGCCGTTCAGCAAAAAAGGCCCCGCAAGGGGCCTTTTGTTTTTAAGCCCCTCGCGGGGCTGCTTGTGTTGAGCCACCGCGGGCTCACCAATTTCAGCGGAAGATTTCCAGGATCAAGGGACTGCGAGCGGGAACGGTCAGCGTTGCGCCCAGCTTGAATTCCTGGCCGCCCAGCACGTCGTGGGCGCGATCTCCCGCCGCCACACGCTCGACGAAGCGTGCCAGAGCAAGGTCCACGGGCTTGTCGTTTTTGTTCAGCACCACCATGACGGCGTGTCCCGCGTCATAGCGGAAGAAGACGTAGCAGCCCTGCAGCGGCGCGTACTGCATCAGCGCGCCGTCGTGGATGACGCTGCTGCCCTTGCGCCAGTTGAAGAGGCGGCGCACCCAGTCCTGCATTCCGCGCTGCTCGGTGCTCAGACCGGCGCCGGTGAAGGCGTCGGCCTTGTCGCCCGCCCAGCCGCCGGGCATGTCGGCGCGCACCACGCCGTCGTCGCGTTCGACCGGGCTTTGCAGCAGCAGCTCACTGCCGTAGAAGAGCTGCGGAATGCGCCGCGTCGTTGCCAGGTAGGCCAGGGCGATCTTCGTCAGCCCCACGTCGCGCTTGAGCACCGAGTAGATGCGCGGCGTGTCGTGGTTGCCGTCGAACAGCACCAGGTTGGCAGGGTCGGGGTAGACGAAATCGTGGGCCAGGCCCTCGTAGAGGTTGGTGAGGCCCGTGTGCGGACCGTCGTCCTCGGTCAGTGCGGCCAGCAGGTTGCTCTGCAGCGGGAAGTCCATCAGGCTGGGCGCGTAGGACACGTAGCCATCATGGTTCTTCTTGCCACGTTGCCAGTACGAGACGACGGCCGGATGCGGGCTCCATTCCTCGCCGACGATGTTCAGGCGCGGGTATTCCTGCATGACGCGGGCCGACCAGCGCGACAGGAAATCGCGGTCGGAGTAGGAGTAGGTGTCGGTGCGCAGGCCTGACAGCCCGGCGCTCTCGATCCACCACAGCGTCATCTGCGTCAGATACGTCGCCAGCTCCGGGCGGCGCTGGTTCAGGTCGGGCATGCCGGGCACGAACCAGCCGTCGGTGAAGCGCTTGCGGTCATTGGCGGACGCGTACGGGTCCTGCAGCGTCATGCGCGCGTGATGCGTCTCGGTGTACTCGGGCCACTGGTTGACCCAGTCCGGCGCCGGCAGGTCGGCCATCCACCAGTGGCCGCCGCCGATATGGTTCAGCACGATGTCCTGGATGACGCCGACGCCCTTCGCCTTGGCCTCGCTCACGTATGCGCGGAAATCGTCGTTTGTGCCGAAGCGAGGGTCGACCTTGTAGAAGTCGGTCGCCGCGTAGCCGTGGTAGCTGTACTTCGCGCTGTTGTTCTCCACCAGCGGCGTGGGCCAGACCTGCGTGAAGCCCAGGCCGGCGATGTAGTCGAGGTGCTGGCGCATGCCAGCCAGGTCGCCGCCGTGGCGGCCGCCGGGGTCGGCGCGGTTCAGGCCTTCCTTCATGCTCGCCTGCTGGCCGCGGCCACCCTTGGCAAAGCGGTCGGGCACGACGAGGTAGATCGCGTCCTTGGGGCCGAAGCCCTGGCGCTCGGCCGAGCCCGGTGCGCGGGCCAGCAACGGGTAGCGCAGCGTGCGGCCGGCGACACTCAGCGTCAGCTCGCCGGGTCGCGTGCCGGGGGCGACGTCGAGGTCGACGAAGAGGTAGTTGGGGCTGGTCGCGCGGTGGCTGGCCTGGAGCGTCACGCCGGGGTAGGGCGCTAGCGTGGGTTGTGCATCGGCGATGCCGGTGCCGTGCAGCATCAGCTGCAGGGACGTGTCGCGCATGCCGACCCACCAATTCGGCGGTTCGACGCGGGTGGAAGGCTCGGTGGCCAGCGTGGGCAGACTCATCAGCAGGGCAGTGGCAAGGGTGATCAGGGCTTTCATCGCGCTTCCAATCGATAGACGCGGACAGAGAGCGGTGGCAGCGTGGCGCGCCCAGCACCTCCCTTGGGGTAGAGCGCGCGGGCACTTTTGGGCAGGGCCAGCGCCGCTGGCGTGTCGCCGTAGTTGATGGCGACGAGGACGCGCTCGCCGCCGTGCGCGCGCTGGAAGCTCCAGACCTGGCCCTCGACCTTGTCGGCCTCGTAGCGGCCCAACGTCAGCGCAGGCGAGGCGCGGCGCAGCGAGATCAGCTCGCGGTAGAAGTTGAACAGCGAGGCCGGGTCGCGTTGCTGCGATTCGGCGTTGTGGGCGCTGCGGTTCGGCGACAGCGGGCGGAACGGCTGGCCGTTCGTCGTGAAGCCCCGCGCCGCGGTCCAGCTCATCGGCGAGCGCAGCGGCGCGTCGTCGCGGGCGTCCTTGCCGTCGATGCCGGCCTGCCCGATCTCCTCGCCGTAGTAGACAAACGGCGTGCCCGGCAGCAGCAGGTAGCTGGCCGCCGCGAGCCGGTAGCGCGCCTCGTCGCCGTGCAACTGGTCCCACACGCGCTGGCCGGTGAAGATGTCGTGGTTGTGCAGAAAGGTCGCCATCGTCGGCGACATGCTGCGGTAGTAGTCGGCCACCTTTTGCACCGCAGTCACGTCGCCCTTGGCGGCCTTGACCATCTCGTAGTTCAGGTTGAAGGCGAAGGCGCCGCCGCAAAGATCAGGGTTGCCATAGGCGATGGGCTCGGCCGTGGCCTCGCACACGACGTAGCGGCCCGGGTAGCTCTTGACGAGATCCTGGAACTGCTTGGTCAGCACGCGGCTCTCGGGCTGGTCGTTCCAGTCCTTGGCGTTGTTCTCGATCAGGTGCGGCACGGCGTCGAGCCGGTAGCCGTCCAGGCCGCGGTTGAGCCAGAAGCGCATGGAGTCTTCGTGGTAGCGCACCACGGCCGGATTGCGCATGTTGAAGTCGGGCATGTGCGGGCCGAAGGTGCCAAAGAAGATGTCGGGCGAGCCCGGCGTGATGGCCGGCATGTCCTTCCATTCGCCGGTCCACGTCCAGGGCTTCGCGGCCGCGTCGTACCAGGGATATTTGCCCCAGATGTCCCAGCCGGGACCGGGGTTGGTGTTCCAGACGAACCAGCTGCGCCAGGGGCTGTTGTGGTCGGCCGCGGCGGCCTGGAAGGGCGGGAACTGCCAGGATGCGTGATTGATGACGTAGTCCATGACGATGCCGATGCCGCGCTTGTGCGCCTCGCGGATCAGCTCGTCGAAGTCGGCCAGCGTGCCGTACTGCGGCTCGATGGCGCGGAAGTCGGTCGTCGCGTAGCCGTGGTCGTGGTCGGAGCTGGCCGTGATGGGCATCAGCCACAGGCCGCTGACGCCGAGCTTCTTCAGGTAGTCCAGCCGTTTCGTCAGGCCGCGCAGGTCGCCGATGCCGTCGCCGTCGCTGTCCTGGTAGGCGCGCACGAAGACTTCCATGAAGACGCCGTGCTGCCAGTTCGCCTGCAGGGTACTGGCAAGGGGCTGCGCGGGCACGGGCCGGGTGTCGATCTGGGCTTGAGGCGCGCTGACGGCGCCGGCCAGGGCGAGGGAAATTGCAAAGGACGGCAGCAGTCGCTTGTAGCAGGCGTTCATCGGGTGGTGGTGTAGACGCGCAGGGACTGCGCAGGGATGTTGATGCGGACCTGGCCGGCCGCGTCGCTGGCGGCGTTGGTGCCGCCGGTCGGGTGGGCGGCCTGCAGCGTCGCGTTGGCGGGCAATCCCGTCAAGCTGGCCTCGGCGGCCACGCTGCCGAAGTTGATGACGACGATCGCTGCCTGCGTGGCCGTGCGGCGCTGAAAGCTCAGCAGCGTGCCGCTGGCGTTCGCGTTGGCGTAGTCGCCGTCATGCAGGGCCGGCGTGCCGTTGCGCAGGGCCAGCAGCGCGCGGTAGTGGTTCAGCAGCGAGTCGGTGTCGGCCAGCTGGGCGGCGACGTTGTTGGTCGCGGCGTTGGCGGCCAGCGCGCGGTAGGGCGTGCCGGTGGTGAAGCCGGCCGTGGCGCCAGTGCCCCAGGCCATCGGTGTGCGCAGGGCCGCGTCGCGACTGAGCGAGGCGGCGCCGCGCAGGCCGACCTCTTCGCCGTAGTAGATGAAGGGCGTGCCGGGCAGCAGCAGATAGGCGCTGGCCGCGAGCTTGAGCTGGGCGAGGTTGGCGCCAAGCTGGTCGGCCGGGCGCTGGCCGGCAAAGCCGTCGTGGTTGGACAGCATGGGCGCCATGCCGGCCGGCGCGGTCTTGAAGTAGTTGGCCACCGTGGCGACGGACGCCGCCTGGCCGCGCGCGGCATTGATGAGCGCGCCGTTGAGGTCGAAGGCGAAGGCGCCGCCGCAGGCGGCTGTTGCACCGAAACCCTGCGGGTCTGCCGGGCCTTCGCAGACCATGGCGCGGCGCGCGTAGCCGCTGAGCAGCACGCGGATCTCGTTCATCAGCGTGTAGTTGCGCGGCTGGTCCTCCCAGGCGTTGGGGCCGTTCTCGACGAGGTTGCCCACCGCGTCGAAACGGAAGCCGTCCACGCCGCGGTTCAGCCAGAAGCGCAGCGCGTTCTTGTGGAAGTCCACGACCTCGGTCTTCAGCAGGTTGAAGTCGGGCATCTGGTCCCAGAACGGTGCGAAGTACGCGCCGTTGGCCGTGGGGCGCCACGGGTTGCCGCCGTAGATGCTCCATCCCGTGGGCGCCGGGTTCTGCCAGACATACCAGTCGCGCCAGAGGTTGGTGGGCGAGTTGCTGGCGTTGACGAACAGCGGGTGCTGGGCGGCGCTGTGGTTGATGACGTGGTCGAGGATGACGCCGATGCCGCGGGCATGGGCCTGCCTGATCAGTTCGTCCAGGTCGGCCAGCTTGCCGTAGGCGGGCTCGATGTCGCGGTAATCGGTGACCGCATAGCCGTGGTCGCCGTCCTGGCTCTTGGTGACGGGCATCAGCCACAGGCCGCTGACGCCGAGGTCCTTCAGGTAGTCCAGCCGGCTGATGAGGCCGCGCAGATCGCCGATGCCGTCGCCGTCGCTGTCCTGGTAGCTGCGCACGAAGATCTGCATGAAGGCGCCGCGCTGCCAGCCTTCGGGCAGGGCGCTGCCGGGGTCGGCCGCGGCGACGGGGCTGATGTCGGGTGAGGGCAGGGGGGCCGGCGCGGGCGCGGGCGCTGGAGCGGGGGATGGCACCGGGCTGGCTGCGCTGCCACCGCCGCCGCAGGCCACCAGCGCCAAGGCGGAGAGGGTGATCGCGGCCAGGGAAGTTCGGTCGATAAGCCGAGGCATGTAATCAAACTACGTGTCAGTTTGGCCCGAGCATAGCGACTTGACTTGGATGAGCGCTAGAGGGATTTCTATCAATGTAGTTTTGCTACTATTTAGAAAACGCGAAGGAGACAGGATGAGCAGGACTTGCATGCTGGCCACGTTGCTGGGGCTGACGCTGGCCGTGAACATCGCCCGGGCAGCCGACCTTGACGACTGCAATGCCGAAGTGCCAGTGCCCGCAGCAGCTGCCCGCCCCTCGGCCGAGGCCTACTGGCTGGACGCGCGCACGCTGCAATGGCCGGGGCTGAAGCTGCAGCCGGGCGAGCGGCTGCGCCTGCATCACGCGCGGGCCGCCGGTCTGCGCGCCGTGGCGGGCGGCGGGGTCACGGGTGCGGACGGCGCCGTCGAACTGCAGCCGAGCGCGGCCGCGCTGCCGGCACGGTTTCGCTTCATCGGCGACGGGCCACGATTCAGCGTCGCTGGCGCCGACGTGGCTGCGCTGCTGCGCGAACAGTTGCTGCTGGTGCACGAGGCTGCGGATGGCCGCGTCATCGCGGCGACGGGGCTGCAACTGCCCGGTGCGCTGGACGAGCTCTACGCCGCGGCCGAGAAGGTCGGCGACCTCGGTGCTCATCCCACCCGCGTGCGGACCCGCTTCGCCGTCTGGGCTCCCACCGCCCAGCGCCTGCTGCTCTGCCGCTACGGCGGCCCGGAGTCGCCGGCCATCGCCGCCGACGCGATGCGCGTGGACGCCGCCACCGGCGTCTGGCGCGCCGAGCTGCCTGGTGACCTGAGTGGCCAGGCCTACCGCTACCTCGTCGATGTCGTCACGCCCACGCATGGCCGCGTGCGCAACCTCGTCACCGACCCGTACTCCGTCGCGCTGACGGCCGACTCGCAGCGCAGCGTCGTCGCCGATCTCGCGTCGCCCGGCCTCAAGCCCAAGGGCTGGGACGCCGCGCCGCGGCCGAACCGCGTGAAGGCGGCGACCGACCAGCTCATCTACGAACTGCACGTGCGCGACTTCTCCGTCAGCGACGCGACGGTGCGGCCTGAGTGGCGCGGCAAATACCTGGCCTTCTCTGAGCCCGCGTCCAACGGCATGAAGCACCTGAAGGCGCTGGCCCGGTCCGGCCTGACGGACGTGCATCTGCTGCCCGTCTTCGACCTCGCCAGCGTGCCTGAGCGCGGCTGCAAGACGCCGACGGTGCCGGCCGCGCCTGCCGACGGTGAGGCCCAGCAGGCGGCCGTCATGGCCGTCGCGGCCGACGACTGCTTCAACTGGGGCTACGACCCCTGGCACTTCAACGCGCCCGAGGGCAGCTACGCGACGGATCCGCCCGAACCGGCGACGGGCCGCTCCCGAGGCGGTTCGACCCCCTCGGGGGGCGGCGACGCGCATTTGGCGTCGCCTGGGGGCGCCTTGCAGCGGGTCGTCGAGTTCCGCCAGATGGTCATGGCCCTGCATCAGGCCGGCCTGCGCGTGGGCATGGACATGGTCTACAACCACATGTCGGCCGCCGGCCAGGCGCCCAAGTCCGTGCTGGACCGTCTCGTGCCTGGCTACTACCACCGGTTGAACGACAAGGGCGACATCGAGCGCTCGACCTGCTGCGACAACACGGCCACCGAGCACCGCATGATGGCCAAGCTGATGATCGACTCCGCGGCGCTGTGGGTGCGCGAGTACAGGATCGACTCGATGCGCTTCGACCTGATGGGCCACCAGCCCCGCGAGGCCATGGAGCGCCTGCAGGCGCGCGTGAACGCCGCAGCCGGCCGGCCCGTGCAGTTGCTGGGCGAGGGCTGGAACTTCGGCGAGGTCGCCAACGGCGCGCGCTTCGTGCAGGCCTCGCAGCTGTCGTTGAACGGCAGCGGCATCGGCTCGTTCAGCGACCGCGGCCGCGACGCCGCGCGCGGTGGCTCGGCCGGCGAGGGTGGCGACGACAGCGTGCGCCGCCAGGGCTGGCTCAACGGGCTGGTCTATGCACCGAATGCGCTCGCTGCATTGAATCCCGCCAAGCCCGAGGAACTGCTGACCGCCGCCGACATGATCCGCGTCGGCCTGGCCGGCTCACTGCGCAGCTTCGAGCTGACAACCTGGCGCGGCGAGAAGAAGCGCCTGGACGCCATCCCCTACGGCGACCAGCCCGCCGGCTTCGTGTCGGAGCCCAGCGAGGTCGTCAACTACGTGGAGAACCACGACAACCAGACGCTCTTCGACGTCAACGCGCTGAAGCTGCCGCTGGGCACCTCGCGCGAGGACCGCGCCCGCGTGCAGATGCTGGGCGCGGCCCTCGTGGCCTTCAGCCAGGGAGTGGCCTATTTCCATGCCGGTCAGGACATCCTGCGCAGCAAGAGCATGGACCGCAACAGCTACGACTCGGGCGACTGGTTCAACCGCCTGGACTGGCGCTACCAGACCAACCACTTCGGCACCGGCCTGCCGCCGAAGCAGGACAACTTCGGCAAGGAAGGCCGCGACTGGCCGCTGGCCCGAGCACGTCTGGCCGATGCATCCATCGCCCCCAGCCCTGCCGACATCGCCTGGGCGCGCGACGTGTTTCGTGACCTGCTGAAGATCCGCGCCAGCACGCCGCTGCTGCGGCTGCCGAGCGCGGCCGAGATCAGGAAGCGCGTCAGCTTCCCCGGCAGCGGCGCGGGGCAGAACCCGGTGCTGATTGCCACGCGCATCGACGGGCGCGGGCTGGCCGGTGCGGGCTTCAAGGCGGTGATGACGATGATCAATGTCGCGCCGACGGCGCAAACGCTGGAACTGCCCGAGGAGGCGGGTGCGACCTGGCGCCTGCACCCGGTGCAGCGCGGCGCGCAGGCAGCGGACCCGCGCTTGGCGCGCGAGGCCAAGGCAGCCTCGGGGGTGTTCCAGGTGCCGGCCCGGAGCGCGGTGGTGTTCGTGCTGGAGTGATCAGGGCCGAGGCGAAACGCGGGAATGGCGCGGTGGCGCTCCCCGGTCTGCGTCCGTCATGTGGGCGGGCCAGGCAAGGTGTCCAGGGGGCTGCGCACCGCGCCGCCGCCGAGCTTGAGGACATGGGTGTAGATCATCGTGGTGGCCACGTCTGCATGGCCGAGAAGTTCCTGCACGGTGCGGATGTCGTAACCAGATTGCAGCAGGTGGGTGGCGAAGCAGTGGCGCAGCGTGTGCGGGGTGGCCGGTTGGACGATGCCCGCTGCGGCGATGGCCCGCTTGAAAGCCCGCTGGAACGTCTGGTCGTAAAGATGGTGACGCCGCACCACGCCACTGCGCGGGTCCGTCGAGTGGTGCCCTTGAGGGAACACCCAGAACCATGGCCACGCATGCCCCGCGCGCGGGTACTTGCGCTCCAGTGCATGGGGTAGTTCGACCCCGCCCTGGTCAGCCGCTGCATCTGCGGCCCAGACGGCGTGCCCATGTGCCAACTGGGCCTTCAGGCCGGCCTGAAGGGCTGCCGGCAACATCACGACCCTGTCCTTGTCGCCCTTGCCGGCGCGCACGATCAGTGCCTGGTGAGCAAAATCCACGTCCTTGACCCGCAGTTGCAGTGCCTCCTGCAGGCGTAGGCCCGTGCCATACAGCAGACGCGCCAAGAGCCGGTGCTCGCCTTCCAAACCTTGCAGCACAGCCGCCACCTCGTCGGGCGTCAGTACCACGGGCAAACGGCGTTTCACCGTCGGGCGTCCGATGCTCGACAGCCAGGGCAAGTCCAAGCCGAGCACGCTGGTGTAGAGAAACAGGAGCGCCGACAGCGCCTGGTTGTGTGTCGACGCCGCTACGCCGCGCTCGGCAGCGAGCCACTGCAAGAACGCCTCCACTTCAGCAACGCCCATCTCCGCAGGATGGCGCAGCCCATGAAAGCGGATGAAGGCACGGCACCAATGCACATAGGCCTGTTCGGTGCGCCGGCTGTAGTGCAGATACCGTATGCGCTCGCGCAGCTGATCCATCAGCCTGGGTGCCTGCAAAGGTGGCAGGTTAGCGTTGGCTTCCCGAGGCGGCGCATGCCGTGCAATCATGCCGCCCATCTTTCCCACGCCTTGCTCCGACTTGCTGCCCATGCTCATGTCCAAGCCCTCCATTGACTCGCCCCGAGCCGCACCAGCGGCAAGCTTGCGTTACGCCGACAGCGTATGGCTGTATTTGCATACAGTCAATGGCGCCTTTTTTGAATCAAGTCAGGGACTTGCGTGCAGGGCATCCACCGGTCTTATTCAGACGCAGCCTGCATTACGCAGACTGGCGACATCACGTTGTGCATCTGGCTGCCGGGAGGCCAAGTGAGGATGGTCCGTCTTTCGCGTCAAAGCCAGTCGGCTGCTTGCATAGGAACGAGTTCTCTTTGTGGCGCGGTCTGGCGAAGCTTGGTCGCCTCGGCTGCTCCAAGTGGAGGCAGGCGTCATGGCCGCGTGGCGAAGGTTGGGCGTCATTCCGTTCTCTTTGCGCGGCGGGTCGCATGGTCAAGAACCAGCCAGGCGCCTCGGGCATCTGCCACGTGGGTGTTGCTCCGTTTAGCATCTCGCTTTCGCAGCGGCAGATGCTTCGAAGTGGCTCTGCACAACCTGCCGCTCAAGCAGACTCGCGCCGGCAAGCCGGCACTCGCTGCTTAGCTTCATCGTTGATATGGCTTCTTCCTGTCAAGCGGCAAGACCCGGTCCTCTGCGGTGCAGATATTGAACTGAACCTGTTGCCGGACGGGGAACGCGACGGAGCCTGAGTTGCCACCCGATGTGGATGCGCGACGGTTGATCATGCTGATATGCGAGGGTTGGCTACCTCAAGACAAGTGTTCGTCGCAGGGCTGCCTTCGGTCTAGGGGCTGAGGTCGATCCGGCCACTCGCGCGGCGTTCACGCTCAATAACGTGGTCGAGGGTTCCCTTGATGGCCGCGGCTGCGCCGCGTTCCCCGTCCGGCCTCTGGTGCAAATGCGGGTGTGTCACCTCCTTGGCGCGGCGCTGTTCATCAGGACGACCTTCACGCGGCTACCACCGGCAGCGGTGGCTTGATGCCCGCCCAGCCCGAGAGCTGCACCTCGCGCCCGATCGCCCACACGAACCCGGCCAGCTCGCGCGCCACCGCCACCACGGCCTTGGTCTTCATGAGCCGGCGCGCGCTCAAGCGCTTGAACTTGTTGCACAGCCGCGTCTGCGCCTTCCACGCGATCTGCGTCACGCACTCGGGCAGCCCGTCCTGGCGTGCCGCGATGATCGGACTCACCCGGGGCTCCATCCGGTAATGCCAGGCCACTTCGACCAGCATGCGTCGCGCTGCGCTGTTGCCCGCCTTGGTGATCGCGCCTTGCCGGCGCTTGGGGCCGGAGCTGTGCTCCGTGGGCACCAGTCCCAGGTAGGCCATTAACTGGCGCGGCGACTCGAAGCGCAGGAAGTCCTGCAACTCCGCCACCAGCGTCATCGCCGCGATCAACTGCACGCCGCGCAGGGCTTGCAGCGCCTGCACCACGGGCAGCAAGCGCCAGTGCGGCAGCGCGTCGCGCAGCGCCTGCTCTAAGCGGGCGATGCGCTCGCCGGCTTGAGTGATGGCGTGCAGATATTCCTGGAAGGCGATCTGCTGGGCCGTATGGCCGAGCTTGACCGTGGCCAGCCAGCGCAGGTGCGCCGCCGTCCACGAGGACTTGCCGGCGTAGGGAATGCCGTTGCGCAGCAGCAGCGCCTTGAGGCGGTGACGGCCATTGCGCTGCTCACGCACGGCGTCCTCGCGGGCACGCACTAGGTCACGCACGGATTCGTCGGCCGCATCGGGCACGCGCACCACCGAGAGGTCGCCCGAGCGCGCGAGCCGGGCCAGCAGCATGGCATCGCGCCGGTCGGTCTTGATGCGCTCGCCAGGTGGGCGGGCGATGCTGGACGGGGCGACCACATCGCAGCGCAGGCCCCTGGGCGCAGAGGTGGCGCTGGATGACAAAGCCGCACGGGCCGGCTTCGTAGACGATGTGCAGCGGCTGGCCGCGACTGACGAGTTTGCGCACGGCCTTGTCCAGGGACGCGAGATCGCCCTTGATGCTGCCGACATGCCGGATCTCGGCGTCGCGCGGCGCGTCCGCCACGGCGATGTCGATGCTGTCCTTGTGGACGTCCAACCCGACGAACAGGGTGCTAGATTCCTTGCCCATGGCCCGACTCCTTGCTCACTCGCAACGCCCCGGCAGACCGCCTGCCGGGTGCCTTGGTGTAGCTCTGCAGCCCTTGCGCCTGCAACCTACGGCATCGCAGGGGTCGGGCCGCCCGACATCACGAAGCCATCTTGTCTAGGCCGCAAAGGACGCAATGCTGCCGCTCCTCATCCTCATCAAGTTCATCCTCTACTGGTTCATCTGCCGCCTCGCTCCGAAGATGCTCTCGTTCGATGTCGCGGCTCTGCCGAAGTTTGCCTTCAAGTGGGCAGGCATAAGGCTACTCGTGGGTCTTCTGGGCGGGATCCTGATGTTCTACGCCTATGCCCTCCTACAACACAACGGATTGACGGATACCCCAAGCTACATACTGAGCTTCGCAATCGGCAGGTACTTTGAGTGGCTTCTTGTTCTGGTACTCATCCTCAAGAGCGTCGGAAAATCACCCCCTATCGGAGCCCGCGGGCAGCTTTGGCTAGCCATCGGCGTTGGCGTCAACATCGCATTGGACTGCGCAGTTCTATTCACCGGCGCAGTGGACGACCTGAAGTTCTTCTGCTGAAGCACAGCATTGCGGCCTAACCACTCTACAGGGACTTCCCGGTTAATCAAGCAGTTGGGTTCGGGCTGTTTTCGATAGTCGCCTTTGCTGTTTTCCTCAATACCTGAGTTCGGGTTCGATGCAGCACCACAGAGAACAGACTGCACATCTACAGGCGGCCTTGTTGCACTCGGGTTTCGGTGCGGGCCCAGATACCAACCGCTCAGCAGGGCTCCATTCGTTCGCCGCCGTCGCCACCATGGGCGCGGCACAGGGTTAGTCGAGCTTGCCTGCTGCCGGTCTGACCTGTGTGATGCATCTTCGAACGCACGTCTTCGGGAAGAACTTGTTCGTTGGGAAGGGGGTTTTCAGGCCGGCATCTCGACGGGTAGCGCCAGCAGTTCACCCGGCTTGACCGACACGTAGTTCGGGTCGAACACGCGCCCCTTGGCCAGTAGCGCCCAGACGATGCGGGCGTTCTTGTTGGCCAGCGCCACCACCGCCTTCTGCCAGCCCACGCGGGCCAGCAACTGCACCAGCCACTGCGAGATCTTGTCCGTGCGTTTGTGCGCCGTCATCACGGCCGACTTGGCGCCCTGGATCAGCAGCGTGCGCAGGTAGTCGTCGCCACGCTTGGTGATGCGCCCCAGCACCGTCTTGCCACCGCTGGAGTTCTGCCGTGGCACCAGGCCGAGCCACGAGCCGAACTGTGCGCCATTCCTGAACTGCTTGAAGTCGCCCACGGTGGCCACCAGCGCCGACGCGGTGACCGGGCCGATGCCGGCGAGTTGAGCAGCGGCCTTGGCCTGCTCGTCCGAGCGCACATGCGCAGTGATGCGCTCGTCGCAGCGGGCGATGTGGCGCTCCAGTTCAATCCAGTGCAGCCGGGCTTCTTGAATCGCCAGTCGGGCAATGCCGGGCAACTCGTTGCTGGCGTCCTCCAGCACGTCAGCCAGGCCCAGGCGCAGCGCCTCGGGGCTTTGCGCAAAGACGATGCCGAACTCGGTGAGCAGGCCACGGATGCGATTGATGCAAGCGGTGCGGTCTTCCTTGTAGCCCTCGCGCAGCCGGTGGATGGCCAGCAGGGCCTGCTGGGCGGGCGTCTTCACCGGCACGAAGCGCATGTGGGGCCGGCCTGCGGCCTCGCAGATCGCAGCGGCGTCCGCCGCATCGTTCTTGCCGCCCTTGCCCGCCATGCGATAGGGCGTGACGAAGTGGCCGGCGATGAGGCGGACGTCCAATCCGAAGCCGCGCAGCTTGCGCGCCCAGTGGTGGGCGCCGCCGCAGGCCTCCATCGCCACCAGACAGCCCGGCGGCAATTGCACGCACCAGGCGGCAAACTTGTCGGCGGGCAGGGCTTTGGCGGCAACCACGCGGCCGGCTGCATCAATGGCGTGAATCTGGATCACGCGCTTGGCCAGATCGACCCCGACTCGGGTAATCTCGTTCATGGGCTTCCCCTTTCACAGGCTTGCAGATTGACGATTCGCACCATCAATCTTGGCGCCTCGACGCCGTCAGCCAGAAGGTGGGAAGTCCCTTCGTATTCCATCGAGGGGATGCCCAAAAGGCTGCGCCTTTTGTGCACCCCTCATGTCAAACGTTGAAAGCAAAAGGGCTTGGCACCCGCCAAGCCCCTTGTCGCAAAGGGCGACGGGCTTCAGCCTTGCCGCGCCCGCCTCACGCTGAAACCGACCAGGCCCAGGCCCAGCAGGATCAGCAGGCTGCTGCCCGGCTCGGGCACGGCGCTGACGTCGAAGGTCAGATTGCCGCTGACCCACTGGCCCTCGGCGACGTTCAGCGCGAAGTCCTTGTAGGCCTCGCTGAATTCGATGCGCAGCAGGCCGTCGGCGCCGGCCGCCACGCCCAGGCCCGCCAGGCTCAGTGAGCCGCTGTAGCTGCCAGCGCTGCTGAAGCCGTCAAAGGCGTCGGGTGAGAAGGTGATCTGGTTCAGGCCGCTGGAGCTGCCGAAGCTGACCTGCATCTCCGACAGCCTGCTGGGCGCGAAGGCGTTGAGGGCCACGCTCCAGTCCAGCGAGTTCAGCACGGCGTTGGCACCGATGTCGACGAGCCAGACGGTGTTCCCGCCCTCGCCCTGCAGGTTGACGCTCTGCGCGCCGCTGACTTCGACGACGATGGGCGTGGCCTGGGTGGCGGCGCTGGCGAGGACGAGGGCGGCCGTGGCGGCCAGGCGTTGGATGGATTTCATGGCGATGGCCTTCTTCATTGGGCGGGCTGGCGGACGAAGACGACGGCGCTGCGGGCCGGCAGGCTGAAGCTGCCGGTGGCGCTGTTGAAGCTGGCCTGGGCGGCGCGCTTGTCGGCGGCAGTGGCGGCGGTGTGCACCGGGTGCAGCACCAGTGCGTGGCCGGCCAGCGTGGGCAGGGTCAGCCGCTTGTCGGTCTTGTCGACGTTGATGAGGTAGACGAGTTCGTCGAAGTTCGCACCGGCATAGCCCGTGCCGTCGACGCGGCCCACCAGCACGGTGGCTTCCTGGTTGGAGCCGGTGTTCAGGAAGGACAGCCGCGCCTTGATGTCGTTGGCCGTGCGCAGGCGCAGCAGCGTGGTGCTCTTGCGGATGCGCAGCAGGTCGCGGAAGGCGTCGCGCGTCCAGGCGATGTCGGACGGGGTCGGCTTGATGAGCGCATTGGTCAGCAGCGGGCGGGCGAGACCCCAGTTGTCGGCGTTGTCGCGCGAGGGCGGCAGGCCGGCGGCGAAGCCGTTGTCGGCATAGCTCCAGTCCAACCGGTTGAACCAGTCACCGCTGTCGTAGCTGTTCTTGTCGAGCGACTTGCTGCGCAGCGTGTCCACACCGGCATGGAAATAGGCGACGCCCTGGCTGAAGGCATTGATGGCGCTGGCCAGGATCTGCACGCGGGCGCGGTCTTCGTGGCTGGTGGTGGTGGGCAGCCGGAACACGTTGTTGTCGAACAGCGTGAGGTTGTCGTGGTTCTCCATGTAGTTGACGACCTCGCCGGGCTCCAGCACCCAGCCGGCCGGGATGCCGCCGACGTCGATCTGGTCCAGGCGCAGGTTGGCATCCCAGCTCGTCTGCATCTGGAAGCTGCGGATGGAGCCGGCCAGCGACGCCTTCAGGCGGTCGGCAAACCACATCAGCTCGCCGCGGCTCTGGCTGGAGGCATTGGCGTTGCTGTCGTAGAAGAAGCCGTTGACATAGCCCTGGTTGGCCACCAGCGCGTTGCCGGTGTCGCAGCAGCCGCCGCCGCGCACGGCGTCGCGGATCAGCGGGTTGAAGCTGCCGATGCCCGAGCCGTTCAGCGACAGCATCTCGGCCTGCACGAAGCGCGAGCCGTTGGCCACTTCGCCGAAGTTCCAGCCCTCGCCGACGATCTGCACGGCGCGGCCGGTGGCCGCCTGCACGCGGGCCTTCAGCGCCTCGATGACCGAGCGCGGATGGTGGCCCATGATGTCGAAGCGCAGCGAGCTGATGCGGTAGTCGCGCGTCCAGGTGACGGCCGAGTCGATCATCAGCTTGGCCATCATCAGGTTCTCTGCCGCGGTGTTCTCGCAGCAGGTCGAGCGCTCGATGCCGCCGGTCGCGTTGAGGCGGTAGTAGTAGCCGGGCACGACCTTGTCGAGCACTGAGTTGGCGTTCTGGCCGGAGGATGTGGTGTGGTTGAACACCACGTCCATGCCCACGCGCAGGCCGGCCGCGTTCAGGGCCTGCACCATGCGGCGGAACTCGACGACGCGGGCCAGCGGGTCGTTGGCATTGCTCGAATAGCTGCCCTCGGGCGTCGTGAACTGCAGCGGGTCGTAGCCCCAGTTGAAGCAGTCGGTGCCGGCGGTTGCCGCAACCGTCGCTTGCTGCGATTCGCTGTCCGGCGCGCCGCTGGGGGCGGGCGTCACGCAGCTCTTCTCATTGACGCTGGCGATGTCGAACACCGGCAGGAGGTGCACGTCGGTCAGGCCGGCGGCAGCCAGCGCGGCGAGGTGCTTCATGCCGTTGGACTGGCTTTCGGTGAAGGCCAGGTATTTGCCGCGCTTGGGCGCGGGCACGCTGGTGTCGTTGATCGAGAAGTCGCGAACATGCAGCTCGTAGATGCTGAGGTCCGACGGCGCGGCCACGGTGGCGGGCGGTGCGCTCTGGTCCCAGCCGCTCGGCTTCGTGGCCTGAGCCTGCAGGTCCATGACGACGCTCTGCTGGCTGCCCAGCGTCAGGCCCAGGGAGTAGGGGTCGGTGACGAGGTTCTTCACCAGGCCCGTGCCCTTGACGAAGACCTGCACCTGGTAGCGGTAGGTGGCGCCCTGCAGATGGCCTTGCTTGCTGAGGCTCCAGACGCCGGTGGCGGCGGCGCGCGTCATCGGCTCGGTGGTCGTGCGGGTCAGGCCCGAGTTGCCCAGCGGCGTCGTCAGCACCAGGGACACGTTCTGCGCCGTGGGCGCCCAGAGCTTGAAGCTGGTGCTGCCGTTGCTCGCGACGGCGCCCAGGTCGGGCGCGTTGTAGGCGGCGGCGTAGAGGTCGTCCAGCGCGCCGGCGATCTGGGCGGTGGTGGCGTTCTGCACGCGGCCGTTGGCGTCTTCCTGCACGAGCACGAGCTGCTTCTGGTGCAGCGAGGGCAGGGCGACCATGTCGGCGGCACGCACGTTGAAGACGGTGCCGCTGGCCACGTACTTGAAGCGCAGCGCGTCGGCGGCGGGCACGGTGCCGGCGAAGGCGTCCAGCGTGATGTAGCCGTCGGCGCCTTGCACGGGGGCATCCAGCGCGACGCTGATCTGGCCGGTGGCCGAGTAGTACAGGCGCACTGGACTGCTGGTGGCGATGCGCGGCCACTTCACGAGGCTCTTGTTCAGCCACACGGCGCGGGCGTCGGTGCTGGAGACGGAACGCAGGTCGGGCAGGGCGGTGTAGACCGTCGCGTCGTGCTCGACCAGCCAGATCTGGCCGACCTGGTTCTGCACCGTCAGCGCGGCGTACTCGACGCGGATGTTGTCGTTGCGGCCGTCCTTGTCGTTCTCGTTGGGCGGCATGCCGTGGATGATGAATTCCAGGCCCTTGCGGTTCACGTCGCCCTGAGGATTGAGCACGGGGATGTCGAACACGACCTCGCCATCGCCCATGGCATAGCCGAGCATGCTGGCCAGGGGCACAGGCTGGCCCCAGTTCTCGATGTTGACGCCTGCAGGCAGGGCGGCGGCGTTCAGGCCGCTGCCGTTCCACAGGTGCAGGCCCCAGGCGCTGTAGCCGGCGTCGAAGCGCTTGTAGTGCACGCGGACGGTCTTGATGTCCGGCACCGGCAGCAGCAAGGGGTTGCTCGCGTAGTTGGTGCTGTCGCCTTGCAGGCGCCAGATCTCGTTGGCGCCCGCCTGCAGCACATAGCTCTGGTCGGCGCCACCGTTGTCCTTGTTGTCCTGGTTGTGCAGCAGGAAGCCGACGGTGCCGCTGCCTGCGGCGAGCGGCACGTCGTAGTACACGCCGAAGTCATCGTTGCCGGCGGCGTCCCAGCCGCCGTTCCAGTTCGGGCTCTGGGCGGCATTCCAGGTGTGGATCTGCCAGCCGGTGTAGTCGCTGGCGGAGCGACGGTAGTGCACGCGCAGCGACGTGGCCGGCGCGCCGGGCGTGGCGACGGCGGCGATCTTGGCGCGCAGCGTCTGGCCCGCGGCGGGCACGCCCGCCAGCAGCTCGACGCCGTTTTCGTCGACCGCGGCGGTGCCGATGCCGCTCATCGGCGCTTGCTGGGCACCCTCCGCGCTGCTGCCGCCGCCGCAGGCTGCCAGCAGCCCGCACATGCCCAGGGCCAGCGCCCCAGCCACCCGTCGCGCTTGCCGCGCGAAACCGTCTGCCCATGCCTTCATGTCCGCGCACTCCTTGGAATTGCGCGGATGCTATTGGAGTAAAACTACATTCGTAAGTTGGTGGAATCCCGATGCCGTCTGGTGAATATCGTGAATAAACGCGCAGACAGTGCGATAGATTCCTGGATTTCAAGTAAGCAATGTAGTTTTGCTTCTTGCGTTGACGCTGCGGTTTCATGCGGCCACGGGGAGCCCGGAAACTGCGTCGACCCCGCGAAGGCGTGCCGAATGACTCAAGACAGGCGCGCGGCGCAGGACTAAGCTTGTGTCAGGAGACTGACATGAAAAACATCCGCGCTCTGGTCGCCATCCTTGCGCTCGCCGGTGTTGGGGCCGGCCTGACGGGCTGCGCCGTCGAGCCCAAGGAGCCCCCCACCACCGACGTCTTCGTCGACGCGGCCTTCCGCCCGCCCAGCGTTCGCATCGACGCGCAGGAGGCGCTGGCGCTGAGCCCGGCGATGAAGCGCTTTGCCGCAACGGAGATGGCCAGCGAGATCCGCAGCAAGGGCCTGCGCGATGGCCTCATTGACGCCCTCTACACCCGCGGCCGACTGCAGCTGGACTACGACGCCGAAACCACCCGCACGGCCGCCGAGGCCTTCGATGCCAGGCGCGGCAACTGCATGTCGCTGGTGCTGATGACGGCTGCCTTCTCCCGCCACCTGGGCATGCCGGTGCGCTTCAACAGCGTCTATCTCGAAGAGAGCTGGACGCGCGCCAACGGCATCTTCTTCGTCGCCGGCCACGTCAACATCAGCCTGGCCCGGCCGCTGTCCATGCAGACGCGCGTCGTCTTCGGCGACCCCGAGCTGCTGACCATCGACTTCCTGCCGCCCAACCAGGTGCGCAACCACCGCAGCCGCGTCGTCGACGAGTCCACCATCCTGGCGATGTTCCTCAACAACAAGGCCGCCGAGGCGCTGACCGTGGGCCAGGTGGACGACGCCTACTGGTGGGCGCGCGAAGCCATCCGCACCGACTCGCGCTGGCTGTCCGCCTACAACACGCTAGCCGTGCTTTACCGCCGCAAGGGCTTGTTCGACCGCGCCGAGGCCACGCTGCGCCTGGTGCTGCAGCGCGAGCCGCTGAACACCCAGGCCATGTCCAACCTCGTCCTCGTGCTCAGCGACACCGGCCGTCGCGAGGAGGCCCAGCTCTACGCCAACCAGCTCGCCCAGATCCAGCCCGTGGCGCCCTACAAGTTCTTCGACGACGGCGTGGCGGCAATGCGGGCTGGCGAGTTCGCGGCAGCGCGCCAGCTGTTCCGCAAGGAAATAGCCCGTGCGGCGTATGTGCCCGAGTTCCACTTCTGGCTGGGGCTGGCCAACTACGGCATGGGTGACGTGACCGGCGCGCGCGGCGAAATCGCCAAGGCGCTGGAGAACAGCGCGACAGTCAAGGACCGCGAGCTCTACGGCGCCAAGCTGGCCTGGCTCAACGAGATGCGCGAGCAGCAGCGCCAGCGCGTGCCGATTCGCGGCGCCGCCGGGTCTTAAAACGCATCAGATCGGCGCAAGCCCGTGCCGCGCGCGGGCTCGCGCACAGGCGTCGTCACCAATGCCCATCGGCGCACGCTCGCCGAACTCGCGGCAAGGCGACGGCCGCCACTCGTGGATGCCGCAGCTGGCCTTGGCGCCCACCTGGCCAGTGAACGCCGCGCAGCGCGGCTGGGCGTGGTCTGTACCGCGCATGCGCACGAGGCGGCCGGTCAGTTCCACAGCCAGCCCGTCGGGCACGCGGCCACCCTGGCTTTCAAGCTCGCTGCAGTCGAAGTCGACCCGGAAACTCGCACAGCAGGCGCCGCAGCTCAGGCAGGGGTTCGCACTCATCTCGCCAGTGTATGCAGCGGTGAGACACTGGCCCTGTCCCAGCCCCAAGCCACGCCCACACCATGCGCGCCACCTTTATCTCTGCCTTGCTGCTGGCCGCTGCCGCCGCGCAGGCCGCCGACCTGACCGTCACCGTGCTCGACCGCAACGGCAAGCCGTTGGCCGACGCCGTCGTGCTGGTGGACAGCGCCGTGCAGGGCGCTCGTCCCGCGCCTGTCTTGGAGGCCAGCATCACTCAGGAGAAGCTGCGCTTCGTGCCGACCGTCACCGTCGTCGGCCTGGGTGCCAAGGTCAATTTCAGCAACCTCGACAGCTGGGACCACCATGTCATCCTGGGCCTGATGGGCGCAGGCGGCGTCTACGTCGATCCCGGCCTGAACACGCAGATGCGCCTCGCCGGTCGCGTGGCCGCCAAGCCGCCGGCCAGCGACAGCAAGGTGCTGAGCCAGCCCGGCGCCTACCTGCTCGGCTGCCACATCCATGGCTCGATGCGCGGCCACATCTACGTTGCCGACACGCCATGGGCCAAGCTCGGTGGCGAGGACGGCAAGGCGCTGCTGCAGGGCCTGCCGGAGGGCGCGGCCCGCGTGCGCATCTGGCACCCGGACCAACTCGTCGACGGTGCGCCGACGGCGGTGCAGGTGGCGGTCAACGGCAGCGCCGTGTCCATCACCACGCAGATCGCCCCGGCACGCAGGAAGCGGCCTGCGGGCGACCCCTATTTCGGCGGCTGATCCGCAGGACCAGCGCGCGGGATCGGCCCGGCGTGGCGGCTGCAGACCCTAGCCCGCGGGTTGCCGCACGACGGTGACCGTGCAGTCCGACTCGGCCACCACCTGGCCGGACACGCTGCCGAGGTAGCGCCGCAGCGCAGAGGCGCCTCGTGCGCCCATGACGATGTGATCCACGCCGTTGCGGTGGGCGAAGTCGATGATCGCGCCGGCCGCGTCGGGCGCTTCCAGCACATGGAAGGTCAGCCGGCCGTCTTCCAGGCTGAGCGCCTTGCTGATGGGCCGCGCCCAGTGCTTGAGCGCGATGAGTTGCTTCACGTGCAGGCTCTGGCCGTGCTTGTCGGTCAGCTCGTCGATGCCGATGCGGTTCACGCGCATGACGGACACGCAGGCCAGGCGGGCACCGGCTTCGGTCTGCACGATGCGGCGCACCGTCTCGCAGAGCTGGGCCAGCAGCTCGGGCGTCGCGTTGTCGACGTCCACCGCAGCCATGACGATGGGGCTGCGCGCCAGCTGCTGCCCGGCCGGCGGCGGCGGTGGCGCCTCCGCGCCGAGTGCGAAGAACCAGCGCTTGAGCCTGAGCATCGCGCCGCTCACGCGCAGCTTTTCGGCGCGTGCCGTGAGCGCCACGCCGCCGGGCTCGCGCAGGTCCAGCGCCAGCTGGGCGGCGCTCTGGTAGCGGCGCTCGGGCTTGACCTCCAGGCAGCGCAGGACGATCTCCTGTAGCCAGGGTGGCAGCTCGGAGCGGATGGCGCGCGGCGGCACCGGCTCGACGAACAGGCGCCGGCGCAGGCCGCGCACCGAGTTCGGCTGGCCGAAGGGCCGCTCGCCGGTGGCCAGGTGGTAGAGCATGACGCCCAGCGCGAACAGGTCGCTGCGCGGGTCGTTGCGCACGAACTGCACCTGCTCCGGGCTCATGTAGGGTCCCGTGCCCATCGGCAGCGTGAACTCCTCTTCGAGCAGGTCGGGCAGCTGCTCGTGGCGCGACAGGCCGAAGTCGACCAGCACGGCCGTGCCGTCGGGCCGGAACATGATGTTGCTGGGCTTGATGTCCAGGTGCACGACGTGCTGGCGGTGCAGGGCGGCCAAGGCCGTGGCCACGCGGGCGCCGATGTCGGCCACTTCCTCGGGCGGCAGCGGCGCGTCGTCCAGCCGCGGGCGCAGCGTGTCGCCAGGGATGCGCTCCATCACGATGAAGGCCTGCCGCGTCCAATCGCCGCGGGCGACGAAGCGCGGCACGTGCGGGCCGCTGAGCTGGGGCATCAGCATCTGCTCGACCTCGAAGCCGACGATGGTGGCCGGGTCCTCGCCGCCCTTGATGCGGGGCACCTTCATCAGCAACTCGCCGTCGCCTTCGCTGCCATCCACGCGGCTGACGCGCCAGAGGTTGGCCATGCCGCCCTGGTGCAGCCTCTCTTCCAACTTGAACCCGTCTAGCACCTGGCCCGGTTCCAGCGGGGCGGGGGGAGCGGGCGAGGCAGGTGCGGTCGTCGTCATCATTCTCCGAGCGTGAGGCGGCGCGCGAGGCGTTCGGCAATCAGCGGCGGCAGGTCCGTCGCGCGCAGGGCCGCGCAGGCCGCGTCGACGTCATAGGCCACGCGCTGGAAGGTGATGCGGGCGTCGTCCAGCTCGGACTTGCCCGGGTCCAGCAGCGCGTAGCAGGCCGCCGGGTTGCCATCGCGCGGCTGGCCGCAGGAGCCGGGGATGGCCAGCCACTGGCGATGCGCCGGCAGCGGCATGGGCACGCCGGCCACGGGCCGGAAGTCGCCCGCCTTGCCGGTGCCCGAGAGGTGGAAGAGCATGGGCTCGTGCATGTGGCCACAGACCTGGATGCGCGCCGCGCTGGCATGCAGGCTCTTCACCGCCTCGGAGCGGCCCTGCACATACTCCCAGCCGTTGGGCTCGAACGCATTGGCATGCACGAACAGGCAGTGGCCCGGCTCGCCATGGGCCTGCAGCGGCAGCCGGGTCAGGAAGCGCAGGTGATCTTCGCTGAGCTGGGCGCGGGTCCAGTCGATGACGGCGCGCGCGTCCGGGTGCATGCCAGGCGTGCCGCCGTGGGCCACGGCCTCGTCGTGGTTGCCCAGCACGGTGATGGCGCCGTCGGCGGCCATGGCCATGACCTGGTCGACCACCCAGGCCGGGTCGGCGCCGTAGCCGACGAAGTCGCCGAGCAGCACATAGCGCGTGGCGCCTTGAGCGCGGGCGTCGGCAAGGACAGCCTCGAAGGCCTGCCGATTGGCGTGAATGTCGGTGATGAAGGCCCAGCGCATGGGCCGCAGCTTGCCACGAAGGACTGACACCGGCCCAACACGGTTCAGGGGGCCGCGAGGTCGGGGCGGATATCGGCCAGGGATGCCAGCAGGCGTTGCGCGGCCGCGGGGTCGCGCGGTGCCAGGGCTTGCGCGATGCGGCGCAGCGGTTCGGCGGCAGGTTGGAAGTCGGGGCTTTGGCGCAGCACGGCCAGCAACGGTGCACCCACGCGGGCCAGCATGATGGCGGGGTCGCCGCTGGGCGCAGTGCGCCGGCCCAGCTCCAGATAGCCACGGCGGGCCTGGGCGTAGGCCGTCAGCCGCGTGGCGAGCGGCGCATCGGGCGCGGCGAGCAGGGCGGTGGCATCGACGTCGAGCTGGCCGAGCAAGGCCAGCAGGCGGTCGCGCGGCGCGGAGTCGGGCGCGTAGGTGATGCGCGGTGCGCGGTAGGCTACCCAGGGGCGGTCGTCGGTGTTCAGCGGCGCGTCGGCCGCGAAGCCTTGCAGCGCGCGTGGGTCGGCGATGAAGCTGCCGAGCACCGCGAAATCGTCGCCCAGGCCGAAGTGCGCCGCGAGCTCAGGGGCGGAACGGGGCGCGAAACGGGTGCCACCGGCGCGGCCGACGAGGCCGACGGTGGGCGTGTCCAGGCTGTTGCTGGCCAGGATGGCGGCGCCTTCCGGGAAGGCCTGCAGGAAGGAGGCGGTGATGCTGCGCAGCGTGTCCAGGTCGAGCTGGTGCAGCGGCAGCCACTGGCAGAACAGGCCGGCCGGTGCCAGGCGTTCGCGCACGGCGCGGAAGTGTTCGACCGTGTAGAGCGCGCCCGAGCCGCTGCGGGCGGGGTGGAAGTTGTCGGAGACGATGACGTCGTAGTGCTGCGTGGCCGTGCGCACGAAGCGGCGCGCATCGGCGGCATGCAGACGTGGCGAAGCCCCTTCGCCGAGAGTCACCAACGCAGGCCGGAACAGCGCCGTGGCTTCGATGACCTCGGGCAGCAGCTCGACGGCGTCCACCTGCAAGCCCGGCAGCCGCGCGGCCACGCCGGCCGTGATGCCCGAGCCGACGCCGAGGAAGAGGGCGTGGCGCGGCGCTTCGTGCAGCAGCAGCTGCAGCAGCGCCTGGCGGCCGTCGACGTGCAGCGTCGCGCTGCTGCCCTCCTGCTGGCGGTTGTTGATGCGCAGGCGCGCGATGCCGGCCGCGTCCTCGACGACGCTGACCGCCGCCATCGTGCCGTCGCGGTAGCTCAGCAGCCGCCCGCCTTCCGGCAGGTCGACGAAGGCCAGCGGCGGCGCCAGCACGGCGAGCGCCGCCGTGGCTGCGGCGGGCAGCCACCAGCCCGAGCTGCGCCAGGCCGGTGCGAGCAGCAGATAGCCGGCCGCGACGAGCAGCAGCGCCAGCTTCGGTCCCAGGGCTGGCGCCAGCGCCACACCGAACAGTGGCGCGGCCAGCATGGCGCCCAGCGTGTTGACGCCCAAGGCGCGGCTGAACGGGATGCCGGCCGCGGCGGCGTCGGCGCTGAGCTGGCAGAAGAGGGCGCCCATCAGCAGCGTCGGCAGCGCGAAGACGGCGACGGCGAGCAAGGCCTCGGTGGCCAGGGCGGTCGCCAGCGTCTCGGGCTGCAGCCCGTCCTTGATCGCCTCGGCACTCCACAGCGCGGCCATGCCGATCAGGAGGCTCAGGGCCAGCGCCTGCAGCAGTCGCGGCGTGCTGCGCAGCCGTGGCCAGCGCGCGAAAGCCGCCGCGCCCAAGGCGCTGCCGGCGAGATACACGGCCAGCAGCAGCGCGAAGGTGTACACCGTGTCCTCCGCGACCTGGCTGAGCACGCGCACGGCCAGCACTTCGTAGCCGATGCCGAGCAGACCGGTCAGCGCGAGCAGGGCCAGTGGCCGGCTCGACGTTCGTGGGCCGAGCAAGGACGCCGGGCGCGCCTGCAGCGCAACGCTCGCCAGCAGCGCACAGCCGAGGTTGAGCGCGACGCACAGCCCGGCGCTGCGCGTGAGGCCCCAGTCCGGGATCAGCCAGAAGGCCGTGGTCAGCACGCCGGCGACGGCGCCCAGCGTGTTGGCGGCGTACAGCGGCGCGACGCCGGCCGTGCCGATGCGCGCCATGGCCGGCAAGGTCGCGCCCATCGCGGCGGTGGCGGGCAGCAGCAGCAGCAAGCTCGCGGCGAAGGCGATGCCCCATTGCCAGGGCGGCGAGGCTTCGGGCCCGATCAGCGCCAACGCGGCGTTGCCGGCCATGGGCATGGCGACCATCAGCACCGCGCCCCACAGGCCGATCAGCGCTTCGCAGCCGGCGTACCAGCGCAGCGGCTCGTCACTCGCTTCGATTCGCCTGCCGAGCAGCAATGCGCCCAGCGACAACCCGCCGAAGAAGGCCGCGACGACAGCGAGCACGGCTGCCGATTCATGGCCAAGCACCAGGCCGAACTGCTGCGTCCAGACGATCTGGTAGCCCAGGCCGGCAAAGCCGGAAGCGGCCATCAGCGCAAGCGCCAGAACTCTCAAGCGTTGAAGCTCAAGGTGTAGCCCCAGCTCTCCAGCCGCGTCGGGATCGCGTTGAAGGCCAGGCTGATGCGACGCCCGCCGGCGTTCGGCGGCACGGCGTGCATCAGGTAGCTCGGGAACAGGATGAGGTCGCCCGGCGCCGGTGCGGGGCTGACCCATTTCTCGGCGTTGTAGGGGCCGGTCGTCACGCCGGCGTGGTCGTTCTTCAGCGCGAAGTCATGTCCGCCGGGTGACTTCATGAAGACGGTGCGGGCCGAGCCGTCGGTCTCGGTCAGGTAGACCACGCCGGAGGCGAAGCTGTTGGCGTGGTTGTGCATGGCCTGGCGCCCGCCGGTGTCCAGCACATTGACCCACATCTCCTTGATGGCCCAACCCAGGCTTTCGCCGAACAGCAGGCGGCCGAAGTCGGCGATCTTGGGCGTGATGAGCGCCGCGGCCTGCACGAGCAGCGGGCTGTCGGCCGGCTGCAGCATGCGGGTGTGCGACAGCGCATCGGAGCTGTTGTTGGCCTGCAGCGCGCGGGTGCTGAAGTGGTCGACCAGCGCGTTCACCAGCGGCGCGGGCAGCACGCCCGGCGCGCGCAGCAGCGGCACCGGAAAAAGGCCGATGACTTCGTCCGTCATGCCAGCACCGCCGCGACGCGCAGCCACGACCAGTAGGCCGCCACGCTGCCGATCATGTAGAGCAGCACCGTGCGCAGCCGCTGCGTGGCCGGCCAGCGGGCGCTGACGCGCCACAGGCACCAGCAGGCGCCGACCGTCATCAGCTGGCCGATCTCGACGCCGACGTTGAAGGTCAGCAGCGCGACGAGCAGGTGGTTGTCGGGCAGGCCGATCTCCTTGAGCGCACCGGCAAAGCCCAGGCCATGCACCAGGCCGAACAGGAAGGCGACGACGGCCGGCCAGCGCCGGGCGAGCGTGTCACGCTTGTGCAGGGCTTCTCCGGCGACGAGCACGATGGACAGCGCGATGCTGGCCTCGACTGGCGCCGAGCGCAGCGTCAGCCAACCCAGCGCGCTGCTGGCGAGCGTCAGGCTGTGCGCAGCGGTGAAGGCAGTGATGGTCCACACCAGGCGGCGCCGAAAACCCACCAGAAACAGCAGGCCGATGACAAAGAGCAGGTGGTCGACGCCGCCGAGGATGTGCTCCACGCCCAGCAGCGTGTAGGCGCTGGCGATCTCGCCCATGCCACGCGGGTCATTGGCCGCACCGTAGAGCTGCACCGTCGGCTGGCCCTTGGTGAGCGTGTAGATGCGCGTCTGCCCGTCCAGCCAGAAGACCTTGACGATGGCAGCCGAGTAGCGCTCGCCCACGCCCTTGACCTGCAGCGTGCCCGCCAGGCCGCGCTCGCCGCAGCGCAGCACATTGGCCTCGGCCTGGCAGGCCTCGGGCCAGATGGGGGTGAGGTCCTGGGCAGCCGGGCGCTTCTCGGTGGCCATCCATTGCCAGAGGAATTCACCGCGCTGGGTCTCGCGCAGTTGCACCTCGGCCATGCTCATCTCGTGCGCGGACGAGGGCAGGGCGGCGCAGGCGAGCGCCAGCCACAAGAGGAAGCGCTTCATTTCGCGGGTGCCTCGACCTTGATGGTGTATTTCCGGGCGAGCGCGGCGACGGCGGCGCTGCGCTGTTCGGACAGCGTCGCGTCGGTCCAGTCCTGCAGCACCACGCCGCGCAGCGCCTCGAAAACCGCAGGCTTGGCCGGGCTGCTCACGTCCAGGCGCACGGCGCGCCAACCTTCGTTCGACGCCAGCGCCTGCCACTGGCCGGGCGTGGCCGCCTCCAGCGCCTTGGCGAAATCGGCGCCGTAGCTCTGCACGAGATTGCCGTGCGGCCGGCCTTTGAAGACACGCAGGCCCGCCTTGGCGTCGCCCGGCGTGCCCGCGTTGAGGGCCTCGACGAAGCTGCGCACGGCGGCCTCGCCGGCCTCGCTGCCGAGCACGGCTTCCTGAAAGTCGAAGCGGGCTGGTTCGTCGTACTTGTCGCGGCGCTTCTCGAACCAGTCGCGCAGCAGCTTGTCGTCGGCCGGCGGCAGCTTGGTGCCGCCATCGACGACGCTCAAGGCCTTGAAGATGACGCGCTCGCGGATGGCGGTGTCGCCCTTGTCGAGTTGCAGGGCCAGGCCTTCGCGGTAGAGCACCTCGTTGTCCAGCCAGACCTTGCGCAGCGCCGTCATCTCCTCGGCACTGGGTTCGTGGCCGCGCGAGGCCTTGAAGATCTGCCGGGCCTCTTCGTCGATCTCGGCGCTGATGACGATCTCGCTGGCATCCCCACCGCGGCGGCTGAGGAAGTGGTCGACGCCGAACAGCAGCGCGCCGAGCAGCAGGAAGTGCAGCAGGGGCTCGCGCGTCCAGGTCGGCAGGGGCTTGGGCAGCGGGGCCCGGGTGGCGGAACTCAGGGGCAATTGGGCGGACATGGATCTCGGCGAGGACGGCGCGACGAATGGCGCAACAGGCGGGCGATGCTAGCCACGCTGCAAGACAAAACGACGACAAGCCCGGCCACCGAGAGCCAACAGGCCCAGCGCAAGGCTGAGTGCGCTGGCGGGTTCAGGCACGGCGGAGGTGATGACGAAGTCCAGTGCATAGCTGGCCGGGCCACCGGTGTCCTGCACCCAGAAGGAATAGGTGCCGGCCGGGATCGGCGCCTTGGCCGGGCCGACCAGGGTGACGAGGATGTCGCTGCCGATCTGGCTGTTGTCGTAGTGGCCGAAGCCGTAGAAGGCCTCGATGCCGCCCCCGGTGGGGGTGACGGTCAGTTGAGGGCCGGCCTGGATGCCGAGGAAGGAGGAACCGCCGGAGACGCTGGTGCCGGGCTGCAGCCACAGTGCGCTGAGTTCGCTGCCCACGGGAATGGTGAAGCGGAAGTAGTCGCGGTCCACGCCGCTGCCGGCATTGCCGGTGGTGCCGAGCACGAGGTTGTGGCCCGCACTCACGGCGACGGCGGTCGGCGCGAGGCCGTTGTTGGCGAAGTCGCCTTGCACGGCTTCGTCCCAGGCGGTGGCGGCTTGGGCCGTGGCGGCAGCGGCGAGCAGAGTGGCAAGGATCCAGGTCTTCATGGCGGTCTCCCAGGATTTGGGGAAGGAAAAAGGGCGCCGCTGTTTGGCGGCGCCCCAGGCACTGGCGGGAAGAACTCCCGGCCGGCTTACTTCAGGCCGGCAACGGCGGTCGAGCCGGCCACTTCCACGTAGATCGGGTTGCTGTAGAACCAGAGGTCGGCCCAGGCGGCGATGTCGAAGGACACGGCCTTCTGGCCGGCGATGGGGCTGGCACCCGAGGCCGTGGCCAGGTGGGCGGGGCAGCCGTCGATGGTGCCGCTGGCTTGCGTCCAGTTGGCACCGTTGGCCGGAACATTCGTGCCCACCGTCGTGCACGGGATGCGCAGCATCGTCGTGTCGTTGGCGTTGGTGTAGATGTCGGCCAGCGGGTTGCCGTTGGCGTCGGTCTCGTAGGGCACGGAAGCCGGCAGGTTGCTGCCGCGCAGGCGCAGGTACTGCGACGCCTGGACGGCCGGCACGCGGAAGCTCATCTTCAGGAAGGTCGTGTTGTCCACGCCCGACTGCACCTGGGCCCACGGCGTGCTGCCGTTGCCGCTGAAGGTCTTCACGACGGTAGCCGTGGTGTTCTTCGCAGCGGCCGGCACCGAGGCCAGACCGGTGGTCGTGCCATCGGCCTTCAGCCAGTTGGTGTTGCGCGGCCATTCACCCGAGTAGTCGGCGGCGCCCGGCGCCTTGTAGCCCGAGACCATGCCGCGGATCAGGTCGACGTGGTCCAGCACCGGCTTGTTCAGCGGCTGGTTGATGCCGACCTGGGCCAGCGACGGGTTGGGGAAGCTGTAGGGCGAGTAGTTCACGCCGTCCGGGTCGCGCAGCACGACGGCGACGACGATCTCGGCGCCCGGGCGGGCCACAAGCTTTTCACCCATGGTCGCGCAGCCGGTCTTGTCGATGTCGGTGCCGTTGGTGGCTGCGGCAACGGCCAGGGCCTCGACGGACGCGTTGGTGCGCGCACCGATGCCGGGGTAGGACGTGCAGGCGATGAAGGCCAGGCGGTCGATCAGCTGACCGGAGCTGGAGAAGGCATTGCCGGTACGCAGGCCGTCGACGATGGTCTGCGGGCGCAGCTTGTCGGCGCCGTTGCGGACCATGGCGTAGGTGCGCTGGTACTCGCCGGGATAGAAGTCCTGCGTCGAGCGGCGGTCGTCCGGACCGAAGCTGCCGCGGTTGTGCCAGTCGGAGCTGGCGAAGAACCAGAAGCCGCGGCCTTCGCCGAGCAGGGCGTCCCAGACGCCGCCGACGATGCCGGCATAAACGCCGGTGCCGCCGAAGGTGGTGCCGCCGACGGAGTCGGTCAGCACGCCGGCGATGTTGTTGCGCTTGACCTGGTATTCACCGCGGTTGGCCGAGGCGCCGTGGCCGGGCTGCGACTCGAAGCCGAAGGCGACGGCAGGCGCGGCGTTGTTGAAGTTGCGCAGGTGCTCGATGTTGAAGCCGTTGTTGCCGTCCGGGTTGAAGGGGCCGGCGCGCTCCAGGTGGGCGGGCACGTAGTAGCTGCCCTGGCCGTGGAACTTGGCCATCCACTTCAGCGCCTCGACAGTCTTCAGGTGGCCCTTGCTGCCGGTGCCGGTGCCGCCGGGCTGCACAAGCTTCTTGCCGGTGCCGCTCCAGCCCAGCGTGGCGGAGGTGGAGTCGGCGCTGTCGGGGTTGCTGCAATCCCAGTTGTTGCCGGTGCTGGAGCCGGTCACGTTGCCACGGCTGGTGTCGGTGTCGCCGCGGTCGAAGCAGTAGGACCATTGGGCCAGCGCGTTGGCGTTGCCCAGGGCCGTGTAGCCGGGGGAGTTGGGCAGCGAGGCGTTGTCCAGCGAGGCGGGCATCTGGCCGGTGATGACCGACATGGAGGTGTGCTCATGGCCCGCCACGACGGATTCCATGCCGATGAACAGCGGCACGTTCTTCTGCGCCGACAGGTACTCGATCAGCGGGTACTGGTACTCCTGGATGGACTGCCAGCGCCACATGTTGCCGTTGCCGCCCACGCCGCCGCCATTGCCCTTGATGTTGGCCGCGCCGATGCTCTGCGTCCAGGTCGTTTGCGGGCCGTTGTACTGCGACGGGCTGCCTGCAGTGCCGGTGTTGAAGGGCGTGTTGCCGCTCAGCAAGGGGTAGGCGGGCGTGGCCAGCGTGGCGTCTTCGACCAGCGTGCAGTTGCGGTTGCCGGTGCCGCCGTGGCCGGCTTGCACGAACCAGTCCAGGCCCCAGGGCGTCTCGGTCTTGTCGGTGACCTTCTTGACCAGCTTCTGCATCGAGATCGAGCCGTCCGAGCAGGTGGTGTGATTGTGGAAGTCGCCGGCCACGTATTTGCCGGCGGTCTTGCCGGCGGCAGTGGCGACGGTCGGCGCGATGACGACGACGCTGCCCAGGGCCGCGACGGCGGCCAAGGCAATCTGGCTCTTGCTGAAGAAATGAGACATGGAAGCGGCTCCAGGGGTGTGAAGGGGAGAACTGAAAAGGCTCTTGGCGCGTTGGTTCGTGACGCGGGGCGCAGTGGGACCGGCGATCCCTTGCGCGTCGTCGGTCCACGAGCAAAGAGCCACTGAAACGGGGCGGATGCTAGGCAGCGGGAATGACCTTGGCGTGACGGCCTGGCGCTGACGCATGAGCCGAAACGATGGGCATCAACGCAGACCGGCGTAGTCGACGTTGAGCGTCGCGTTGACCGGTTCGGCGAATTCGAATACGAGGCGCAGCGGGTAGCTGCGACCGATCTGCAGCGGCTGCTGCAGATCCAGGAGTTCGATGTGCAGGCCATCCTCGGCCAGGGCCAGCTCCTGGCCCTGGCGGATGAGCAGTGACAGGTCTTGCCCGGCATCGGGCACACCCGGGCCGGCCAACCTGACCCCCCAGCCACGGGGGTCTCGACGCCCACCAGGCGATCGGTTCGCATCACTTCGTCGAAGCGCATGCAGAGCTTGGCCGTGTCGGCATCGACCCGGGTTGCGCGCGTCCACGGGTGCCAGATGCGCATGTGGCTGCTGAAGAACTCGCAGGCCCGTGCCGGGCTGGGCAGGCCGAGCCAGATGCCGCCGGCGGCGAGCAGCAGACGGCGGCGATGCAGGGCGGTGGAGGACATGAGCGGATGGGGCGGATGGGAGAAGCGGACCATCGCAGCCGCGCGTGACAGCCCGGTGACGTGTGCCGGACGGCGGCGGCGCCCTCAACGGGCGTCACGCAGTTGTCGTCTTGCCCGAACACACTGCGCTCCGATCTAGACGCAGCGGCTGCCGCCGCCCCAACCACTCAAGCTTTGGAGTTCATTCGATGAAGATCGCCACCCTCGCCCTGGCCCTTGGCCTGGCCTCGCCGGCCTTCGCGGCCGCCCCCCTGTCCGTGGACTTCGAGAAGAACTGGGACTACGGCACCGATGTCGCCAACACCTACGCCGCTGACGGCGTGACCTTCAGCAACGTGATCGCCTTCTCGAACGGCGACGGCCTTGGCCCCCTGGTCAATGGCGACTACTACGCCGGCGCCCCGTCGCCGCTGGGCGTGGCCATGGCACAACTGGACGGCGTCACCAACACGGCCGCCTACATGAACGTGGCCGCGGGCGTCACCGGCGGCCTGAGCTTCTTCTACTCGACGCCCAGCGACGCGGAGTTCGCGATCAAGGCGTATTCGGGCCTGAACGGCACCGGCACGCTGCTGGCACGGTCAACCTGACGGCCAATTCGGCCGACTACACGGCGTGGAACCAGGCCGTGCTGAGCTTCAGCGGCACCGCGCTGTCCTTCGACCTGACTGGTGCGGCCAATGTCGTCGCGCTGGACAACATCAGCGCCGTGCCCGAGCCGAGCAGCGTCGCGCTGCTGCTTGCCGGCGGCGCGTTGCTGCTGGCCCGCCGCCGCCGCGGCTGAGCCGGCGGCTGCTCAACGCAGCTGGGCCGCAAAGAAGCGCGACACCTGGTCTTCGAGCTCGGGCAGGTAGGCCACGCGGTCGAAGCCGGGTGGGTTGGCTGCTGCGTCGCCGGCGGCCGAGGGCAGCGCAACGGTCGGCTGCGCCATGAAGGCGAAATGCCCTGCGCCGGCCACCGTGGTGGCCTGCGCCTTCGGCAGGTTGGCGGCGACATAGGCGCCGTGGTATTTGCCGGCGAGCACGGTGTCGTGCTCAGCCATCATGACCCGCACCGGCACCTGGATCGCCGCGAGGCTCTGCGGCGTGAACACGACCGCCATTGGGGCCATGACGAACACGGCACGCACGCGCGGGTCCGCCGCGGACACCGGCCCTGGGCTCGTGATCGGGGCGGCGGCTACTGTGGCGGTTTGGGCGGCGGGTGGCTGGCTTGCGGCGGGTGCCTTGGCGAGGGCGCAGAAGCCCGGATCGTCCTGCACGGTGCGGCAGTGGTGCGCCGAGCGCTGGCCCTCGGCCTGACCGCCTGCCATCGCCAGCACGCTGTAGCCGCCCGCGGAATGCCCCAGCGCGCCGATGCGCTCGAGCGGGATTTGCGGCGCCCACTCCGGGCTCGCCAGCAGTGCGTCGAGCACGCGGCTGAGCTGGCGCGGGCGCTCGCTCAGGTAAGCGCCGGTCGCGATCATCGAGCGATCCTGGAAGTTGTCGCCGGGATGGCGCACGGCCGCGACAAGGTAGCCGTCCCGGGCGAGCCGGGTGGCCAGGTTGTGGTGGTTCAGCTCCATGCCGCCCGTGCCGTGGGACAACAGGATCAGCCCTTTGAACTGCCCCGGGATGGCTGGCGCACCCGGCGATACCAGGGGCTGCCAGGGGCCCATCGGAATGACGCGGGCGGGCAACTCGGTGGGGTAGAAGAGGGCGACCGTGGTGGGCGCGTCCGTGCCGACGGTGAGCGTGCGCAGGCCGGCGTGCTGGGCCTGGGCCTGCCCTGCCAGCGAAAGCGTGGCAGCGGCGGCGAGGGCGGCACGCTGGGCGAGTGAACGAAACGGGGTCATCAGGGCCTCCAAGAAGTCGTTGAGCGGGAAGGGCTGCTCAGGACTTTAGGCAGGGGCTGCGCAGACGTCCAAGGCGCTGCGACGAGCGGAATCCAGATGGCATCAGCTGCAGATGCAGGGCGCGATCCGCCTGGGCACCCAGGCGCGAGGGCCCTTGCGAGTGCCGCGGGGCAGGAAAGGCCGGGCAAGAAAAAAGCCCGTCCAACAGACGGGCCCTAGAGATGAAGCTCGCGGTTGCCTCAGCCGATGCGGCCGAGCAGCAGGTACTCCATGAGGGCCTTCTGCACGTGCATGCGGTTCTCGGCCTCGTCCCAGACGACCGACTGCGGGCCGTCGATGACGTCCGCCGCCACCTCTTCGCCGCGGTGGGCTGGCAGGCAGTGCATGAAGAGGGCATCCGGCTTGGCGCGCGCCATCATGTCGCGGTCCACGCACCAGTCCGCGAACGCCGTTTTGCGGGCCTCGTTCTCGGCTTCATAGCCCATGCTGGTCCAGACGTCGGTGGTCACCAGGTCGGCGCCGTCGCAAGCCTCCCGCGGGTCCTTGAAGACCTTGTAGCAACTGCTGTCCTTCACGCCCGCCACCGCAGGATCCACGCCGTAGCCGCTGGGCGTGCTGACATGCACGGTGAAGCCGAGGATCTCGGCCGCCTGCAGCCAGGTGTTGGCCATGTTGTTGCCGTCTCCCACCCAGCGACGACGCGGCCTTTCAGGCAGTCCATGTCGATGGCGCCGCGCCGGTCCATGCCGCGGGCCTCGATGAAGGTGAACAGATCGGCCAGGATCTGGCAGGGGTGGTACTCGTTGGTCAGCCCGTTGATGACCGGCACGCGCGAGTGCGCCGCGAACGCCTCGATCTTGCTCTGCTCGAAGGTGCGGATCATGACGATGTCGACCATGCGGCTGATCACGCGCGCCGAGTCCTCCACCGGC
>CAUJSJ030000030.1:0-4303 GCA_963422775.4 uncultured Roseateles sp.
GACCGCAAGGTGGCGGCGCCAACGTTTGCCCCCGACGGCCTGTATTTCCTCGGCCCGACCTACGATGCCGAACTCGACATCCCGCGTGAAGTCGCGGCATTGAACTGGCTCCCATGACTCGAATCAAGATCTGCGGCTTGACCCGTGAAGCCGATGTGGAAGCGGCGATTGCGGCGGGCGCCGATGCCATTGGCTTCGTCTTCTACGCCAAGAGCCCGCGCGCCGTGACGCCGGATCGGGCGAAGGTGCTCGCCCGGCTGCTGCCGCCGTTCGTGACGCCGGTGGGCCTGTTCGTCAATGCGACTGACACCGAGTTGCAGGCGGGCTTCGATGCCCTGCCCAACATGCTCGTGCAGTTCCATGGCGACGAGACGTCCGCCGACTGCGACCGCGTGCGCCGGCCCTATCTGCGCGCCGCCCGCATGGCGCCCGGGGTCGATTTGCTAGACTTCGCGGCTCAATTTCCCAGCGCCCAGGCCATGCTGCTCGACGCCCATGTCGACGGTTATGGCGGTGGCGGCAAGGTCTTCGATTGGTCACTCATTCCTCCAAGCGTCAGCTCTCGCCTCGTTTTGTCTGGTGGGTTGAATGCAGCAAACGTCGCCGATGGCATCAGCCAGGTGCGGCCTTGGGCCGTTGATGTGAGTTCCGGCGTGGAGGTGTCCAAGGGCATCAAGAGCGCCGACCTGATCCACGAGTTCTGCGACGCGGTCCGCCGCGCAGATGCAGACCCGACCCGATAGGGGAAGACCATGTTCCAGTACGACCAGCCCGACGCCTCCGGGCATTTCCGCCATGCCGGCACGGCCACTTTTGGTGGCAGCTTTGTCTCCGAGACCCTCGTCCATGCGCTCGATGAGCTCAAGGACGCCTACGCGCACTACCGCAACGACCCCGAGTTCGTCGCCGAGTACCAGCGCGAGCTCAAGCACTTCGTCGGCCGCCCGAGCCCGATCTACCACGCTGACCGCCTCTCCCGCGAACTGGGTGGCGCGCAGATCTACCTGAAGCGCGAGGATCTCAACCACACCGGCGCGCACAAGATCAACAACGTCATCGGCCAGGCGCTGCTGGCCAAGCGCATGGGCAAGCCGCGCGTCATCGCCGAGACCGGTGCCGGCCAGCACGGTGTGGCCACGGCCACCATCTGCGCGCGCTACGGCCTGGAATGCGTCGTCTACATGGGCAGCGAGGACGTCAAGCGCCAGTCGCCCAACGTCTACCGCATGAAGCTGCTGGGCGCGACCGTGGTGCCGGTGGACAGCGGCAGCAAGACGCTGAAGGACGCGCTCAACGAGGCGATGCGCGACTGGGTCACCAACGTCGAGAACACCTTCTACATCATCGGCACCGTCGCCGGCCCGCACCCCTACCCGATGATGGTGCGCGACTTCCAGCGCGTCATCGGCGACGAGTGCCTGGTGCAGATGCCTGACATGGTGGGCCGCCAGCCGGATGCCGTCATCGCCTGCGTGGGTGGCGGCAGCAATGCCATCGGCATCTTCTACCCCTACATCCAACATGAGGGGACGCGCCTGATCGGCGTCGAGGCGGCGGGTGAGGGCATTGACAGCGGCAAGCATGCGGCTACGTTGTCCGCCGGCAGCCCCGGCGTGCTGCATGGCAACCGCACCTACCTGCTGCAGGACGCCAACGGCCAGATCACCGAGACGCACTCGATCTCCGCCGGTCTGGACTACCCCGGCGTCGGCCCCGAGCATGCCCACCTGAAGGACATCGGCCGCGCCGAGTACGTCGGCGCCACAGACGCGGAGGCCATCGAGGCCTTTCACCGCCTGTGCCTCACCGAGGGCATCATCCCGGCGCTGGAGTCCAGCCACGCGGTGGCGCACGCGATGAAGATCGCGCCGACCATGGCGAAGGACCAGGTGCTGCTCGTGAACCTCTCGGGCCGGGGCGACAAGGACATCGGCACGGTGGCTGACCTGTCGCATGCCGACTTCTACTGCCGGCCCTCGTGCCGCGGGCAGGCCGTGAAGGGCGGCGACACGGTCGTCGCTCTGCCGGGAGCCGCACGATGAGCCGCATCGCCGCCACCTTTGACCGGTTGCGCGCCCAGGGCCGCAAGGCGCTGATCCCCTTCGTCACCGCGGGCGACCCGCACCCGGTGGCCACCGTGGGCCTGATGCTCGCGATGGCCGAGGCTGGCGCGGATGTCATCGAGCTGGGTGTGCCCTTCTCGGACCCGATGGCCGATGGCCCGGTCATCCAGCGCGCCGGCGAGCGCGCGCTGGCCAAGGGCATCTCGCTGCGCGACGTGCTGGCCTACGTGCGCGAGTTCCGCACCACCAACGACGCCACGCCCATCGTGCTGATGGGCTATGCCAACCCGATCGAGCGCTACGGCCAGCAGGCCTTCGTGGTCGATGCCAAGGCTGCAGGCGTGGACGGCGTGCTGGTGGTGGACTACCCGCCCGAGGAGTGCGAGGACCTGGCCGCCGCGTTGCGGGCGGTGGACATGAACGCCATCTTCCTGCTCGCGCCCACGTCCACCGAGGCGCGCATGGCCCAGGTCGGCAAGCTCGCCAGCGGCTACGTCTACTACGTGTCGCTCAAGGGCGTGACCGGTGCCGGCCACCTGAACACGGTGGCCGTGGCCGAGGCCGTGCCGCGCATCCGCCGGCATGTCAGCGTGCCGGTGGGCGTGGGCTTCGGCATCCGCGACGGCGCCACGGCGCGGGCGGTGGCCGACGTTTCCGACGCGGTCGTCATCGGCTCCAAGCTGGTCGAATTGCTGGAGCGCCAGCCAGCCGATAATGTCGCCCTGACTGGCGCGGCCTTCATCCGTGAGATCCGCGCTGCACTCGACACAGCCCACAAGGACTGACACATGAGTTGGCTCGACAAACTGCTCCCGCCCAAGATCCAGCAAGGTGACCCCGCCGACCGCCGCACGGTGCCGGAAGGCCTGTGGATCAAGTGCCCGAGTTGCGAGACGGTGCTTTACAAGACCGACCTGGAGCAGAACATCAATGTCTGCCCCAAGTGCTCGCACCACCACCGCATCGGCGCGCGCGCGCGCCTGGATGCCTTCCTTGACGGTGAAGGCCGCTACGAGATCGGCCAGGAAGTGCTGCCGGTCGACGCGCTGAAGTTCAAGGACAGCAAGAAGTACCCCGACCGGCTGAAGGAAGCGCTGGAGAACACCGGCGAGACCGATGCGCTGATCGTCATGGGCGGTGCGGTGATGAGCGTGCCGGTCGTCGCGGCCTGCTTCGAGTTCGACTTCATGGGCGGATCCATGGGCTCTGTCGTCGGCGAGCGTTTCGTGCGCGGCGTCGAGACGGCCATCGAGCAGAAGACACCCTTCATCTGCTTCACCGCCACCGGCGGCGCGCGGATGCAGGAAGGCCTGCTCAGCCTGATGCAGATGGCCAAGACCAACGCGTCGCTGACGCGCCTGGCCAAGGCCAAGCTGCCCTACATCAGCGTGCTGACCGACCCCACGATGGGCGGCGTGTCGGCCTCCTTCGCCTTCCTCGGCGACATCGTGCTGGCCGAGCCCAAGGCGCTGATCGGTTTTGCCGGCCCGCGCGTCATCGAGAACACCGTGCGCGAGAAGCTGCCTGCCGGTTTCCAGCGCGCCGAGTTCCTGATGGAGAAGGGTGCCGTGGACATGATCGTGGACCGCCGCCAACTGCGCGAGACCATCGCCCGCCAATTGGCCATGCTGCAGCGCCAGAGCGCGGACGCCGTCGCCTGAACGCCGCCCGCAGAGTCTCGAGCCAGGCCCCGTGCCTGGCTTTTGTTTTTGTTGGCTGTTCGCGCGTGAACCGCGCAAACATCCTGATAGTGATCCGCCATGACGCTTGAAGACTGGCTCGCCCACTGCGAGCGCCTGCATCCCAAGACCATCGACATGACGCTGGACCGCGTCGCGACGGTGCGCGAGCGGTTGGGCATTGCCTTCGACTGCCCCACCATCGTCGTCGCCGGCACCAACGGCAAGGGCTCGACCTGCGCGATGCTGGAATCCATCGCACTGCACGCCGGCTACCGCGTGGGTCTTTACATCAAGCCTCACCTCGTGCACTTCCAGGAGCGCTGCCGCGTCGGCGGCGCGCCGGTCGCGGCCGAGTCGCTGGAGCCGCATTTTGAAGCCGTCGAGGCCGCGCGCGGCGACATCACGCTGACCTACTTCGAGTTCACGACGCTGGCCATCATGCGGCGCCTGCAGCACGAGCCGCTGGACCTCGTCATCCTCGAGGTCGGCCTCGGCGGCCGGCTGGATGCGGTCAACGTCATCGACGCCGACTGCGCCATCATCACCAGCATCGACCTC
>CAUJSJ030000031.1:0-14289 GCA_963422775.4 uncultured Roseateles sp.
TCCACGAAGCTGTCGTTGACCGTCTTGGGGTCGCCGACGACCGGCATGGTGGCGTCGCTGAGCACCACAAAGCCGTCCATCGCCAGCATCAAGGGGCTGAGCGGCGCGAAGCTGGCGAAGCGGTTGCTGGAGCCGCCCACCTGGCTGGCGGTGCTGGCATCGGTGTATTCCAGCGGATAGGCCCAGACCAGCGCCGGGCGGCGCTCACCCTGCTTGTAATCGGGCGGCAGATAGAGCCAGAAGCTCAGCTCCACCCCGTCGGCGCGCTTGAAGCTGACCAACTCGCGGCGGATCTGGCGCAGCTGTGGGCTGGGGTCTTTGTTGCGGCTCAGGGCGCGGGCCTGGCTCAGGCCGGCGCCCTGGCGCAGAAAGAGATTGGGCGGCTCGGTTTCGGTTTCGCGCTGGGTGATCAGGCGGCCGCGGTCCAGCAGCAGCACGGCTTGCTCGTACGCGTCCTCATCGGACTGGAACAGCCGCTGCGTGCTCAGGTCCTGCAGCGAGAGGCGATCCAGGAAGGGTCGCTCGCCCTTGGGGCCGGCGCCCGGCCCGGCCAGCAGCAAAGCGCCCTGGTCGGTGATCACGGCATTGCGGCCATTGGCCAGCATATGGGTTTGCGGTGTGCCGGGGTGGCGATAGCGCTCGCGCAGGGCGTGTTCGAACAAGGTCTTGCCCGGCCCGCCCGCCAAGGGCTGCAAGCTGGTGCGCAGCCAGGACTTCTGGCGGTCGAATTCGGTCAGCAGGGCGTGCTCGCCGTCGTCCAGAAAGCTCAGGCGCGTCAGGCGCTGGGGCAGTTGCGTCACCACCTGTGGCTTGCCGGAATAGGGTGGGTCCAGGCGCATCAGGCGGTCGCGCAGCGCGGCGGCCTGGTTGGGGTTGCCGCCGTCCAGCGCCTCAACCCAGAAGATCGCCGCATCCTTGCCCGGCGAGGCCTGGAAGCCGCGCGGCCCCGGCAGCACGCCTTCCAGCACCACGCCTTGCTTGAGCGGCAGGCGGGCCAACTCGCGCAGCGGCTCGCCGTCTCGGCGGCGCAGCTCAACGCTGCGGGCAAAGTCCTGCCAGGGCAGGGTGTAGCTGAAAGGGCGCAGCAGGCGCTCACTCAGAATGACCTGGGCCGGGCCCTCGCCGGTCACGGCCAGGCTGCTGAACAGGCCGGGCTCGCCCAGCGCGCGGGTGGCGCCGGTCAGCAGATTGACGTGGGTGATCTGGCTGCGGCCGTGATAGGCCAGCAAGGCCTCGTCATGGGCGTTTTTCAGCAGGTCTTGATAGGTGCGCTCGGGCGAGTTGCGGCCCAGGCTTTCCTGAATCACCGGCCCGGCGGGCGCGGCCGGCAAGCTGGGCGGCGCGCCGCGCGGTTTGGGCAGGGCCAGCACCAGCAGCTCGGTGGGGCTGAGCCAGACCGGCTCCGTGCCGCCCAGCACCAAATTGAGCTGGAGCTTGGGGATGGCGTGGATCTCGCCCGTGCGCGCATTCCCCACCCACAACTCGCTGGCCGTGGCGGTGCGGCGGCTCAAGATGAAGCGCTGGCCGTCCGGCGCCCAGTGGAAGGCGTGAAAGGCCTGGAACTTGCCCTCGCTCGGCAGGGCCACCGGCCGCTCCGGCGCCTGCGGGTCCAGCAGCGCCCGCAGGCGCAGGCTCTGAATCACCGGCTGGGCTTGTGGGCAGGCGCAGCCCGGGTCAATGCGCAGGCCGGCCAGGCGCAGCACCGGGCGAGCCAGTTCTTCCAGATTGTTGAGGCGGCGCAGCTGCACGCTGGCCAGGGTTTGCTGGTCGGGCGCAATGACGGGCCGGGGCAGATTGGGTGCGTCCAGCAGGGCGCGCACCGGGGCCGAGGGCTGTTGGTAGCTCAGGGCCAGGTTTTTGGCATGACTGCCGTTGCCGTTGCCGTTGTCACCAGCGAGGGCGGTGCCGGGCAGGGCCAGGCTGAGCAAAGCGGCCGAGGCAAAAAGCAGGGCGGCGGGCTGGCGTCGGTGGGGCCGGGGGGGCTTTTGCATGGTTTGTCTTTAGATTTAGGGACGATTGCCGCAAGCTAGGGGCCTCAATTTCGGCCCAAAAACTGGGATGATGCCAGTTCGCGCCAGGACCGGCGCGGCTGAGGCGCTGCGCCGACGCGTCCCCCCTGGGTGAGTGGCGGTGGCCCGCTGGCTCCCCCAGATGCGGGGATGCCGCGCCCGACTTGGTCATATGAGCAACCTAACATCAGCGAAAACCCGCCATGCGCATGCCTGAACTCGCCCTGCCACCGCCTGCCGCGCCAGCTTTGCTGGGCGTTGGCGCGGCGCTGGGCGTGTGGCGGGTGCGCCAGGTCTTGGCGGCGGCGGCCGCATCGGCCGGCCCGGTGGCGCAATGGTACGAAGCCGGCCACGCCCTCGCCAAGGACAAGCAAGCCACCGTGCTGCTGCTGCCGCGCAGCGAACGCGCGATGGGCCTGATGCTGCGTTTTGGCGACCTGGCGGCCGACTTTGAGCAGCTCGGCCAGCCCATGATTGCCGTCCCCACCGACAGCGGTGTCACGCCGCAAGGCCAGCCCTATCTGGTGTTTGAACAGGTGCAGGGCGGCCAGCCGCTGCTGCAGGCGGCGGCCGCCATGCCGCTGCGCGCCCGCATCGAGTTGCTGCTGAGCTTTTGTGAAGCCCTGCGCGCCTTGCACACCCAAGGCTGGCTGTGGGCCGAAATTGATCCCGCCATGCTGTGGCTTGATCGCAGTCAGCAACTCAAGCTGATGGCCCTGGGCCTGCTGCGCATGGCCGACCCGAGCGACCCTTTTGAGCATGTGATGGCGCTCAGCTCGGCCCCGGGCTATGCCAGCCCTGAGGTGGCCGCTGGCCATCCGCCCAGCTTGGCGAGCGAGGTGTTTGGCGTCGGCCAATTGCTGGCCGCTTGCTTGGATGAGGCCAGCCTGGCCGGATTGAGCCCCAAGGATCGTTTCAGCCTGGAGGCCTTGATCCGCAAAGCGCATGCCAAGCAGCTTGATTTCCGCTACGGCTGTGTCGAGGCCTTGGCCGATGATTTGCGCGCCTGGCTGGCGGGTGAGGGCCATTCCGCCCTGCGCTTCCAGCCCATGCCTTCGCAGCGGGCGCCGCAAGCCCAGACCTTGGTCAGCGACGCCACTGCTGCCGCTTGGGGCGGAGCCAAATCCAAGCGCGGCCGCTCCCTTTGGCTGGCGCTAGGCGGCCTTGCCCTGAGCCTGACGCTGGCGGGCTGGCTGGGGCGTGAGGCCGTGCCGTCGGCCTGGGCGCAACGGCTGGCCGGTGGTGTGCGGCCAAGCCCGAGCCAGAGTCAAAACGCCAATGCCAATGCCAATGCCAATGCCAAGCCCAGCCTGCTCGGCGAGAGCAGCGCTGCGGCAGGCACTGCCCCAGCCGACGCCAGCACAGCGACCGACGCGCCTGCGGCCACCAGTTCCGTGCTGACAAACCAGCCCGAGCCCACCCCCGGGCTGGCCAATGCCGTGCCCAAACCGCAGGCACCGCCGCACCTGCGGCCGCGCACGACGCCAGCGCCGGCCAGCAAACTGGCGCCGCTGCCAGCAAGCGATCCAGACGCCAAGCAAGCCGCCAATCAAGCTGCCGGTACCGGCCGGCCCGAGTTGCTGATGAGCGGCGCGGTCACCGAGGCCACGCCCCTGGCGCCGGGCAATACCCAGGTCGAGCTTGCGCCGCCCGGTGGGCAGCGTCCCTGAGCGGGGCGATCTGAATCAAGCCCTTCGGTCCGCCGGCCGCCGCCCGGCTGGCTATGATTCGCGCCCCAGCCCGAGAAAGCCATGGCCGAAAACACCCTGAATCCTGCCCAATTGGCGGCCGTCCACCATCTGGACGGCCCTTGCCTGGTCATTGCCGGCGCCGGTTCTGGCAAGACCCGGGTCATCACGCAGAAGATTGCGCGCTTGCTGCAAGCCGGCTACCAGTCCAAGCAGATTGCCGCCATCACCTTCACCAACAAAGCCTCGCAGGAAATGCGCGAGCGTGCCAAGCATTTGATTGGCGCGCGGGCGGCCAAGGATCTGGTGATTTCCACCTTCCACAGCCTGGGCGTGCGCATCTTGCGCCAAGAGGGCACGCTGGTCGGTTTGAAGGAGCAGTTCTCCATTCTCGACAGCGACGATGTGCTGGGCTTGCTGCGCGATGCCGGCGGCACGGTGGACGCCAACCAGGCCAAGTCCTGGCAGTGGACCATCTCGCTGTGGAAGAACCAGGGCCTCACGCCCAAGCAGGCGATGATGATCGCCAAAGACGATAACGAGCGCGCCGCTGCCGCTGTGATGGAGCGTTATCAAGAGCGCCTGGCCGCCTACCAGGCGGTGGACTTCGACGATTTGATCAGCCTGCCCCTGCGCCTGCTGGAGTCCAACCCCGAAGCGCGTGGCCGCTGGCAAGACCAGCTGCGCTATGTGTTGGTGGACGAATACCAAGACACCAATGCCGTGCAGTACGACTTGCTCAAGCAACTGGTGGGCAAGCGCGCCATGTTCACCGCCGTGGGTGACGACGACCAAAGCATTTACGGCTGGCGCGGCGCCACGATCGAAAACCTCAAGCGCCTGCCGGTGGACTTCCCGCAACTCAAGGTGATCCCGCTGGAGCAGAACTACCGCTCCACCGGTGCCATTCTGCGTGCCGCCAACAACGTCATCGCCATCAACCCCAAGCTGTTCCAGAAAACGCTGTGGAGTGACTTCGGCGACGGCGACCCGGTCAAGTTGATCGAAGCCGATGGCGAGGAGCATGAAGCCGAGCGCGCCGTCAGCCTGATTCAGGCCTTGATGGCCGATGGCAAGGCCAAGGAGTTCAAGCAGTTCGCCATCCTCTACCGCGCCAATCACCAGGCCCGCATCTTCGAGCAAGCCCTGCGCCGCGCCGAGATTCCCTACAAGGTCTCCGGTGGCCAGAGCTTTTTCGACAAGAGCGAGATCAAGGACTTGTGCGCCTGGCTGCGCCTGCTGGTCAATCAGGATGATGACCCGGCCTTTCTGCGCGCCATCACCACGCCCAAGCGAGGCATCGGCCACCAGACCCTGGGCGCGTTGAGTCAGTTCTCTGGGCGCTGGAAATGCAGCATGTTCGAGTCGCTGTTCGCCGAAAGCCTGGCCACCGTGATGAGCACGCGGGCCTTGGGCTCCCTGCACGAGTTCGGCCGCTACATCACCGATCTCGAATTCAAGGCCAAGAGCACCAGCGGCAATAAAGAGGCCAAGGCCTTGCTGCTGGAATGGCTCAAGGACATCGGCTACGAGCAACACCTCTACGACAACGAAGAGAACGAGAAGGTGGCCGCCGCCCGTTGGAACAATGTGCTGGACTTCGTCGACTGGGTGGCCAAGCGCTGCGGCGGCGAAATCACCCAAGACAGTGGCAGCCAGTTCGAAAGCGAAAAGCAGACCGTGCTGCAGGTGGCCCAAACCATCAGCGTGATTCTGTCCATGGCCGAGCGTGGCGATGAGCAAGACCAAGTCACCCTGACCACCTTGCACGCCTCCAAAGGCCTGGAGTGGCCGCATGTATTCCTGGCCAGCGTCAACGAAGGCCTGCTGCCCTTCAAGGCCGACGACGAAGAGATGACCGCCCAGCGCCTGGAAGAAGAGCGCCGGCTCATGTATGTGGGCATCACCCGCGCCCGTACCACCTTGGCCGTCAGCACCCTGCGGCGGCGCAAGAAGAGCCGCGAATTGGTGATGGGCATCCCCAGCCGCTTCATCACCGAGATGCGCCTGAACGAGAACGAGGTCAAGGAAGACCCACGCGAAAAGCTCAAGCGCCTGCGCGAGACCTTTGCTGCCAAGGGCGCGGCATCAACGGCGGCGCAGCAGCAACAAGACAAAAAGGCTTGAGGCGGGCTGTGGCTCGCTGCTAGGGCTGATCAGCATGCTGCTTGCGGAGGCGGGCGCCCGGCATCTGCGCTAGCCGTCCCTAGCGCTGCGATTGGCGGGGCGCGTTGCCGGTCCGCGGCAGGTCGTACAGGGCGGGGGGGCATTGCACTTCCGCCCCGCAGCAAAGGCCAGTTGCCGGCCTCACATACCCTTGAACAACTGCGTATAGCTGCGGCTGACTTCGAGCTTTTCAGTCACGCCTTTGACGCCCACCATCTGGCGGCCGCGGAAGTCGCGGGTGATGCCGTCGATGGCGCGGGCGTTGACCAGGGTGGAGCGGTGGATCTGCCAGAACAGGGCGGGGTCCAGCTCATCCACCAGCTCTTTGATCGGTTTGCGGATCAGGGCTTCAACGCGGGCGGTTTGCACCCGGGTGTACTTTTCGTCGCTGATGAAGAAGAGCACGTCTTCGACCGGAATCATCTGAATCGCCTGGCCCACCGTGGCTTGGATCCATTGCAGGTATTTGGGTGCACCGCCGGGGTTGAGCTGGGAGGAGAGCTTGTGCAGCAGCTGCTGCAGCGGCGCGCTGGCCCTTGTGGCCGAGGCTTCGTCGGCGGCGGCGGCATCGCCGTCGGCCTGCTTGAGCGCCAGGCGTTTTTTGATCCGGTCCACCGTCACCAGCAGGCGCTCACGCTCGGCAGGCTTGAGCACATAGTCGGCCACGCCTTGCTCGAAGGCTTCGACGGCGTACTGGTCGTAGGCGGTGATGAAGACAATCTCGGGCACCAGCCAATCATCATCCTCGGGCAGCTGGGCGATTTGGCGGGCGGCGTCCACGCCGGTGAGGCCGGGCATGCGGATGTCCAGAAACACCAGCTCAGGGCGATGTTGGCGCACCAACTCCACCGCCTCGATGCCGTTCTTGGCTTCGGCCACGATCTCCAGCTCGGGCCAGACTTCCATCAGCCGGCTGCGCAGTTGCTCGCGCATCAGGCGCTCGTCGTCGGCAAGAATGGCGCGTACGGATTTGCTTTGATTCATGGTGCGGGAAAAAGTGGAGGGTGAGTGTGGCGTTCCACACTGGCTGACTGGGTGCGGATTCTGACTGAATCAGCCGGCCTTGGTGGGATTGGCGGGCCTTGCGGGCGGCGCCGCTTTTTTGGGCGAGCGCAGCAGCAGCCACAAAAGCAGCAGCATCACCAGCACCGGGGAGGCCAGCAGGCCGCCCAGGCTCAGGGCGCCCAGCAACACGGCACCCAGCACCAGGCCGAGGATCAGCAGCGGCAGGCCCAAACTCAGCAGCAGCACCAAGGGCAGGGCGATGCAAATCACCACGCCCGCCAGCACGCAGATGGCCACGGCGCTGACGCTGTCGCCGAAGAAGTCGCTGCTCGCCAAGTTCAGCTCCTGGCCGTTGACGCTGACGTGGATGCCCGGCATGTCTGAGAAGGCCTGCCAGAGCGCGCCACCGGTCAGCATGGCCAGCAGCGCCATGCCGATGCCCAGGATGATCAGGACCTTGAATGCTTTGGCTATCGCTCTCATGCTTGCGCTCCCTCATAGCCTCGGCTGCGGTAGGGCACGGTGATGCACACCACACAACCCGAGGGTTGATTTTCTGAAATGGACACGGCCGCTTTGGCGCCGTACAGCAGGTTCAGGCGTTCGCGGATATTGGCCAGGCCCACACCGGTGCCGGCGGTGGCCGCGCGGCCGAAGCCCAGGCCCGTGTCGGCCACGCTGACGGCCAGCTTGCCGTGCAGGATCTCGGCCTTGACGGTCAAGGTGCCGCCTTCAGCCTTGGGTTCCAGGCCGTGCTTGATGGCGTTTTCCACCAGGCTTTGCATCATCATGGGCGGGAACTCGGCGGACAGCAGGCCGTCGGGCACATCGATCACGGTGTGCAGGCGCTCTTCCATGCGCACCTTCAGAATTTCCAGATAGGGCTTGATGACGGCCAGTTCGCGGCCCAGGTCGCGCACGCCGGTGGCATTGGCCTCGCGCATGGTGGGCATGGACGCACGCAGCAGGGCGATCAGATTCTTCTGCATGGTGGAGGCGCGCGCCGGGTCGGTTTCGATCAGGTGATCGATCGAGGCCAGGGTATTGAACAGAAAGTGCGGTTCCACCTGCGCTTGCATGGCGGCCATGCGGGCTTCCACCACCTGGCGCTTGAGCGACTCGGCCTCGGCCGTTTCGGTCGCTTGTGCGGCCTTGACCTCGGCCTGGATGCGGCCCTTGTAAGTGACCTTGATCACCGCCGAGGCCAGCACCAGCAGCACCGAGAGATTTTGCAGAAAGTCGCCCAGGCGAATCACCGTGGTGCGGTGGCGGGTGCCGCGGGTGGCTTCGCGGACGGCGTCCCGGGCTTCGCGTGCGGCTTGCTGGGCGGCTTCTCGGGCGTCCTTGACGGATTCCTCGATGCTTTGCTGCGCCTCTTCAATGGCTCCGCGGATCTGCTCTGTATCCGCGCCCTTGGGCAGATCGACGCGCACGCCAGGCATGCTCTCGTCGACTTCACCCTCACTGCCCGAGGCGGCGGATGCGCCCGCACTGGCGGCAGCCGCCGGCGCTGCACCCTTGCGCGGGGTGATGCGCACACCCTTGTCGTCGATGCTGATCTCGTAGTGGATGGGCTTGTCGAACTTGGGGCTGGGTTTGCTGTGCTTGGTGCTGCTGGTCGGCGCGGGGGGCTCGGGCGGGCTGACGGGCTCGTCAAACAGCACCTGCTCGTTGATGCGCCAGGTGAAGGGCGGCAGGTCTTGCAGGATATTGGCCGCGATGATCAGCGCCAGTGACAAGACCACAAAGCGCCGCCAGCTGATGCTGACCAGCCAGCTGGCATAAACGTGGAAACCCGCCACCACGGCTTTGGCAAAAGTTTGCCAGCGCGCGTAGATTGTTGGGGACAGGGGGGCTGCGTTCATGGGAGGGGGACCTAGCTTCGTCGTTTGTTCGCACTGTACGCAAGCCGGGCGGGCTCGGCCCGGTGTAGGCGATGCGCTGTGGCGTCAAACGGCTGAAATGCAGATCCGGGCGATAGTCCGTGGCGCCCTGCCGACAAAAACAAGGCCCGTGCCCCTGTGAAGGGGGACGGGCCTGAGCTTGGCGTTGCAGACGGTGCAGGCGTTGCACGGGGCCCCGCCTGGCCAGCGGCAATTACTGCTTGATGGCTTCGACTTGGATGATCAGCTTGACGTTCTTGGGGAAGCCGTAAGCCAGACCGTAGTCGATGCCCCACTGGGTGCGGTCGATGACGGCTTCAAAGTCGCCACCGCAAACTTCGCGCTTGAGCATGGGGCTTTGGTAGCAGTTGAAGTTGGTGGCCTTGAGGGTCACCGGCGCGGTCTTGTCCTTCAGGGTCAGCTGGCCTTGCACTTCGCTGACTTTGTCGCCGTTGAAGCTGAACTTGTCGCCAACGAACTTGGCGGTGGGGAACTTGTCGGACGAGAAGAAGTCGTCGCCTTGCAGATGCTTGTTCATGCCGGGCACGCCGGTGTTCACCGAGGCGATGTCGAAGCTGATTTCGACCTTGCCGGTCTTGGCGGCCTTGTCGAGCTGAACCGTGCCTTCCTTCTTGTCAAAACGGCCGCGGTTCGTCGAGGTGCCGAAGTGCTGGATCTCGTAGGTCACGAAAGTGTGGGTGGGCTCGATCGCGTAGGTGGCGGGTTCGGCTTGGGCCAGGCCGCACAGGCTCAGTGCGGCGATGAAAAAGGCTGCTGTCTTCATGGATGGTTCTTTCTTGATTGAGAGCGTTGCTTGGGGTGGTGCGAGGGAAATCGAACAGAGAGAAATCGAATCAATGAGGCCTAGCAGTTACAGCGCGGCCACGCCGTTGAAGGCCAGCTTGAACTTCACTTGCACTTCGTTGGCCACCATGGAGGTGTCGGCCCATTCGCCGTCGCCGATCTTGAATTCCAGGCGCTTGAGCACAAAGCTGCCGGTGGCGGTGCTCAGCTTGCCGGCTTGCGTCAGGGTGATGGGCACGACGATGTCACGGCTCTGGCCTTTGATGCTCAGCTTGCCGCTGACTTCGAATTTGCCGCCGCCGATGGCCTTGATGGCGCTGCTCTGGAAGCTGGCTTGGGGCAGCTTCTTGCTGTCAAACCAGGCCGGCTTGGCCAATTCGGCATCAAACTCGGGCGCGCCCAGGCTGACGCTTGCCAGATCGATGGTGAAGCCGACCCGCCCGGCTTCCGGCTTTTTGGGATCGAAGGCGAGTTGAGCGTCAAAGCGCTTGAAGTGGCCGTCCACCGGCACACCCATTTGCTTGCTGATGAAGCTTAGCTCGCTCTGGGCGGCCAGGAACTGAATCGGTGCAGCGGCGGCAGCAACAGGCGCGGCGGCCGGCTTGGACTGGGCCGGGGCGGCAAAGGCGGGCAGCAGCAGCGCGCTGCTCAGGGCGAGTGCGCTCAGGGCGGAGCGGCGCAAAAATCGGGCGGTGTTCATAGGACTCCTTGGACAACAAGAGGGTTCAGCGACCACGGCCGGGCAGCATGCGCTGGACCAGACCGTCGCGATCGATGAAGTGGTGTTTCAGTGCGCCGCCCACATGCAGCACGACCAGCAAGGCCATCACCCAGGCCAGCAGCTCATGGGCGTCTTTGAGCAGGTCTGCCAGGGCTTTGTCCTTGGGGACGAAATCCGGCAGCGGGATCACGCCGAACCAGACGATGGGGAAGCCTGCTGCCGAGCTATAGGCCCAGCCGACCAGGGGCACGGCGAAAAACAGCACGTACAGCAGACCATGGGTGATGTGGGCGACAAAAGCCTGCCAGCCGGGCATGGGCAGGTCGGCCGGCGGTTTGTGACTCAGGCGCCAGAGCAGGCGCAAGGCCGACAGGGCCAGAATGGTGACGCCAGCCCATTTGTGCCAGTTGAAAAGCTTCAACCGGTTGGGGGAGAAGGGCAGATCCGCCATGTACAAGCCCATGCCGAAGGCACCCACAATCGCCACGGCCAACAGCCAGTGCAGGGCGATGGCGGGCAGGCTGTAGCGGGTGGCGGCTGAGGACGTGGCGATCTGATGACGCATGGCGAAGATCCTGTCTGAGCGGTGTTGACTTGGCGCTAGTGTGACTCCTGACGCTTGCGCGCGGATTCACCCCGCTTGACGCCAAGGTTCAGTGAATTTGAACACCCCTGGTGCTGCTGTGGCAGCTGTGAGGGCATGTCATGCCCTGGTCACAGGCGGCAGCACAAGATAGCGGCTGCAGTAAAGGGGTTGAGTGATGGATATTGTTTGCAAGATCGAGGCCTTGTTCGAGCGCCGAGGTGCCACGCTTTACAGCGGCGAACATCTGGCCCGCCGGGAGGCGGTGACTGCGCTGGCCCATGCACTGCAGTGCGCGCAACTGGCCGAATGGGCACACGCCGACAACACCCTGGTGGCGGCCGCGCTATTGCATGACTTGGGCCAACTGCTGGATGGCGCGGCCGAAGACGCATTGCGCAATGATCACCATGAGCTGCGGGCGCTAACTTTTCTTTCAGGTGGAGGCTTTGGCCCCGCTGTGCTCGAGCCGATCAGCCTGCATGTGCAGGCCAAGCGCTATCTGGTGGCCACCGATGAAAGCTATGGCGAGAGCTTGTCTCTGGCCTCGCGCCATTCGCTGGCTTTGCAGGGCGGGCCGATGAACGCCGAAGAGCGCCTGCTCTTCCTGGCCCAGCCGCATGCCAGCCGGGCCTTGCAGCTGCGCCGCTGGGACGATCTGGCCAAGCACCCCGGCAAGCGCACGCCGCCGCTGGCCTATTACCTGGACCTGCTTGACGCAGTTTTACGGGACAGCCAACAAGTCAAACGCGTGGCTGTTGCCTGAGGCGAGCCCTGTTTGCGCTGGCCCATGTCTTTCGGCATCCCTCTTGAGAGGGATAGCGGTTGCGCCAAGCGCGGGGAATACTGGGTACCAGATTGACACGCCGCCTGGACCTCGGCGTGTTAATCGAGGGGAGGAGTGCTATGCCGACAATCAAAGCCCGCAAGGGTGGCGATTGTCGGCTTAGTTTTTTGTGCCAACCGTGCGTGCAGCAGGCCTGGTACTTGCGTGCGAAATGCGCCCCGCGAGCGGGCAAAACGCGGCGTCGAGGCCGTGTCGAGACAGCTTCGGGTCCGCAGCTGCCGTGCGCCGACTTGGAACGTTAGTATTCACCTTCGGTGGGTGCGCCCGGCCACCCAAACTAGGGTGTCTGCCCAAGTCCAGCGGGCTGAGCGGGGCAGTATGCTCGGTGGCTTTGCAAGGTGTGGCGCCCAGCCACGCGCGAAGCGCCGAGAGCGCTTGTTTGGAACCCGTCATGAATTCGAATCGCTCGCAAGAGCAACTAGCGGTCGATGAGGAATTGCTCCGTTTCCTGGCTCGCCAGGGTCGGCGCATGCCTGTGCCGGTGGGGCTCAGCGCCGTGCTGCTGGGCGCGATTGCGGCCTATGGCAATTCGGCGGTCACGCAAGCGTTGAGCGCGGCCTGGGTGCTGGCGGTCTTGGTCGTGCTGGCCCTGCGTTGGTATGTGCTGGGCCTGTTGCCCGATCTGCATCAGCTGAGCGTGCGCAAGCGCCTGAGCTGGGTGACCGCCCTGAGCGGCTTTTGCGGCCTGTTGTTCTGCCTCACCCTGCTGTTCACGCCCTGGATGAGTGACTACGAGCGCATGGTGCAAACCATCCTCTTGCTGGGCTTGTGCGCGGGCGCGGTGGCGTCCTCGGCGGGCTACTGGCCGGTCTTGCTGGTGTTCATGCTGCCGCTGTCCTTTCTCAACAGCCTGGCCTGGTTTTTCCATTCGGCCTCGCATCAGCTGTGGTGGATGGACTGGGCCTTGGGCGTGCTGATCCTCGGCTTTGCTGGCGTCCTGGCCGTGATGGCACGCGATGGCCACCGGGTGTTCGTCGATTCGGTGCTGATCCGCCTGGCCCAGGCCAAGAGCAATCAGCAGCTCAGCCTGGCGCTGCAGCAGGCGCAGGCGGCGATGCAATCACGCACCCGCTTTTTGGCCTCGGCCAGCCACGACTTGCGCCAGCCCATGCATACCTTGTCGCTGTTCGGCTCGGCCCTGGTGCGGCGGCCGTTGGATGCGGCCACCTCGTCGATTGCCAGCCAGATGAATCAGGCCGTGCAGTCGCTGACCACGCAGATGGATGCCTTGCTCGACATCTCCAAGCTCGATGCGCAAGTGGTGCCGGTCAATATCCAATGCGTTTCGCTGGCCCAGACCTTGCAGCGCCTGTGCCAGGAAATGCGCACCGCGGCGGCGGCCAAGGGCTTGATCCTGGGCTTGAACTGCCCGGCAGATGCGTTTGTGGACACTGATCCGGTCTTGCTGGAGCGGGTGCTGCGCAATCTGATCGACAACGCCATCAAGTACACCGAGCAGGGCCATATCGATGTGAACGTGGTGCAGGCGGGCAGCGGCGAATCAGGGCTGTGGCGCATCGATGTGTGCGACACCGGCGTGGGTATTGCCCTGCCTGAGCAGAGTCAGGTCTTCGAGGAGTTCTATCAGGTCGGCAACCCGGAGCGTGACCGTGCCAAGGGTCTGGGCCTGGGCCTGTCCATCGTCAGCCGTTTGGTTGATTTGCTGGACTTGCACCTCGACTTGCGCTCGCAACCCGGCGAGGGCAGCTGCTTCAGCCTGAGTGTGGCGGCGGCCAGTTCAGCCTTGCCCTCGGTGGCGCCAGACGGCGACGCCGGCGCGGCCTCCGCATTGGCGCAACTGCCCCATGTGCATGTGCTGGTGCTGGAGGCTGAAGCGCCGGTGCGTCGGGCCATGCAGGCTTTGCTGAACAGCCACGGTGCCGAAGTCAGCCTGGCCAGCACCGCCCGCGAGGCCGTGTTGACTAGCCTGCAGCGCCGGCCCGACATCGTGCTGACCGATCTGCGCTTGCAGGGCGGCGAGGAAGGGCTGCAGGCACTGCGCTCCTTGCGCAGTGCCTTGCCGCAGCTGCCTGCCATCCTGATCACCGGCGACACCTGCCCGGAGCGTCTGCGCGAGGCGAATGAAGCCGGCTTGCTGGTGCTGCACAAGCCGGTGCTGGAGGCGCAGCTGCTGAGCGCGATCAAGTCCGCGCTGGCCATGCCTGTTGAAGCCGCGCCAGCGGCCGTGCCGGTCTAACTTACCACTTCATCTCACCCTTGTTGACCTTGGCGCCGATGTCCAGGGCGATGCCCAGTCCGGCTTGCGGGTAGGCGGTCTTCATGGTCTCGATCAAGCTGGCGGCGTCCTTGGCCTTGGGCAACTCGGACTCGAAGCGGACCAGATAGTCGCGGGTGTAGCGCAGCGAGGACGCGTCCTGGGCGGTGCCGGGCAGCATATGGCCGGGCACGACGGTGACGGGCTTGAGCGCGCTGATGGCGTCGATCTTGGCGACCCAGTCGGCGCGTGAGGCGCTGGTCTGGGTGTCGGCGGTCCAGGCGTGCAGGCCGCCGAAGATGTTGACGCCGCCCACCACGGCCTGGATGGAGGGGATCCACACATAGCTGCGGTGCGCCAGGCTGTCG
>CAUJSJ030000032.1:0-162392 GCA_963422775.4 uncultured Roseateles sp.
GCGCCGGCGTGGACGGCCGCTTTGCCGAGGTGCCGATCCGGCGCACGCTGCAGCACCTGCAGGCCAACCAGGCCGCGCTGTGCTCGCCAGGCCTGTACAAGAACGCCGAACGCGAGGAGTTCGCGCGCTTCTCGCTGCCCATCCACCGCGACCGGCCGCATGTCGTGCTGGCCCATGCCGACGTCGCCGCGCGCATCCTCGCGATTCCACGCGTGGCCCAGCTGTTTTCGGATGCTTCGCTGCAGCCGGGCCTGCTGGACGGCGTGTCCTACGGCCAGCGGCTCGACCAGTGGCTGGCCGCCGCGGCCAGGCCACCCATCCGAGCCCAGCTGGCGCCGCTGCAGTTGGCCCGCATGGTCGGCGTGCGGCGCGTCGACTACATGCTGATCGACGAGGAAGACCTGAACTGGCTGCGCAAGGACCCGGAGTTCACGCCCCTGCCGCTGGTGCGCATCGAATTCGCCGACATGCCACGCGGCGAGCTGCGCTACCTGGCCTGCTCCCAGCAGGTCACGCCGCAGACGCTGGACAAGATCAACCAGGCCATTCGCGAGCTGGCGCTCGAGACCCAGCTCGACTGAAGGAGTCGCGGATGCGAGGCCCGGCCAGCTGAGGCTCAGAAGCGCTGGCGGAACCCCAGCATGACGGGCACGGCATCGGTGCGGGCGCCATTGGCGTCGTTGGCGCGCAGGTAGTCGAGCCCCAACTCCAGCGTCGCGGATTCGCTGGTGCGCCAACCGATGGAAAAGCCCACCATGGGCCGCACGTCATGTTCGGAGCCGCCGCCGGCGGACGCATTGACGAAGGCCGCACCGGCGCGCCAGGTGGCCTCGACGTAGGGCCCCCAGCGCACGGCCCAGGCGCCGCCCAGCACCGCGGCGCGGAAGTGTGCCGACGTGGCAGGGCCGTAGAAGTCGGCGCCGAAATTGGCCTTGCCGAAGTCCACGTACCAGGCCTCGACGGCGGAGACGCCGAAGCGGTAGCCGGCGCCAATCTTGAGTGCGGTCGCACTGCCTTTGCGGCAACGGCAGGTGATGAACCCGGGCTCGGACTCATAGTTGCTGCCACCTGCCGCGAAGTCGCCATACCAACCGATGCGCGAGTCCGTCGCACCGGACTGGGCCTGGGCCTGCGGCGCTGCGGCCGCCCATGCGGCGGCGGCCAGGACGATTGCCCTGTGCTTGATTCGGATCATTTGATCTCCCTGATGTTGTTGACGTCGCCCGCCCTGCGGGCGCGGCGAGTTTGTATCAGAAGCTCGCCAGCCCGCGAGCGATGCGCATCGTCAACTCCGGGACAACAAAAAGCCCGCCGGATGGCGGGCTTGATGCGGGGCGCGCGGGCGCTTCAGAAGCCGAGGCTGGCCAGCAGGTCGTCGACCTCGCCCTGATTCGTGACGACGTCGGTCCGCCCCTCGGCGTTGACGACCGGGCCTTGCAGGATGGTCGGGTCGACCTTCTCGCGCTGCTCGGGCGGCACGACCTGCACGAGCAGCTTCACGAGGCTGTCTTCCAGGTCGTTGGCAAGCTTGACGACCTTGGCGACGACCTGGCCCGTCAGGTCATGGAAGTCCTGGGCCAACATGATGTCGGTCAGGTGGTTGTCGATGCTCGCGGTGCGGTTCTCGACATCCTTGACGAAGTTCATCACGGCGCCGCTGGCCACGGCACGCACCGGGTCGGCCACGATGGCGGCAGCCAGTTCCTTGGTGGCGTTGCTGATGCCGGCATGCTCGGCCTTGGCCTGGTCGACCGAGTTCAGCACCTTCTCTGCGGCGGCTGCAGTCTTTTCGGCGATGTAGCTCAGGCGGCTGCGCGCATCCGGCAAGCCGTCGGTGGCCACCTGCAGCTTGGGCATGACGCCCAGGCGCTGCATCGTGTCGTGCAACGTACGCGTGATCGTGCCGAGCTGCTGAAAAACCTCGGGCGAGACGAGCAGGGGCTCCTGCGCCTTGGCCAATTGGTCCAACTGATCCATCGACATGGCAGTCCCCTTTTTGGTTGTTGTCAGATCAGGCCGCAGCGGCCAGCTTCTGCATGATCTTCAGGACTTTCTCTTCCAGCGTCGCCTTCGTGAAAGGCTTGACGATGTAACCCGCGGCGCCCGACTGGGCGGCCAGCACGATGTCTTCCTTGCGTGCTTCGGCGGTGACCATCAGCACCGGCAGGTGCTTGAGGTTGGGGTCTTCCTTGATGGCCTTCAGCAACTCGAAGCCCGTCATGTTGGGCATGTTGATGTCGCTGACGACGAAATCGAACTTGGCGCCCTTGAGCATGCTCAGCGCCTCGACGCCGTCTTCGGCCTCTTCGCAGTTGTTGTAGCCGATTTCCTTCAGCAGGCCGCGCACGATGCGGCGCATGGTGGAGAAGTCGTCGACGACCAGGAATTTCATGTCAGCGCTCATGGCGATCCTCTCTCGGGGCAGGGCGGTTTTTCGGGGTCAGCCCGCAGTCTAGTTCTAGCGAGCTGGCGCTGGCGCTTGAGTTTGCGGCATTTTCCCGGTAGGCGGCACTTGCGTGACGCTGGTCGCCGGCACTTGCGTGGTCCCGGTCTCCGCAGCCGGGGTATCGGCCTCCGGCTCATCGGCCACATTCTTCAGCACGGCGTCCTCCGCGTCCCGGTTCATGACGATGATGCTGATGCGCCGGTTCAGCGCCCCGTTGGGGTCCTTGGCGTCGAGCAGCTTGCTGGCGGCCAGACCCTGCACGCGCAGCATGCGGGCCTCCGACAGGCCGCCGGCGACGAGCTCTCGGCGCGATGCATTGGCGCGGTCGGCCGACAGCTCCCAGTTGCTGTAACCCTTCTCGCCGCCGGGGAAGGGCTGGGCGTCGGTGTGGCCCTCCACCGTCAACCGGTTGGGCACTTCGGTCAGCACGCTGCCAAGCTCGCGCAGCAGCTCGCGCATATAAGGTTTCACGACGGCGCTGCCGCTGTCGAACATCGGCCGGTTGCCCTCGTCGACGATCTGGATGCGCAAGCCTTCCTTGGTCATGTCCAGCCGGATCTGGCCGCCCAGCGCAGCGAGCTTGGGGTTCTCGGCGAGCACTTCCTCGACCTTGGTCTTGAGCTGCTCCAGCCGCGCCTTCTCGGCCTTGCGCTGCTCTTCCTTCAGCGCGCGCAGCGTGTAGCTGGCGCGCTTGGCGGCGCTCTCGCCTTCCTTGACCTGGCCGGTCTCGCGCGTGAGGTCCTTGCCGCCGCCCTTGACGACACTGGACGAGTCGCCCGAGCCGGAGCCGCCGGTCATGGCGACCTTCAATGGCGACTGGAAGAAGTCGGCGATGCCCTTCTTGTCGCCCTCGGTGGTGGAGCCGAGCAGCCACATCAGCAGGAAGAAGGCCATCATGGCCGTGACGAAGTCGGCGTAGGCGATCTTCCACGCGCCGCCGTGGGCCGCATGGCCGCCCTTCTTCACCTTCTTGATGATGATGGGCTGGAGCTTTTTGGCGTCACCAGCCATTTCAGTCTTTCATCACTTCTTCTTGACGTGGCCTTCAAGTTCGCTGAACGACGGACGGTCGCCAGAGAACAGCACCTTGCGACCGAACTCGATGGCCACCTGCGGGGCGTAGCCCTGCATGCTGGCCAGCAGCGTCGTCTTGATGCACTGGAATTCCTTGCCGCCGTCCTCGACCTTCTGCTCCAGCAGGCCGGCCAGCGGCTCGGCAAAGCCGTACGCCAGCAGGATGCCCAGGAAGGTGCCGACCAGGGCCGAGCCGATCATGCCGCCCAGCACCGCCGGCGGCTGGCCGACCGAGCCCATGGTGTTCACGACACCCAGCACGGCGGCCACGATGCCGAAGGCCGGCAGGCCGCCCGCCAGGCGCTGCAGCGCGGCCACGGCGGCGTGCTCTTCCTGGTGATGGGTCTCGATCTCGCTGTCCATCAGCGACTCGATCTCGTGCGCGTTCAGGTTGCCCGACACCATCATGCGCAGGTAGTCGGTGATGAATTCGGTGACATGGTGGTCGTTGCCCACCACGGTGTATTTCTGGAACAGCGGGCTGGTGTGCGGATCCTCGACGTCCTTCTCGATGGACATCAGGCCTTCCTTGCGCGCTTTCTGCAGGATGTCGTACATCAGCGCCAGCAGCTCCATGTAGCGGGCCTTGCTGTACTTGCTGCCCTTGAAGCAGCGGCCCAGGCCCGCGGCCGTGGCCTTGACGACCTTCATCTGGTTGTTGGCCAGGAAGGCGCCGATGGCCGCGCCGAAGATCGTGATCATCTCGAACGGCAAGGCGTGCAGGATGACGCCGATGTTCCCGCCGTGAGCGATGAACACGCCGAAGATGCAGACCATGGAGATGGCCCAGCCGATGATGACGAACATGCGCGGTGGAGTTGGGGGTGTTCAGGCCATATCGGCCCGGAGCCGGGGGGCTTGAGTAAGTATGCCGCGCGCCAACCACGCCGGTAGCTTCAATTGGGCGGCTTTGCAGCGGCTTTCCGCACAGGTTGGTAGAGCCAGACCGGTTGGCCGCTCGCCAACAGCCAGCTCGCCACCGGCGCCACGTCGGGCACGGCGAAGTCCAGGCTGACCAGCCAGGCCCTCGGCGCCAGCTCGGCGCAGGCCTTGGCCCAGACACGCGGCATGGACTCCGGCCGCTGAAAAACGTAGACCAGCGCGAACGGCGCCCAGTCATCGGCCCAGAGGTCGCCCTGGCGCACCGTGGCGCCGCGCACCCGCCAACGCGCCAGCAGCGCCAGCGGCCGGCTCCATTCGACCCCTTCGACTCGCGCCGTTGGGTAGGCGTGAACTAGTTCACGAAGGCCGTCGCCGACGCCGCAGCCGGCGTCCAGCACGCGCGCGCCCGGCGGCAAGGGCGCAGCGGCGGTCAACTGGGAGAGGGCACCGCGAGGCGTGGGGAAGAGGGGCGCTTCAGACCAGCTCCGCCGCGGGTACAGCCACCACAGCAGCACCAGCGGCACCAGCCACAGCAAGCCCGAAGCGCTGCCCTGCCAACCGAGCCCCAGCACCGAGGCCGGGAAACCCAGCACGACGATGAGGCGGCGCCAACGCTCGGCCTGCAGCCAGGCCAAGGCGGCCGCGAGCGCAGCCCCCACGGCCAGCGCCGGCCCCGGGCCGGCGCCAAGCTTGAGAGCGGCCCCATAAACGAACCAGGCCGCCAACCAGCTCAACAGAGCAGGCAGCGGCCATCGAGTGATCCACATGGCGACAGTGTCGCCTTGTCGTCAGTGCATCTGGATCGAGCCTTGGGCGCGGCCCTTGCCGGCGCGTGCCGGAGGGTTGCACAGGCCACAGACGTAGTGGCGGGACAGTTCGTGCGGGTGGGTCACGAACTGGCCGTTGCACTTGGAGCACTTGGTCAGCGTCAGCATGCCGTTGTCGACGAACTTCACCAGGCGCCAGGCGCGGGTCACCGACAACATGGCCTCCAGGCCCTGGGCCGTCGTCTGCTCCTGGTAGAGCTGGTAGGCCTTGATGACGGTGTCGATCTCGTCCATCTCCGCGGCCTTGTTCAGGTACTCGTGGATGTTCAGGAACAGGCTGGCGTGGATGTTGGGCTGCCATGTCATGAACCAGTCGGTCGAGAACGGCAGCTGGCCCTTGGACGGCGACTTGCCGCTCACTTCTTTATACAGGCGCAGCAGGCGCTCGTAGGACAGGTCGGTTTCCGATTCCAGCACCTGCAGGCGGGCACCGAGGTGGATCAGCTGGACGGCACGGTCGATCTGCTTGGCTTCGGTGAGGATGCTCTTGATGCGCATGGTGGGCTCCGGAATCTGTGACTTGGTTGGCAGCGAGGGCGAAGCTCAGGCGTGCTCGTGGCGGCCGGCCATGAGGATCGAAGCGTGCAGACGGGACACCGATTCGTTGGCGCCCGGCTTGCTGTGGTTGGTCAGCAGGCCCCACACCAGGTCGTCGCTCATGCGGAAGGCGCACAGCAGCGTGTTGCCGGCAGCGATCTTCATGATCTGGGCCGGGCTCAGCGTGCCGATCAGCGTGGCGGTGTCCTCGCTGATGCCCAGGCGGTACAGGGCCTGCTCACGGTCGGCGCGGATCAGGCTCTGGGCCAGCATCAGGTACGACAGGTTGGCTTCACGGATTTCGGCGAGCATTTGTTCGGTGTTCATGGCGGCTTCCGTTTCAGAGGTAGAGGGGTGTTGCGGATCAGTGAAACGGATTGTGTTGACCGGCCTTCTTCGGCGATATCAGGCTGCGTCGGTGCGCAGCGTCACCCTGGCAGGAAGCGCTTGTCAGCGAAATTCCTACAAGCGCGTCGGGCCCAAAAGCCGAAGCCCCGGCAGCTTGCGCTGGCCGGGGCTTCAGGGTGTGAAAAGCTTGGCGCTTTAGCCTTTGCGCTCGCGGCGCAGGCGCTCCAGCTCGATCATCGCCACCGGCACCAGCTCCGGCGCCTCGGCCTGCAGGCTGTCGCGACCGGCGCCGGACTGCAGCTCCGTCAGCACGCCGATGGCACGGTCCACCTGGCCCTGGCCCGACAACGCGAAGGCCAGCGTGTACAGACTCGGCCCGTGCAGGGAGCGCGCCTGCAGCGCTCGCTCCGCATAGCCGGCCGCGTGCTCCAGCTTGCCGGCCGCCAGCAGCAGTGCCGCCATGTCGGACATCAGGTCGTGGCTCATGGGCTCGCCCTGCAGTGCGTCATAAAGCACGCCCAGCCCACCACCCAGGTTGCCCTTGGAGGCTTGCGCAAAGGCTTCATTGCGGGCACGGGCCAGCAGCATGGCCGGATCGTTGGCCGGCACCGCGACGGGGCGGTGGGCGTTCTTGGTTCGGGCAGTCGTGGGCTGTGCACGCATGACGAGGACTCCAGACCGGCGCAAGGGGTTCGGCCGGGTTGGATCGCACTTTAGGAACCACGCCTGGTGCCGATCCCTTGAAAAGCCGCGGTTTTCGGCGCCGCTTTGTGTGCCAGGCGGCGATCCGACGAACAGGCACCTGCAACTGCTTTTATTCAAAAGATCACGGCCTTGACAAATCGAGCTAAAGAAACTTCGGCGCCACACCGATAGCCATTGCAACGGCGCTGGAAACGGCTCCGTGGTCCGGCTGGAAGGCCGAGGTGGTGTGACACAGGCTCCCGGGTTCGTGTCACGAGCTTCAACGGTTGACTGGCGTCGGGCGTCGCCGCGAAGGCGCGCTTATCCAGGCGTGCCTGAACGGACAGCACGGGTGCCGCACCCGGGCACTCGGGTCTTCGTCCGGCGTTTTTTGCCGGGACTCTTCAAGCTGAAAGGAAGCTCATCATGGCCTCGGTCATCAATACCAATCTGCTGTCGCTCAACGCACAGCGCAACACGTCGACCGCCCAGTCCCAGCTGGCGGTCTCCATCCAGCGCCTGTCTTCGGGCTTGCGTGTCAACTCTGCCAAGGACGACGCCGCCGGCCTGGCCATCTCCGAGCGCCTCAACGCTCAGGTGCGTGGTTCCAACGTCGCCATCCGCAACGCCAACGACGGCATCTCGCTGTCGCAGACGGCTGAAGGCGCGCTGTCCAAGGTGAACGACTCGCTGCAGCGCATGCGCGAGCTGGCGGTGCAGGCGCGCAACGCGACCAACACCAGCGCCGACAAGGACTCGCTGGACAAGGAATTCGGTGAACTGTCCAAGGAAATCCAGCGCGTGCTGGGCGGCACGACCTTCAACGGCCGCGCCATCCTGGCCACCGCCGCCGCGGGCACGCAGACCTTCCAGGTCGGCGCCAACGTGACCTCCAACGACCGCATCGACGTGACCACGTCGGACATGACGGTCGCGACGGAAATCACGACCGTGGCCGGCACGGACAACACCGGTGCGGGCCGCGCCGTCATCGACAACACCGCCACCGGTGCCACCATCGACGGCGTCATCGGCAACATCGACACGGCGATCAACAAGGTCTCGTCCGAGCGCGCCACGCTGGGTGCTTCGCAGAATCGCTTCGACCAGGTCATCAGCAACCTGCAGATCTCGGTCGAGAACCAGAGCGCTGCCAAGAGCCGCATCACCGATGCCGACTTCGCTCAGGAAACTGCCAACCTGTCGCGCGCCAACATCCTGCAGCAAGCGGGCAACGCGATGATCGCCCAGGCGAACCAGATCCCGTCGCAAGTCCTGTCCTTGCTTCGATGACGCCGGGCCAGCAACGCTGGCCCTGAGTGAACTGTCCACCTCGAAGACGCAAGTCCTCACGCCACCAGCACAAGCACCTTGACGCCATCCCGCCGCCGCGGGTGGCGTTTCTCGGGGCGAAATGCAAAAGGATTCAAGTCAATCCATCAGTCGACGATAACCAGTCCAACGGGTTCGCGATTCATTCGAGAACTACGTGGTCCGGTCAGCCGGCCCGCCGGCGCCACCAGGGCGCACGGGCAGGACGCGGACGTGGCTGCCCCATGTGGGGCGGCCTGTTGCAACCGCTTTTGACCGGCTTCGCACCGGATTTGTTCGTCAACGAAAGGATTGAGTCATGCCTCAAGTCATCAATACCAACATCGCTTCGCTGAACGCGCAACGCAACACGGCGATGTCGCAGTCGTCCCTGGCCGTCTCCATGCAACGCCTGTCCTCCGGCCTGCGTGTGAATTCGGCCAAGGATGACGCGGCAGGCCTGGCCATCGCCGAGCGCATGAATGCGCAGGTGCGCGGCTCGCAAGTCGCCATCCGCAACGCCAACGACGGCATCTCGCTGGCGCAGACCGCTGAAGGCGCGCTGTCCAAGGTGGGCGACGCGCTGCAGCGCATGCGTGAACTGGCCGTGCAGGGCCGCAATGCCACCAACACCAACGCCGACAAGGACTCGCTGGACAAGGAGTTCGGCGAACTGGCCAAGGAAATCCAGCGCGTGCTGGGCGGCACGACCTTCAACGGCAAGGCCGTGCTGGCCACCGCCGCTGCCGGCACCCAGACCTTCCAGGTCGGCGCCAACACGACCGGTAACGACCGCATCGACATCACGACGACGGACATGACGACCGATCCGAGCATCGTCACCGTCGCCGGCACCGACAACCTGGGCACCGGCCGCGCCGTCATCGACAACACCGCCACCGGCGCCATCATCGACGGCGTGATCGGCAACATCGACACGGCCCTGGACAAGGTCAACGGCGAGCGCGCCACGCTCGGCGCCTCGCAGAACCGCTTCGATGCCGTGATCTCCAACCTCCAGGTCGCGGTGGAGAACCAGAGCGCCTCGCGCAGCCGCATCATGGACGCCGACTTCGCCCAGGAAACCGCCAACCTGAGCCGCGCCCAGATCCTGCAGCAGGCTGGCAACACCATGGTGGCGCAGGCCAACCAGTTGCCCCAGCAGGTGCTGGCGCTGCTGCGCAACTGAGCGCCCGCAGCGCTCGGCGCCGCGCCCTGGTGGGCAGCGGCGCCGAGCTTTTGAATGGCCGTGGTTTGGCCCGTTGATCGGGCTTTTGGCAGCGGCGCGCATCCTCAGAATTCGGTTCATCGAGTCTGGCATTTGTAGGCCGGCTCGGCGACCGAATCCCAGGAGTGCGCGATGCCACAAACCATCAACACCAACATCAACTCGCTGAACGCTCAGCGCAACCTCAACGCCTCGCAGAGTTCGCTCGCGGTGTCGATGCAGCGCCTGTCGTCCGGCTTGCGGGTGAATTCCGCCAAGGACGACGCGGCGGGCCTGGCCATTGCCGAGCGCATGAACACCCAGGTTCGCGGCATGAACGTCGCGATCCGCAACGCCAACGACGGCATTTCGCTGGCGCAGACCGCGGAAGGCGCGCTGGGCAAGATCGGCGACAACCTGCAGCGCATGCGGGAGCTGACCGTGCAGGCCCGCAATTCCACGAACAGCAACTCCGACAAGGATTCGCTGAACAAGGAATTCGAGCAGCTGGGCTCGGAGATCTGGCGCATCGTCAACGCGACCACCTTCAACAGCAAACCCATCCTCGCCGACACGGCGGGCGTGGCGGCCGGCACCGGTCAGACCTTCCAGATCGGTGCCAACACGACGACCAACGACTCGATCACGATCACGGCGCTGGACCTGACCCAGGACCCGACCGTCGTCGCGCTGCTGGGCACCGGCGCGGTGCCCTTCCCCGCCCTGATCGACAACACCGCCAACTTTGCCGCCCTGGGCGCCGTCATCGACGGCATCGACACGGCGCTGGACACGGTCAACAACACCCGTGCCACCTACGGCGCGATCCAGTCGCGCTTCGACGCGGTGATCTCCAACCTGCAGGTCGCCGTCGAGAACCAGACGTCCGCCCGCAGCCGCATCATGGACGCCGACTTTGCCCAGGAAACTGCCAACATGAGCCGGGCACAGATCCTGCAACAAGCTGGCAACGCGATGGTGGCGCAGGCCAACCAGCTGCCTCAGCAGGTGCTGTCGCTGCTGCAACGTTAAAAAAAAGCATCCCGGGGCCTAAAGTTCCGGCAAGCTCCGGCCGATACAGCCCTGGCATATCGGCCTTTTTCACTTTCGCAGCATGGCAACCATCAGCTCCGCCGGCATCGGCAGCGGCCTCGACATCGAGTCGCTGGTGAGCAAACTCGTCGCCGCAGAACGAACCCCCATCACCCAGCTGACCCAGCGCACGGACGGTCTGAAGACCGAGCTGTCCGCTTTCGGCAAGGTGCAAAGCGCCCTGTCGACACTGCGCGACGCCGCCGCCAAGCTGACGACGCCCTCCACCTGGGCCGGCACGCTGGCCACCTCCAGCGACACCACGGCCGTCTCGGTCAGCGCAGGCGCGGGCGCCGCCATCGGCAGCGTGTCCGTGCAGGTCAACCAGCTCGCCAGCGCCCAGACCCTGGTGAGCGGCACGCCGTTCGCCAGCGCCGCGACGACCGTCGGCCAGGGCAGCCTGACCATCACCCTCGGCGCCTGGGGCTCCGACGGCAACGGCGGCACGACCTTCACCGACAAGGCCGGCGGCACGCCCGTCACCATCAACATCGGCGACGGTCAGGACACGCTGACCGGCATCCGCGACGCCATCAACGGCGCCAACGCCGGCGTCACCGCCTCCATCGTCAACGACGCCAACGGTTCGCGCCTCACCCTGCGCTCCACGGCAACCGGCGAGACCAACGGTTTTCGCATCGATGCCGGCGGCGGCCTGACCGATCTCGGCTACGACCCGCGCATCGGCGTCACCTCGCTGATCCAGACACTGCCGGCCCAGAACGCCCGCGCACTGATCAACGGCATCGACGTCAGCTCCGAATCCAACACGCTGAAGGAGGCCATCGACGGCCTCAACATCACGCTGCTCAAGACCACCACCATCCCCGCCAGCGTGGCCGTGACGCAGGACAAGGACTCGATCAAGAAGCTCATCACCGACTTCACGACCGCCTACAACGCCGTCAATGCGCTGATGCGCGACCAGACCAAGTACGACTCGGCCAGCAAGACGGCCGGCCCCTTGCAGGCCGACGCGACCGCCGTGGGCCTGCAGAACCAGTTGCGCAGCATCATCGGCGGCAGCACCTCCCTGGCCGGCAGCGTCAGCCGCCTGGCGCAGATCGGCCTGGAGCCTGGCAGCGACGGCAACCTCAAGACGACCGACGCCAAGCTCACCACGGGCCTCAGCGACCTGGACAGCATGAAGCAGCTCTTCATGGGCCTGGACAGTGGCGGCGTCAGCAGCAACAACGGCTTTGCCCAGCGCATCCGCGCCTACGTCGACGGCGCGCTCAGCACCGACGGCCGGCTCTCCAGCCGCCAGGCCGGCATCCAGAAGCAGATCGACAACAACAACAAGCGCCAGGACGAGCTCGAGAAACACTCCAGCCAGACCGAGGCCCGGCTGCGTGCGCGCTACTCCGCGCTGGACACGCAGATGAGCCAGCTCAACGGCCTGTCCAACTACGTCACCCAGCAGATGGCCCTGCTGAACAAGTCCTCCTGAATCTGCATGCTCCGCGCACCCCAACGGCGACCCCTCGGTCGCCGTTGCCCTTTGTGGGCAGAGAACGCCTTCTCAAGCATCCGGAATAGCCGCACAGTTCATGACAAGTTCCGGCGAAGGCCGGCTCAAGTCCCCCCGGGGAAGGCCGAAAAACAATCAACACGACGACGGCGACCCCCGACACCCCATGTACGGCAACATGTCCTCCCCCTTCGCAGCCCGCAACCAGCGCGCCACCCTCTACGCCAAGGTGGGCCTGGAGACCGATGTGCAGGCCGCCAGCCCCCATCGCCTCGTCGCCATGCTGTTCGACGGCGTTTTCGATGCGATGAACCAGGCCGGCCAAGCCATCCAGGCCGGCAACGTGGAACTGAAGGGCCGGGCGCTGTCGCGCGCCGTGCGCATCCTCGACGAAGGCCTGCGGGCCGGGCTGGACCTGTCCGCCGGCCAGCTCGCCGTCGATCTGCGCGAGCTCTACGGCTACGTCTGCATGCGCCTGACCCAGGCCAATCTGCACAGCGACCCGGCCGCCATCGAGGAGTGCCAGCGCCTGCTGACGCCGGTGCGCGAGGCCTGGAGCGCCATTGCCCAGACGCCGGCCGCCCTCGGCAGCGACGCCGCCCGCGCGGCCTGAGCTGCTCCCTCAAGAATTAGCCGGTGCCTTCCGACATGAACTCCGAACTGCTGAATTACTACGAAGCCATCGAGCAAGCCAGCGCCGACATGCTCTCCGCCGCCCGCACGGGCAACTGGGACGAAGTCGTCAAGCTCGAAGGCGCCTGCGTGCTGCTGATTTCCCAGCTCAAGTCCGCCGCCAACCAGACCCAGCTGGCCGCCGGCGAGTCGCAGATGAAGACGCGCATCATGCAGCGCATCCTGCTCAACGACGCCGAGATCCGCCACCTCGCGGAGCCCTGGCTCGAAGACCTGGACCACGTGCTCAAGGGCAACAGCCGGCTGGTTCATTGAGCCCCTCGTCCGGTCTCGCCGCGCTGAACGCGAGCGAGCCCAGCCGGTCCCCCGAGGGGACGGCGATGCTTGCCGGATGACCGGCAAGCACACGCCCAAGGCGGGCCTGCTTGGGAGCGGCCCGGCGCTCAGCCCGCAAATACCAAGCAATGAAGGCGACTACCATCGCGGCATGACCGCCCCTGAAGCCACCACCGAGGAACTGCGCGTCGCCTCCACGGCCGAGATCGCCGCCTATCTGCAGCAGCTGCAGCGCGAGAGCGCCGGCGTGCTGCTGAGCGGCCCGCATGGCCAGAGCCTGGCCAGCCGTATCGTCGCCCTCAACGCCGAAGCCGACCTCATCGGTCTGGAAATCGGCACCGACCCGGATGGCATCAGCCAGGCCCTGGTGGCCGAAGGCGAGATCACCGCCATCGCCTACCTCGGCCCCATCAAGCTGCAATTCGAGCTCGAGGCCCCCGTCCTCGTCAGCGGCGAGCAGGGCACGGTGCTGCGCGGCACGCTGCCCACGCGGCTGTACCGCTTCCAGCGCCGCCAGTCCTACCGCGTGCAGCCCGCGGGCAGCGCCTATCCGCGCGTCATCCTGCCCGGCGGTGCGCTGCCCGGGCGCGCGCTGCGCGTGCTGGACATCAGCATCGGCGGCCTGGCCCTGGCCCTGCCCCCCGACTTCCCGGCCCTGCCCCTGGGGCGGGTCGCCGAAGGCCTGGTGCTGGAGCTGGACCGCATCAGCGCGCTGCGCATCTCGCTGCTGCCCCATCACGTCAGTGCCATCAGCAGCGACAACGGCGGCATGCAGCAGCTGGGCTGCTCCTTCGTGGAACTCGATGCCAGCGTCGGCCGCTCCCTGCAGGTCTATGTGGACCAGACGCAGAAGCGCCGCCGCCTGCTGAAGCTGGATCCATGAGGCGCGCCCGGCCGGCAGGCTTCACGCTGTTGGAGGCGGTCATCACGGTCGCCGTGGTGGCCATCCTGGTGGCGGCAACGGTGCCGAACTATTCGAGTTACCTCGCTCGCCAGCGCCTGAGGCACGTGGCGGAACTGCTGGAGCAAGACCTGCGCCGCGCCCGCACCCTCAGCATCGACGAGGGGCGCAATGTCTACGTCGGCTTCAACAGCGGGCGGCAATGGTGCTGGGGCCTCAGTCGACAGGGGCCCTGCAACTGCGGCACCGGTGCGCCGCGCTGCGAGCTCGGCAGCATGGACAGCCAGGAGTACAAGGGGACGCTGCTGCAGTCCGGCCAGAGCGTCACCTTCCAGGGCGGCATGGGCCGGGCGCTGGACTGGACGCGCATCGGCATCTCCAATGACCGCAACCAGCAGCTGCGCATCGACCTCAACCCGCTGGGGCGGCCGCAGATCTGCGGGTCAGACGCGCGCAAGAACGACAGCTGCTGAGTCGGACGGCTCAGATCTGCATGTTCATGATTTCCGAGTAGGCCGAGACCAGGCGGTTGCGCACTTGAAGCGTCGCCTGGAATCCGATCTGCGCCTTTTGCATCGACACCATCGTCTCTTCGAGACTGACGGTCGGGTTGTCGAGCTGCACCTCGCGCTGCAGCCGGGTGGCCTCGTTCTGCTGGGCGCTGACGCCCTTGAGCGCCTGCGCCATCGCGTCGCCGAAGCTCGCGCCGGTCGTGGCGGCCGGCTTGGCCGAAAGCGGCGTGCCGTTGACCGCCAGGCCCGCGCGGGCGGCGGCCTGTGCAAAGTCGAAGGGGCGCAACTTCATGTCCATGGGGCAGGACTTTGGCAGCAAGTCGCGCCCACGAAGCGAGGAGATGCGCTGCCCGCGTCGGCCACTTCGGCGCTTTCTTGAGGGGGGTCGGCACAAATAATTTGCGCCATCGGCCAATTGGCGTCCCGCCTTCCGGTCCCCCTGCCGTACTCGCCCTCTTCGATGGACAACGCCCTGAGCGCCCCCGCTGCCGCTGCCCCGGTGATGATCACGCCGCTCGACGCGCAGCCCAACTTCGTGCAGCGCCTGAACGGCCTGCCGCTGCGCAGCAAGCTGACCATGGGTGCCGGCCTGGCTGCCCTGGCCGGTGCCGTGCTCGCCATCACGCTGTGGTCGTCCCAGGGCGACTACCGGCCCCTCTTCACGGGCCTGGCCGACAAGGACGGCGGCGCCGTCATCAGCCAGCTGGCGGCCCTTCAAGTGCCCTACAAGCACGACGCCGGCGGCACCATCCTCGTCCCGGCGGGTCAGGTCTACGAGCTGCGCATGAAGCTGGCCGCCCTGGGCCTGCCGAAATCGGGTTCAGGCGGCATGGGCAACGCCGTCGGCTTCGAGCTGATGGACAAGTCCAGCATCGGCCAGACCCAGTTCAACGAACGCCTGAACTTCCAGCGCGGGCTGGAGGGCGAGCTGACGCGCACCATCACCGCCCTGGCCGACGTGGCCGACGCCCGCGTGCACCTGGCCATGCCGCAGCAGAACGGGTTCTTTCGCGAGCAGCAAAAGCCCAGCGCCAGCGTGATGCTGACGCTGCGCGGCGGCCGCACGCTGGACCGTAGCCAGATCGCCGGCATCGTGCACCTCGTGTCCAGCAGCGTGCCCGAGCTGAATCCGAAGGCCGTCAGCGTGCTGGACCAGACCGGCGCCCTGCTCTCCCAGACCGGCGCCGACACCGCCAGCGGCCTGGACAGCCAGCAGCTGCAATACAAGCAGCAGATCGAGGCCGGCTTCAACAAGCGCATCTACGACCTGCTGGAGCCGGTGGTGGGCCGCGACAACCTGCGCTCCACCGTCACCGCCGACGTGGACTTCTCCCAGACCGAGGCCACGGCCGAGGAATACCGACCCAACCAGGGCCCGAACGCGACCGCCGCCGTGCGCTCCAGCCAGAGCAACGAATCCAACAACGCCAATGCCGCCACGCCCACCGGTGTGCCCGGCGCAGCCAGCAACCAGCCGCCCGTGCCGGCCACCGCCCCCGTCAACGGCGCCAGCGCGCCGCTGCAGGCAGCCCAGGGTGGCGGCGGCACCAACAACAACCGCCGCGAGCAGGTCACCAACTACGAGGTCGACAAGACTGTGCGCGTCACGCGCGGTGCCGTCGGCAACGTCAAGCGGCTGAACGCGGCCATCGTCGTCAACCACCGCTCGGTGACCGACGCCAAGGGCAAGACGACCACCCAACCCGTGCCGCCCGAGGAGGTCACGCGCCTGACCGACCTCGTCAAGGAGGCCATGGGCTTCAGCGCCGAGCGCGGCGACTCCGTCAAGGTCATCAGCGCACCCTTCGTCGTCGACAAGACCGAGCCCACCGACGCGCCGCTGTGGAAACAGCCCTGGCTGCTGGACATCGCGCGCAGCGCCATCGTGCCGCTGGCCTTCGTGGCCATCGCGCTGATCGCCGTCTTCGGCATGATCCGCCCCGCCATCAAGGCCGCCGCGCCGCTGCCGCCCGAGGACAAGCCGGAAACGGTGGACGAGGTCGTCGACGACGCCGAACTGCTGCCGGGCCCCGACGGCATCCCGCGCCTCGAAGCGCCGCTGCACAACGAAAAACTCGAACGCGCCCGCGCGCTGGCCCGCGACAATCCGCTGGCTGTCGCCAACATCATGCGCGACTGGATGGCCGGCGAGACCGCGGCGTGACCATGAGGCCCCTCGTCCAAGGCGTACCTTGGCCGGTCCCCCGCGGGGACGGCGATGCTTGCAGCATTGAGCTGCAAGCACATCGCCTTGGCGGGCCGGCTTGGGAGCGGCCCAGCGCTCGTCCCGCAAGTCGAGGCACTACGCTTCGGGTGTTTGAGGTTTGACCATGGACGACAAAGGCATAGAGAACGCCGCAATCCTGTTGATGTCGCTGGGCGAAGAAGAAGCCAGCGAGGTCTTCAAGCATCTGTCGCCCAAGGAAGTGCAGGCGCTGGGCGAGACCATTGCCAAACTCAAGGTCATCAAGCGCGCCCAGGTGGAGATCGTGCTCGACAAGTTCGATGCCGTCGCCGAGACCCAGAGCACCCTCGTCACCGACACCGACGAATACGTGCGCGCCGTGCTGCGCAAGGCCCTGGGCGAGGACAAGGCCAACCTGCTGCTGGACCGCATCCTGCAGGGCAGCGACGTGTCCTCCATCGAGAGCCTGAAGTGGATGGACGCCGCCAGCGTGGCCGAGCTGCTGCGCAACGAGCACCCGCAGATCGTTGCGGCCATCCTGGCCCACCTGGACTTCGACCAGACCAGCTCGGTGCTGAAGATGTTCACCGAGCGCGGCCGCAACGAGGTGCTGATCCGCATTGCGACGCTGGACGGCATCCAGCCGACGGCGCTGAAGGACCTGAACGAGGTCATGAGCCAGATCCTGGCCGGCGGCGAGCGCATGAAGAAGAGCTCGCTGGGCGGCGCCAAGACGGCGGCCGAGATCATCAACATGATGGGCTCCAGCGTCGAGGCCTCGGTGCTGGACTACATCCGCGAGGCCGACTCCGATCTGGCGCAGAAGATCATGGACAACATGTTCACCTTCGACGACGTCAACAAGATCGACGACAAGGGCATCCAGTCCATGCTCAAGGAAGTGCAGAGCGAAAGCCTCGTCGTCGCGCTCAAGGGCGCCAGCGCCGACCTGCGCGAGAAGATCTTCCGCAACATGTCCACCCGCGCCGCCGAGACGCTGCGCGAAGACCTCGAAAGCCGCGGCCCGGTGCGGCTGTCCGAGGTCGAGGCCGAGCAGAAGGAAATGCTCAAGATCGTGCGCCGCCTCGTCGACGAAGGCCAGATCGTGCTCGCCGGTGGCGGTGACGACCAGTTCGTCTAGACGATATGGCGACTCGTCCACCACCCCGGCAAGTGCCGCCGCCCGACCGTCGCGAAAACGAGCGCCGCAGCAACTACGCGCGCTTCATCCCGGGCGAAGAACTGCAGGGCGCCAAGGCCTGGAACCTGGACAACCTGGGCAGCGCGCCGCCCTCCCCCTTCGCACCGATGCGCCCCGGCAACCCGGCGCCCGCGCCTGCTGCAGCGGCCCCCGTGGAGCCGCCCCCGCCGCCTGAACCCAGCCCGCACGAGCAGTTGCACGCCGCGCGGCAAGGCGGCTACCAGGATGGCTACCGCGACGGCATGGCCGCGCTGGACGCCTTCAAGCAGAGCTTTGCCCAGCAGATGAGCAAGCAGCTCGGCGTGCTAGTCAGCGGCTTCGACACCGAGATGCGCGCGCTGGAGGACGACATGGCCGCGGCCATCGCCCGCATCGCCGTCGAGCTGGCCCGCCAGGTCGTGCGCAGCGAGCTGGCGCAGCGCCCCGAGCTGATCGCGCGCGTGGCGCACGACGCCGTCGAGGCGCTGCAGCTGTCGGCCCGCCACGTGCGCGTGCGCGTGCATCCCGACGATTTCCCCCTCGTGCAGGAAGGCGCCGGCAACGAGCTGCAGGCCCGCGAGGCCCAGCTCATCCCGGACGCCGAGGTGCCGCGCGGCGGCGTCAAGGTCGATGCCGACATCGCCAGCGTCGACGCGACGATTGCCACGCGCTGGCAGCACGCCGTCTCGGCCATCGGCCAGCAATCGATCTGGGAAGACCGCCGGCAGGATGAAGAGGAATGATTTCAGCCCGCACTGATCGCTGGCAGCGCTACCTCGCCGACCTGGAAACGCTGGCGGCCAACAACTCACCGCTGGAGTCCCACGGCAAGCTCGTGCGCGTGGCCGGCCTGGTGCTGGAGGCCACCGGCATCAAGGTGCCGATGGGCTCGGTCTGCCGCATCCAGATGCCCAGCAGCGGCAACAACCCACGCCGCGGCTCGGCGCCCGTCAACGCCGAAGTCGTCGGCTTCTCGGGCGACCGCGCCTACCTGATGCCCACCGACGAGGTGCAGGGCCTGTCCAGCGGCGCCAGCGTCGTGCCCCGCCAACTGCCGCCGCTGGCGCCCCAGCTGGGCCAGCCGCTGCACCCCTGGCGGCGCGGCGAGGACCGCGGCCTGCATCTGCCCATGGGCGACGGCCTGCTCGGCCGCGTCGTCGACCCCCACGGCCACCCGCTGGACCGCGGCGGCGAGCTGGCCAACATCCACAACGAACCGATGGTGCGCCGCCCCATCAACGCGATGGACCGCGACCCGGTGCGCACGCCGCTGGACACCGGCGTGCGCGCGATCAACGCGCTGCTCACCGTCGGCCGCGGCCAGCGCCTGGGGCTGTTCGCCGGCACGGGCGTCGGCAAGTCGGTGCTGCTGGGCATGATGGCGCGCTACACCCAGGCCGACGTCATCGTCGTCGGCCTGATCGGCGAGCGCGGCCGGGAAGTCAAGGAGTTCATCGAGGACATCCTGGGCGAGGAGGGCCGCAAGCGCTCCGTCGTCGTCGCCGCGCCCGCCGATTCGCCGCCGCTGATGCGCATGCAGGGCGCCCACTACGCCACGGCGATTGCCGAACATTTCCGCGACCAGGGCCGGCACGTGCTGCTGTTGATGGACAGCCTGACCCGCTACGCCATGGCACAGCGCGAGATCGCCCTGGCCATCGGCGAGCCGCCGGCCACCAAGGGCTATCCGCCGAGCTGCTTTGCCAAGCTGCCGCAATTGGTGGAGCGAAGCGGCAACGGCCTGCCGGGCGAGGGCTCGATCACGGCCTTCTACACGGTGCTGACCGAAGGCGACGACCCACAGGACCCGATCGCCGACGCCGCGCGCGGCATCCTGGACGGCCACATCGTGCTCTCGCGCGACCTCGCCGAGGCCGGCCACTACCCGGCCATCGACATCGAGCGCTCGGTGTCGCGGGTGATGACCAGTGTTGCGCCCCAAAACCAGGTCGATTCCGCGCGTCGGTTCCGCCAGCTTCTGGCGAAATACAACAAGGCCCGCGACCTGATCCAGCTTGGTGCCTATGCCCCCGGGGCGGACCTGGAGCTGGACCTGGCCGTGCGCCTGCATGCCGACATGACGCGGCTGCTGCAGCAGGACATGCACAGCCCGGCACTTCTTCACGCCAGCGTCAGCCAATTGCAGGCCGTGGTCCAGGGCGCCTAAACCTCCGGTCAGGCGCGCCGATATCGATTGAGCGTCGGACTCTTTGGTCAGGCGCTGCGCTGGAGTTTGTTGAATGAGTGCACCCGCCACCGATACCCTGAGCCTGCTGCTGGAACGCGCCGAAGGCGAACGTGACACGGCCGCCCAGGCCCTGCACGCCGCCAGCGCCCAGGCCCAGGCCGCGCGCAACCAGCATGGCGAGCTGTCCGGCTACCGCCAGGACTACCAGCAGCGCTGGACGCAGAGCTTCGCCCAGGCCACGACGATGGAGATCGTGGCCTGCTACCAGAGCTTCGGCCAGCGCCTGAACCAGGCCGTCGACACCCAGGGCCATGTTGCCAACCACGCCGATCAGCGCCAGGTGCGCGCCCGCGAGGCCTTGCGCCAGGCCGAACTGCGCGTGGCGGCCCTGCGCCAGCTGATCGCACGCCGCCAGGCCGAGGCCGCCAAGGTGGTCCAGCGCCGCGAGCAGCGTGCCACCGACGAGTTCGCCGCCCGCGCGCATCTGCGCGGCACGGTCCACGCCTGAGGAGGTCGCCACCATGCTCAGCAGCGCCCAATACGTTTCGCCCAAGCCCGCCGCGCTGCCGCCTGCAGCCCAGCCCGCCCTGCCCGGCTCGGGCACGGCCGGCGGCCCGAGCTTCGCCCAGTTCCTGAACGACCAGCCCGAGATGCTGCCGCCACCCGCGCACACCGACCCCGTGCCGGTGGCGCCCGACACGGCCGGCGAAGCGAAGGCGGCAGCGGCACCTGCACCGGCGACGACCACGGCACCAGCCCGGCGCAAGGAAGGCAATGCGGCTTCCGCCAAGCCGGCCACGCCGCCCGCGGGCCGCGCGCCCGACGCGACCGCCGGCACGGGCAAGCCGGCATCGGACACCCAGGCCTGTGGCGACGCCAGCGCGACGAACGACGCGACGGCCGATGTCGACCAGGAACCCGAGACCTCGGGTCTGAACGAATTCACGCAACTCATCGGCCTGGCCGTGCAGACGCCGCAGGCTGTGCAGGCCCAGGCCGTCGCTTCGACCCTGCCAGGCGCCCCCGCCACCACGGCGGATTCAGACGCCGAACCGGCCGCCAAGAGCGCCCTGGCTGCGCTGGGCCCAGCGGGCACACGTGGCGCCCGCGCCGGCCGTGCGGTCGACGAAGACGCCAGCAATCCTGCCCCACGCGCCAGCAGCGCCGATGCGGTCGACGCTTCGACCACCGAACGCCGTCCCGCCGAAGCACCCGCACGCACCGCGGACGCGCCGCGGGCAAGAGGCATCGAACTCGCCGCCGACACGGCCGCGGCGGCACGCAGCGCCAGCAGTGACGCACTGCAAACGGCCACCGCTGCGCCCGACGACGCCCCGCCGCGCGCAACGGCCCCGCCGGACGCCCTGCTGCCCAGCTTCGCCGCGGTGCTGGCCCAGGCACTCCCCACGGCTGCCGCTGCGGCGGACACCAAGCCGGCGCCGCCCACCAGCCAGGTGCATGCCGCGCTGCACAGCAACGCCTTCGGGCCCGAACTGGCAGCCAGCGTCAGCCTGCTGGCCGTGGACGGCGTACAGACCGCCGAGTTGCAGCTGAACCCGGCCGACATGGGCCCGGTGGCCGTGCAGATCGTCGTCGACGGCGCGCAGACCCAGGTCTCCTTCCACGCCGTCCAGGCCGAGACCCGCCAGGCGCTGGAGCAGAGCCTGCCCGACCTCGCCGCGGCGCTGCAGGGCCAGGGCCTGACGCTTTCCGGCGGCGGTGTCTTCCAGCAATCCTCGCGGGACGCCCAGGGCGGCGACGCTGAACCCGGCAACACCGATGGCCGCAGCGCCCGCACCAGCGCCAGGGGCGGCCGCGTGTCCGGCACCAGCGCCGCGGCGACGGCTCCCGCCCGACGCGTCGTCGGCCTGCTCGACACATTTGCCTGAAGCTGAAGCGGAAATAGCCACGCCTGGCTTGATCTGATCGAGGTTTGCCCGGCGTGCCCCGGGTCAATAATCGGACGCAAAGGTGCCCATGGCCCGCAGTGGCAGGCCTGGGTCAAGGACGTTTCAAGGAGTTTTCATGGCGACTGCGCCGGCAGCGGAACCCGCCGCGCCCAAGGGCGGCGGCAGCAAGAAGCTGATCATCATCATCGCGGCCGTGCTCGTGCTCGTGCTGGTCGGTGGCGGTGCGGCTGTCATGCTGCTCAAGAAGAAGCCCGCGGCCGAGGAAGGCGAGGATGGCGAAGCCGTCGAGACGCCCGTCAAGGCCAAGGCCCACGCCAAGCCCGACCACCCGCCTACCTTCGTGCCGCTGGACCCCTTCACGGTCAACCTGGCCGACAAGGACGTGGACCGTTTCGCCCAGATCGGCGTGACGCTGCAGGTCGAGGACCCGAAGTTCGCCGACCAGATCAAGGCCTACATGCCCGCCATCCGCAGCAATGTGCTGATGGTGCTGTCGCACAAGACCGCCGGTGAGCTGCTGTCCCGCGAGGGCAAGGAAAAGCTCGCCAAGGAAATCATGCGCGAATCGGTGCGGCCGATGGGCATCGAGGTCGACGAGGAAGAAGAAGAGTCCGCTGACGCGCCGAAGAAGAAAAAGAAGAAGAAAAAGGCTGCTGTGGAAAACCCCGTGACGCAAGTCCTGTTCTCCAACTTCATCGTCCAGTAGGTCGGGTTCGACCATGAATCAGCAGATCCTTTCCCAAGACGAAGTCGATGCACTGCTCCAGGGCATCACCGGCGAGAGCCAGAAGCTCGAGGCCGAGGAGGAGCAGGTTGGCGGCATACGCGAGTACAACCTCGCCAGCCAGGAACGCATCGTCCGTGGGCGCATGCCCACGATGGAAATCATCAACGAGCGGTTTGCGCGCAACATCCGCGTGGGCCTGTTCAACTTCATCCGCAAGAGCCCGGAAGTCGCCATCGGCGGCATCAAGGTGCAGAAGTACAGCGCCTTCCTGCGCGAGATCGTCGTTCCGACCAACTTCAACATCGTGTCGGTCAAGCCGCTGCGCGGCAGCGGCCTCATCGTCTGCGATCCGACCTTGGTGTTTGCCGTCATCGATTCGCTGTTTGGCGGCATCGGCAAGTTCCACGCCCGCATCGAAGGCCGCGACTTCTCGCCCACCGAGCAGCGCGTCATCACGCGCATCGTCGAGGTCATCCTCACCGAATACCACAAGGCCTGGAAGGGCATCTATCCGCTGGAGCTGGAATACCAGCGCTCGGAGATGCAGCCCCAGTTCGCCAACATCGCCACGCCCAGCGAGATCGTCGTGTCGACCTCGTTCACGCTGGAGATCGGCGAGACCAGCGGCACCATTTATTTCTGCATCCCCTACTCGACGCTGGAGCCCATCCGCGACGTGCTCTACAGCACGACGCAGGGCGACTCCACGGAGCCGGACCGGCGCTGGATCAACCTGCTGAAGACGCAGATCCAGGCCGCCGAGGTCGAGCTGGTGGCCGAACTGGGCACCGCACCAGCCACCGTGGAGCAGTTGCTGGCCTTCAAGCCGGGTGACTTCATCGAGCTGGACCTGGACCCGATGATCCAGACCAAGGTGGACGGCGTGCCCATCTTCGACTGCCACTACGGCACGTCAAATGGTCGTTACGCCCTCAAGATCGACAAGATGCTGACTGGCTCTCAGGAGAGCTGGTTGGGAGCCAAACATGAGCCCTGATTCCCCCAGCCAAGAAGAGCAGGACGCGATGGCGGCTGAATGGGCCGCGGCGCTTGCCGAGGCCGCACCAGCACCCTCGCCTTCCACCGAGATGGCCACGGAGGTGGCGCCCGAGCAGGTGTCCACGCCCAACTTTGCCAACTTCACGCCCACGCTGGGCGCGGGGCCGGGCAACGACATCAACATGATCCTGGACATCCCCGTCCAGCTGACCGTGGAGCTCGGCCGCACCCGCATCCCGATCAAGAACATCCTGCAGCTCGCCCAGGGCTCGGTGGTGGAGCTGGACGCGCTGGCCGGCGAGCCGATGGACGTGCTCGTCAACGGCTACCTGATCGCCCAGGGCGAGGTCGTCGTCGTGAACGACAAGTTCGGCATCCGGCTGACCGACATCGTCACGCCGTCCGAACGCATGCGCCGCCTGTCCAAGGCCGCCTGAACAGGGCCGCCTGAACTGAGCCGATTTTCCGGCTCAGTTGCCTGGACCGACCGCTCAAGTCGGTCCGCAAAATGCCGAGGCATGAATGCTTCCGGCCTGCTCCCCTTTCTCTGGTTCCTCGGCATCGTCGCGCTGATCCCGGTCGCGCTGTGGCTGCTGAAAAGAACGCCCATGGGCGGCGCGGCCGCGGCCGGCGTGCTGCGCGTCGTGGCCCAGCTGCCCATGGCGCCCAACCAGCGCCTACTCGTCGTCGAAGTGGGCCAGGGCGATGACCGTCGCTGGCTGGTGCTGGGCGCCACCGCGCAGAGCATCACGACGCTGCACACGCTGCCGCCACAGGCCGAACCGGTGGCGCCGGCGAGCTTCGCCAAGCTGCTCAGCAAGGAGCGCGGTCATGCGGGCTAAGTTGCTGCTGGGTGCCAGCCTGCTGCTGACGGCCGGTGCTGCCTTTGCGCAAAGCCAGACACCACCAGCCACGCTGCCACTGCTGATCGGCCAAGGCGCCGGTGGCAGCTACTCGGTGCCCATCCAGACGCTGCTCTTCTTCACCGCACTGGGCTTCCTGCCCGCCGTGCTGCTGATGATGACGGGCTTCACGCGCATCGCCATCGTGCTGAGCCTGATGCGCCAGGCGCTGGGCACGCAGGCCGCGCCACCTAACCAGGTCATCGTGGGGCTGTCGCTGTTCCTGACCTTCTTCGTCATGAGCCCGACGCTGGACAAGGTCTACGAGCAGGCCTGGCAGCCCTACAGCGCCGGCACCATCCCCTTCGACGAGGCCTTGAAGCGGGCTGAAGTGCCGATGCGCGGCTTCATGCTCAAGCAGACGCGCCAGGCCGACGTGGCCCTGTTCTCGCGCCTGGCCAAGCTGGACGCCAGCGTGAAGGCCGAGGAGGTGCCCTTCAAGGTGCTGGTGCCGGCCTTCGTGACCAGCGAGTTGAAGAGCGCTTTCCAGATCGCCTTCCTGATCTTCATCCCCTTCCTCGTCATCGACATGATCGTGGCGAGCGTGCTGATGAGCCTGGGGATGATGATGCTGTCGCCGGTGCTCGTCGCGCTGCCCTTCAAGCTGATGCTGTTCGTGTTGGCGGATGGCTGGAATTTGCTGGTCGGCTCACTGGCAGCCAGCTTTGTCACTTAATGACCTTGCGGGACAGACCGCCCGAGCGAAGCGAGTAGCTCCGTCCCCAACTGACTGAGATTTATGGACGCACAACAAGTCTTCACCTTCGGCCAGCAGGGGCTGTACATGCTGCTGCTGGTGTCCGCACCCATCCTCATCGTCGTGCTGCTGGTCGGCGTGGTCGTCAGCGTGTTCCAGGCGGCCACGCAGATCAACGAGGCGACGCTGTCCTTCGTGCCCAAGGTCATCGGGGCCGTGCTGACGCTGGCGGTGGCGGGGCCTTGGATGATGACGACGCTGGTGGAGTACATCCAGCGCACGTTGATGACGATTCCCTCGGTCGTCGGCTAGATGTTTGCAGTCACCGAAGCCCAGTTGCTAGCGTGGCTGACCCCGCTGCTGTGGCCCTTCATCCGCACGCTGGCCCTGTTCGCCGGCATGCCCACCTTCAGCCAGCGCAACGTGCCGCTGCGCCTCAGAGTCGGCCTCTCCCTCTTCATCGCCATCGCCGCCCAGCCCTCGCTGCCCGAGATCCCGGTCACGCCGCTGGACTCCTTCCCCATGCTGACGCTGCTGGTCGCCCAGCAATTGCTGATCGGCCTGTCCATGGGGTTCGCCGTGCGCATCGTGTTCGCCGCTCTCGAGTTCGCCGGCGAAATCATCGGCCTGCAGATGGGCCTGAACTTCGCCGGCTTCTTCGACCCCGGCACCGGCTCGCAGGGCACGGCGAGCGCCCGCTTCTTCGGCAGCATGGTGGCCTTCCTCTTCATCGCCATCAACGGCCACCTGCTGCTGATCAATGCGCTGATCCAGAGCTTCCACGCCTTCCCGGTGGGCGGCGAGCCCTTCGCCTTCCTGCGCGCGGCCACGCCGCAGAAATGGGGCGCCGAGATCTTCAACATCGGGCTGTGGATCGCCCTGCCGCTGATCACGATGCTGATGTTCGTCAACCTCGTGCTCGGCGTCATCTCGCGCGTGGCGCCGCAGATCGGCGTCTTCTCGGTCGGCTTCCCGCTGACGGTCAGCATCGGCCTGATCGGCATGGTGGCCACGCTGCCGCTGATGCAGACGCCCTTCACCGTGGCGTTGGAGCGTCTGCTGGCCGCCTTCTCCTAGGAAGCGCGACGGCGGCGCAGGAAGCTGAGGCCGACCAAGCCCAGCGCCATCATGGCGTAGGTGCCCGGCTCCGGCACCGCGCTGACCGTCAGGCCCGACAGCGTGCCGTTGTAGGTGCCGACCAGCGTGGCCGCTCCCGTGCCCAGGTTGATGCTGTAGATCCCCATGGCCAGCGAGGTGCCGGCATCGACGTTCAGCGCGGCATAGGCCTGTCCGTTGCCGAGGATCTCGAAGCCGTTGGCCTTGAGCACGTCCACGCCCAGCGCACCCACCGTCGTGATGGTGGGCGTGTTGAAGGCCGACGACGCCATGGCCAGCGTGTCGTTGTTGCTGTCGATGTAGTACAGCGCGGTGCTGGCCGGCGCGACGGCGGGCATCAGCGTGGCGTTGGTGTAGGCCACGCCCGAAAAGCCTGCCGAGATGGTGTTGGCCGCGTTGCCCACGACGTCGGTGGCGGCATTGATCGCGAAGTTGCTGCCCGCCGAACTGACCAGGCGCAGCGACGCACCGGTGCCGAAGTCGGCCACCGGGTTGAAGTCGATCCCGTAGCCGAGGTTGGCCTGGATCACCGGCGCACTCAACGCAGCAACCAGGGTCGCCGCGCCGGTCATCTCGTTGACGGTGTACAGCTGGTTGGACAGGCTGACGCCGTAGACCTTGCCGTCCTTGGGCCGGGTGTCGATGCCGACGAGGCGGTCGCCGGCGGCCAGGCCGGTGATGTCCACGTTGAGCGCGGCGCCAATGTTGGACGTGTCGATGCGGCTGATCTGGTTCTGGCTGTTCAGGCCGATCAGCGTGACAGCCTGCGACGACGCGCAGGCCAGGATGGCCGCCGTGGCGAGTGCGGTGCGAAGGGAGAAGTTCATGCGGGCTCCTGCAAGGGTGGTGGGACGGGTCCCAATCCCTACGGCCCGGGTCGGTGCGCCGGATGCAATGCCCGGCGCCCTCCCCCTAGCTTGAGCCTCTCAAGCCTCCCGCAGCGCCGTCGTCACCGGCAGGCTGGCCGCCCGCACGGCCGGGAACAGCCCGCCGATGAAGCCGATGGCCAGCGCCCACTTGATGCCTTCCCACAGCAGGCCCGGCGACACGGCCAGGTTGAAGCTGAGCTTGCCGACCGAGCCAGCCGACATCGTGGAGGCCTCGAAGCCGTTGAACAGCAACCAGGCCACGAAGCCACCGATCAGCCCGCCGATCAACGCCAGCAGCGTCGTCTCCAGCATCACCGCGATGACGACCGGCAGGCCCCGGAAGCCGATGGCGCGCAGCGTGGCGATCTCACGGGCCCGAGTGGCCACGGCAGCAAACATGGTGTTCAACGCCCCGAACACCGCGCCCACCGCCATGATGGAGCCGACCGTGATCCCGATGATGCGCAGGATCTTGGTCATCTGCTCACCCTGCTTGGAGAAGAACGCCAGCGTCGTGCTGGCCTTGACCTTGAGCTGAGGGTTGGCTTCCAGCGCGTCACCGAAGGCCTTGATGGCCCCCGGGTTCTCCAGCCTGACCGTCGCCGAGTTGCGGCCGCTGCCGCGCTTGTAGGCGTCGTTGACGACGTTGGCATCGGCCCAGAGTTCGGACTCCATCGAGTCGCCCGAGGCGAAGATGCCGACGATGGTCCAGGGCTGGTTGCCGAGCTTCAACGTCGCGCCGACCGTGAGGCCCTCGAACTGCCGCACCGCACCCTTGCCCACGACGATCTCGCGCAGCCCGGGCTGGAAGCTCTTGCCCTCGATGATCTTGACGTTGGGCCGCACGGCGAAGGCGGCCTCGCTGATGCCGCGCACCTGGGCGCTGCCCGCGTCACCGGTCTTGCTGCCCTTGATCGGCAGGTTGGCCGCCACCACGGTTTCGGCCGAGATGATGGGCTCGCCCTTGGCGTTGCGGGCCACGCCGGGCGCCTGTTCGATCTGCACGACGTCTTCGCGGCTCAGCGACGACGACACCTCGTTGGCCGAGGCACCGCGCATGACGATGGCGGTGTCTTCGCTGCCGGAGTTGCGCAGCGTCTGGGCATAGCCCTCGGCCATGGCCAGCAGGGCCACGAGCACGCCCACGACGCCGGCGATGCCCACCACGATGACGGCCGACGAGCCCAGGCGCTGCGTCAGCGTGCTGATACCCACCGACGCCACCGAGCGCGTCTGCATGCCGGTGCGGAACAGCAGCATCCACAGCGCCAGCAGCACGGCCAGCGCAACGGCGCCGTACCAGGGCAGGAATATCCAGCCGACGAGCAGGACGATCGTCAGGAGGAAGAGCCCGAGGTTCTTGAGGAATTTCATCGTCATGCCCTCCCGGCCAGTGCATCGGTGATGTTGACGCGCATCGCTCTGACAGCCGGCAGCGCGCCGACGGCCAAACCAAACACCAGCGCCAGACCCGTGCCAATCATCCAGCTGGTGAGGCCGGCGGCCGGCAGGTTCAGCGCACCGCCGCTGCCCGCGCTGGCGGCGGGCCCGATGACGCTGGCCAGCGCCAGGCCGATGACGCCACCGATCAGCAGCAACAGCACCGACTCGGCCAGCACCATGCCCAGCACGCTCTCGCCGGAGAAGCCCAGCGTCTTCAGCACCGCGATCTCGCCGGTGCGCTCCCGCACGGCCTGCATCATGGTGTTGCCGGCCAGCAGCAGCAGCGTGAAGAACACCGCGCCCATGATGGAGGTGACGATGAGGTTGATGTCGGCCAGCTGCTTCATCCAGCTGGACATTGCGGCCTGCTCGGTCAGCGTGCGCGTCTCGTGGTCGGAGTTGGCCGAGATGTCGTCGATGGCCTTGAGCACGCGGTCCGCCTGGTTGACGTCCTTCACGCGCGTCACGTACCAGCCCACCTGGCCCTGGTTCCATGGCGTCGTGTCGTCGAAGTACTTCCAGTTCAGCAGGAACATCTGGTCGTACCAGGCGCCGGTCTTCTTGTCGGCCACATGGATGATGCCGGCGATCTTGAACGGCCAGTTCTGGCTGCCGCTCCTGTCCGGGAAGATGGTGGATTGCATGGGCACCTGGTCGCCCACCTTCCAGCCGAACTTCTTCGCCAGGCCTTCGCCGACGAGGGCGCCGTCCTTGGTCTCGGCGAACGCCTTGCGGTGCTCGGCCGAAACCTCCATCTCGGGGTAGATATCGAGGTAGTTGGGCGAGACGGCGAAGCTGAAGACCTGGTTCTCGGGCTTCTGGTAGGCGCCGCCGAACCAGTTGGCGAAGGCCACGTCCTTCACGCCGTCAATCTGGGAGATGCGCGCGCTCAGCGACATCGGCAGCAGCTGGATGAAGCTGATCTTCGCGCCGGTCTGCAATCTCTGGGCGCCATTTGCGCTTTTTCCGGCCTGGTCGAAGCCGACGCGCACCGCGTCCAGCAGGCCGAACAGCAGGAAGGCCGTGATGATGGACACCAGGGTCAGGAAGGTCCGCAGCTTGCGCCGGAACAGCGCCGCCCAGATGAGATGAAGGTATTTCATGGCGCTTCCCCTCAGGCGGCGGCCGTCTCAGCCTCGGTAACGAGCGTGCCCTTGTCCAGGTGCAGCGTGCGGCTGGCGCGGGCGGCGGCGCGCGGGTCATGGGTGACCATGACGATGGTCTTGCCATGCTCGCGGTTCAGCGCCTGCAGCAGCGTCAGCACATCCTCGGCCGATTGCCGATCCAGGTCGCCGGTGGGCTCGTCGCAGACCAGCAGCGTCGGGTCGGACACGATGGCCCGCGCGATGGACACGCGCTGCTGCTGGCCCCCTGACAGCTCCGTGGGCTTGTGCGAAGCGCGGTCGGCCAGGCCGACCAGCTGCAACGCGATGGCTGCGCGCTTCTTGCGTTCGCCGGCCGAGAGCTTGGTCAGCAGCAGCGGCAGCTCGACATTCTTCTGCGCCGACAGCGTGGGCATCAGGTTGTAGAACTGGAAGATGAAGCCGACACGGGTCGCGCGCCACTTGGCCAGGGCCGCGCCCGACAGCTGGTCGATGCGCTCGCCGCCGACGCTGATCGAACCGCCCGTGGGCGCGTCCAGCCCGCCGATCAGGTTGAGCAGCGTCGTCTTTCCCGAGCCCGACGGGCCCATCAGCGCCAGGAAGTCGCCTTGGCTGACGTCGAGGTTGATGCTGTGCAGCACCTCCACCTTTTGCTTGCCGCGGGTGTAGACCTTGGACAGGTCACGGATCTCGATCAGTGCGCTCATCTCGTCAGTCCTTCTTCACGATGTTGGAACCCTGCTTCAGCTCGGGGGGTGGCGAAACGACCACCGTCTCGCCCGCCTTCAGGCCGCTGGTGACCAGCTTGAACTTGCCCACGTCGGCGCCGAGCTTCACGGCACGTTGCTCGGCGCGATCGTCGTGGGCGATGAACACGACGTCGCCGCCCTCGCGCTGCACGAGCGCGTCCGGCGGCAGCAGCACCCCTGGCACGGGCGCCGCCTCGGCCTTGGGCTTGGCGGCCAGGAAGCTAACGCGCACGCCCATGTCGGGCACGACGCGATCGTCCTTCTTCTCCAGCGCCACGCGCACCTTGACGGTCGCCTTGCCGCGGTCGGCGCTCGGGATGACGGCGACGACGTGAGCCGGGATCTTCCAGTCCGGGTAGGCGTCCAGCACGGCCTCGCAGGGCATGTCGGCCTTGACCTGGGCGATGTAGGCCTCGTTGACGTCGACGTTCACCTCCAGCGAGTCCATGTCGACGATGGTGCCCACGCCGGTGCGGGTGAAGCCGCCGCCTGCGGACAGCGGCGAGATGATCTCGCCGACCTGGGCCGCGCGCGCCGTGACGACGCCGTCGAAGGGCGCCTTCACGGTGGCGTAGTCGAAGTTCACGCGGGCGATGCGCGCCTGCGCCTGCGCGGCCTCGACCTGCCGCTGCGACGCCTCCAGCTGCGCAGACACGGTCTTCACGGCCGTCGACGCCTGCTCGCGGGACTGGCGCGTCGTCATGCCGCTGGCGTTGAGCTCGGCCTGGCGGCGCTCGTCGGCCTGGGTCTGGGCGAGCTGGGCGCGCACCTGGCCGAGGTTGGCCTCCGCCGTGCGGATCTGGGCCTCGGCCGCAGCCAGCCCGGCCTTCAGCCCGGTGTCGTCCAGCCGGGCCAGCACCTGCCCCTTCTTGACCTTGAAGCCTTCGTCGATGAGCACTTCGGTCAGCGTGCCGGTCATCTGGGCCGACACGGTCGCCATGCGGCGCGCCGTCACGTAACCGGTCGCCTGCAGCACCGCATCCGCGGCAGCACCTTGGCCATTGGCGCGCACGGTGGTCGTCTGCACGGCGACGGGCTTGTTGCCCGCCAGGAACCACCAGGCCCCGCCGCCGGCCAAGGCCAGCACGACCAGCCCTGCCAGCGTTCCCCATACCCATTTGGGCGGCCCGCCGCCCTGGTCGTCGCGTTGCGCACCGTCGATGCGCAGCTCCTTCAGCAATCCGGTATCGATGACGCGCTCCCGAAAGTTCTCACCAAGGTGAATCGGGGCGGATTGTGCACAGACAACGCTGCCAGTCGAGGGGGCTTTCGATGAACGGCCGCCGGCGCTGGCGAATCGACAGCCAGCGCGGACGAACGGAGGGGGCCCGCGGGCCTAACGCACTTCCCGCGCCAGCTTCAGCACCGGCGCCGCCAGGCTGAGGCCGCGCCGCCTGGACTCGCCGTGGTTGACAGCGAACGCCATGCCCTGGGGCTCGCTGATCAGTGCGATGCAGACGCCCGCGCGCAGCGCCTCGGGGCTGGTGGCGACGACGAGGACCGGCGCGTCGCCGACGGCGGCGATCCACTGGCGCAGCGTCGCGGCGTCCGGCTGGCCCAGCAGCAGCACCTGGCAGTCGCGCGCCGCGTCACGCGGCTCGCTCAGCGCCCTCACCCTGAGCTGGGCGCCGCCGACGGGGCGGCTGGCCAGCGCGCGCACCGCCTCCAGCCCAGCCGGCTGCAGGCCGGCCACGCACAGCGACAGCGTCGGGCTCTCGGCCACCGCAGCCGGCCACTGGGTGTACTGGGCCAGGCGCAGCACGAAGGCCGCGCGCAGCCTGTCCTCGTCCAGCGCGTCGGCCCGCGCCAACGCAGCAGCCGCAGCCAGCAGCAGCGGCCACAGCCTCACTGCGCGTCTCCGCGCCAGGTCAGGCCGGCCTGCCAGCGCGTGCCCTGGTGCTGCATCGGCGCGGTGTAGCCGCTGGCGCTGGACTCGGCGTAGGCGCGCCCGCCGACGTTGTCGGCGCCGACGAAGAACTCCCAGCGCCGGCTCGGCTGCCACAGCATGTGGGCGCGGTGCTGGGCATAGCCGGGCAGCCGCTCGTCGCCGACGCGCTGGGTCGTCGCCCAGCCGCTGAGCGACAGGCGCAGCGCCGTGTCGGCGATGGGCATCTGCAGCGCCCATTTGAGCGTGCGATCGGGGCTGTAGGCCTGGCGGCCGCCGTCGTCCGTGCGGTTGCGCTGGCCCATCAGGCTGAGCTGCAGCTGCCAGCCCTCGCCCCAGTGGCCGTTCAGCCCGAGCTCGGCGCCGCGCGAGTGGGCGACCGGCGTGTTGACGAAGGGCTCGCCGCTGCCGCGCTCGATGAAGTTGACGAGGTGACTCGTGAACAGCGAGGCCTGCCAGCTCCACGCCGCGGCAGCCCGGTCGCCTGGCCCAGGCAGCAGTCCCTGCCAGGCCAGCTCCATCGTGCGCAGCCGCTCGGGCCGCAGCGCCTGGGCGCCGCCGCTGTCGTTGTAGGCCCGCTCGAAGCGATTGGGCGCTCGAAAGGCCGTGCCCCACATCAGCTTGAGGCTCTGGCCCGGCGCGGGCGACCAGACCCAGGCCGCGCGCGGGTTCCAGCTCGAATCCCCGCCCAGCTCGCCGTCGCGCCGCAGGCCGAGCACGAGGCGTTGGCGCTCGGCGAGCCGCCATTCGTCCTGCACATACAAGCCCAGCCGGCGCGACGCATGGTTCGCGTCCTCGGGCGCCTCGCCCAGGTAGACGTAGCGAAAGCGCTGCACGCTGTCGCGCTGCCAGTCGATGCCGAAGCTGGTCGTGTGGCTGTCGCCTGCCGGGCCGCCCCAGGCCCGCGCCAGGCGCAGCTCGCCCAGCCACCAGCGGCCCAGCGCCTCGAAACGACTGGTGCGGACCTCGGCATCGCTGTCGTCGGCCTGCTCGGCGCGGTAGCGCGACTGCTGCCAGGCCAGGCCGAGGTGCAGGTCCCAGTCGGCGGCGCGACCTTCCCAGCCGGCCTGGGCGAAGTTCTCGCGCATCGAGTTGACGCTGCCGGTGATGTCACCGGACTTCGGCAGGAAGCTGTAGGTGCCGCGGTCTCGCTGCACGCCGCCGATGCGCAGCGACAGGCCGCCGGCGCGCCCGCCGAGCAGCCAGCGCCGCGCACGGTCCCACTCCAGCGGCTGCAGCTGGGCGTGATAGGACGCCGGCTCGCCGAAGGACAGCGGCGGGTGAGGCTCTTCGTCGCTGCTGAAGGCGGCCAGCCATTCGGCGCCGCTGTCCAGGCGCTGCGCGTAGCTCAGCCGCGTGCTGACCTGGCCGCGCGGCGCGAGCACGACCTGGGCCTGCGGCCCGGCCAGCGTGTCGGCGCGCTGGGTGACGACGTTGACGACGCCCAGCAGCGCATTGCCGCCGTAAAGCGCCGAGCCCGGTCCGGGCGTGAACTCGACGCGCTCGACGAGGCTGACGTCGACGAAGAACTCACGGTTGATCGGGCCGCCGTCGTAGAGGTTGTCGTTCAGCCGCAGGCCGTCGAGCAGGAACAGCACGCGGCCGTTGAAGTCGCCGGGGGCCACGCCGCGCACGGCGACGCGGGTGAATTCGCCGTCCTCGCGCACCTCCAGCCCGGGCATGCGGCGCAGCACGTCACCCAGGTTGCGCAGCCCCAGGCGGGCGATGTCCTGGCGGCTGACGACGTGGGTGACGGCGGGCGCGAGGTCGGCGCTCTGCGCCTGGCGCGAGGCGGTGCTGACCGACACGTCGGCTGCCGAGCCGCGGCGCTCGGTGCGCAGCAGGTCTTCGAGGCTGGGGATGTCGGGAGGCTGGGGCTGGGCCAGGGCGTGGCCCGCCAACAGCAACGCGGCGCAGAGCTCAAGGGCCCGGCGCATGCTCCCTGGCAGCCCTGCGAAAGGTGTTCTTGCCGGCATGCTTGGCAGCGTACATGGCGCCATCGGCAGCACACAGCAGGGACTGCGGGTCGGTTGCGTCATCAGGCACGAAAGCCAGGCCTGCGGTGGCACCGACGGGCTGGGCCTCGCCCTGGATGACGAGAGGTTCCCGCACGCTGGCGATCAGCCGACCGGCCAGATGCTCGACGGCTTCCGGCTCGGCGACCTCGGCCACGAGCAGGGCGAATTCGTCGCCCCCGAGGCGGAACAGCGTGTCGCTGGCGCGCAGCACGCCGCTCATCCGCCGGCTGACTTCGACCAGAACGGCGTCGCCCGCGGCATGGCCGCAGCGGTCGTTGACGCCCTTGAAGTTGTCCAGGTCGATGAAGAGCAGGGCCAGGCGATGCGCGCCGGCATGCTGGGGGTGGTGCAGGTCGACGAACAGGCGCTCCAGCGTCAGCTCGAACGCCAGCCGGTTGGGCAGGCCCGTGAGCGCGTCGCGGTGGGCCAGCTGCTGCATGGCCTGGCCGCTCTGGCGTTCCTGGGCCAGTTGCTGGTTCATGTCCTCGTGCCAGACCTCGATGCGCCTGAGCATGCCGTTGAAGCGCTCGGCGAGGCGCCCGACCTCGTCCTGCTCGCTCACGGGGGCACGCAGGCTGTAGTCCTGGCTGCTCGCGACGCGCTCGGCCAGGCGCGACAGCGCGATCAGCGGCGCCAGCGCACGGCGCTGCGTCCAGCGCAGCAAGAGGCTGGCGCCGAGCAGGGCCAGGCCCAGCACCAGCACGGCGCCGGCGGCCAGGCGCAGCAGCGTCTCGTTCAGCGCGTCGAAGCTCTCCGCCCAGGCCAGGCTGCCGATGCGCTCGCCCTGCAGCTGCACCGGCACGACGAGGCGCAGGCCGGCCCAGTCGACCTGCAGCGGTGCGTCGCTCCAGGGCGCGGATGCCGCCGAGTCGGGCCAGTGGGCAAAGCCTTCGCCGCCGGGCTGCTTCACGACCAGACGTTGCAGGCCTTCGCGCCGGCTGAAGGCGACGAGGGCGTCGCGCGTGGGCCTGGCGGTCATGGAAGGCCAGGGCCGGTGCCAGGTTCTCGGCCAGCAATTGGGCCGACTGCTCGGCGCTCTTGAGCTGGGCCTCGCGCAGGCTGTGGTGCACCCAGGCAGCCAGCGTCAGCGAACTCAGCAGCAGCGCCGCGCCCATGACGGTGACGCTGAGCCGCGTGAGCCGCCGGACCAGCGAGGGCCGGCGCGGCGCGCTCTTCGCAGGCCCTTCAGCTGGCGACGAGTCCGTTGCGGATGGCATAGACCGTCAACTCGGAGTTGTTGGTCAGCCCGAGCTTCTCCAGCACGCGGGCGCGGTAGACGCTGACGGTCTTGGGGCTGAGCATCAGCTCCTCGGCAATGTCCGACAGGCGCTTGCCGGAGGCGATCATGACGAGCGTCTGCAGCTCGCGGTCGGAGAGCTTGTGGTGGGCCTGCTCGGTGACGGGAGCGGTCAGGCTCTCGACCAGCATCTGAGCGATCTCGGGCGTCACGTATTTGCGGCCCTGGGCGACGGTGCGCACGGCCTGCACCAGCGTGGCCGGGTCGCCGCCCTTGTTGACGTAGCCGTAGGCGCCGGCGCGCAGTGCGCGGATGGCGTACTGGTCCTCGGGGTACATGGACACGATCAGCGTGCGCACCGGGTTGCCCTCTTCCTTGAGCACGTGCAGCACGTCCAGGCCGCTGCGGCCGGGCATGTTGATGTCCAGCACGAGGACGTCGCAGGGGTTGTCCTTGCCCAGCGTGTGCAGCAGGCCGCGCAGCTCGGTGTAGTCGCCAGCCTCGCCGATGACCTCGATGTCCTGGGAATCCGCCAGCGTGTCGCGGATGCCGCGGCGGATCAGGCCGTGGTCGTCGCAGAGGATGACGCGGATCACACCCGCCCCCAGATGGAAGGGCCGTCATCCTTGCCGAAGTCTGTCGAGTCGTCCAGCGCGTCGATGGCGTCCTGGACCAGCGGCACGGTCAGGATGAGGCTGGTGCCGCCGCCCGGCGGGCTGGACAGGTCGACCCAGCCCCCCACCGTGGCCGCGCGCTCGTGCAGGCCGCGGATGCCGAAGGAGCGCTCCTTGGCCAGGTCGTTGGGCCCCATGCCACGGCCGTTGTCGCGGATCTCCAGCGTCAGCACGCCGGAGTCCAGGCTGAGTTCGACATCGACGCGGGTTGCGAGGGCATGCTTGGACACATTGGTCAGCGCCTCCTGCGCAGTTCGGTAAGCCACCAGCGGCACGCCGGGCGGCAGCGCCAGGCGCTCGTCGCCCAGTCGCAGGCCGGCTTCGATGCCGGTGCGGCGCTCGAAGCGTGCCGTCATCCACTGCAGCGCGGCGACGAGCCCCTGCTCAAGGATAGCCGGGCGCAGGTTGTGCATGATGCGCTGGCTGGCGTCGATGGCCGAGTTGACCGTCTCCAGCGCGGCAGCCACGCGCTGGCGCACTTCGGGCTCCTGGGCGTGGCGGTCGATCCAGGCGAGGTCGAACTTGACGGCCGTGAGCGAGCCGCCGACGTCGTCATGGATTTCGCGCGCGATGGCCGCCCGCTCCAGCTCGACACTGGTCTGCAGATGCCCGGCCAGCTCATGCAGGCGATGCTTGGACTTGACGAGTTCCTGGTCCGCCGCGAGGCGGGCGCGCTCGCTCTCTGCCGCATCGATCGCGTGCAGCAGGGCCGGCGCGAGGCGGTTCAGGTTGTTCTTGAGCAGATAGTCGGACGCGCCGTTGCGCATCGCGCTGACGGCGGTGTCCTCGCCGATCTCGCCGGAGACGAGGATGAAAGGCACGGTCACCCGGCGCGTCTTCAGCGCCTCCAGCACATCCAGGCCCGAGTAGCCCGGCAGGTTGTAATCCGAAATGATGGCGTCCCAGGGCCGCTCCAGCGCGGCCAGCACGGCGGGCAGCGAATCCAGCCTCTCCATGTCGACCTTCAGCCCGGCACGCGCGAGCTGGGCCAAGATGAGTTGATGGTCGAGCTCGGAGTCCTCGACATGCAGCACACGCAGAACCCGGGAGGCCTGCTCCAGACCAGAAATCGTCATGGGGGCGCAGTATGCCGCGCGCTGGGGGCAGCGGTCCGCGCCACACTCAACGCAGTTCAGACCGGTAATACGGCTCGTTCTCGCGACATCTGCCGGTCGACAGGTGCCGAAAAACGGGTGAACATGCCATGATGCATTCGCCCTGAGGGTATCCACAGGGCATCAGGATAAGAAGCAGCATCCCCTCGCGGAGAAACGATGCAGACAGAACCATCCACCGCCGCTGAATTCGATGGAGCCGTGGCTGCCATGCCGCTGCTGGCGGCCGCGGAGCTGCAGGATCACCTGATGACGGTGACGAACGACCTGGAGCGCCTGCAGCGCCTGCTCGACGACGCCGGCGAAGCGCTGTCCACGCATTTCTACAGTGCGTCCAGCCAGGCCATGACGCTGCTCAGCAGCAGCGACGGCACGCCGGCCTCCGAAGGCCTGAAGCAGATCATGCAGGACATCGCCGGCGCGATCACCGCGCTGCAGTTTCAGGACATGGCCACCCAGCTCATCGCCCATACCGGCCAGCGCCTGCGCAACTGCGCGGACCAGTTGGCCCGAGACACCTTCGGCATGGACGACGAGGACGGCGCGGCCGTCGTCGAGATCGCACCGCTGCGGCCCAATCCGGTCACGCAGGACGAGATGGACGCCGGCTCCATCGAACTTTTCTAAATCCCCCCGCCAATCTCAGCCCCCCAGGCAACAAGTCCCTCGGAGAAAACTCAAATGCACTCAATCCTCGCTGTCGACGATTCGGCCTCGATGCGCCAGATGGTGGCCTTCACGCTCAAGAACGCCGGCTTCAACGTGGTGGAAGCGGTGGACGGACAGGACGCCTGGGAAAAATCCGGCCAGCGCGATTTCGACCTCGTGCTGACCGACCAGAACATGCCGCGCATGGATGGCATCAGCCTGACCAAGAAGCTGCGCGAGAACCCCAAGTTCAAGACCACGCCCATCCTGATCCTGACCACCGAGTCCAGCGACACGATGAAGCAGGCCGGCCGCGCCGCAGGCGCCACCGGCTGGCTGGTCAAGCCTTTCGACCCGGCCAAGCTGATCGAAGTGATCGGCAAGGTCATCCGCTGAAGCATTTCCAAAGAGAGCAACAGCCATGGGTGACATGACCACCGAGGGCGCCAGCATCAGTGCCGGCATCGACCTCAGCCAGTTCTACCAGGTCTTCTTCGAAGAAGCCGGCGAGAACCTCGACAACATGGAGCAGTTGCTGCTCAATGTGAACGTCGAGGAAGCCGACGACGAGGAACTGAACGCCATCTTCCGCTGCGCCCACTCCATCAAGGGTGGTGCGGCGACTTTCGGCTTCTCCGACGTCGCCGAGCTGACCCACCAGATGGAGACGCTGCTGGACAAGCTGCGCCGCCACGAGCTGCAACCCAACTCGGCCATGGTGGACGTGCTGCTGCAGGCGGGCGACGCGCTGCGCGCCCAGCTCGGCCGCCACCAGGGCTCGGGCGGTGATCTCATCGACACAACCGACCTGCTCGTCAACATCAAGAGCTTCGTCGAAGGCGGCGCCGCGCCAGCCGCATCCGCCCCGGGGCCCGCGCCCAAGGCCGCCGCGCCGGCCCCGGCGCCCGCTGCCACGGCCGCCAAGCCGGGCACCCGCCTGCTGGAACTGCAGGTCGGCCCGCTGACCGACCTGACCCTGGCCGACAACCTCGTCGAGCTGTTCAAGGAAATCACCGACCTCGGCACCATCGAGCCGCTGGATGCCGGCCAGAGCTCCGACGGCATGCGCCGCTTCAAGGTGCTGACGAGCAGCACCGACAACGACCTGCTGGACCTCTTCACCTTCCACGTCGCCCGCGAGCAGGTCAAGCTGATGCCGCTGGGCACCGGCTTCGGCTTCTACGACGGCGCCCCCGGTGCACCGCCGGCCGAAGCGCCCTCGGCGGACCCCGGCTACGGATTCTTCGACGACGCCCCGGGCGTGCCGGAAGGCGCTGCCACGGCACCCGCGCCGGCCGCCGAGGCTGCGCCGAGTGCCGCCGCCATCGTCCCGACCCGACCGGCCACGCCGGCGGTCAAGGCCGATTCCAAGCCCGCAGCGATGGACCAGACGACGCTGCGCGTGTCCATCGAAAAGGTCGACCAGCTCATCAACCTCGTCGGCGAGCTCGTCATCACCCAGGCCATGCTGGCCCAGAACAGCCGCGAACTCGATCCGGCGCTGTACCAGCAGCTGACCTCGGGCCTGGCCGACCTGGAGCGCAACACGCGCGACCTGCAGGAATCGGTCATGTCGATCCGGATGATTCCGATGTCGACCGTGTTCAACCGCTTCCCGCGCATGCTGCGCGACCTGGCGGCCAAGCTGGGCAAGAAGGTCGAGCTGGTCACGCAAGGTGAGGCCACCGAGCTGGACAAGAGCCTGGTCGAGAAGATCACCGACCCGCTGACCCACCTGGTGCGCAACAGCTGCGACCACGGCATCGAGATGCCGGCGGACCGCCTTGCCCGCGGCAAGCCCGAACAGGGCACGATCACGCTGGTGGCCTCCCACCAGGGCGGCAGCATCGTCATCGAAGTGCGCGACGATGGCCGCGGCCTGAACCGCGACAAGCTGATCAAGAAGGCCCGCGAGAAGGGCATCGACGCGCCGGACACGATGACCGACGCCGAATGCTGGAGCCTGATCTTCGCGCCGGGCTTTTCCACGGCCGATGTGGTCACCGACGTCTCCGGCCGCGGTGTCGGCATGGACGTCGTGAAGAAGAACATCACGTCGCTGGGCGGCACGGTCGAGATCGACTCGGCCGAAGGCTACGGCATGAAGGTGTCCGTGCGGCTGCCGCTGACGCTGGCCATCATGGACGGCATGAGCGTGGGCGTGGGCGACGAGTGCTACATCCTGCCGCTGTCCAGCGTGGTCGAGTCATTCCAGGTGCAGTCCGACACCATCAAGACGGTGGCCGGCTCCGGCCGCGTCGTCGAGGTGCGTGACGAGTACATGCCGGTCATCGAGTTGGAGAAGGTGTTCGACGTGCCGCGCTTCGACTTCGAGCACGTCAGCTCCATCATGGTCGTCGTGGAAGCCGAAGGCGGCCGCGTCGCGCTGCTGGTGGACGAACTGCTCGGCCAGCAGCAGGTCGTCGTGAAGAACCTCGAAGCCAACTACCGCAAGGTCAACGATGTTTCCGGCGCCACCATCATGGGCGACGGCCGCGTGGCCCTGATCCTGGACGTCGGCAGCCTCGTGCGCCGCTCGCGTCACTAACAAACCATATTCACAAGAGAGAGGTCCGCATGGAAGCCAGCAACGTCCCCGCACTGCGCCAGCCCGGCGCCGTCAGCGCCAAGGCCCACGGCCCCAAAAGCGGCGAGTACCTCACCTTTCGCCTGGGCTCCGAGGAATACGGCATCGACATTCTGAAGGTGCAGGAGATCCGTTCCTACGAGGCGCCGACACGCATCGCCAACGCGCCGGACTTCATCAAGGGCGTCGTCAACCTGCGCGGTGTCATCGTGCCGATCGTCGACCTGCGACTGAAGCTGAACTGCCCGAGCGCCGAGTACAACAGCTTCACCGTCGTCATCGTGCTGAACGTGAAGAACCGCGTCGTCGGTGCCGTGGTGGACTCGGTCTCCGACGTGCTGGAACTGAGCCGTGACGCGATCAAGCCGGCTCCCGAGTTGAGCTCCGCGTCGGTCGATACCAGTTTCATCACCGGCATCGGCTCGGTCGCCGACCGCATGCTGATCCTGATGGACATCGAAGGGCTGATGAGCAGTGCCGAGATGGGCCTGATGGAAGCGGCCATCGCAGCCTGATCCGCTCGCACTGAATCGCAAGGCCCCCCGCAACGGCGCGAGGGTTCGCGGAGCGCAGCCCGAATCGACTTCTGGAGTAGTTGCATGAGTCAACCTGTTCACTCCATCGCCCGTCAGGTCTCGATGACAGGAGCCGTCGCGGTCGCTGCCGTGCTGCTGGTCGTCAGCCTCGTCGTCGGCACCCTGCTCAAGCGCTCCGCCAACCAGCAGGTGCAGACCTGGGTGGGCGACAAGGCCTCGTCCCTGGTCGACGCGATGCAGGCCATGGACGAGGTCGCGGCCAAGCAGATCCAGCGCAGTTTCGGCTCCTTCAGGCAGGAGTTCGGCCCCAGCTTCGCGCTGGACGAGGCCACCGGTGAGATGCGTGACTGGGGCCCCAAGTTGAACGGCAACTTCACGCAGGTCGACAAGTTCGCGGCCGTCAACGGCGGCGTCGCGACGGTCTTCGCGGCCAAGGGCGAGGACTTCGAGCGCATCACCACGTCGCTGAAGAACGAAAAGGGCGAGCGCGCCATGGGCACGCTGCTCGACAAGCAAGGCAAGGCCTACGCTTCGGTCAAGGCCGGCAAGCCCTTCACCGGCCGTGCCGTGCTGTTCGGCCGCGCCTACATGACTCACTACGAGCCGATCAAGAGCGACGCCGGCAAGGTCATCGGCATCCTCTTCGTCGGCTACGACCTCGACGCCTTCGAGCAGGCAATGGACCGCATGGCCGGCAGCGCCAAGTTCTTCGAGCATGGCGGGACGTACATCGTCGCCATGCCCAGCGACCCTGCCAAGGCCCAACTCGCTGCCCACCCGACGGCCAAGGGCAAGCTGCTGTCCAGCGTCGCGTCGGGCTTCGAGAAGCTGCTGGCCGAGCAGAAGGAGAGCGCCGTCATCCTCGAGGACGTGCCCGACGTGCTCGGCAACGGCCTCTCCGACAACTTCGCCGTCGCGCGCAAGAGCGACAAGACGGGCTACTGGGTCGTTGCCCAGGTCTCGCACGGCGAGGCCGGCGCCGCCGGCCGCTCGACGTTGTGGTTCTTCTGGAGCGCGCTCGCACTGACGGCCGTGGGCCTGGGCTTCGGCCTGCTGTGGATGATGCGTCGCTGGGTGGCTCAGCCACTGGCGTCGCTGCAGCGGGCCGTGGGCGCCATCGCCGATGGCGATCTCAGCCAGTCGGTCAGCAGCAGCCGCAATGACGAGATCGGCTCGCTGATCCAGGACACCGAGAGCATGCGCCAGCGCCTGGCCTCCACCATCGGCACGGTGCGCAATTCGGTCGACAGCATCGGCACCGCCAGCAGCGAGATCGCGACCGGCAACCTCGACCTGAGCCAGCGCACCGAGCAGACAGCCAGCAACCTGCAGAACGCCGCGTCGTCGATGAGCGAGCTGACCGGCACCGTGCGCCAGACGGCCGACTCGGCCCGCACGGCCAACCAGCTCGTGCAGTCCGCCGTGTCGGCGGCCACACGCGGCGGCGAGGTGGTGGGCCAGGTCGTCACGACGATGGACGAGATCAACGTGGCCAGCAAGAAGATCTCCGACATCATCGGCACCATCGATGGCATCGCCTTCCAGACCAACATCCTGGCATTGAACGCCGCGGTGGAAGCGGCACGCGCCGGCGAGCAGGGACGCGGCTTCGCAGTCGTGGCGGGCGAGGTGCGCTCGCTGGCCAGGCGCAGCGCCGAGGCCGCCAAGCAGATCAAGGCCCTGATCGGCAACAGCGTCGAACGCGTCGAGAACGGCGCCCGCCTCGTGCAGGCGGCCGGCACGACGATGGGCGAGATCGTCTCCAGCGTGCAGCGCGTGCAGGACATCATTGGCGAGATCAGCTCAGCCGCCACCGAGCAGAGCGAGGGCATCGCCTCGGTCAACACTTCGGTCGTACAACTCGACCAGATGACGCAGCAGAACGCCGCGCTGGTGGAGGAATCCGCCGCTGCCGCCGAGAGCCTGAAGGAGCAGGCCCAGCGCCTCGTCGAGGCGGTGGCCGTGTTCCGCGTCGCGGGCAGTGAATCACATCGCGCTGCGGCGCCTCGGCCGGCCGCGCCCAAGCCCGCCCCGTCTGCCGCCCACAAGCCGGCATCGACACCCAGGGCCGCTGCATCACCACGCCCTGCTCCGGCCATCAAGAAGGCGGCCGCCAAGCCGGCGCCCGTGGCTGCGCCGCGGCCAGCGCCGGCAGCCGCCCCTGCCACCGCAGAAGGCGACTGGGAAACCTTCTGACGAAAAAGGCCCGCTCATCGCGGGCCTTGTTTCATCGGGGGCTGAGTTGCTTCAGACGCGCTCGGCCACCCAGGCTGCGACGCTCTGCAGCGCTGCTGCCACACCGGCTGGCTGCGTTCCGCCGGCCATGGCCAAGTCCGGTTTGCCGCCACCCTTGCCGCCCACCTGCTGGGCAACGAAGTTGACCAGCTCGCCGGCCTTGACCTTGCCCACGCTGTCGGCCGTCACACCGGCAGCGATCTGGACCTTGTCGCCGTCCACCGCGGCCAGCACGATGGCTGCGGTCTTGAGCTTGTCCTTGAGCTTGTCCATGGTTTCGCGCAGCGTCTTGGCGTCGGCACCTTCGAGCTTCGCGGCCAGCACCTTGATGCCCTTGACGTCGACGGCCTGCGCCATCAGCTCGTCGCCCTGGGCGGACGCCAACTTGCTCTTGGCGGCGGTGAGTTCCTTCTCCAGCACCTTGATCTGGTCCAACACCGCGTGCAGGCGGGCACCCAGCTCGTGCGGCGAGGTCTTGAGCGTCATCGCAGCACCCTGCACCATCGTCTCGAGCGATTGCAGATAGGTCAGCGCGTTGTCGCCAGTGACAGCCTCGACGCGGCGGATGCCGGCCGCGACGCCGGACTCGGCCACGATCTTGAACAGGCCGATGTCGCCGGTCGCCTTCACGTGCGTGCCCCCGCACAGTTCCTTGGACGAGCCGATGGACAGCACGCGCACGTTGTCGCCGTACTTCTCGCCGAACAGCATCATGGCGCCCGACTTCTGCGCGTCGTCCAGCGCCATGACCTGGGCCGTGGCCCCTGCGTTGGCGAGGATCTCGGCATTCACGATGGCCTCGACTTCGCGGATCTCCTCGGCCGACATCGGCGCGTTGTGCGCGAAGTCAAAGCGCGTGCGCTCCGCGTTCACGAGCGAGCCCTTCTGCTGCACGTGGGCGCCCAGCACCTCGCGCAGGGCCTTGTGCATCAGGTGGGTGGCGCTGTGGTTGCGCACGGTCCTGGCGCGACGTTCGGCGTCGACGCGCGCGGTGAAGACGTCGCCGACCTTGACGGAGCCCTCGGTGATGCGGCCGTGGTGGCCGAAGACGTCGGCCTGGATCTTGATCGTGTCCTCAACGAGAACGCGTGTCGTGCCGTTGCGCAGTTCGCCGGCGTCGCCGGCCTGGCCGCCGCTCTCCGCATAGAAAGGCGTGTGGTCGAGCACGACAACGGCGTCGTCACCCGCTTGCGCCTCGTTGACCAGGGCGCCATCGACGTAGACGGCCGTCACCTTGGATGTCTCGCAGACGAGGTGCTCGTAGCCATGGAAGGCCGTGGGCACACCGCTGTAGGCCAGGCCCTGCGCCATCTTGAACTTGCCGGCAGCGCGGGCGCGGTTCTTCTGCTCTTCCAGCAGTTCGTGGAAGCGCACCTCGTCCACCGTCACGCCGCGCTCGCGGCAGACGTCGGCGGTCAGGTCGACCGGGAAGCCGTAGGTGTCGTGCAGCTTGAAGGCCGTGTCGCCGTCGACGTTGCCACCCTTGGAAAGGGCTGCTTCCAGGATTTCCATGCCGGTGGCGATGGTCTGGAAGAAGCGCTCTTCCTCCTGCTTGAGCACATCGGTCACGCGGGCCTGGGCCGCACGCAGCTCGGGGTAGGCCTCGCCCATCTCAGCGCTCAGCGCCGCGACCAGCTTGTGGAAGAACGGCGTGCGCGCGCCCAGCTTGTATCCATGGCGGATCGCGCGGCGGGCGATGCGGCGCAGCACGTAGCCACGGCCGGCGTTGCCGGGGATGACACCGTCGACGATGGTGAATGAGCAGGCACGGATGTGGTCGGCGATGACCTTCAGCGACGGGCTGGTCGCGTCGCAGTCGCCGCCACCGGCCGCGTCCACGGCCGACTTGGCCGCGGCCAGCAGGTTCACGAAGGTGTCGATCTCGTAATTGCTGTGCACGTGCTGCAGCACGGCCGCCAGGCGCTCCAGGCCCATGCCGGTGTCCACGCTCGGCTTGGGCAGCGGGTGCATCACGCCGTCTTCAGTCCGGTTGAACTGCATGAAGACGTTGTTCCAGATCTCGATGTAGCGGTCGCCGTCCTGCTCGGCCGAGCCCGGGGGGCCGCCGGCCACGTCCGGGCCGTGGTCGTAGAAGATCTCGGTGCAGGGGCCGCAGGGGCCTGTGTCGCCCATCATCCAGAAGTTGTCGGACATGTAGCGCGCGCCCTTGTTGTCGCCGATGCGCACGATGCGCTTGGCGGGCACGCCCACCTGCTTGTTCCAGATCTCGTAGGCCTCGTCGTCGTCTGCGTAGACGGTGACCCAGAGCTTGTCGGCCGGCAGCTTGAAGTTGACCGTCAGCAGCTCCCAGGCGTAGCTGATCGCGTCCTTCTTGAAGTAGTCGCCGAAGCTGAAGTTGCCCAGCATCTCGAAGAAGGTGTGGTGGCGCGCGGTGTAGCCGACGTTGTCCAGGTCGTTGTGCTTGCCGCCGGCGCGGATGCACTTCTGGCTGGTGGTGGCGCGCGAGTAGGAGCGCTTGTCGAAGCCCAGGAACACGTCCTTGAACTGGTTCATGCCGGCGTTCGTGAACAGCAGCGTCGGGTCGTCACCCGGCACGACGGGGCTGGACGCGACGATCTGGTGGCCTTTCGACTCGAAGAACTTCAGAAAGGTCTGGCGGATCTCGGCGGCTTTCATTCCGGGGCTTCCTGGAAAAGGTCTGTGACAAGGAGGGGCGATTGTAGGGAGGGGGCTTTGCGTCCCGGCGGTAGAGTGCCGATCAAATCGATTGGAGATCCCCGATGGACGCGAATTCCCCGCTGGCGGCGCTTGACGACGCCGGCCTGTTGCGCACCCAGGCGCTGATCAACGGCGAGTGGGTGGGCGGCGGCGCCACCTTCGCCGTGACCGACCCTGCCACCGGTCGCGAGCTGGCCCAGGTGGCCAACCTCGGCCGCGCCGATACCGAGGCGGCCATCGCCGCCGCCGCCAACGCGCTGACCGCCTGGCGCGCCAAGCCGGCCAAGGAACGTGCCGCCGTGCTGGTGCGCTGGCAGCAACTGCTCGTCAAGCATGCCGACGACCTGGCCCGGCTGATGACGGCCGAGCAGGGCAAGCCGCTGGCCGAGGCGCGCGGCGAGGTGGTCTATGGCGCGAGCTTCCTGGACTGGTTTGCCGAGGAAGCCAAGCGCGTCTACGGCGAAACCATTCCGACGACCGACCCGACCAAGCGCTACCTGGTCATCAAGCAGGCCGTGGGCGTCTGCGCCGCCATCACGCCGTGGAACTTCCCGCTGGCGATGATCACGCGCAAGGTCGCCCCGGCGCTGGCTGCCGGCTGCACCGTCATCATCAAGCCGGCCGAGGCGACGCCGCTGACGGCACTGGCGGCCGCCGAGCTGGCCCAGCGCGCCGGCATGCCGGCCGGTGTGCTGAACGTGCTGACGGGCGATTCGGCCCAGTCCATCGAGATCGGCCATGTGCTGTGCGAGAGCGATGTCGTCAAGCACCTGTCCTTCACCGGCTCCACCGAGGTCGGCCGCATCCTGATGAAGCAGTGCGCGCCGTCCATCAAGAAGCTCAGCCTGGAGCTGGGCGGCAACGCGCCCTTCATCGTCTTCGACGACGCCGACCTGGACTCGGCCGTCGAGGGTGCCATCGCCAGCAAGTACCGCAACGCCGGCCAGACCTGCGTCTGCGCCAACCGCATCTACGTGCAGGCCGGTGTCTACGACGCCTTCCTGGAGAAGTTCGCAGCCAAGGTGGCGGGGCTGAAGACGGGCAATGGCTTCGAGGCCGGCATCAACGTCGGCCCGCTGATCGACGACCAGGCGATGCAGAAGGTCGAGACCCACGTCGCCGACGCGATCGCGCTGGGCGCCAAGCTGCTGGCCGGCGGCAAGCGCATCGAGACCGCCGGGGGCAACTTCTTCGAACCCACGCTGCTGGCCGATGCGACGCCGCAGATGCTGTGCTCGCGCGAGGAAACCTTCGGGCCCGTCGCGCCGGTGTTCAAGTTCCAGACCGAGGCCGATGCGATCCAGCTCGCCAACTCGACCGAGTTCGGCCTGGCCAGCTACTTCTACAGCCGCGACATCGGCCGCATCTTCCGCGTGGGCGAGGCGCTGGAGTACGGCATGGTGGGCGTCAACACGGGCCTGATCTCCACGGCCGAGGTGCCGTTCGGCGGCGTCAAGCAATCGGGCCTGGGCCGCGAGGGCGGGCGGCAGGGCATCGAGGACTATGTCGAAGTGAAATACCTCTGCCTGGGCGACATCCAGAAGTAGTCGGTTCACGCAAGCATGAAAAAGGGGCCCTTTTGGGGCCCCTTCGCGTTGGCAGGACCGATGAGGCGGTCCGACCTTTCTGCTCTGTTTAGAACTCGTACTTGGCCGTGATCTGCGCGGCCCACTGCGATTCGCCCTTGACTTGGCGCAACGTGTAGTCGTCCACCACCGGGTTGACCTGGTAGATGTACTTGCCGCTCGCATCCAGACCGACGTAGTTCACGAAGGTGCGGCGCTGACCACCGGCCGAGCTGAAGCCGATCTCGTTGGTACGGCCCCAGCGGTTGTTGATCAGGTTGCCGAAGTTCAGGATGTCCAGCGTCAACACGCCCTTGTGCTTGGCCGTGAAGCCCGGGATCTCCTGGCTGACACGCACGTCGAAGCTGTTCACGAAGGGCGAGAACGCGCTGTTGCGCTTGACAACGCCGCCCTTGGCTTCGCGCAGGCCCTTGTTGGCGTCCACGATGCTCCAGAACAGGGTCTCGTTGGCCTTGTTCGTGGCGGTATCGCCCAGGAAGACCACTTCGCCCGAACCGAAGCCCGTCGGCACGTACATCAGGTCGTTGCCGGCGATGCCGTCGCCGTTCAAGTCGTTGCGATAGGTCCAGCTGTAGGGCTTGCCCTTGCGGCCTTCGTAGAACACGCCGACGGTGGTCTTGTACTTGCCGATCAAGGCCTGGGACCAGTTCAGCGACGCGCTGAAGCGATCCTTGATCAGATAGGCCGAGTTGGCAGCCACGTCCTCGTTCGGGTTGTAGATCGAACGCGAGTTGTAGTTCGAGTTCGACGTCGAAGAGGTCAGCGGGCTGACTTCGGTGGCCGAGGTGCGCGTGTAGGCCACTTGCCAGCCGAGACCGGACTTGGCAGGGCTTGTCAGCGAGAGCGTGACAGCATTGCCGCCGCCCTTCTCGGTACCCGTAGCCAACAGCACGTTGCCGAACGCGGCATTCGACAGCGCCTTGTTGCGGGCACCGCCGCTCGTGGCCGAGCTGGCGCAGACCGTACCGGCCGTCGTCTGGATGCCGCCAGTGGCGCTCCAGCACAGCGGGTTGTACGCGGCCGGCGTGTAGAACAGGTCACGGCCGTCCGTACCTTGGCGAGTGGCGTTGCCGAGGTTCAGGTGCTGGTAGTAGACGCCGTTCTTGACCTTGGTGTAGACCCACTCGGCGCCAGCGACGAGGCCCATGGGCAGCTCGGCGTCATAGGCCAGGTTCATCTTCCAGACCGAAGGCTGCGTCAGCGACGGATCCAGCAAGTCGACGTTGGCCGCCGGCGTGGCATTGGCAAAGTTGGTCGGCTGCTTGGTCGGGTCCGGGTTGAACAGGCCATCGCTCGTCGCGCAGGCCGAGAACGCGCCGCCGCAACCGAAGACACGCGTGGCCAGGCCGGTGTTCGAGTAGGGGTTGGACATCCAGACGTTGGCTGCCGCACCCTGGAACAGACCGAAGCCGCCACGAACCTGCTTCTTCTGATCGGCCTTGGCGTCGATGATGTACTTGAAGTCGAAGCGCGGCTGGACCAGGTCCTTGCCGTCCGCCGTGACCGTGTTGTCGCGGCCCAGGCCGCCGGTGGCGCGGGTGACCAGGTTGCCGTTGAAGCTGCCGGCGACGGGCGCGGCTGCAACAGAGGCGTTGGCCTGAGGCCTGTCGCCGGTGGAGATCTGGTCGTAGCGCAGACCGAAGGTCAGGCTCAGCTTGCTGTTGACCGACCAGGTGTCCTGCAGGAACACGCCCTTGTTGGCCATCGCCCACTTGGCGATGCCCGCGTCCAGCGAGCCGCCGGCAACCGGCACCTGCACTTGGTACGACGTCGGACGGCCGCGCTGGAAGTTCTCCAGCACGGCGGCTTCGAGCAGCGCCGGCGTCAGTGCCGAGCAGGTGACGTTGCCGGTCAGGCCGGGCGTCGTGTAGCGGTCGGCAGCGGGCGTGGCGGCGGTGGTGTTGAAGCAACCGAAGGTGTAGTTGCCGTTCACGTTCTGGAAGAACGCGTTGTAGACCTTGTTGTTGCTGTAGTCGCCACCGGCCTTGATTTCATGGTCGCCCATGACCAGATTGGCGCCGAAGTAGCCGTCGAAGGTCTTGGTGTCGAGCACGTTGAACTGGCGGCTCAGCTCGGTGCCGAAGTTCAGGAAGCGGCTGCCGGTGTTGATGCCCGCTGCAGAGCCGGCAGGAGCGGCGCCCGTGAACTGCAGGCCGATGGCCGGTGCGTTGACGGTGTTCTGCGGAATGCTGTTGTAGTCCCGATTGGAAAGCTTCAGCTCGGTCGAGAAGTTCGGCGTCCAGTCGGCGAACCACTGGCCGACGACGGTCTCGATCGTCTTCTTCTGGTTCCACCACCACGACGTCAGGTTCAGGCCGGTGGCGCTGTAGGAACCGAAGTTGGTTTCGGCCTGATCGGTCTTGGCGTAGCGGACGTTGGCGCGGTGGTTCTCGCTGATGTTCCAGTCGAGCTTGAGCAGCGCGTCCTTGACCGAAACCGGCGCCGGACCATTCGGCGTGCCGATGTCCATGCCGTATTTGTCCTTGGCGATCTTGGTCGCGGCGTCGATGGCGGCCTGAGAGATCGCCACGTTGGTCAGCGCGCCGCCGGCGGGGCCGAACTCGGGCTGTGAGCGGTTGCTCTTCAGCTCTTCATAGGCCGCGAAGAAGAACAGCTTGTCCTTGATGATCGGGCCGCCCAGGGTCACGCCCTTGGTGTCTTCCTTGTAGGGCAGGAAGGCGAACTGGGTGTTGGTGGTGCGGTTGAAGCGGCGGCCACCCATCTTGTCGTCGCGATAGACGTAGTAGGCGCTGCCCTTGAACTCGTTCGTGCCCGACTTGGTCACCGCGTTGATGTTGGCGCCGGTGTAGCCCTGCTGGCTGACGTCGTAGTTCGAGATGTTGACCTGCACCGACTGGATCGCGTCGATGGAGATCGGCTGCTTGATCGTCGGCAGGTTGTTGGCTTCGAGGCCGAAGGTGTCGTTGATGCGCACGCCGTCGACCGTGATCGAGTTGTAGCGCGAGTTCTGGCCGCCGGCGGAGATTTCGCCGCGTTCCTTGTCGGTCTGCGACAGGCGCGGATCCTGACGGGCATAGTCCTGCAGGTTGCGGGCGATGGAGGCGTAGGCGTCCAGTTCCTGACGACCCAGGCTGGTACCGGCGCCGCCGCTCGACGCGGCGAACTTGCTGTTCGCAGAGGCGCTGCCCGTCACGACAACGGCTTCCAGCGTCTGGCCGCCCAGGCGAATGTCGAAGTTCAGGCTTTCGGCCAGTTGCAGATAGATGTCGTCCTGGCTGCTCTTGTCCGAGCCCTTGACGGCCGTGACCGAGTAGGGGCCGCCGACGCGCAGGCCGCGGACGTTGTAGCGGCCTTCGCCGTCGGTGACGAACGTGTTGGCCGAGCCGGACTCACGGTGCAGGATGGTCACGGTGGCGCCGGCCACCGGTTTGCCATCCGACGTCGTCACGCGACCGCCGATGGCAGCCGTCGTGTTCTGCGCCATGGCGGGCGCGGCGGCCACGATGGCCACGGCGGCGCACAGCGCCGACAGCGGGAATCCAGACCCAAACCTGTTGCTCATCCCAATCACTCCTGTTGTGCGCGCGGCAGGCGCGCGGCTGATATGTCGAAAGTCGTCACGGAAACGTCACGCAACGCTTGCCGCGGTTGCGTCGCCTGGCTTCCAAAGGAGGCACGGCGGCAACGGTGACGGAATTGTCATGACTTTCTGTGACAGAACTTTACGGGTAAGTCAGAAGTGGCCATTTCTAGACACCCGCACCCAGGGAGCAGGCACTGCGGCAGTGCGTCATGTCACCACGGCGTCACCTAGGGAACCGCCCGCAGCGCAGGGATTCTGATGGTGAAGTCCGCCATGCCCGGCCGCGAACGCACCATATTGGTGCTATTCTTTCTGGAATGTAAACTTTCGAGCCAAAGCCCGCCTTGTCGCGAAACCGCGACAAACTCGGGCCACAAAGCCACTTCCAAGATCGCGGCCTCTTCAAGCCCAACCGCCATGGCACACACCCCTTCCTTTCGCCTCGGTGCCGGCCTCGTGCTCGGCTTCCTGCTTGCGGGCTGCGCAACGCAGCAACCTGCAAGCACGACCGAGCTGACGCTGCTGTCCATCAACGACTTCCACGGCAATATCCAGCCGGCCAAGCCGACGCCGCTGATGCCCCGCCTGCCCGACCCTGCCACCGGTGAGGTCAAGGCCCAGCCGGCGGGCGGCGTGGCCCACCTCGCCACGGCCCTGGCCGAGCTGAAGGCCAAGAATCCGCAGGCCCTCGTCGTCGCAGGCGGGGACCTGATCGGTGCGTCGCCGCTGATCTCCAACCTGCTGCGCGACGAGCCGACGCTGGCGGCCATGTCCGAGCTCGGCATCTCCGCCAGCGCCCTGGGCAATCATGAGCTGGACGCTGGCCTGCCCGAGCTGCTGCGCCAGGCGCGCGGCGATTGCGGCGCCAACGGCTGCCTGTGGCCGGGCTACAAGGGCCCCGGCTTCCCCTACCTCGGCGCCAATGTGCTGGACGCAGTGACGGGCAAGCCCCTGCTGCCCACGCACGTCATGAAGCAGGCCGGCAGCCTCAAGGTCGCCATCGCAGGCGTCGCAACGCTGGAGACGCCCCACGTCATCGTCGCCCGCGCCATCAAGGGCATCCGTTTCGCCGACGAGGCCGACACGCTGAACGCCCTGGTGCCCCAGCTCAAGGCCGAGGGCGCGCAGGTGCTGGTGGCCGTCATGCACGAAGGCGGCGTGCAGGGCCAGGGCACCGGGGCCAACGATCCGAGCTACGCCTGCCCGACGCTGACCGGCCGCGTGCAGGACATCGCCAAGCGGCTCGACCCGGCCTACGCCATCATCATCGGCGGCCACACCCACCAGGCCTACACCTGCAAGATCAACGGCCGCCTCGTCGTGCAGGCCGGCAGCTACGGCGGCTGGATCACGGAGAGCCACCTCAAGCTCGACGCCACCGGCCGCGTGCTGGAAGCCACGGCCCTCAACCACCCGGTGCTGCAGTCCGTCTACGCGCCCAACGCCGCGCTGGCCGACCTCGTCGCCCGCGCCGCTGCGCTGACGGAAGCCGCCCGCAACAAGCCCGTCGCCACCCTGCCCCGCGGCGCGACCCGCTTTGCCAAGGAGCCCAACGGCGACGCTGCGCTCGGCAACCTCATCGCCGACAGCCAGCTCGCCTACGCGCGCAAGCAGGGCCCGGCGGACATCGCCTTCATGAACCCGGGCGGCATCCGTGCCGACCTGACGGTGGAGCCCGGCAAGCCCACGACCATGAGCGACCTGCTGGCCGTCCAGCCCTTCGGCAACGACATCGTCGCGCTGACGCTGACCGGCCAGCAGCTCTGGGACATCCTGCAGCGCCAGCTGCCCAAGGGCGATGCCGCGCCACGCATGCTGCAGCCGTCTTCCACGCTGCGCTATCACTGGCGCGCAGGCGCCGACGGCACGCCACAGCTGGGCGAGATCCTCATCGACGGCCTGCCGCTGAACCGCGCCCGGGACTACCGCGTCGTCGTCAACAACTTCCTGTCCGAAGGCGGCGACGCGCAGGCCGGCTTCAAGCACGGCCGCGACCGCGCCGTGCTGGGCACCGACATCGACGCCCTCGTCGAGTTGCTGCGCGACAACGCCCAGGCCCTGCCCCAGGCCGCGCCGGGCCGCATCGTGCGCGATTGAGCGGGTGCGCGCCACGCCACTCGGACAGCGCACTAGGGCAAACCTGTAACTTCTTGTAGCTACCCAGCCGCGGTTCCCTGACGGCGCCGTCCTAGACTCGAAGCGCCCGGCAATGCACGTCGGGCGCCAGCGGTTCGGGGGAGCGATGGCGGCGTGGGACATGCAAGGTGGCACGGACGGCCAGCCTCGGGCCGGTCCTGCGGCCGCGGGCCCTTCGCCTTCCAGCAGCACACCCAGCCCACTCGTCCGCGAGGTCATCGCCCACCTGCCCTGCGGCCTGGCCGTCTTCGATGCCGAGCGCCGCCTGCTCGTGCACAACGCCGAGTTCGAGCGCCTGCTCAACCTGCCGGCCTCGCTGTTCGAAGAGCCGTCGCTGCGTTTCGACGACCTCGTGCTGTTCTGTGCCGCCCGCGGCGACTACGGCCAGGGCGAACGGGCGCAGGCCTCGATCGACGCCGCCCTCGCGCTGGGGCGTGACCAGCACGCCAACCGGCTGGAGACCTACCGCACCGGCGACCGCATCATCGAGGCCCGCACCGCGCCGCTGCCCGACGGCGGCCTGGTGCTCACCTGCCTGGACCTGACACCGCAGGCCCAGGCACGGCTGGCCGCCGAGCGCGCGTCACAGGCCAAGACGCGTTTCCTGGCCAACATGAGCCACGAGATCCGCACGCCGATGAACGCCGTGCTGGGCATGCTGCGCCTGCTGCAGCGCACGCCGCTGGACGCGCAGCAGCGCGACTACGCCGTCAAGAGCGAGGGCGCCGCCCGCGGCCTGCTGGGCCTGCTCAACGACATCCTCGATTTCTCCAAGATCGAGGCCGGCCGCCTCAGCCTGGACCCGCACCCGACGCGCCTGGACGAACTGCTGCGCGACCTGTCCGTCATCCTCGCTGCCAACGTCGACAAGCGCGAGCTCGAACTGCTCTTCGACCTCGACCCCGGCCTGCCGCCGGTCATCGTCGCCGACGCCTTGCGCCTGCAGCAGGTGCTCATCAACCTGGCCAGCAACGCCATCAAGTTCACCCAGGTCGGCGAAGTCGTGCTCGGCATCACGCGGGTGTCGCAGAGCGCCAGCGGCGTCGTGCTGGGCTTCTCCGTGCGCGACACCGGCATCGGCATCCCGGCCGAGCAGCTGGAGCGCATCTTCTCGGGGTTCAGCCAGGCCGAGGTGTCGACGGCGCGGCGCTTCGGCGGCACGGGCCTGGGCCTGGCCATCAGCCGCCGCCTCGTGCGCCTGATGGGCGGCGACGTCCATGTTGAAAGCACGCCCGGCCAAGGCAGCCGGTTCAGCTTCACACTGAGCTTTCCCCTGCCCGCCGACGAGCCCGCGCCGTTACCCCGCCAGGCGCTGCAAGCCCTCGTCGTCGAAGACCACCCCCAGGCCCGCCGCGTGCTGGGCGTGCTGGCGCAATCGCTGGGCTGGCAGGTCAGGCTTGCGGCCAGCGGCGCCGAGGCGCTGCGGCTCGCCGAAGCGAGCGCGCCCGAAGTCGTGCTGCTCGACTGGGTGATGCCCGGCATGGACGGCTGGCAGACCACCGTGCACCTGCGCCAGCGCCTGGGCCCCGAGCCACTGATCCTGATGGTCACCAGCCACGACCGCGAACGCCTGGCCCAGCGCAGCGCCACCGAGCAGGCCTTGCTCGACGGCTTCCTCGTCAAGCCCGTCACGGCGACCCTGCTCAGCCAGGCCGTCGCCACCGCCATCCAGGCCCGTTGCAGCAACGGCGAGCCGCCCGAACCGGCACCGCAGCGCCTGGCCGGCCTGCGGCTGCTGCTCGTCGAGGACAACCCCGGCAACCAGCAGGTCACCCGCGAGCTGCTGGAGCTCGAAGGCGCCACCGTCGCGCTGGCCGGCGACGGCCGGCAAGCCCTGACCCTGCTCGCCCAGACCCGCGGCCGGCGTGGCTTCGACGCCGTGCTGATGGACGTGCAGATGCCCGTCATGGACGGCACGACGGCCACACGCCTGCTGCGCCGCCAGCTCGGCCTGACGCTGCCCGTCATCGCGATGACGGCCGGCGCCCTCGACACCGAACGCCAGGCCTGCCTGGACGCCGGCATGGACGAGCACATCGGCAAGCCCTTCGACCCCGACACCCTCGTCGCCGTGCTGAGGCGCCGCTGCGGCGCCGCGCCCACCCCGGACCGCGCCGCCGCCGCAGACCTGCCGCCGGCCCTGCTCGCCGACGCCGGCCGCGCCGGCATCGCGCTGGCGGAAGCGCTGGCACGCATGTCCGGCCGCGTCGAACTCTTCGAACGCACGCTGGCCGCGCTGCACGAGCAGGACCGCAAGCTGGCCCAGACCCTGGCCGAGGGCGGCCGCACCGCGGCGCGCGGCCTGCACGGCTACCGCGGCCTCGCCGCCATGCTCGGCGCCGGCGAGCTGGCCGCGCTGGCCGCGGAAGGCGAACACGCTGCCGCGCCCGATCAGGACTGGCGCCGCCGCTTCCTCGAACGCCGCGAGGCCGACCTCGCCGCACTGGACCGCCTCGCCGCCGACCTCGCCGCGCGCCAGGCTGTGCACGACCATCACGATGCCCAGCAGCACCCTGTCGCGCCGAGCGACCTCGGCCAGCGCCTGGATGCCCTGGCCGCGCTGCTGGACGGCGCCGACCTCGAGGCCCTGGACGCCTACCAGGCGCTGCGGGCGCAACTGCCCGTGGACACCGTCGCGCCGCTGGACGCTGCGATGGCCGATCTCGATTTCGCCACGGCGCTGGCCCTGTGCCGGCGGCTGCGCACCACGCTGGAGGCCACCGCATGATGCAGCTCTCCCTGCCGGACCAGGCGCCGCTGCAGCCGGGCCATGCGCCACCAGGCCGCCGCCCGCGCCTGCTCCTCGTCGACGACCAGCCCGTCAACATCCAGGCCCTGCACCGCGTCTTTGCCGCCGACTGCCAGGTGTTGATGGCCACGAACGGCGCCCGCGCACTGCAGCTGTGCCGCGAGCGCCAGCCCGACCTCGTGCTGCTGGACGTTCAGATGCCCGGCATGGACGGCCACGAACTCTGCGCCGAGATGAAGGCCGACCCGCTGCTGCGCTCCATCGCCGTCATCTTCGTCACCTCGCAGGACCAGCCCGAGGACGAGACCCGCGCACTGGACGCCGGCGCCGCCGACTTCATCACCAAGCCCTTCAACCCCACCGTCGTGCGCGCCCGCGTGCGCACCCAGCTCACGCTCAAGGCGCAGGCCGACCTGCTGCGCGAGCTCGCTTTCGTCGACGGCCTGACCGGCGTGCACAACCGCCGCCATTTCGACGAACGCTTCATCGCCGAGACGCGCCGCGCCCAGCGCTCCCGCACGCCGCTGGCCGTCGCGCTGGCCGATGTGGATCACTTCAAGCGCTACAACGACGCGCTGGGCCACCTGGCGGGCGACGACTGCCTGCGCCGCGTTGCCGCAGCGCTGCGCGCCTGCCTGCGCCGGCCGACGGACCTGCTGGCGCGCTACGGCGGCGAGGAGTTCGTCTGCCTGCTGCCGGACACGGATCTGGCCGGGGCCATCGGCGTGGCGCAGCTGATGGAAGACACCGTGCGGGCGCTGGCGCTGCCGCATCCGGGCGTGGAGGGCTGCGTGACGATCAGCCTCGGGGTGTCGGCAGCGACGCAGGCGCAGGGGCTGGTCGAGGCGGCGGACCGGGCGTTGTACCTGGCCAAGGCGGCCGGGCGCGGACGTGTGAGCTGGGTCGAGGGCTGACTTGAAGGCTGACTTCCGGCGCCGCCGGAACTTTCAGCGCGGCGCGGGCGCCTCGCGCGGCGTGGTGGTCGACATGCCGAGGATGGCGCTCATGAGCTGGTTGTCCAGCGCGCTGGCCTGGGCCACGCGCACGGGCAGTTCTTCGGCCTTGCCCTGCCGCCTGTCCGTCCACATCAGCTTCACGGGCACGAGCACGCGGCCGAAGTAGTACTCGCCGCCGGAGACCTGCGCCAGCGGGATGAGCAGCCTGGTGGCCGGGTCCTGGGCGCCGGCGCCCATCTCCATCAGGTCGGGCACGGGCAGCGTGAGTTCCGTCCAGCCAGCGCCCTGCGTGTCCAGCTCGCCGTAGCGCTTGACCTGCGTGCCGTTGCCGGCGAGGCCGAAATCCTTCTGCCGCACGACGAGCTTGAGATCGCTGGTGGCCGTCTTGCCGAAGTTGGTGAGCTTTAGGTAGACGATTTGGCGCAGGTAAAGCCCGGTGGCACCGGCGCCCGTCATCAGGTGGCGCCCGGCCGCCCAGTTCTTGCTGCCTTCGACCAGCTGGCTCTCCAGCGCCGCGTCCAGGACCTTCATCGGCATCTGCTGCTGCCTCACGGTGGCGGCGAACTCGGCGGCGTTCTGCGCGCCCATCTCGGCCACCAGGCGGGGGGCAAGCTCGTAGCGGTCGCTGTTGAGCTTGAGTTCATTGGAAGCGGCCTGCGTGGCCGCGAGCCGCTGGTTGGTCTCTCGCGTGGTGAGGGCCACGTAGAAGGACAGGCCGGCCGTCGCAATGGCGAGCAATGGCGCGGCGTATTTGATGAAACTATCCAGGGCGTTGGGCGGTGCGGCGTCGCTCATGAGTTGGCAGGCAGCTGGGTTGCGGCACTCTTGCGCAAGCAGCGGCGGGCGTCCATCCTGCCGATGGAGGAAAAGCGCCGTGGCCGGCAGCCACCAGCGGGCCCGCGCAGCGCGTCTAGAATCTGCGCCGCGAGCGCGGGATTCGTATAGTGGCAATACCCTAGCTTCCCAAGCTAGAGCCGCGGGTTCGATTCCCGCATCCCGCTCCACCCCGGCCGAAACGGCCCCAACGCTCATCGGCGCACGCCCGCACGGCTAAAGTCGCGCGCATGACGTCCCCCGCTACCGCCCAGCGTCCGCCCTCCACCCTGGCCGTCGCCTGGCGCCAATTGCTGCGGGACTGGCGAGCCGGCGAGTTGCGCCTCTTGATGCTGGCCGTGGCGCTGGCTGTCGCGGCGCTGTGCGCGGTGGCCTTCCTGTCGGACCGCCTCGACCAGGGCTTGCGCCGCGATGCCGCCAAGTTGCTGGGTGGCGATGCGGTCGTCGCCAGCGACCAGCCGACGCCTCAAGCCCTTCTCGACCTGGCCACCGAACTGAAGCTGACCACGGTGCGCAGCGCCACCTTCCCCAGCATGGCGCGGGCAACCGAAGCGCAGGGCGGCGAGAGCCGCCTCGTCGCGGTCAAGGCGGTCAGCGGCGGCTATCCGCTGCGCGGCAGCATCGCGCTGCGCGAGGCCCTGCCCGGCCGTGGTGGTGCGCCGGCGGCCGGCGAGGTCTGGGTGGACCCGGCCGTGGCCGACGGCCTGGGGCTGAAGCTCGGCGACCTGCTGCTGCTCGGCGACAGCCAGCTCAAGCTCGCCGCACTGATCGAGACCGAGCCCGACCGCGGGGCCGGCTTCCTGAACTTCGCACCGCGCGTCATGCTGTCCGAAGCCGATCTGGCCGCCACCCACCTGGTGCAGCCGGCCAGCCGCATCACCTACCGCGTGGCGCTCGTGCCTGGCCCCGGCGCGGCGCCCGAAGCGGTGCGGCGCTTCGTCTCCACCGCCGAGCAGTTGGTCGAGAAGGACAAGCTGCGCGGCGTGCGCCTGGAGTCGCTGGAATCGGGCCGGCCCGAGATGCGCCAGACGCTGGACCGCGCGGCGCGCTTCCTGCGCCTGGTGGCGATGCTGTCGGCCCTGCTCGCTGCCGTGGCAGTGGCGCTGGCCGCGCGCGACTTCGCGGCACGGCATCTGGATGCCTGCGCCATGCTGCGCGTGCTCGGCCAGCCGCAGCGGCGCATCGCCTGGGCCTACGGGCTGGAGTTCCTGCTCGCGGGGCTGGCAGCCAGCCTGGCTGGCGTGCTGATCGGCCTGGCGCTGCACCAGGTCTTCGTGTCGCTGCTGGCCGGCCTCATCGAGGTGAACCTGCCGCCGCCCAGCCTCTGGCCGGCGCTGCTGGGCCTGGGCCTGGGCCTGTCGCTGCTGCTGGGCTTCGGGCTGCCGCCGGTGCTGCAGCTGGCCGCCGTGCCGCCGCTGCGCGTGATCCGCCGCGACCTGGGCGCGCCCAAGGCGGGCTCGCTGCTGGTGCTGGGCGCCGGTGTGGCGGGCCTCGCGGCCATCCTCGTCGTGCTGGCGGGCGACGTCGTGCTGGGCGGCATCGCGGCGGCGGGTTTCGCCGGCGCGGTGCTGCTGTTCGCGGGGCTGGCTTTTGCCGCGGTGAAGCTGCTGCGGCGCGTTGTGCCGAGCAATGTCAGCGGCGCGGGCGTGCCGCGCTGGCTGCTGCTGGCCACGCGCCAGGTGGCGGCGCGGCCGGGATTCGCCGTCATGCAGGTGTCGTCACTGGCCGTGGGGCTGCTGGCGCTGACGCTGCTGGTGCTGCTGCGCACCGACCTCATCGACAGCTGGCGCCGCGCGACGCCGGCCGCGGCGCCGGACCGCTTCGTCATCAACATCCAGCCCGATCAGAGCGAGGCCTTCCGCAAGACCTTGACCGATGCCGGCGTGAAGGGCTTTGACTGGTCGCCCATGATCCGTGGCCGCCTGACCGCCATCAACGGCGAGGCAGTGCAGGGCAAGCGTTTCGCGGAAGATCGCGCCCAGCGCCTGGCCGAGCGCGAGTTCAACCTCAGCCATACGGCCGACATGCCGGCGCACAACCAGATCGTCGGTGGCCGCTGGGGTGCGGCGACGCCAGGCGAGCTGGGCATGAGCGTTGAAGAGGGCCTGGCGCAGACGCTGGGCCTGAAGCTCGGCGACCAGCTCGCCTTCGACATCGCCGGCCAGCCGGTTCAAGGCCGCATCACCAGCCTGCGCAAGGTGGACTGGTCGTCGATGCGGGTCAACTTCTTCGTGCTGTTCGAGGCCGCGGCTCTGCCCGACCTGCCGGCCACGCAGATCGCGGCCTACCGCAGCCCCGCCGAGGGCAGCAAGCTCGACCGCGAGCTCGCGCGGCAGTTTCCCAACCTGACCGTCATCGACGTGTCGGCCCAGCTCAACCAGGTGCAGGGCGTGCTGGACCAGGTCATCCAGGCCGTGCAGTTCCTGTTCGGCTTCACGCTGGCCACCGGCCTGGTCGTGCTGCTGGCGGCCGTGGGCAGCACCCGCGAGGCCCGCACGCGCGAGTTCGGGCTGATGCGCGCCTTGGGCGCGCCGTCGTCGCTGCTGGCCCAGGTGCAGCGTGCCGAGTTGCTGGGCGTCGGCGCGCTGGCGGGGTTCCTCGCCGGTGGGGTGGCCCTGGTGCTGGCCGCGCTGCTGGCGCGCTACGTCTTCCAGTTCGACTGGCAGCTCAAGCCCTGGGTGCCGCTGGTCAGCGCCTTCTTCGGCGCGCTGCTGGCCTGGAGCGCCGGCTGGTGGAGCCTGCGCGGCGTGCTGCAGCGCCCGGTCGTGCAAACGCTGCGCGAGGCCCAGGCGGAATGAAACTGGTGGATGTCCGCACGGCCGGCCGCTATCTGGCGCTGTCGGCGGGCATCACCCTCGTCTACTACCTGCTCGGCCGGCTCGGCCTGCTGATGGTGCTGCCGCCCTACCAGGTGGCGCCCATCTACCCGGCCGCCGGCTGGGGCCTGGCGGTGCTGCTCGTCCTGGGCTTGCGGTATCTGCCGGCCGTGGCGCTGGGCTCCTTCGTCGTGCAGGCCACGACGATGGGCGGCATGAGCGACAACGCGACGCTGCTGGCGGCCGGCATCGGCGGCGGCGCCGCGGCCCAGGCGGCGGCCGGCACGCTGCTGATGCGGCGCTGGTGCGGCCGGCCGCTGGTGCTGGCGTCGCCGCGCGAGATCGCTGCCTACCTGACCGCGGTGGCGCTGGCCGGGCTCATCAGCCCGAGCTGCGCGACGCTGGCGTTGAAGGCGGTCGGCGTCATCGGCACGGCACAGATGGGCCTGGTCTGGACGGTCTGGTACACGGGCGACCTGATGGGCGTGCTGATCGCCATGCCCATCACGCTGGCGCTGATCGGCACCCCTCGCTCGGCTTGGGGCGCGCGGCGGCTCAGCGTCGGCCTGCCCATGCTCCTGACGACGCTGCTGGTCGGCCTGGGCGTGGCCAACACGGTGGAGTGGGACCGCCAGCGCAATCGCGCCGACTTCACGCGTGACGCGACCAGCGCGGCACAGTCCTTCGCCAACCGCCTGCGCGAGCCGCTGCTGGCGCTGGAAGGCGTGCACGGCATGGTCAAGATCAAGCCCCGCCCGACACGCGAGGAGTTCGCGCGGGCCACGAGCGGCTTCCTGACCGAGGACAGTTCCCTGATCGCGCTGGGGCTGACGCTGCGCGTGGCGCGCGTCGACGTGGAGCGCTTCAACGCTGCCGCGGCCGCCGATGCCTTCCCCGGTGGCTACCAGGCCCGCGACCGCCTGCGTGCCGGCGACCTGGCACCGCCGGCCGACGAGGACATGCTGGCCATCCGCCTCATCGAGCCGCTGTCGCGCAACGCAGGCGCGCTGGGCGTCAATGTGCGCACCATTCCCGGCGCGCGCGCGGCCATCGAGAAGGCTGCAGGCCTGGCGCGGCCGGTGGCATCGGCGGGCTTCCAGCTGTCGCAGGACAAGACGGCCGCGGTCGGCGTCGTCATCTACCAGCCGCTGTACCGCACGCAGGGGCAGCCCAGCGAGGCCGCGCTGGACGGCGTCGTCTTCGCGACGCTGCGGCCCGATCTGCTGCTGTCACGCCTGTCCACCGACTGGCCCGAGCACCTGGGCGCCTGCCTCGTCGATCTGGAGCCGGGCGCCGTCTACCCGCGACTGGGGGGCCGGCTGGGCTGCGAGGCCGTACAGCGCGGCAGCGATTCGGCCCTGCCGCTGGTCAAGATGCCGCTGGAATTCGGCGGCCGGCACTGGGAGGTGCGCATCTACGACCTGCCCGGCATGCTGCCTGCGCCGGGCCGCAGCTGGGCGTTCGCGCTGGTGGGCCTGCTGGCCACGGCCCTGGTGGGCGCGCTGCTGCTGCTGATGTCGGGCCGCACCCAGCATGTCGAGGCGCTGGTGAAGGAGCGCACGGTGGCGCTGGAGCGCGAGATCGCCAACCGCGCCCAAGGTGAACACGCGCTCAGCCAGAGCGAGCAGCGCTTTCGCAGCATCTTCGAGACCGCGCCCATCGGCATCGCCTTCACTGACCTGAACGGCGGCTTCCAGGAGGTCAACGCACATTTCTGCGACATGGTGGGCTATCCGGCCGAGGCGCTGGTGGGCAAGCGCTCCATCGATGTGACGCATGCCGACGACCGCCGCGAGGACATCCGCCTGGGACGCCGGCTGATGCGCGGCGAGATCCCGTTCTACCGGCGCCTGAAGCGCTATGTTCGTCCGGACGGCAGCATTGCCAACGCACGCGTGCTCGTCAGCCTGCTGCGTGGCGCCGATGGCCGGCCGCACCGGCTGGTGGGCGTCGTCGAGGACATCACCGACCAGCTGCGCATCGAGGAACTGGACCGCGCCCGCGAGGCCGCGGAGGCTGCCAACCAGGCCAAGAGCGAGTTCCTTTCGCGCATGAGCCATGAGCTGCGCACGCCGATGAATGCCATCCTGGGCTTCGCGCAGCTGATGCAGATGGACGCCGTGGAGCCGTTGCCGCCGGGCCAGCGCGGCCGGGCCCACCAGATCGCGCAGGCCGGCTGGCATCTGCTGGAGATGATCAACGACACGCTGGACCTGTCGCGCATCGAGGCCGGATCGCTGCGGCTGGAGCCGGTGGCGCTGGCGCTGTCGCCGCTGCTGGCCCGGGCGCTGGCCCTGGTGCAGGGCCAGGCGACGGAGCGGGGCCTGGCCATCAGCCAGCGCATCGACCCGGGCGCCGCGAGCCTCGTCGGCGACCCGACCCGGGTCACGCAGATCCTGACCAACCTGCTCAGCAACGCCGTCAAGTACAACCGCCCCGGCGGCAGCGTCAGCATCGAGGCCACCAGCCCGGAGCCGGGCTGGGTCGAGATCGCCGTGCGCGACACCGGCCTGGGCCTGACGCCCGAGCAGCGCGCCGCCCTCTTCCAGCCCTTCAACCGCCTGGGCCGGGAACGCACCACCCTGCCCGGCACCGGCATCGGCCTGGTCATCAGCCAGCGCCTGGCCGAGATGATGGGCGGCAGCCTGCGCGCGCAGGCCATCGAGCCTCCCGGGGCCTGCTTCGTGCTGAGGCTGGCCGCAGCCCCGGCCGCCGTCACGGCGCCGCAGGAGCACCGGCCCGACGAACCCACCGGGCCCCGCGCCGGGCCCCGGCGCCGGCTGCTCTACGTCGAGGACAACCCGCTGAATGCCGAGGTGATGCGCGGCATCCTGGAACAGCGCCCGGGCATCGAGCTGGACGTGGCGCCGACGATCGCGGCAGGCCTGCGCGCGCTGCGCGAGCGCCCCCCGGCGCTGCTGCTGCTGGACTGGGAACTGCCCGACGGCGACGGCCTGTCGCTGCTGCGCCATCTGCGCGACGTCGCCCATCCGCCGCCCGTCATCGTCGTGTCGGCCAACGCCCAGCCGGAGCAGATCGCCGCCGCCCGGCAGGCCGGCGCCCGGCATTACCTGACCAAGCCGCTGGACGTTCGCGAGCTGCTGGGCCTGGTCGATGAATTGTTGGCAGTGGGGCACGACGCAGAGCGGGCAGAATGAGGGCCCGCCCTCTCCAACAGACAGCAACGTCCGATGAGCTCCACCGACCTCGTTCCCAGCAGCGGTGCCCAGGCTGTGCAGACCTCGGCGCGAGCAGATGGCCGCCAGTTCCTGACCTTCCGCATCGGCGCGGAAGAATACGGCATGGACATCCTGCGCGTGCAGGAGATCCGCTCCTATGAGGCCCCCACCCGCGTCGCCAACGCGCCGGCCTTCGTCAAGGGCGTCGTCAACCTGCGCGGCGTCATCGTGCCCATCGTGGACCTGCGCATCCGCCTCGGCCACGCCGGCGAGTACAACGCCTTCACCGTCGTCATCGTGCTGAATGTGGCCGGCCGCGTGGTCGGCATCGTCGTCGACTCGGTCTCGGACGTGCTGGAACTGGCGGCCAACGAGATCAAGCCCCGCCCCGAGGTGCCGGCCGCGCTGGACGCACGTTTCATCACCGGCCTGGGCAAGCTCGGCGAGCGCATGCTGATCCTGCTGGACATCGAGGCGATGATCAAAAGCCCGGATTTCGGCCTCGTCGACTGAAGCCCGCATCAGCTGGGATGCGGCCGAAAATGGCCGGAAGTTAGCGCACGCCCACTGTTTCACCATTGGAAACATTGCATTCCAGGCGATGCATCATCAGACTTAGCACTCATCAAAGCAGAGTGCTAATATCCTGTTCACCGCGGCAGTTCACGCCGCGGTTTAGCAAGGATTCAAGACGATGTCTGCTTCTTCCGCCATTGCCGTTCGCAGTCCCTGGGCCGTGGTGCCCTCACTGGGCAATCTGGACGCCTACATCTCCGCCGTCAACCGCCTGCCGCTGCTGACCGCAGAGGAGGAACGCTCCGCCGCTCGCAGCCTGCGCGACAAGGGCGATGTGGAAGCCGCCGGCCGCATGGTGCTGTCGCATCTGCGCTTGGTGGTGTCCATCTCGCGCCAGTACGTCGGCTATGGCCTGCCCCAGGGCGACCTGATCCAGGAAGGCAACGTCGGCCTGATGAAGGCCGTCAAGCGCTTCGACCCCGACCAGGGCGTGCGGCTGGTGAGCTACGCCATGCACTGGATCAAGGCCGAGATGCATGAGTACATCCTGAAGAACTGGCGCATGGTCAAGGTGGCCACCACCAAGGCCCAGCGCAAGCTGTTCTTCAACCTGCGCTCGATGAAGCACTCGATGAAGGCGGATCAGGCGGAAGGCCAGACCCACCGCAACACGCTGAGCGAGGCCGAGATTGCGCACGTTGCGAGCACGCTGAATGTCAAGCGCGAGGAAGTGCTGGAAATGCAGACGCGCATGTCCGGCGGCGACGTGGCGTTGGAGCCGTTGACCGACGACGAGGGCGAGAGCTTCGCGCCCATCGCCTACTTGGCCGACGACAGCAGCGAGCCGACGCGCGTCATCGAGGCGCGCTCGCGTGACGAACTGGCCGGCGACGGCATCCACCGCGCGCTGGACGTGCTGGACCCGCGCAGCCGCCGCATCGTCGAGGAGCGCTGGCTGAAGGTGAACGACGACAGCTCGGGCGGCATGACGCTGCACGAACTGGCGGCCGAGTACGGCGTGTCCGCCGAGCGCATCCGCCAGATCGAGGTCGCGGCGATGAAGAAGATGAAGAAGGCGCTGACCGAAGCGGCCTGACTCTCGCGTCTTCCCAGGACAAAGGCCCCTTTCAGGGGCTTTTGTCATTTCTTGCGCGGACGATCACCCTGCCTCTCAGCGCTGCATCAAGACGCTGAGCAGCAACCGGGCCTTGTCCCAGTCGCGCCGCACCGTGCGTTCGGCCAGTTCCAGGGCCTCGCCGATTTCCGCCTCGCTGTAGCCACCGAAGTAGCGCATCTCCACCACCTTGGCGAGCCGAGGTTCGGCTTGCGCCAAGGCCTCCAGGGCCTCGTGAACGCGAAGCAGATCCTCTTCAGCCGCAGGCAGGCCCTCGGCGCGGGCGGTGTCCAGGGTCAGGATGACGAGGCCGCCGCCTCGGCGCTGGGCCTGATGCTCGCGCACGGCGTCAATGATGACGGACCGCATCACCTGGGAGGCATAGGCGAAGAAGGCTCGTCGCTCAGCGCCCAGCAGCTGACCACTGTTGATGAATCGCAGGTAGGCCTCGTGAACCAGGGCCGTGGTGTTGAGCATCGGGCTGCGGCCACCGTCGTACAGGCGAGAGTGGGCAAGCTTTCGCAGCTCGGGGTAGGCCGCGCTGAAGAGCGCGTCCTGGGCGCCGGGCTGCTGGGCGTTGACCTGGCGGATCAGTTCGCCAAGGTCGGCTCGCGTCACGGACGAAGAGGATGCGGGTGCCATGAACGCACATTGGATGCGGCAGATGTGTGCGTCACTCCCCAAGGCTGGCGTGATTTTTCCCGTCGATGGCACTCGGTCGCGAATCGGGACACGGGGTCAAAGCCCGTTGCTGCCCGTGTGCCCCGCTTCAAAGCTTGGCCGATAGCGCGTCCAGAGGGGCTCGGAAGTAGCCGCTGAGCTCAGGGTTGGCCGCGAGTGCGCTGTCTGCCTGACGCGCCCAGCGGCGGGCGGCCTCGGCATCCCCGGCCCGCCGCGCGCACAGGCCGCTGACTGCGCTCAGGCGGGCAATGCCGGGGTCCCTGGCGTCGCGGTCCGCCGTGAGGACCTGCCACTGCTGGCGCAGCAACGCCAGACCCCGGCGCGCCTGGCCGCCGGCGCACAGCGCCTCGCCGCGCAGCCAGTCGCGGCCGATGGGCACACCAGCGAGTTCGCGGTCATAGCGGTGCGGGGCCTGGGACTGCAGCAGGGCCAGGCTGGCGCCAATCTGGCCGGCGTCGAGCAAGACGCGGGCGCGGGCCTTGGTGAGCACGCTGCGATACCAGCTCGGGTCATGACCTGCCTGGCGCATGGCGTCGTCCGTCGGGGCGCTGTCCAGGTGCGCGAGGGCCCGTGCCGTCCAGCCGGCCATGCTGGCATTCAGCGCGAGACGCAGATACGTGTTCACGACATACGGATGCAGCCCCCGGCCGGAACGCTGGCGGTCGGACAAGCTGGCCAACAGTCGCTGCTCTGCCGCTTCGTGCCGCCCGGCAAGCGTGTCGAGACGGGCCAGTGCCTCGTGCAGAAAAGCCCGGTGCAGTGGCCGTTGCTCGATGGCCAGCAGGGTTTCGCAGGCGCCGCGCAGCAGGCTCGCGCCACCAGGCAGGTCGCCGTGGTCGACGCGTCGCAGACCCAGGTCGCGTTCGACACGCGCCAGCAGGCGTGGCGGCACGACGTCGCCGTGCGTTCGCAATTGAATCAGTGCATCGTTGATGCCGGCGTCGGCCTGCTCGAATGAGACGCTGGGCTGCGCGCGCAGCTGCGACCAGTAGTCCGCCTGGTCGAACGCCGCGCGGATCAGGAAACGACCGCCCAGCGCCTGCAGCGTCTGCTGCGACAGGGCGTGCAGTTGCTGCGCGATGGGCAGCGATCCGCGCTGCGCCGCCCAATGGGCACCAGACGCCCGATAGCCAGCGGCTGCCTGGCGATCACCGGCGGCGTCGGCGAGTTCGGCCGCGCGGGTGAATGCGGTGACGGCCTCTTCCATGCGCCCGTCGCGATGGAGCGTCTCGGCCTGCACCGCGGTCCATCGGGCTCGCTGCGGGCCGTCGGGCGGCAGCTCGGCGTCCAAGGCCTGCATCAAGGACTTGAGCTGTTCAAAGTCACCCAGCTCGGCCAGCAGGCCCGCACGCAGCAATCGGGTGGCCATCTGCGCCGCGTCGGCATGCTGCTGCAGCGTCGCTTGCGCGTCCTTGGCCTGGCCGTCGGCCATCTGCGCTTCAGCGAGGGCGAGCGCCGCGGCCTGGCGCTCGGCGGATGCAGTGGTTGGCGGCAATGCTTGCCAACGGCGGAACTGCAGGGCCAGGGTCTGGGTGGTGTCGCCCAATTCGCGGTAGGCCTCGGCCACCGCGGCATAAAGGTGCAAACGCTGGGTGGGCTGGTCGGCAAAGCGGGTGTCGATGAGATCTGCACTGCGGCCCAACAGCCCGCTGGCGCCGGCGCGCGCCTGCGCGCCGGGCCTGAACAACTCGCTCACGAAGGCCTGCGCCGCGCGCTCATGCGCCGCCGCCTGCGCTGCGCGCTGCTTGAAATACAGAGTGGCGCCCCCGCCCGCCAGCACCGTGACCAGCGCCATCGCCACGGCAGCAGTGGCCGTGCGATGGCGCCGCCACTGTTTGCGCAACTGGTCCAACAGCGTGTCAGGCCTGGCCGAAACCGGCAGGCCGTCGAGATGGCGCTCGATGTCCGTGGCCAGTGCATCCGCCGTGCCGTAGCGACGGACTGGATCGAGTTGCAAGGACTTGGCCAGGATGGCGTCCACCGGTCCGCGCAGGGCTCGCGCAGCGGCAGGGTCCTGGGCACGCCGACTGGCCAGTGGCGCTTCGTCATCCAGCACCGTGGGATGCCGGCCGGGTGCGCTGCTCTGGGTCGGGAGCACGCCCGTGAGCAGCTCGTACAGCAGCACGCCGAGCGAGTACACGTCGGATTGAACGGTCACGACGGCGCCGGCGATTTGCTCGGGGGCAGCGTAGTGCGGCGTCATCGCCACGCCCTGCTGCGAGGTGAGCGGCGGGTGACCGTGTGCGTCTTCGAGCAGCAGCTTGGCGATGCCGAAATCCAGCAAGTGGACCTGACCGTCTGCCGTGACCAGGATGTTGGAGGGCTTGAGGTCGCGATGCACCACCAGGCGCCCGTGCGCATAGGCCACGGCGCGCGCCACCTGCACGAACAGGCGAAGCCGCTGAACCGTGCTCAAGCCCTGGGCCCGGCACCAGGCGTCGATGGGCTGGCCGTCGATGTACTGCATCACCAGGAAGGGCCGCCCTTGCGCATCCACGCCGGCGTCGTAGAGCCGCGCGATGTGGGCATGCTCCAGCAGCGCGCCGATGTCCCGCTCACGCGCCATGCGCGCGGCAAGGCCGGCATCCCAGGCCAGGCGAGGCAGCTTGACCGCCACCTGTCGCTTGAGCCCGCCATCCGTGCGCTCGGCCAGCCAGACGCTGCCCATGCCGCCCTGGCCGATCGGGCGCAACAGCCGATACGGTCCCACGAGATCGCCGACACGGGCCACCGAGGGGCTGGGCAGCGAGGGCGAGTCCGACAACAGGCGTCCGCTGCGGGTGTCGTCGTACTCCTGCAGCATCTGGGACAGCGCAGGCGCAAGGTGTTGCTGGTGAAGAGGCAGGGCAGCCAGCCAGGCCTCGCGCTGCGGGCCGGCGAGATTGAGCGCGTCGTCGAGCAGGCAGCTCAGGGCACTCAGGTCGGAAACGGTGAGGGACACCATGGCGGCACTTTAGGCAGGAGTGCGAGGACGCAATCGGCACCCGCTTCATCAACTCAGACGAGATCCGGCAGGCCAAAGCGGACATGGCGCCGATGCGATGGCCGGTTTGCACGCGCGCTTGCGTCCGGTTGGACAGGAGGTTGCCATGCAGACTGTTCCAGCCGTGACCGGCCACACCCCGACGCTCGATCCGTGCGGCATGCAGCTGGGTCCTGGGAGCAACTCGGCTGGCGGCCCCAGACGAGCGCCGCGGCCACGACGCTTGTCTGCTGCGCTGTGCGCCCTCGGAATGCCTGCAGCGCTCTTCGCAGTCCAGGCCCGTTCAGCACCTGCTGCGGCGCACTGGACGATCCTCGACTTGGGCACGCTCGGCGGCGGCTGCAGCTTCGGCAAGTACATCGTCAAGGGTCACCTGGAGCTGGGCGGCCGGCTGAGGCTGGTGTCCTGGAACGGCTTCGTGGCCCAGGGCGGGCAGCGCTTGGACCTGCTGGATTGGGGCAGCGTCAGCGGCAGCTTCGACAGCATCGACGCGAGCGGCTTCCAGCTCGCCGCGGGCACGGCGCTCGACTTCTCGCGGCTGTACCTGGACGGGTCCATCGGCATGCTGGCGGTACCTGAGCCGGCGGGCTGGGCGCTGTGGCTGGCGGGGCTGCTGCCCCTGCAGGCACGGCGCCGCACCTGTCTCTCCATGTCCGGTCTTGCCGCTCGCCAGCGTCTTGCCCTTGAAGCCCTCAAGCAACCCACCACCCGGAGATGTCCATGAAGACCCCCCTGCTCCACATCGCTGCCGCGCTGATCGCAGCCAGCCTCGCCGGCCCGGCCCTGGCGGCCGACTTCGCTTTCGACCTCAGCGCCGACCCGGCCGCGCGCTGGCACGACGGCAACACGCCCTACTCGGGTCGCTCGGGCAGCCTGGTCTGCTCGCCCTGCACGGTCGACCTGCTGTCCACCCCCGACGCACACACCGGGGCGAACGACTCGGTGGCCTTCACGCTCGCGGCCGGCGACAGCCTGCAAGGCGTACTGCAGCTCGCCGCGCCGCTGACCATCGGCCCCAGCGCGGCCGGCGTCTTCCTGACCCTGCACCTGGCCGACACGCCGCTCGACGCCAGCCAGGGCCACGACATCTGGCTCAGCGAGCCGGGCCAGAACCATGCCCGCCTTGAGCTGTTCAACGGCAACCAGCCGGTCCTGCTACCGGGGCTGCTGATCTTCGGCGGCTCGGGGGGCGATCTGAGCTTCGCGGCGGTCAGCCACAGCGCCCAGCCGGCCTTCACTTTCGACCGCATCGAGTTCGGCGGCCGGGTCGACGCCATCCAGGACCCCAGCGGCGCCTTCCACGCCAGCATCGCGCTGGGCGCCAGCCCGATGCAACTGACCGTCTTCACCAGCGCCGTGCCCGAGCCGGCCAGCCTGGCCCTGCTGCTTGTAGGTGGGCTGGCCTTGCTCGGCTGGCGGCAGGCGCGGCCCCGAAGCGCTTGCCTGCCCGCATTGCTTCCTGGTTCGCCCACCTGGTCGGAGTTGCGCCATGCCTCAGCGTTTCGTCATCCCTCTCGCCATTGCCTTGGTCAGTGTGATCGCGCATGTCAGCGCCTTTGCAGCGACTTCCACCCACACCGAAATCGGCATGGTGCTCAACACCAATTTCGATTCGAAGAGTTGCAGCCCCGCCATGACGACACCGGGCGGGGCCAGCTCTGCGTGCGTGCTGTCGGATTCGGCGCATGGCAGCGGCAGCAACCTGTCTGCCAGTGCCATGGCGACGCCGGGTGTTCTGCGCGCCAGGGTCGATGCCTACATCGACTCTGCCTACCCCGGCAATCAGCTGGCGGGCCTCAACACCGCAGCCAACGGTGGCATCAGGGCATCGCAACAAGACACCCTGACCCTCACGGCACCCGGCTTGAATGGGACCACCGGCACCCTCGTGGGCGGGTACTTCCTGCACGGCAGTGCGACGGCGTCCATCAGTGGCATGCAAGGCGTGAACACCAGCGGCAACGACAGCTTTGCCAACTTCAGCTTTGGCGGCGAGCTGACCTTGGGCAGCGCGAAAGCCAGCTTCGGTGGCCAGGGTGCGGCTGACATCAATCTCGCGAAACCCACACCGAGCGTGCTGCCAGGCTATGTGCAACTGACGACGTCGTTCACCTTTGGCTCGCCCCTGCCATTGAGCTCGTCTGTGGCGATGGACTGGTCTTCCGATGCCCGTAGGGTCGTCCTCTACAGCGGTACGCCGCCCTTCCTGATCCCGGTGAACACCTTCGACAGCACCGCCCGCATCGAGGGCAAGTTCGGCGACACGATCTACTGGGCCGGCCTCGTCAGCGTCACCGACAGCGCGGGCAATGCGGTGGCGTTCACGGTGACTTCCGAGTCGGGCTTCGACTACGGCCACGCCGCCGTCGTCCCCGAGCCCTCTCGCGTCGTGCTCATGTTCACGGGTGTCGCGGTCCTGCTGGGCTGGCGACGGCGGGCGCGCCGCCCGGTCAACGCCGCGGCCACGGCGCCTGAGTCTTGGCGCGCACGGGGGCTTGGCGAGGCGCTGAAGATTTCAACGGCGGCGGCGCTGCTGTGCGCCCTGCAGGCGCCTGCGCAGGCCTACAACTACGGCGGGACGGTGCAGGCCGGGGCTGGCTGGCGGGACGGCACCTTCGGCACTCCGGCTGACACCTATGCCTCGCCAGCTGGCGGCCAGGCCGCGGTCGACCAGACGGGCACCCACTTCACGCCGTGGAAAGTGGGCTCCGGCAGCAGCACGGAGTTCGGCAGTGCCGCCGCCAGTTCCCGGGCTGGGCCCGGCGGCCTGCATCTGATGGCCTCCAGCTCGGGCAGCGTGACCAACGCGCAACCCGGGCTCGCAGTGGGTGGGCGCGCCTCGGCGGATGCCAGTGGCTATGTCGATGACAGCTTCATCATCCGGTCAGCCGCGCTGCCGGCCGGTGCCTTGGTGACCATGGTGTTCGACATCGGTGTGCACGGCAGTGCCAGTGGCATCGGCAGCTGGGATGGATCGAGCGGCGGTGGCTGGAATGGCTATGCCCAGTGGGCGGCCTCCCTCCATCTGGTGGGGACCGGCTCCGCCTGCGGCTGCACGACCGTCGACTGGAGCGCGCGACAGTCGGTGTCCGGGTCGCAAGGCACCCCCGTGCACACCACAGGCGGCGGCGTGTTCGGCGACCAGCACTTCACCGCACAGGTGATCATCGGCTCACCGGTCAGCCTGCACCTCACCGGCGAGGTGCATTCGTCCGCCAGTGGCATTGCGGACTTCTTCCTCGGCGGCGGCGCGAGCGCCACCTTCCAGGCCAATCTGTCGGACACCATCGGCTGGGGCGGCATCGTGGAGCTCCGAGACGCCAGCGGCAACCGGGTGACCGACTTCACGGCCATCAGCGCAGCCTCGGGCTTCGACTACCGACAGTCCGCTCTGGTGCCGGAGCCAGCGAGTTGGGGCTTGCTGCTGGCCGGCGCGCTGGCGCTTGGCGGCTGGGTTCGTACCCGTCGCGGGGGCGGACACCAACACCTTCGGGGTCACCATGTGTGAACCTGCGTTCAGCCCCTCATCAAGTCGGCCCCGCTCGCGTACCTGGGCCGGCCGTGCGCTGCTGGGCGGCCTGGGATGGGTGGTGGGCCTGGCCGCGCAGGCCGCCGGCATCGGCTACCAGGCCACCCTGATCGACGCCGCCAGCCAGCGCTGGCGCTACACCTACGACCTCACCCAATACGCGGTCTACGGGAGCACCAGCTTCCTGGCGGGCGATGTGCTGGACTTCGACTTCAACGCCAACCTGTACGCCGACCTGACCCTGCTGCCCGAGGGCCCCGGAGTGGATTGGTCGGCGATGGTGATCCAGCCCGACCCGGCCTTGCCGGCCCTGGGCTACTACGACCTGCAGGCCCAGGTGCGAAACCCCAGCCTGGCCGGACCGTTCACGGTGGCGTTCACCTGGCTGGGCAGCGGCACGCCGGGCTGGCAGTCCTTCGAGGTCTACGACAGCAACTTCCGCATGATCACCGGCAGCATCACCCATCCCGTGCCTGAGCCGGCGTCGGCCTACATGCTGATGGCGGGCCTGCTGGGCGGAGCCTGGATGCTGGGCGGGCGCAGGGGCCGGGTCGTGCGCCGGGCCCGTGGGTCGGCGGCGCTGCTCGCGGGCCTGGGCATCGCCCTGGCGTCCAGTGCCGATGTCAGCGTCGTGCGCTACGACCTGGTGGGCACGCAGCGCGCGAGCCGCACGCTGTTCGACTACACCTACCAGGTCACTTTCACCAACACCGGCGGCGCGATCAAGAACACGGTGGGCACGGTCAGCAGCAACTCCACCAGCACGGTGGTGGTGGACGGCACCTCGGTGATCGGCGCCCTGTCCGCAGGCGAGACGACGCAGAGCTACGACACCATCACCATCCGGCAGGACCGCCTCAAGCCCTTCACGCCGGGCAGCCTGCAGTGGCAGTTCAGCAGCGACATGAACAATCATGCGCCAGTGGCCCGCGCCAGCGCGGATGCGCTCAGCACTTCGGTGGGCCAGGTGGTCCTGTTCGACGGCACTGCGTCGACGGACGCTGACTTCGACCCCCTGAGCTTTGCCTGGGGCGTGTTGAATGCACCGCAGGGATCGACCACAGTGCTGGAGCGTGCCCAGGGCTCTCGCGCCGCCCTGCGCATCGACCGCGCTGGGAACTACCAGGTGCAACTGACCGTGAACGACGGCAAGGTCGCCAGTCCCCCCGTCACCCTGTCGATCTTCGCGGCCTTCCCGTCGCACAGTCCCGCGTGGCTGAGCCGGCCGGCGGGACCGGGCAGCGAGGCGGGCTCGGCGGCCTACTACGCCAATCAGCCGTTCGTATCGGGTTGCTGGGATATCAACTTCGGGTATTCGCCCCCGCGATGGCAATGCCCCGAGCGTGGGGCGGAGTCCTTCTCCGATGCGTGGCCGACCTTTGCCGGCTGGAACCCTTCGCAGGGCGGTGGCACGGTCGCGGCCTTTTACAGCCCCAACTCGCTGGCCGTCGGGCGGCGCGCCACTTGCCGCGAGGCTGACCCGAGCTGGCCCAACGGCGCAGGGGTCAGCTGCATCGTCAGCAACCATGGCCCGATCCCCGGCACGGCAGGGTTCCCCAATCCTGACGCGGCGCTCGCCGACGCAGTGGCCAATCGGTCTGCGGTTTCCGCCAGCGCGATGGTGGCCACGGTCGGGCGCAAGGTGAACACGACTGTCACGATCAGCGAGAAGCTTGGCTGCCTGGATCAAAGCTTTGCCTTTGCCGTGCATGCAGGCGATGTGGTCAGTGTGGGCCCAGGCAGCGGCAGCATCTGGGCCGGGGACGCCTTTTTCGCCAGCAACGGGCCGGATGGGGTCGCGGGCTACCAATGCGTCGACGTCGTCTTCCCCGACTCCAAAAGCTGCCCGATGAATCACGGCCCGTTGTTCGGCCTGGTGCTCAAGCCGCTGTCAGTCCTGAATGCTGATGGCACTGCTTCAGACTACGCCGCCAAAGTGGTCGGCAGCCAGTCCTCGCGTTACACGATCGCCCGGAACAGCGGTTTGAACCTGTGCATCAACGACCTCGTTCCCGGCAATGGCAGTGGTCAATTCACATCCCCGCTCGCCATCGAGCCCACCAACACGGTGAGCTTCCAGGTCTACGACGGATATCCCTATGGCAGGCTCACGGACAAGGCGCGACTGGACCGCGAGGGTGCCAAGCAGGTGCCCAATGCATGCATCTCCTGCCACGGCGGGCAGTTGGACCCGCGAACCCAAACGGTCAGCGGCGCATCCTTCCTGCCTTTCGTGGTGGCCGATCTCCAGTTCTCGTCCAAGCCTGGCTCCACTCGGGCGGATCAGGAGCGTGCGCTGCGCGAACTCAACCGTCTGGTGCTGAAGACCCGCCCGAACGCCGACGACCCGAACGATCCCATCGCCGTCTGGATCAAGGGGACCTATGCCAACTTCACCCGCACCACCGCCGACGACAGCTTCGTGCCGCCGGGCTGGAGCGGCGACGCGTTGCTGTACCGCCAGGTGGCTCGACCCTATTGCATGAGTTGCCACCAGGCGCAACGAGGCAATCTGAGCTTCGGCAGTGCGGCGCAGTTTCGGGCGATGTCCGCCAGCATCCGCGGCCAGGTGTGCGGCAGCCGCGGCATGCCCCACGCCGAGGCCTCCTTGGTGGCCTTCCGGCAGAGCGATGCGCTGCAGGTGCTGCAGCGGGAATTGTTTGGTGGTGCAGGCTGCTCAAACTGAGCAGCTGCCGGTGCCTGTGGGCATCTTGGACAGCTCGACGATGATTGGCCACGCGGCGACCCTGGACAGGCCGCACTTGATCACCGCAATTCGGCGCGGCGTCGGGTTCCGGCGAGGCGCCGGGCCACCATCATCCGATGCGTGAGCGCCACCAGACGGCGGGCTCGTGGGCGACCGCGATCAGGCCACCGAAAACTGCTTGAGGATCGCCAGCGTGCTGGTGCACAAGGTCCGGCACCGTGTCGAAATAGGCGGTGTATTGCGCCGAGAAGCTGCCGTCCTCGCTGCGATTGAGCTGCAGCAGCGCTCGCAATCTCGTCGCCACCGCCAACGGGGTCAGCGTGGCGTCGGCGTGCAGGTCGAGGGCCTCATCCAGCATGACGATGAGCCGGCTCAGCGGCTCGAGCCAACGCAAGTCGTCTGCAAAGGCGACAACGCGCAGGAACTCCCCGGCACTTTGCGGCCCATGCAGGCGCTCGTACCTGCCCCGCTCCAGTTGCACCAGCGTGCGATGCATGTCGAGCAGGGCCAAACGGAGCTCGCGGCAGGCGTTGATAGGGACGTCGGCGCTGCAGGAGCCAGTCATGGTTTGGCCAGGCTGGGTTCACGGACGTCAGGGCGGTGTCTGGCAGCGCTGGCGCCGATCAATCAGGATGACTTCTTGGCTTCTGCGAGCAGCAGCTTGATGTCGTCCGCCAGCGGCTGGGCGCCGGCGCCGTAGCGGGCGTAGACGCGCACGCGGCCTTCGGTGTCGAAGATGAAGCTCGCTGCCGTGTGGTCCATCGTGTAGGTCTCGGGCGTCTTGCCCGGCGACTTGGCGTAGAAGACCTTGAACTCCTTGGCTGCGGCCTTGGTCTGCTCCTCACTGCCGCGCAGGCCGACGAAGCTGGGGTCGAAGCTGGCGAGGTAGGGCTTGAGCAGCGCCGCCGTGTCGCGCTCGGGGTCGATGGTGACGAAGATGCCCTGCACCTTGTCGCCGTCGGCGCCCAGGCTGCGCTTGACTTCGGCCACTTCGGCCATCGTCGTCGGGCAGACGTCGGGGCATTGCGTGTAGCCAAAGAAGACCACCAGCACCTTGCCTTTGAAGTCGGCGAGGGACCGGACGCGGCCGTCCTGGTCGGTCAGGTTCAACTGCCTGGCGTACTCGGCGCCGGTCAGGTCAACGCCCTTGAAGGCCAGCCTGTCCGGCCCGGCCTTCTGGCAGCCGGCCAGAGCCAGTGCGGCGAGTGCGGTCAGCGCAGCCAGGGCAAAGCGACGTGTGCTCATGGGAGGTAGTGGTCGATCAACAGGGCCGCGAACAGCAGCGACAGATGCCAGATGGAGAACCAGAAGGTCCGCCGCGCGAGCATCTCCGAATACGAGCGCCAGAGCCTAAAGGCATAGCCGCAGAAGCCCAGGCCCAGTGCGACGGCGCTGACGAGGTAGAACCAGCCGCTCATGCCGGTCAGGAAGGGCAGCAGCGTGGCCGCGAACAGCACCCAGGTGTAGAGCAGGATCTGCAGCCGCGTGTAGTCGTTGCCGTGCGTGACGGGCAGCATGGGCAGGCCGGCTCGGGCGTAGTCCTCGGCGCGGTACAGCGCCAGCGCCCAGAAGTGCGGCGGCGTCCACAGGAAGATGATCAGGCACAGCAGCCAGGGCTCGGGGCCGAGGTCGCCGCGCAGCGCGGCCCAGCCCAGCACCGGCGGCATCGCGCCCGAGGCGCCGCCGATGACGATGTTCTGCGGTGTCATCGGCTTCAGGATGACCGTGTAGATGACGGCGTAGCCAATGAAGGTGGCGAAGGTCAGCCACATCGTCAGCACGTTGACGTAGAAGCCCAGCAGCGCCATGCCGGCCGCACACAGCAGCGCGGAGAAGGTCAGCGTCTGGCTGCGGCTGAGTTCGCCCTTGGCGGTGGCGCGCCAGGCGGTGCGCTTCATGCGCGCGTCGATGCCGTCTTCGATGAGGCAGTTGAAGGCCGCCGCCGCGCCGGCCACCAGCCAGATGCCGGCTGTCGCCGCGAGCATGGTCAGCGCCTGGGCGAGCGAAGGCAGGCCGGGCACGGCCAGGGCCATGCCGATGGCAGCGCAGAAGACGATGAGCTGCACGACGCGCGGCTTGGTCAGCTGGTAGAACTGCTGCCAGCGCGGGCTGTGCACGAAGGCGCTGGCGGTGGACGTGGAAGCCATGGTCAAGTTTGCGCCCTCAGGCGCGCGAGCAAGGTGGTGAGCAGGGCCAGCAGCACGGCCGCGCCGGCGGTGTGGGCCAGGGCGGCAACGATGGGCCAGTCGAGCACGACATTGGACAGCCCCGAGGCGAGCTGCCAGCCGGCGGCGGCGAGCAGCCAGCGGGTCCAGACCGGCGCATGGCGCCGCAGCACCCAGGCCAGCGCCAGAATGGCCGCGAAGACGACCGCAGCGCCGATGCGATGGGCCATGTGGATGGCGGCCAGGGCCTCGAAGCCCAGCCAGCCGCCATCGGCGCGCTGGCCCAGTTCACGCCAGAGCTGGAAGCCCTGGGCGAAGTCCAGGTGCGGCCACCACTGGCCGCCATGGCAGGTGGGGAACTCGTCGCAGGCCAGCACCGCGTAATTCGTGCTGACCCAGCCGCCCAGCGCAACCTGGGCGAGTGCGAGCACCAGGACGACCGCGGCCGCGCGGCGCAGCGCCAGCGGCACCCCGACCGGCCGCGGCTGGAAGGCCTCGTGCTGCCAGGCCAGCAGCATCAGCAGCCCCATGCCGAACAGCAGGTGCAGCGTGACGATGGCAGGAAAGAGCTTCATCGTGACCGTCAGCGCGCCGAAGGCGCCCTGCACGCAGACCCAGAGCAGCGTGAGCGTCGGCAGCCAGGGCGACGGCGCGGCTTGCGCGGTGTGGCGCTTCAGACGCCAGCTCAGCGCAGCCATGACGAGGATGAGCAGGCCGACGCCGCTGGCCAGATAGCGATGGACCATCTCGATCCAGGCCTTGCCATGGGTGACCGGGCCGGTCGGCATCGCCGCCTGAGCGGCCTCGATGTGCGCCTGGGCACCGACCGGGCTGGCCGCGCTGTAGCAACCGGGCCAGTCGGGGCAACCGAGGCCCGAGTCGGTCAGCCGCGTGAAGGCGCCGAAGACGATGAGGTCGAAGGTCAGGAAGAGGGTCAGCAGCGTCAGCGCGCGCAGGCGGCCCGCCGGCGTGCTCTGGCGCGAGCGCTGCCGCCACCAGAGCAACGGGCCGATGGCCACTGCGCCGCCAATGGCGGCGACCTGGCCGAGGGGGAGCAGCAAATCAGTCATCGACCGGCGTTGTCCCAACTCGCGCTGGCGCGCAGCAGCTTGTCCAGGTCGGCCTTGAGTTTCCTGGGCTCGGGCTCGGCGGGGGCGCGCTCCATCCAGTTGCCCATGGGGTCGACGATGTAGAAATGGTCAGGCAACGCCTTGCCCGCACCGGGTTTGAGCCAGGCGTCCAACCGATCCTTGGGCACGCGCAGCACGGTGACCTCGGCGCCCTTCTGGCCGAGCGCCGCCAGCACTTCGGGGCGCGGCGTGCCGGCATCAGGGATGAGCCAGAGCTTGTCGACACGCGCGCGCTCCTTGCCCAGCATCTCGCGCAGCTGGCGCTGCACGAAGAGCTGGCGCTCGCAGGCGGCCGGGCAGTCCGAGCCCTGCACGACGGCGAGCAGCCATTGGCCGCGCAGAGAAGCCGGCGTCACGGCCCGGCCCTGCAGGTCGGTCAGCGGCAGGTCGGCGGGCATGTCGATGGCCGGCGCGATCAGTTCGCCATAGGCCGAGCCGCTGGGCCTGACGACGTAGAAGGTGAAGTAGGACGCGACGACGGGCGCCGCGCACATGGCCAGCACCAGCAGCATCTTCCAGCGGCCGGCGCGCTGCGGCGGCACGGCCTGCGGGTCGGGCAGGCTGTGTACCGCGAAGCTCAGCGGTTCAGGCCTGCTGCTGGCGGCGGAGCCGGGGGCGGATGAGTTGGAACCAGACATAGAGGACCAGGATCAGCGCGCAGAGCGCGAACCATTGAAAGGCGTAGCCGTAGTGTTTGTGAAGGCCGAGTTCCGGCGCCGGCCAGTGGCGCAGCAGGCCGTCGTCGGCGCCGGCGGCGGTCTGCACGACGGTCAGCGGCAACAGCTTCAGGCCGGTTTCGGCGCCGAAGGCCGCAGGGTCGAGATTCTGCCGGATCGCACCCGGCGAGCCTTCGCCCAGCTCATAAAGCCGCGAGGGCGACGCGGCGAGCCGGCCGACGACCTCAACCTCGCCTGCCGGCGTGGCCAACGGCGGCAGCTGCTTGCGGTCTGCCTGGTTTCGCGGTGCCCAGCCGCGCTGCACGAGGATGGCCTCGTCGCGGCCGGTCAGGCGCAGCGGCGTGACGACGAAGAAGCCGGTGTGGCCATCCATGGGGCGGTTGTCCAGCCACACGGTGCGTTCGCCGACCCAACTGCCGTGCAGCGCGACGCGGCGATGCAGCTTGTCACCGGCGAGTTCGGCGTTGCCCAGCGCAGGCCGCTGGCCTTCAGCGTCGATGGCCGACTGCAGTGCCAGCTTCTGCGCGGCGCGGTCGAGCTGCCAAAAGCCCAGACGCGCCGTCAGCGCCGCGCCGAGCAGTGCGGCCAACAGCACCAGCCAGCGGCTGCGGCTCAGCATGCTCGCGCCCCGGGCAGATAATCCTCAGCCATGAAATTCGTGATCCTGATCGCCTTCATCGGCATCCTCGGCGCGCTGGCCTCGGCCGGCTTCTTCATGCTGCGCAAGGGCCGGGGCGACAAGCGCAGCCCGAACATGGCACGCGCGCTGGCGGTGCGCGTGGCGGTGTCGGTGGCACTGTTCGCCATCATCCTGTTCAGCTGGTTCATGGGCTGGATCGAGCCGACCGGGTTGCCGCTGCGGCATTGAAGGGCGGTGGAGGCATGAAAAAAGCGCCGCTTCCGCGGCGCTTTGTCTTTGCGGGCGCCGTGGCGCCTTACAGCCAGTAGACGACGACGTACAGGCCGAGCCAGACGACGTCGACGAAGTGCCAGTACCAGGCCGCGCCTTCGAAGCCGAAGTGGCGGTCCGCCGTGAAGTGGCCCTTCATCAGGCGGATGGTGATGAACAGCAGCATCAGCGCGCCCACGCAGACGTGGAAGCCGTGGAAGCCCGTCAGCATGAAGAACGTGGAGCCGTAGATGCCGGAACTGAGCTTGAGGTTGAGCTCGGCGTAGGCGTGGTGGTATTCGTAGGCCTGGAAGCCCAGGAAGGTGGCACCCAGCAGCACGGTGATCCACATCCAGGCGATGGTCTTGGCGCGGTGGCCGGCGATCAGCGCGTGGTGGGCGATGGTCAGCGTCACGCCCGAGGTCAGCAGCAGCGCGGTGTTGATCGTCGGGATGGGCCAGGGGCCCATGGTGGTGAAGGCTTCGACCGTGCCGCCCGGTGCGGCGGTGAAGCCGGCGGCCGTGCTGGGCCAGATGGCCTTGAAGTCGGGCCACAGCAGCCCGTTCTCCAGGCTGCCAAGCGACGGCACCGAGAACACGCGGGCCCAGTACAGCGCGCCGAAGAAGGCGGCGAAGAACATCACCTCCGAGAAGATGAACCAGCCCATGCTCCAGCGGAAGGAGACGTCGATGCGGTCGCTGTACAGCCCGCCCTCGCTCTCGCTGATGGCCTGGCGGAACCACTGCTGCAGCACGAAGGCCCAGAAGGCCAGGCCGCCGAACAGCGAGTACATGCCCCAGCCATGGCCGTTGACCCATTGGCCCGCGCCCAGGATGACGAAGAACAGGCCGGTGGCGGCCAGCACCGGATGCCGCGAGGGCGCCGGGACGAAGTAGTACGGGGTGTTGCCCGGGGTAGTCGTTGCCGACATGTTGTTCTCCTAGTACTCGCTCGTTCTGAACTTTGTTGCGACCGGACCGTCAGGCCCCGGCCACGCCGCTGCCGATGACCCAACGGACCAGCAGCACCAGCATCAATACAAACAGGGCCGCGCCAAGCACGCCCGCAATCACCACATGCACCGGGTTGAGCTTGGCCATGTCGTTCTCATGGTCCCGGCCCCGGCGCACGCCGAAAAAACTCCAGGCCACGGCCGAGATCGTCTGGGCGAACGAGGCCTTGCGGCTCACCGCTTCCTTCAGATCCTGGCCGGGTTTGCTCACAGCGCGGCTCCCGCACCCTTGGGGGCTTCGCCGAGCTTGACGCCGCCCTTGCCCGCCACCTCGAAGAAGGTATAGGACAGGGTGATGGTCTTCACATCCTTGGGCAGCTTGCGGTCGACGACGAAGACAACCGGCCACTGCTTGACCTCGCCCGGCTTCAACGTGTATTCGTTGAAGCAGAAGCATTCCAGCTTGTTGAAATGTGCGCTGGCCTGCGTCGGTGCATAGCTCGGGATGGCCTGCGCGGACATCGTCCGGTCCTGCACGTTGCGGAACTCGTACATCACCTGGGTCAGCTCGCCCGGGTGCACCGTCAGGTGGCGCACCGCCGGCTTGAAGTCCCAGGGGCCACGCGCGTTGGTGTCGAACTCGACCGTGATCTCGCGGCTGTAGTCGACTTGACCGTTGCCATCGGCGATGCCTTTGTCGGCCAGCGCCATCTGGCGTTCGGCCAGCGACAGCACGTTGATGCCCAGCGCGTTGCAGATGGCCCGGTAAAGAGGCACCAGCGCGTAGCCGAAGCCGAACATCAGCGCGACGACGACCGTCAGCTTCAGGACGAGCTGGCGGTTGTCGCGGTGCAGGGCGGCCAGAAGACGCATGTCAGTGGCCGAGCACCGTCATCTTGACGACGAAGCCGATGCCGAAGACCAGGGCGATCGACACCAGGATGAATGCCAGCCGGCGGTTGGCCTTGCGCTGCTCGGGTGTCATCGCGATCAGCCGATGATCTTGGTGGCCGACGCGTCCAGCTTGGGCGGATTCTCGAAGGTGTGGAAGGGTGCCGGCGACGGCACTTCCCACTCCAGGCCCTCGGCGGCTTCCCAGGGCTTCTGAGCAGCCTTCTCACCCTTGCCGCGCATCATCGGCACGACGACGAACAGGAAGAAGTAGACCTGCATCAGACCGAAACCGAAGGCGCCGACCGAGGCGATCTGGTTGAAGTCGGTGAACTGCATGGGGTAGTCCGCATAGCGACGCGGCATGCCGGCCAGACCCAGGAAGTGCATCGGGAAGAAGGTCACGTTGAAGAAGATCAACGAGCCCCAGAAGTGGATCTTGCCGCGGGTCTCGGAGTACATGACGCCGGTCCACTTCGGGCCCCAGTAGTAGACGCCCGCGAACAGCGCGTACAGCGAGCCGGCCACCAGCACGTAGTGGAAGTGGGCCACGACGTAGTAGGTGTCCTGCAGTTGGATGTCGACCGGCGCCATCGCCAGGATCAGGCCGGTGAATCCGCCCATCGTGAACACGAAGATGAAGCCGACCGCGAACAGCATCGGCGTCTCGAAGGTCATCGAGCCGCGCCACATCGTCGCCAGCCAGTTGAAGATCTTCACGCCCGTGGGCACGGCGATCAGCATGGTCGCGTACATGAAGAACAGCTGGCCTGTCACCGGCATGCCGGTGGCGAACATGTGGTGGGCCCACACGATGAAGGACAGGATGGCGATCGACGCCGTGGCGTACACCATGGAGGCGTAGCCGAACAGGCGCTTGCGGGCGAAGGCCGGCACGATCTGGCTGATGATGCCGAAGGCCGGCAAGATCATGATGTAGACCTCGGGGTGGCCGAAGAACCAGAAGATGTGCTGGTACATCACCGGGTCGCCGCCGCCTGCGGGGTTGAAGAAGGCGGTGCCGAAGTGGCGGTCGGTCAGCGTCATCGTGATGGCGCCGGCCAGCACGGGCATGACGGCGATCAGCAGGTAGGCCGTGATCAGCCAGGTCCACGCGAACATCGGCATCTTCATCAGCGTCATGCCGGGGGCGCGCATGTTGAGGATGGTCACGATGATGTTGATGGAGCCCATGATGGACGAGGCGCCCATGATGTGCATCGCGAAGATGCCGGCGTCCATGGACGGGCCCATCTGCAGCGTCAGTGGCGCGTACAGCGTCCAGCCGGCGGCGGGGGCGCCACCAGGCATGAAGAAGCTGCCGACCAGCATCAGCGCGGCGGGGATCAGCAGCCAGAAGCTGAAGTTGTTCATCCGCGCAAAGGCCATGTCACCCGCACCGATCTGCAGCGGGATCATCCAGTTCGCGAAGCCCACGAAGGCCGGCATGATGGCGCCGAACACCATGATCAGACCGTGCATGGTCGTGAACTGGTTGAAGAGCTCGGGGTTGAAGAACTGCAGGCCCGGCTGGAAGAGTTCGGCGCGGATGCACAGCGCCAGGATGCCGCCGACCATCAGCATCGCGAACGAGAACAGCAGGTAGAGCGTGCCGATGTCCTTGTGGTTGGTCGCGAAGACCCAGCGGCGCCAGCCGGCCGGTGCGTGGTGGTCGTGATGATCGTCGTGGTCGTGGCCATGGTCGCCAGCGTGGCCACCGTGAACGCCGTGGGGGGGGAGCACTGCACTCATTTGGATTCCTCTGATTCGGCGTTCGGAATTACTTGCGGGCGGCGACCACTTCGGCCGGCTGCACCGTCTGGCCCGTCTTGTTGGACCAGCTGTTCTTCGTGTACGTGATCACGGCAGCGATGTCGGTGTCGCTGAGCTGTTTCCAGGCGGGCATGCCCTTGTCCATGCGGCCGTTCAGCAGCACCTGGATCTGCTCCAGATGCGCATCGGACAGCACGACGGCCGATGCGTCCAGCGCCTTGATCGGGCCGGCACCCTTGCCATCGGCCTTGTGGCAGACCGCGCAGTTGGCGCCGTAGACCTTTTCGCCACGGGCAATCAGCGCCGCCTGCTCCCAGACCTTGCTCGGGTCATCGGCCTTGGCGGCGATTTCCTTCTTCTTGCCGTCCACCCACTTGGTGTAGTCCTCGGCGGACACGACCTTCACGTGGATGGGCATGTACGCATGTTCCTTGCCGCACAGCTCGGCGCACTGGCCGTAGTAGTCGCCGACCTTCTCGGCCTTGAACCAGGTGTCGCGCACGAAGCCGGGGATGGCATCCTGCTTCACGCCGAAGGCCGGCACCATCCAGGCGTGGATGACGTCGTTGGCGGTCGTGATGATGCGGATCTTCTTGTCCACAGGCACCACGAGCGGGTTGTCGACCTTGAGCAGGTAGTTGTCGACCGGTTCGGGCTTGCCGGAGTCCGAAGACTCGCGCTGCGCCGCGTCCAGAGTGGCCAGGAAGCCGATGCCCTCGCCTTCGCCCTTCAGGTAGTCGTAGCCCCACTTCCACTGGTAGCCGGTGGCCTTGATGGTCAGGTCGGCGTTGGTGGTGTCCTTCATCGCAACGACCACCTTGGTGGCCGGCAGGGCCATGCCGATGACGATCAGGAAGGGCACGACGGTCCAGGCGATCTCGACGGCCACGCTCTCGTGGAAGTTGGCCGACACCGCGCCCTTGGACTTGCGGTGCTTGAAGATGGAATAGAACATCACGCCGAACACAGCGACGAAGATGACCAGGCAGACGATCATCACGAAGTTGTGCAGCCACATCTGGTCGGCCGCGATTCGCGTGACCGGCTCGTGCAGATTGAGCTGATTGACGCCCGGGCCGCCCTTGAGGTCGTTCACCGCGAGGGCAGGGCCCGCTGCCAGGGCCATCGCCGCCGTGGCCCAACGGCCCCAAGCGCGTGAGGCGCTGTGCACTCGTGCGTTCATCATCGTCATGGTTGTCACTTGGTTCTTTGAGGAGCGGGGCTTGCAATCTGGCCAGACTGCCCGATTTGCAACGCAAGTTCCGTGGAGTGGACCGGGGTTTGTGCCCGGTCCTTGATGCGGCGCAAGAGTTTAGCCCAGGCGCATCCCGCCCCTGACCTGCGCCGGCCCCGGGGAATCACCCACCTGGTCGCCCCTTGCGCAGCGAGGCACGCATGGCGTCGACGGACACGTGGGTCTCGGCCGCCACCGCCAGCCGCGGCGCAGCCTTGAAGGCATGGCCGAAGACCAGCTCCAGCGTCAGCGCGAGCCGGCCCTCGGCGTCGCGCAACGTGTCGAGTTGGGCCAGCAGGCGCCGCTGCCAGTCGCGGCCGCGCAGGCCGGCAAAACGCGCCGGCGCGAGGTTGCCACCGAGCGCGCGCAGGTCGGCCAGCAGGCTCTCCGGGCTGGCCCAGGTCAGGCGCAGCCTCTCCTGGTCCATGACGGGGTCGGCAAAACCCGCCTTCAGCACCAGGTCGCCGATGTCGTGCATGTCCCACCAGTCCGGCGCGGGGCGGCCCCAGCCGCTGCGGGTGTAGAGGCTGCGAAGTTCGATGAAGCTGTCCGGGCCCAGGCAGGAGAACATGACGAAGCCGCCGACCGCGATGCTGGCCTGCCAGGCACCCAGCAGCGCTGGCAGGTCTGCGCAGGCGTGCAGTGCCATGTTGGACCACACCAGGTCCACCGCGGGCCGTGCCGGCAGCGCGTCGACCTGACCCGTGGACGTGCCGCTCAGCTTGCGCCACCAGTTCAAAGCCCGGGCCTGAGCGGCGCGTTCGGCCAGCACGGCGTCGCCCTCGTGCCACAGCATCTCCGCGCCCGGGTAGGCCAGGCGCAGCAGCTGGGCACTCGCGCCCAGCGCCGGCGATGCATCCAGCACGCGGGCCGGCTGCAGCCTGATGTAGGTGAGGCGCTCCGCCATGCGGCGCGCCACCTCGGCATGCAGCCAGGGCGGCTGCTCGGCCTTCGCCAGGCGCCTGGCCTGATGGCGCAGCGCAGCCGCATCGAGATCTTGAGGCCGCGGCCCCTTGTTTGAAGTAGGGGTCGAGACCGGCTCACTCATGGGTCGGTCAGTATATTGAGCCGATGCCCGAGCGCTCCCTGTCGGCACCGAAGCCCGCATTGATCGAGAAAGTGCTGCTGCGCTGCGCCGGCCAGTGCGCCGTCTGCCGCGCCTGGAGCCACCAGACCATCTGCGAGAACTGCGTGGCTCTGTATGCCCGCCCTCAGCCCCGCTGCTGGACCTGCGCGGCCAAGCTGCCGCTCGAACTCGCCGGCAGGCCGCGGCCGCAGTGCGGGCGCTGCCTGCGCGAGCCGCCGCCGCTGGACCGCACCGTCGCCGCGCTGGACTACCGCTTCCCCTGGGACGGGCTGCTGCAGCACTTCAAGTACCACCAGGCGCTGGAGCTGCGCGAGAGCCTGCTGGAGCGGCTGAACACGGCGCTCAGCGCGGCCGACGTGGACGCACCGGACTGGCTGCTGCCGGTGCCCATGTCGACGGAGCGCCTGCGCGAGCGCGGCTACAACCAGGCCCATGAACTGGCCAAGGCGCTGGCGCGGCGGCGCGGCCTGCGCTGCGAGCCCGAGCTGCTGCTGCGCGTGCGCCACAACGCCGCCCAAGCCAGCCTGAAGCTGGAGGCACGCGCCGCCAACGTGCGCGGCGTCTTCGCCGTCGAGCCGCTGCGCATGGCGGAGCTGCGTGGCACCCGTGTCGCCCTGCTCGATGACGTCATGACCAGCGGCGCGACGCTGTTCGAACTGGCCGGCGTGCTGCTGCAGGCCGGCGTCATGAGCGTGCAGGCCTGGGTGATCGCGCGCACGCCAGAGCCTGGCCAGGAGTGAGCGCCGCGGGATACTCCCGCGCATGTTCCACATCGTCCTCGTCCAGCCGGAGATCCCGCCCAACACGGGCAATGTGATCCGGCTCGCGGCCAACACCGGCTGCAGCCTGCACCTGATCGAGCCGCTGGGCTTCTCGATGGAAGACAAGCTGCTGCAACGCGCCGGCCTGGACTATCACGAGTACGCCCGCGTGCAGCGCCATGCCGACTGGGCGGCCTTCCTCGCGGTCGAGTCGCCCGACCCGGCGCGCATGTTCGCCTTCACGACACGCGGCAGTCGGCCGTTCGGCGAGGTCAGCTGGCAGCCCGGCGACTGGCTCGTCTTCGGCAGCGAAACGGCCGGCCTGGCACCCGAGCTGCGCGAAAGCTTCCCGACGGCGCAGCGCGTGCGCCTGCCGATGCGCGAAGGCCAGCGCAGCCTCAACCTGAGCAACAGCGTGGCGGTTGCCGTGTTGGAGGCCTGGCGGCAGAACGGCTACGCCGGAGGCGGCTGACTACTCGGCGCGTGCGTCGCGGCCCATCAGGCGCTCGACCGCTTCGCTCACGCGCAGCCGCCCCTCCAGCAGGGCCACCATGCCTTCGGTGATGGGCATCTCGACGCCGGCTTCACGAGCCCGAGCCAGTACTGTCGGGGCGCTGTAGACACCCTCGGCGACATGGCCCAGCCGCGCCAGGATCTCCGGCAGCGCGAGGCCCTCGGCCAGCATCAGGCCGACACGCCGGTTGCGCGACAGGTCACCGGTCGCCGTCAGCACCAGATCGCCCAGGCCCGACAGCCCCATGAAGGTCTCGACCTTGGCGCCCAGGGCCACGCCCAGGCGCAGCATCTCCGCCAGCCCGCGCGTGATCAGCGCGGCGCGCGCGTTCAGGCCCGGCGCGTCGGGCGCTGCGGCCGTCAGCCCATCGCAGACGCCCACCGCGATGGCCATGACGTTCTTGACCGCGCCGCCGACTTCGACGCCGACCGGGTCGCTCGACGTGTAGACACGCAGCCGCTCGCCGTGAAAGGCATCGACCGCGGCCTGGGCGAGTTCGGCGTTCTCGCTGGCCGCGACCAGCGCCGTCGGCCGGCCGGCTGCCACTTCCTGCGCAAAGCTGGGGCCAGACAGGACGCCCACGCGCATCGCCGGCTGCAGCTCGCGTGCGATCTCGTGGCCCAGCCGCCCCGTGCCGGCCTCGAAGCCCTTGCACAGCCACAGCACACGCTGCGTGGACGGCAGGGCCGCGAGCGTTTCGCGCAGGCCGGACATCGGCGTCGCCACGATGGTCAGGCCCTCGGCCGCGTGGGCGATGGCTTCGCCGCGGTCGGACGTCAGTGCCAGCCCCGAGGGCAGCTCGCTGTCCGGCAGATAAGCCGCATTGCGACGGGTCGCGCGCATCTGCTCGATGGCAGCCGAGTCGCGCCCCCACAGGCAAACCGCATGGCCGGCCTCGGCCGCCTGGATGGCCAGGGCCGTGCCCCAGGCGCCGGCGCCGAGAACGCTGATCTTCATCGTCGTCATGCGCGAGAGTTTCGCCCAAGTAAAACGCCCCGCACTCGGCGGGGCGTCGTCAGCGGGGAGGCTGAATCAGTTGACCGCTTGGCCGCCTTGTGCAGCGCGCTGGGCCTGCTGGGCCTCGAACATGGCCTGGAAGTTCACTTCCGTCAGCAGCACGGGCGGGAAGCCGGCGCGGGTGCAGACGTCCGACACGATGGCGCGCAGGTAGGGGTAGACCATCTGCGGGCAGACGATGCCCAGGATGCCCTCGACCTGGTCCTGCGGCACGTGGCGGATCTCGAAGATGCCGGCCTGCTTGGCCTCCACCAGGAACAGCGTCTTGTCGCCGACCTTGGTGTTGACGGTGGCCGTCACGCAGACCTCGAAGATGCCGTCGGTGACGTTCTCGGCCGACAGTGCCAGATTGATGTCAACCTGGGGCTGCTGCTGCTCCAGCAGGATGTGCGGCGCGTTGGGCTGCTCCAGCGACAGATCCTTCAGGTACATGCGCTGGATCTGGAATACGGGGGTGCCTTCGGGGGCGGCTTGGATCTCGTCGGCCATGGGACTCTTTCGAACGGAGCGTCAAACAAAAGCCCGCAGGCGGCGCGCTGCGGGCGGTGACTGGATTATGGGCGAGGCCCCGTGACAAGCCGCCCGGGGCTTGCCCGGGCTTGAAATCACGCAGCCTGGAGCAAAGGCAGCAATCCGCCCTTCTGGTCGAGGGCGATGAGGTCGTCGCACCCCCCGACATGGGTGTCGCCGATGAAGATCTGCGGCACCGTGCGCCGGCCCGTCCTGGCCATCATTTCCTGGCGCTCGACGGGGTTGAGGTCGACACGGACCTCGTCGATCTGGTCGACGCCGCGCTGCTTGAGCAGCATCTTGGCCCGCACGCAGAACGGGCAGACCAGGGTCGTGTACATCTTGACGGCAGCCATCTCCAAGCTCCTTACGCGGTCTTCTCAACCGGCAGGTTGGCATCACGCCAGGCTTTCAGGCCGCCTGCCAGCACCTGGGCCTTCTCGTAGCCCAGCTTGCGCAGCATGCCCGCGGCGCGGCCGGCGCGTGCGCCGGTCGGGCACACCAACACCAGCGGCAGGGCCTTGTTGGTGGGCAGCGACTTGTGGCCCTCGATCTGGCCAAAGGGAATGTTGCGGGCACCGACGGCGTGGCCCTTGGCGAACTCCTCGGGCTCGCTGACGTCGATCAGCACGCCTTTCTCGCGGTTGACCAGCTGCACCGCCTCGGCGGGGCTGACGCCACCGCCCTGGCTGCCGGAGACCAGCATGGGCCAAAGCAACAAGCCGCCGGACAGCAAGGCGGCGACGACCAGAAACCAGTTCTCGATCAGGAAGTTCAAGCAAGCATCCCGTGTAATTCAACGAAGCCGGTGATTATCGCCGCGTCCGATAATCCGCCGCCTTCCACCACCTGTGCGCCCTGCCCCATGTACAAGCTCGTCCTCATCCGCCACGGCGAATCGACCTGGAACCTGGAAAACCGCTTCACCGGCTGGACCGACGTCGACCTGACGCCCACCGGCGTCGAGCAGGCCAAGACGGCGGGCCGCTTGCTCAAGGAAGCAGGCTACGACTTCGACATCGCCTACACCTCGGTGCTCAAGCGCGCCGTGTGGACGCTGTGGCACTGCCTGGACCAAATGGACCGCACCTGGCTGCCGGTGCGCCACGCCTGGCGCCTGAACGAGCGCCACTACGGCGCGCTGCAGGGCCTGAACAAGGGCGACATGGCCAAGCAGTACGGTGACGAGCAGGTGCTGATCTGGCGCCGCAGCTACGACACGCCGCCGCCCGCGCTGCAAGCGACCGACCCGCGCAGCGAGCGCAGTGACCGCCGCTACCGCGGCCTCGACGCCGAAGACATTCCGCTGACCGAATGCCTGAAGGACACCGTCGCCCGCGTGCTGCCGTTCTGGAACGAGACCGTGGCGCCCGCCATCCTGGGCGGCGAGCGCGTGCTGATCGCCGCGCATGGCAACAGCATCCGCGCGCTGGTGAAGTACCTGGACGGCATCGCGGATGACGCCATCGTGGGCGTCAACATCCCCAACGGCATCCCGCTGGTCTACGAACTGGATGCGGACCTGAAGCCGATCAAGAGCTACTACCTGGGCGACGCCGAAGCGGCGGCCAAGGCTGCGGCGGCCGTCGCGGCGCAAGGCAAGACGGCAGCCTAACCAGCCGCCGTGGGCAAGGCCTGATCCACGGCTGAGATGACCTCGTCGACGCCGACCCAGCCGGGTGGGCGTCGCATCAACGTCACCGTGGAGCCCCACGGCGCCCAGCGGGCCGGGTCCACCGGCCCCCAGATGCTCAACAGCCTTGCGCCGACGCCAGCGGCCATGTGGGCCGGGCCGGTGTCGTTGGCCACCACCACGCCCGCCAGCTGCAGCAGCGCGTTGTAGACCCCTAGCGCCACGCCGTCGAGGCGGATCGCGTCCGGGTAAAGCTGCTTGGCGCCTTCGACCTCGGCCGGCCCCGGCACGATGACAGTCTTGCGCCCTGCCGCATGCACCTGTCGCACGAAGTCCGGGAAGGCCGGCCAGCTGCGGTCGAGAAACTCCACGCGCCCATTCGCGAACGGGCAGATGAGCACGAATCTGCCGGGCTCGACACCCCGTTCGGCCAGCAACGCCCGAGCCTGCTCGCGCTGGGCCTCGCTGACCTGCATGCCGATGTCGGTCGGCGGCGCGGCCTGGACACCCAGGAAATCGCAGGCCAGCTCCCAGTACTCGACCAGCGTGTGCCTGCCCTCGCGCCGCGGCAGGCCGCGCCGCAGCAGCCAGGTGCGGCCATCGCCCGCGTGCCCTTCGGGCTTGAGGCCGGCAAAACGCGCGTCCAGCGCAGCGGAGAAGGCATAGGGGAACAGCAGCATGTTGGCGCGCCCGTCAAAGCCCGGGTCCTCCCGCAGCATCTGGCGTCGCATCACCCGCAGCTGCCCGATGCGGTCATGCAGGCCCGCCGGCCGCACATGCACCGGCCAACCCTCGGCCTCCAGCAGCCCGCGCGCCCAGCCCTTGCCCACCAGCTCCAGCCGGTAGCCTTGGCTTTCGAGCAATCGCAGTGCCGGAATGCTCAACACCGTGTCGCCCACGAAGTTGCGCAGGCGAACGATGAGGGGCTTGGCGGCAGCGCGGGCTTCTATCATCAACATCTCTTTACAAGTCGCGCGGATTCTCTCTGCGCAGGCCCGCTCTTCATGCCCGAGATCACCCTGCCTTCTTCCGCCGAAGTGATCGCCAGCCACGACGCGGCACTGGCCGCCGAGCCGGTGGCCGCCAGTGCCAACGACGTGCGCGGCTGGGTCGCCGTCAACCACTTCCACAACCGCAGTCTGTGGGCCCAGGAAGACCTGGCCCGCCGCACGCTGGCCGCCGACGCCGAGATCGTCGCCAACAAGCGCGCCATCGACCGCCACAACCAGGCCCGCAACGACGCCATCGAGCGCATCGACGAGTTCCTGCTGTCGGCGCTGGGCCTGGTCGACCCGGCCACGCTCGCCAGCGCCCTGCCTCGCTCGACGGTGCCGCCGGGTGCGCGGCTGAACAGCGAGACCGCCGGCTCCATGCTGGACCGCATCTCCATCCTGGGCCTGAAGATCGCCGCGATGCGCGAGCAGACGCTGCGCGGCGACGTCGACGACGCGCACCGCCAGTCCTGTGCCGAACGGCTGGAGCGCCTGACCCAGCAGCGCGCCGACCTCGGCAGCTGCTATGACGAGCTGCTGGCCGATGCCCGCGCCGGCCGGGCCTATTTCAAGGTCTACCGCCAGTTCAAGATGTACAACGACCCGCGGCTGAACCCGGCCCTGGTGGCCGAGTCCAAGTGATCCCGCCACGCCTTGCCGCCAACCTCGACTGGCTTTACACCGAGCACGCCTACCTCGACCGCGCCGCGGCCGCGCGTGCCGATGGTTTCACCGCCGTCGAGCTGCAGCAACCGCACCTGCACGACGCCACGGCGCTGAAGGCGACGCTGATCGGTCTGCGCATCGTCCTCATCAATGCGCCGGCCGGCGACTGGGCCGCCGGCGAGCGCGGCTTTGCGGCCCTGCCCGGCCGCGAGGCCGAGTTCCGCAACGCGACGCTGCGCGGGCTGGACCTTGCCGCCCGGCTGGGCGCCGCGCGCGTGCATCTGCTGTCGGGCCTCGCCGAGGACACGGCCGAGAACCGCACGACCTGGCTCACCAACCTCGGCTGGGCGGCCGAACAGTCGGCGCTGCCGCTGGTCGTCGAGCCCATCAACCGCCGCGACATGCCGGGCTATTTCCTGCACCACCAGGCCCAGGCGCTGGCGCTGCTGGCCACGCTGAACTCACCGCAAGTGCACCTACAGCTCGACCTTTACCACTGCCGCGTCACCGAAGGCGAGTCGCTGACGCATCTGGCGCGGGCGCTGGACCTCGGCCGCCTCGGCCACGTCCAAATGGCCGGCGTCGCGGGGCGGCAGGAGCCCGAGGCCGCCGAGTTCGCGGCGGAACTCACCTTGCTGGACGAGCGCGGCTGGCCAGGCGCCGTGGGCCTGGAGTACAGGCCCCGGGGCGACACCTCGGCCGGACTGGCCTGGCTCAGAGCCGCGTGCTGATCAGCCCGCGCAGCGTCTCGCCCAAGGCGCGGCGATCCTGCCCTTCGGTCATGACGCTCGGCAGGATCTGCACGTCGATGGCCAGCCCGCGTGCCGACGCGATGAGCCACAGACTCTGCACCAGCGTCATGTCACCGATGAAACTCGCCGAAGGGCTGAAACGCTCGCCCGGCTCGTACCAGCGCAGCACGAGGGGCAGCACCGGCGCCCCGGTCGACACGGCCGCCTGCAGCAGGTTGGCGTGGAAGGGCAGCAGCTGCGGGCCGGCGCCCGTCGTGCCCTCCGGGAAGACGGCCACGCAGTCGCCCGCCTGCAGGGCCGCGGCCGTCTGGTGCACCACGCGCAGCGCGTCCCGCTTGCTGGTGCGCTCGATGAACAGCGTGCCAGCGCCTTCGACGAGGGCACCCACCAGCGGCCAGTGCTTCACGTCGGCCTTGGAGACGAAGCGCGCCTGCGGCAGCACGGCGTGCACGGCGGCGATGTCCAGCCACGAGACGTGGTTGGCCACCAGCAGATGGCCGTCGGGCAAGGCCGTGCCCGCGGTCTTCAGCTCGATGCCGAGGATGCGCAGCGTCTTGACCGACCACCACTGGATCAAGCCGTGCCGCTCGACCGAGGTCAGCAACTCGAAGCGCCGCCGGACGATCCACAGGCCGTGCAGCACATGGGGCAAAAGGCGCGCGAGGCGCCAGGCGGCGACCAGGCCTCTCATTCAGCCTCGTAGGCGATGTGCCCGGCAACCAGCGTGCAGCGCACCCGCGCCGGCAGCTCGAACCCACTGCGCGAGAACTCGAAGGGCGTGTGCTTGCCCTGGCTGGCGAGCATCTCGGGCGTGACGGCCCAGCTCGCAGCGGCGTCGAAGACGCAGACGTCCGCCACGCCGCCTTCGGCGAGGCGACCGGCGCTGGCAGCGAGCGACCCCAGCGCGCTGCCCAGCACGCGCACCGGATCGGCGGTGACGACGGCCAACGCCCGCGCCACCGGCAGGCCCGAGTCCTGGGCCCAGCGCAGCGCCAGGCTCAGCAGCAGCTCCAGGCCGGTCGCGCCGGGCGTGGCCTCGGCGAAGGGCACCGCCTTCTCGTCGACGGTGACGGGCATGTGGTCGGACACCAGCGCGTCCAGCGTGCCGTCGGCCAGGCCGGCGCGCAGCGCGTCGCGGTCGCGGCCCTGGCGCAGCGGCGGCGTCAGGCGCATGGCCGAGTCGAAGTAGCCGATGTCGACATCGCTGAGGTGCAGGGAGTTGATGGACACGTCGGCCGTGATCGGCAGCCCCTCGCCCTTGGCGGCACGCACCAGCTCCACGCCGGCAGCGCTGGAGATGCGGCACAGGTGGACGCGGGCGCCGGTGGCGCGCACCAGCTCGAAGATGGTGTGCAGGGCCACCGTCTCGGCACTGACCGGCACGCCGGACAGGCCCAGCCGGGTGGCAATCGCGCCGCTGGCGGCCACGCCGCCACCGAGCCAGGCGTCCTGCGGGCGCAGCCAGACCGTGTAGCCGTAGGTGGCCGCGTACTGCAGCGCGCGGTGCAGCACCAGCGTGTCGCGCACGGGCGCCTCGGCCTGCGCGAAGCCGATGCAGCCGGCCTCGGTCAGCTCGGCCATCTCGGTCAGCGCCTTGCCTTCGAGGTTGCGGGTCAGCGCACCCAAGGGAAAGAGGCGGCAGCGGCTGAGCTTGCGGGCGCGGAACTTCAGCATCTCGACGAGGCCGGGCTCGTCCAGTACGGGGTCGGTGTCGGGCGGGCAGACCAGGCTGGTCACGCCGCCGGCCGCAGCCGCGGCGAGCTCGCTCTCCAGCAGGCCCTCGTGCTCGTGGCCCGGCTCGCGCAGGCGGGCGCACAGGTCGACGAGGCCGGGCGCGACGACGAGGCCGACGGCATCCACGGTGCGGTCCGCGGTGAACTCGCCGGCATCGCCCAGCTTGACGATGCGGCCGTTGGCCACGGCCAGGTCGCCGATGCGATCCAGGCCCGAGGCGGGGTCGATCAGCCGACCATTCTTGATGAGGATCTTCATGCTTCGTTCCCTGCCAGGATGGCCATCACCGCCATGCGCACCGCGATGCCGAAGGTGACCTGCGGCAGGATGACGCTGCTCTTGCCGTCGGCCACTTCGGACGCGATCTCGACGCCGCGGTTGATGGGCCCGGGGTGCATGACGATGGCGTCGGGCTTGGCCAGCGCCAGCTTCTCGGGCGTCAGGCCGAAGTGCTTGAAGAACTCGCCGCTGCTGGGCAGCATGCCGCCGTTCATGCGCTCGTTCTGCAGGCGCAGCATGATGACGACGTCGGCGCCGCGCACGCCCTCGGCCATGTCGTGGCAGACGCGCACGCCCATGTCGCGCAGGTCGCCCGGCACCAGCGTCTTCGGCCCGACGGCGCGGATCTCGGGCACACCGAGGATGTTCAGCGCGTGGATGTCGCTGCGGGCCACGCGCGAGTGCACGATGTCACCGACGATGGCCACCGTCAGGTTGCGGAAGTCCTGCTTGAAGTGCCGGATCGTGTACATGTCCAGCAGGCCTTGCGTCGGGTGCGCGTGGCGGCCATCGCCGGCGTTCACCACGTGCACATGCGGTGCGCAGTGCTGGGCGATCAGGTGCGGCGCGCCGCTCTCGCTGTGGCGCACGACGAACATGTCGGCGTGCATGGCGCTGAGGTTGGCCACCGTGTCCAGCAGCGTCTCGCCCTTGGCCGTGGAGCTGCGGGCGATGTCGAGGTTGATGACGTCGGCCGAGAGGCGCTTGGCGGCGATCTCGAAGGTGGTGCGCGTGCGCGTGCTGTTCTCGAAGAACAGGTTGAACACCGACTTGCCGCGCAGCAGCGGCACCTTCTTGACCTCACGGTCGTTGACCGAGAGGAAGCTGCCGGCGGTGTCCAGGATCTGCTCCATGACCGCACGCGGCAGGCCTTCAGTGGACAGCAGGTGGATCAGCTCGCCATGCTTGTTCAGCTGGGGGTTTCGCTTGCTGAGCATCACTTCACCTCGAAGCTGAAGGCGCCGGTTTCGGTGCGTGCCAGGCGCAGGCTCTGCTCGCTGTTGAGGGTCACGCGCGCGGCCGAGAACGCCGGCTCGATCGGCAGCTGCCGCCCGCCGCGGTCCACCAGCACGGCCAACTGCACGCTGGCCGGGCGGCCGAAGTCGAACAGCTCGTTGAGCACGGCCCGCGTCGTGCGGCCCGTGTAGAGCACATCGTCGATGAGCAGGATGTCGCGGCCATTCACGTCGAAGGGCAGCGAGGTGTGGTCCGCCTTGGCCAGGCCCCGGGCGCCAAAGTCGTCGCGGTGCAGCACGCTGGAAATGGTGCCGGCGTCGGCCAGGCCCAGGTCGACGGCCAGCCGCTCGGCCAGCCAGGCGCCGCCGCTCCAGATGCCGACGAGGGCGGTGTCGGCGGTCAGCAGCCGCTGCACACCGCGTTTGAGTTCGAGGTACAGCGCCTCGGCATCGAGCAGCAATTCACTCATGGGTGTTCTCTAAAGAATTGTTCGAGGATCAGTGCGGCGGCGGCGGCGTCCACGTCGTGGGCGCCCTCGGCCTCAGCCTCGACGCTGGTGTAGCGCTCGTCCACCTCGAAGACCGGCAGGTGGTAGCGCCCGGAGAGCCGGCGGCCGAAGTTCTGCGCCTTGGCCGTCATCTCGTGCGGCGCACCGTCGGGGTGGCGCGGCACGCCGATGACGAGGGCGTCGGGCTGCCAGGTCTTGACGAGGGCGGCGATCGCGTCGAAGTCGCCGCTCTTGAGCGTGCCGCGCGGCTCGGCCGAACCGAGCAGGCGCGTGCCCGAGGCCACGCCAATGCGGCGCGTGCCGAAATCAAAAGCAAGAAAGGTCTGGAGGCGGGCAGCGTCAGCCACGGCGGGCATCACGCGTGGCCCGCGTCCGAGCTGAGCATGCGCGGGTCCACGCCAAGCAGCGCCAGCGCGCGCTCGTAGCGCTGCTCCACAGGCGTGTCGAAGATGATTTCCGGCGTCGCGTCCACCGTCAGCCAGCCGTTGCGGCCGATCTCTTCTTCGAGCTGGCCGGCGGCCCAGCCGCTGTAGCCCAGGGTGACGAGGATCTTGCGCGGGCCGGCGCCGTTGGACAGCGCCTCCAGCACGTCGCGGCTGGTGGTCATCTCCAGGCCGCCGGGCACGGCCAGCGTCGCGTTGTAGTGGCCGCCCTGCTCGTCCAGCGGCTCGTGCAGCACGAAGCCGCGATCCGTCTGCACCGGGCCGCCGTAGAACACCGGCGTGCCGGCCAGCGGGTCGGCGGGGGGGCTGAGCTCGACCTTTTCGAACAGATGGCCCAGCGTCAGCGAGATGGGCTTGTTGATGACGAGGCCCAGGGCGCCGTTGTCGTTGTGCTCGCAGAGGTAGACCACCGTGCCTGCGAAGGCCTCGTCGGCCATGCCGGGCATGGCGATGAGGAACTGGTTGGTCAGGACGATCCGGTCGGCGGGCATGGCGGCATTTTATTCCGGGGTCTTCGCGCTTCAGCCCTTGATCGCGTGGATGACGGGTCGTTGCCCACACCTGCACGTCTGGGCATGCGCGCAAAGACCTTAACCTGCGGGGATGAAACCAAGTCTCGACACGGCCCTGGTCTGGTTCCGGCGCGACCTTCGCACGGATGACCACGCCGCGCTGCATCACGCACTGACGGCAGCGAAGCAGGTCTTCTGCGCCTTCATCCTGGACCGCGAAATCCTCGACGCCCTGCCCCGCGCGGACCGGCGCGTGGAATTCATCCTCGGCGCACTGCAGGTGCTGGATGAGGACCTGCGCAAGCTCGGCGGCGCGCTGATCGTGAAGCATGGCGCGGCGGCCGACGAGGTCCCGCGGCTGGCCGCCGAGCTGGGCGTGCAGGCGGTGTTCACCAACCACGATGACGAGCCGCAGGCCCTGGCGCGTGACGCGCTGGTGGCAGCCCGGCTGGCGAGCTTTGGCGCCGAGCTGCGCAGCTTCAAGGACCACGTCGTCTTCGAGCGCCGCGAGGTCATGACGGCGGCTGGCGGGCCGTACGGCGTGTTCACGCCTTACAAGAACGCCTGGCTGCGCAAGGTGGATGCCTTCTACCTGAGCAGCTATCCCGTCGCACGCCATGCCCATGCGCTTGTGCCAACACCGTTGGCCCGGGGTGTGCCCTCGCTCGCAGACATCGGCTTCGAGCCCGCCGGCCTGACGCCCCATCTCGGCCAGGGCAGCCGCGGCGCCGCGGCGCTGCTGGACGACTTCCTGGACCGCATCGACGAGTACGACAAGAAGCGCGACTTCCCGGCCGTGAAGGGCCCCAGCTACCTCAGCGTGCACCTGCGCTTCGGCACCGTGTCCGTCCGCCACCTGGCGCGCCTGGCGCACCAGCGCATGCAGGCCGGCGACCATGGCGCCGAGGTCTGGCTGTCGGAGCTGATCTGGCGCGACTTCTATCACCAGGTCATGCACCACCACCCCCACGCGATGACGGCCGCCTTCCGGCCGGAGTACGACGCGATTGCCTGGGAGACCGGCGCGCACGCCGACGCCCTCTTCCTGGCCTGGTGCGAGGGCCGCACGGGCTACCCGCTGGTGGACGCCGCCATGCGCCAGCTCAACCAGACGGGCTATATGCACAACCGCCTGCGCATGGTGTCGGCCAGCTTCCTGACCAAGGATCTCGGCATCGATTGGCGGCGGGGCGAGGCTTACTTTGCGCAGCAACTGCTGGACTTCGATCTCGCTGCCAACAACGGCGGCTGGCAGTGGGCCAGCAGCAGCGGCTGCGATGCCCAGCCCTATTTCCGCATCTTCAACCCGACCAGCCAGAGCGAGAAGTTCGACGCCGAAGGCAAGTTCATCCGGCGCTACTGCCCGGAGCTGGCCGGCCTGGACGGCAAGGCCATCCACGCACCCTGGGAGCGTGCGCCGCTGGCGATGCAGGGCGTGCACTACCCGCGCCCCGTCGTCGACCACGCCGTCGCGCGGGAGCGCACGCTGGCTCGGTATGCGGCCGTGAAGTCGCGCGCCCTGCCCTAGACCTTGTAGACCCCGCAGCCCACCAGCAGGTCGCCCGGCAGCGGCAGCACGTAGGAGACCTTGTCGTTGACGGCGCCGGTGACCGGGTTGACGGTCTGGTAGTCCACCCAGCCGCCGCCGGCGTCCACGCGCACGAAGCCGTCGTGCAGCAGGCGCTCCCACTGCAGGCCCTGCACCTGGCGCAGGTGGCCGCCGTGCAAGCTCGGGTTCGGCCCGAAGGCGGTGAAGGTGCCGCGGCGGTCGAAGATGAAGATGTACATGTCGCGGTCGAAGAACTCGCTCGCACGATCCACCAGGCGCGGCACCGCGGCCCGCAGGCCGCCGCGCTTCACCAGGCCCACGGCCTTCTCCACCAGCCGGCGTGCCTCGTCGGCACTGCCCTGGCGCAGCCTGACGGTCTGGGCGGCCCTGGACAACTCCTCGGTGCGCTCGCCCAGCTCCCGCGCCGCGCGCGCCGAGTCGGCCACCATGGCGGCGTTCTGCTGCGTCAGCTCGTTGGCGCCCTGCACGGCCTCGGCCAGTGTGCTCAGCCCGGCCGCCTGCACCGCGCTGCCGTCGGCCATCTCGCCAACGCGACTGCTCAGTTCGCGCACGCCGCCGACGATGTCGGACAGCGTCTGGCCCAATGTCTCGATGCTGCGCGCGCCATGGTCCACCTGCTCGGCGGACTGGGCAATCAGTCGCTTGACCTGGGCGGCAGACGCGGCGCTGCGCTGGGCCAGCGCCCGCACCTCGCTGGCGACGACGGCAAAGCCTCGCCCCTGCTCGCCGGCACGCGCGGCTTCAACGGCGGCGTTCAGTGCCAGGATGTTGGTCTGGAAGGCAATGCTGTCGATGACGGCAATGATTTCGCCCATCTCGCGCGAGCTCATCTCGATCTGGCGCACCTGGCCCACGGCCGCCTGCATCAGTGCCGCGCCGGACTCGGCCGCCACGCACACCCGCGTCGATACCTGGTGGGCGGCCTGCGCATGCCGGGCGGTCTCCTGCACCTGGCCGCCCAGCTCCTGCACCTGGGCAGACGCGGCGGCCAGCTGGCTGGCCTGGGCGCGCGTGCGCTCGTCCAGCTGGCGGGTGCCCTGGGCCAGCTCCTGGCCGGCCATGGCCAGGATGCTGGCGCTGTTGCGGATCTGCGCGACGCGGTTCGACAGCGAGGCGCACATCGCGTTGAACTGCCGCCCGAGGCCGCCTGCGGCGCCATCCGCGACGCTGACGGACAGGTCGCCCTGCGCCGCGGCACTCAAGCCGCCCTCCAGGCCGCGGCCCTCGTCACGCCCAGCCGACCAGGGCCACCACCGACCGCGGGCGGCCACAGCTGCCACAGCGCCCGGCTTGCGCCGCTCTATCAATCTTGTCTCCATGCATGCCTCTTGAAAGGTCTTGCGGCTCAGAAATGGGATCGCACGCGATCCGAAAATGATGATAGCGGCGAAAACTTCCTGTGGTCCGGCACAAATGCGCGGGTCACGGTTGCGCGGGTGGCGAACGAACCAGCAGCGTCAGCAGGCATTGCAGCCTGGTCTGCGTGCGCAGCGCCTGGCTGCGTTTGGCGCCGCGCGCCAGCAGCGCTCCCAGGCTCGACGATGCGCCCACGGCCGTTCCGACGAAAGCAAGCAATGCCGCTATCAAAAGGCTCCAAGGAAGCCAGGAATGGCGCATTTCGTCCCGCGGCGATCACGACAAAAGCCCACGCCTGCCCAAACCTGGGCCGCTCGCCGGCATCGTTGGCACACCGGTCGCGCGATCGTTTTTAGGCTATGACCAGGGAGCAAAAAGCACGCCGCCGTCCCGCGGCGAGCAAACAACGCGCGAGTGCGCCAGCTTCAGAACAGCTCGACGTCGCTGAGCTGCGTGGCTTCCAGGATCACGCCGCTGGCCACCAGGGCCGCGTAGTTGTGGACCTGGTTGCGGCCATGCCCCTTGGCGTGATAGACGGCCTTGTCGGCGCGCTCGAAGGCATCCGCCGGGCCGTCGCCGGGCCGCACTTCGGTGAAGCCGATGCTGACGGTGATGCGGCCCACCTGCGGGAAGGCGTAGCGCTCGGTGTTCAGACGCAGGCGCTCGAAGGCCTCGCCTGCGTGGATCTCTTCGTCGCAGCGCATCAACACGACGAACTCTTCGCCGCCGAAGCGGTAGAGCATGTCGTGAAAGCGGAAGGAGCCGCGCATCAGCCGCGACAGCAGCAACAGCACTTCGTCGCCAATCAGGTGGCCGAAGCGGTCGTTGACGGACTTGAAGTGGTCGATGTCGATGACCCCGAGCACATAGTGCTGGGTGGCCGTCTCGTGGCGGCGGTCCTCGGCTTCGTGGCTCGCATCAGGCGGCCGCGGGAGGTCGGAGAGCACCTTCAGGAAGCTCTCGTCGAAGGTCTTGCGATTGAGCAGCCCGGTCAGCGTGTCGCGCTCGGAATAGTCAAGCAGGCCCTGGAAGTTGTGATAGATCCGCAGCACGCTGCTGACCATGCGCTGCGCACCGGTGCCCAGGCGACGCGTGGACAGGATCTCGATGACGCCGATGACATCGCGGTCCGTCGCGATGGGAAAGAGGTAGAGCCACTGCCCACCCTGCGCCACCTGCGTCACGCTGCGGGTGCGCATGGCCTCCAGCCGCAGCGGGTGTTCGCTGGCCTTCGGCAGCGTCCCGGGCTTGGCCCAGAGCGGGTCGGCCGACGCGACGGCATCTCCCGCGCGCAGATGCGCCCGGGTCAGCCAGCGCTCGTCACCCGGCTCGCCCACGCTGCGGTAGATGGCCACCGACTCCGGCTCCAGCAGGTCGCGCAGCGCCATGACGAGCGTGACGTCCATGACGTCCCGGTCACGGAAACCGGTCAGCTCGGCAAGATGGTCGACAACCTGGGACATGGTGCGTGATCAGGCCGCCAGGGCCTGCTGGGTGTACTGCTGGATCAGGCCAAGCAAGTATTCCTCGTCATACGGCTTGCCGAGGTAGTGGTCCACGCCCAGTTGGGCGGCGTAGTCGCGGTGCTTTTGCGCGATGCGCGACGTGATCATGATGACCGGCAGCTTGGACAGACGCGAATCGGCGCGCATGTTGCGCACCAGGTCGAAGCCGTCCATGCGGGGCATCTCGATGTCGGACAGTACCACCGAGGGCAACTCGTCGCCCGACAGCTTTTCCATCGCATCCAGGCCGTCCTTGGCCAGCATGACGCGCAGGCCCACGCGCTCGAGGAAGCGCTGGGTCACGCGGCGCACGGTCAGCGAATCGTCGACCACAAGCACCAGCGGCGCCTGCGTGACCATTTCGACCACGGACACGACCTGTTGCTGCGGCACCTCGCCCTGAGAGATGGCATGGGCCGCGGCGAGGCGAGCCTGGGCGTCCACGCCGTACCAGTCGGCGAGTGCCACGACGTTGTAGATCAGCGCCACCTCGCCCGAGGCCAGCAGGCTGATGCCCGCCAGGCCCGGCACGCGGTTGAGCTGGGCGCCCAGGTTCTTGACGACGACTTCCTGGTTGCCGATCACCTCGTCGACGTGCAGGGCCAGCGCCCCTTGGGCGCTGCGCACCAGCACGACGTGGGTGTGTCGGCCATGGGTGTGGCCACGGCCGGCATGGCCGAGCAGGCCGCCCAGCCAGTAGAAAGGCATTTCAACGCCGGCCAGCTGCAGCTTGCCGGTGGCATAGGCCGCTTCGACCGCATCGACGGGCACGCGCTGCACTGACTGCATCAGCGCCGCAGGCACGGCGATGACCTGGTCGGCGCTCCTCAGCAGCACGACCTGCGTCAGCGCGGTGGTCAGCGGCAGGCGCAGCAGGAAGCTGGTGCCCTGACCGGCGGTTGACGTGGTCTCGATGGTGCCGCCCAGCGTGCCGACCTCGGCGCGCACGACGTCCATGCCGATGCCACGGCCGCTGAGTTCGGTGACCTGGCTGGCCGTCGAGAAGCCCGGCGCGAAGATCAGGCGCTTGAGCTGGGCGTCGTCTGGCTCGGCGTCGGCTGCAATCAGGCCGAGTTGCAGGCCGCGCTCGCGGATGCGCTCGAGGTTGAGGCCGGCGCCGTTGTCGGCGAAATTCAGCAGCACTTCATTGCCATGCTGGCTGACCTCGATGCGCAGCGTGCCCACCGGATCCTTGCCGGCGGCCGTACGCGCCTCGGGCGTCTCGATGCCGTGGGCGACGCTGTTGCGCAGCAGGTGCTCGAAGGCGCCGGCGGTTCGTTCCAGCACCGAGCGGTCCAGCTCGGTCTGGCCACCGGTGATCTCCAGCTTCACCTGCTTGCCCGCATCACGGGCGGCCTGCCGCACGACGCGGTGCATGCGCTCGCCGATGCTGTCGAAATCGACGAGGCGGGTGCGCAGCAGGTCGTCCTGCAGTTCGCGGGTCAGCCGCGACTGCGCGGCCAGCTCGTCCTCACCGGTCTGGACGTTGCGGCCGAGCGTGCGTTGCAGCGTGGCCACGTCGCCGACCGACTCGGTCAGCATGCGCGTCAGTTCTTGGAAGCGGGTGTAGCGGTCGAACTCCAGCGGGTCGAACTCGCGGCCGCCCTGCTGTGCGGCCTCCTGCTGAGCGTGCATCTGCGCTTCGGCCTGCAGGTCCAATTCGCGCAACTGGGTGCGCAGGCGCTCCAGGTTGTCGTCCAGGTCGAGCAGCGCGCCCTTCATCTGGACCAGCTCGGACTCCATGCGCGCACGCCGGATGCTGACCTCGCCGGCCTGCGTGGCCATGCGTTCCAGCAGGCTGCCGCGCACGCGCACCAGGGCCTGGCCGATGGCGAGGTTGTCGCTGCCGGCGGCGACTTCCGCCGTGTCGGTGAAGCGGCTCCAGTCGATCTCGCGGGCGGGTTCGACGGGCCTGTCCACGGCCATGGCCGGCGCCGCAGGCTGGGTGGCGACCTCGACGGCAGGCTGCGGCGCGGGCGCCTCGGCGGGCGGCTCGACCGCGGGAGCGGCTTCCGGCGCGGGCGGCGGCGGTGCCACCACGGTCGGCGCGGCAGGCGCCGGTGCTATCAGGCTGCGGCCGAGTTCCTCGAAAGCATGCTCCAGCGCATCGCCCTGGTGCTGCAGCGTCTGGACCTGGCCGTGGTCGGCGCTGCCGGCACGCAGCAGCACCTCGATGGCGGACTCCAGGTGGTGGGCCTGCTCGCCCAGGCGCATCGCGCCGGCGAGGCGGGCGCCGCCCTTGAAGGTGTGCAGCGCACGCATGCAGGCGTCGGAGCGGCCCAGCTCGGCCGGGTGGGCCAGCCAGTCGCGCAGCGCGCCGTGCAGTTGCTGCAGCAGGTCGCGGCCTTCCTCTTCGAAGATCGGGTAGAGGTCGGGCTCGATGTTGTCCGGCAGACCCGGCTCGGGTTCTGGCTCCAACTCGGCAGCGGTCTCGGCGACCGGCTCGGGTTCAGGTGCGGGCTCAGGCTCGGGCTCGGCAGCAGCCACCGGCTCGGGAACGGGCTCGACCACCTTGGTCACTTCGGTCACTTCGGTCACCGTCGCGTCGACGAAGCCCGCGGGCAAGTCGCCGGCCACGGTGGCCGGCAGGTCCAGCTCGGCAGCGACGGTGTCGTGCACGGCCGGCGCTGGCGCGTCGTCAAACGCTGCAGCAGCGGTGAAGGATTCCTGCTGCGGCTCGTAGGCATGCAGGCGCTCGACGACGTCGGCGTCGTTGGGCTTGAGGAAGCCGGCGGCGAACTGGTGCAGCAGGCGGCGGATGTCGTCGGCGGCGCGCACGAAGAGCTCGGCGTCGGCATCCTCGAAGCGCACGGCGCGATGGGCCCGGCCCAGCGCATGTTCCAGCGCGCGGGCCACTGCCGACAGATCCTCATAGCCAACCGTCGCCGCATTGCCCGCCAGCGCGTGGGCCTGCACCTCGCAGCTCTGCGGCACGGGCTGGCTCAGCTCGGAGGCCCATTCGGCCAGGCCGATGGACAGCTTGCGCGACAGCTCGTCGGCCTCGTTCAGGAAGATGTTGAACAGCGCAATGCTGATGCGCAGCGGGCCGATGACCTTGAAGCCCTCGTCCGGGTCGACGGACTCGAGATCGGGTTCTGGCTCGGCGGCTTCGGCCTCGTTGTCGACAACCAGCCTGGGCAGGGCCAGCGTGACCTCCTCGGGCTGGGCTGGCGGCTCGGCCGCGGGTTCGTCCGGCAGTGCGATTTCGACGAACTCCGGTTCGTCCAGGTCCAGCACGACGCCGAAATTGGCCAACGTCGGCTCCTCTTGCGGCGGCTCGGGCAGCGGCAGGGGCTCGGTGGGCGCGTGGGCGGTGTCGAAGTCGGTGGGGAACTCGCCCGCCAGCTCGGTGGGGTCGATGTCCAGCGTGACGTCGGGCACCGGCAAGGCCGCTTCGGCGGTCGGCGCGTCCAGTTCGAGCACGAAGTCGGGCACCAGCGGCGGGCTCTCCTCCATCTCGACGGGCAATGCGGCAACCACCGGCTCCGGTGCCGGCTGGGCCAGGGCTTCGGGTCCGCGTTCGATGGCTTCGGGCAGGGCCGCGGCATCCAGCGTCAGGTCGACATCTGCGGCAGCCACTGCTTGCGCGGACGGAGCCAGCGCCAGGGCATGGCCATGCAGGCGCAGGGAGTCGGCGCTTTCGCGCACCGGGTCCGGCAGGCTGTCGCCGCCCTCAATGCCGGCAATCTGGTTGCGCCAGTGGGCGAAATAGTCCAGCGCTTCGGCGGTGAAGCCGAGCAGGGCCGCGTCGGCCTGCGGCTTGGGCTCGGCCAGGCGCGCGTTGTAGAGCTGCTCGCAGGCCCAGGCGCCTTCGCCGAAGGGATCCAGCCCGACCATGCGGGCGCTGCCCTTGAGCGTGTGGAAGGCGCGGCGCACGATGGTGAGCTGGCCGTGGTCGGCCGGCTGCGCGCGCAGTTCGGCCAGGGCGGCGCGCGCGTTGCCGATCACCTCGTCGGCTTCTTCCAGGAAGATCTCGCGCATCTCCGGGTCGTCGGCAACGCTGGGCGCGGAGGCCGGCGCGGGCGGCGCCGGTGCGACGGCGGGGGCCGGCGCGAGCGCCGGCTGCGACAGGTCGAGATCGGGGAGGCTGAGGTCGGGCAGGTCCAGGCTGCCGAAATCGACATGCAGGGGCTGCGTGGCCTCGTGGGAGAGTTCGACCGTGGGCGACTCATCACCCAGATCGACATGGAAGCCGCTGGCCTCGAAGTCGGGCAGCTCGACGGCACCTTCGCGGCGGCCCATGACGGCGTCCAAACGGCCGCTCGCGTCGTCGAACTCGAACATGCGTTTGGCCAGCTGGGGCTGCACGCTGAGCATGTCGATGAGGAAACCGAGGGCGCCGAGGTTGTTGGCCAGGCGCTCGAAGACATCGCGCGCGCCGGGGCGGTTGAAGTCGATCTCGGTATTGGCCAGGCCATCGACCTCGTCGCGCATGCGCACGGTGGCCTGGGCGGCCTGGTCCAGGCCCAGCACGCTGAGCACACCGCGCATGGCCTGCAACTGGCCGGGCACGGGGATCAGCAGCTCGCGGCGGGACGGGTCGCGGAAATACTCGTCGCACTGGCGCTCGACTTCGGACAGGCTGGCGCGCAGCTCGTGCACGACGCTGCCCAGCGTCTGGCGGTCGGACACCCGGCGGTACAGGTCCTCCATCCAGGCTTCCAGCGGCTCGGCCGGCTGGCCGTGGGCGACGGCCTCGACGCGGCGCGCCAGGCGGCGCACGCGATCGGCTTGTTCAGGCTGGTCGAAGGCGGCGTCTTCCAGCGCGGCTTCGACGTAGAGCAGGCTGGTGGCGACTTCCATCGCCAGCGCCGGCGGCGGCGTGCTGCGCGAGCGCAGCGTCGCAACGACGGCACGCTGCAGCGTCTGGGCCAGCACTTCCCCGCTGGGGAAGAGGCGGGTCAGCGATTCGGCCAGGGCGGCGAACTGCTCGTCCAGGCTGGCCAGGCGGTGCTGGTCGCCCTCGGCGGCGCTGGACCAGCTTTCCTTGGCCGCGAGCACGCGGCGCTTGGCCTGCGCGACCCAGGCGGGGTCGATGCGGCCGAGGCTGGCGTCTTCGTAGTTGCCGGCCTGCTCGTCGGTCAGGCGGTAGGCCTCGTGCACGGCCGTCAGGCGCGGGCCGCCGCCCTTGGTGATACGGCACTGGGCGCAGAAGAACAGCAGGTCCTGGGCGAGGCGCTCGGAGGCGTCGCCACGGCCGATGGCCTTGAGCTCGTGCAGCAGCTTGGAGGACAGGCGCTTGGTGTAGGCATCGCTGCCCAGCAGCTTGAGCGCCTGGCCTTCGAAGACGGCAGCGGCCAACTGCCACACCGTGCGCTCCTGGCCGGCCGGGAGTGCAGCGGCCAGGCCGGCACACAGGCCCGACAGATTGGCAGCGTGCGCCGAGCTGGGCTCGCGCATCTGGCGCAGCAGCGCCGCCTCGAAGGGTGCGCGCACGGCCTCGGGCGAGCGCGGCAGCACGCCGGCTTCCAGGGGAATGCTGCGCCAGGCCCAGTCGACCTGCCAGAGGTCGGCCGGGTGGATGCGCTCCGCCCCATTGAGCTGCTGCAGGCCGCGGTAGCTCGGATAAAGGGACAGCGACGAGGTCTTGTTGCCGGCCAGCAGGCGGGCGACATAGGCCAGCAGCGCGAAATCCGCGCGCTCGATGGTGTCAACCGCGCTGGCATCGACCTCCAGCGGCCGCTCGGCCAGGCGCGCCACGGCGGCCTCGGCCGCCCGCAGCACGCTGGCGCCCGCCGGCAGGCCGACCAGGGACAGCACGCCGCTGACCTGGTGCAGCTGGGCGGCCGCCTGCTGCAACGGCAGGCTGGGCTGGGCGTCGGCGCCGAAGGCGGCGAGCCGGTTGTCGCCGCCCTCACGCACGAGGCGGCGCAGGGTCTTGTGCACCGACTCCAGGGAGCGGCGCAGCTCCTCCTGCACCCACGCCAGTGGGCTGAGGTCGGCCGGGAGTTCGGAGTCTCGCAGGGAGCTGTCCATGCCTGGGCTTTCTTGCTCGGTGCGGATGGTGTTCAAGCGACCTTGAATCGGGACACGGAGGTGCGCAGCGCCTCGGCGGAACGGGACAGCTCATGCACCATCTGGGCAGTGGAGCGCGTGCCCTCGGAGGTCTGCTCGGTCACCGCGAAAATGTGCTGGATGTTGGAGGCCACCTCGTTGGCGTTCACCGCTTCCTGCTGGGCCTGAGTCGAGATCTGTCCGATCAGGCCGTCCAGCTGGCGGGACACGCTGTCGATGTCTTCCAGCGCCTTGCCGGCCGCGTCAGACAGTTGCGTACCTTCCACCACGCCGCGCGTCGAACGCTCCATGGCGGCCACGGCGTCGTGGGTGTCGGTCTGAATGGTCTTGACCAGCGCGGCAATCCGCCGCGTCGCGTCGCCGGAGCGTTCCGCCAGGCGCTGCACTTCTTCCGCAACCACGGAGAAGCCGCGGCCCGCTTCACCAGCGGACGCCGCCTGAATGGCCGCGTTCAGCGCCAGCACGTTCGTCTGTTCCGTAATGTCCGAGATCAGCTCCGTGATCTCGCCGATTTCCTGAGACGACTCGCCCAGGCGCTTGATGCGCTTGGAGGTCTCCTGAATGGAGTCGCGGATGGTGTTCATGCCGGCGATGTTGTTCTGCATCGCGGAGAGACCCTGCTCGGCGGCCTGACGGCTCTGGCGCGCCACGCCGGCTGTCGTCTGCGCCTGCGCGGACACCTCGGTGATTCGGCTCGCCATGCCCAGCACGGCCTCGCCGGTGGCGCGGATCTCGTGCAGCTGTTCTTTGGAAGCCGCCAGCAGGTCGGTCGAGGTCTGGTCCACCGCGCCGGTCGTGTCCGTCACGCGGGCTGCCGTCGCCTGCACCTGGCCGACGAGGTTGCGCAGTTCTTCCACCGTGTAGTTCACCGAGTCGGCGATCGCGCCGGTGATGTCTTCCGTCACCGTCGCCTGTTGTGTCAGGTCGCCTTCAGCGACGCTGGCCAGTTCGTTCATCAAACGCAGAATGGCGGCCTGGTTGGCGTCGTTGACGCGCTTGGCTTCCTGCTCCTGCGCTTCGGCCTCGCGCTTCTGCGCTTCGGCGAGTTCCGCGCGGCCGGCCTGGTCGGCCAGGTACAGGCGCAGGAAGCCGAAGGCGCCACCCACCAGCGCGGCCAGCGACAGCACCATCAGCAGGATGAGGCCGAAGCCGGCACCACCGGACTTTTCCAGGTCGGCAGCGGTCTGCTCCAGACCTTTGCGCAGCGACTCGGAGTCGTTCAGGATGGCCGTCTGTGCTTCACGCGCCGACACCAGGCCCTGCAGGTTGCCCAGAATGGCGGAGGCCTGGGTGCGGGTCTGCTCGTACTGCTTGAGCAGGGTCTGCAGGCGTTCCTTCAGCTGCGGATCGCGCGCGGCGTTCAGGCGCAGCTCGGGGCTGCCGCTGATCAGCGCTTCGGTGATGAGCTTGAAGGAGTTCAAGTCCTTGCCGAGCAGGAACACCGCCTCGGGGCTGACGCCTTCCTGCGTCAGGAACTCGTTGGCGCTCTTGCCGATACGCTGCGTCAGCATGACGAGCTGACCAACCGCGGAGACCTCGCCCGCCGAGGAGCCGATCTGCAGGGCTTGAGATGACACGGCCTCGGCGCTTTCCAGCAGGTCGCTGGACTGGCGGTTGATGGCGCGCAGGGCCTGGCCCACCTGGGTCAGGATCTTTTCCTGGGCCTGCACGACCTTGCCGTTCTTCTCGGCGCGCTCGACCAGGGGCTTCAAGGCTTCGAGGTCCGGCTGCACGCCGGCAGGCGCGATCGCCAGTTCACCTTCGCCAGTGCGCAGGTTGTTGACGACGCCGCTCAGCGTGCCGACCGACTCGCGCAGTTCTGCGAAGGCGGTCGGGTTGCCGACCAGGGCGGCGGACACGGACTTGGCCATGCGCTGCGAATGCATCAGCGCCTGACCGGCAGCGCGCACCTGGGCGGCGCTGCGGTTGGAGCTGACCAGCACCGCGCTGACCGCAGCGAAGGTACCGATGAAGCCGAGCACGACCAGGGCCGTCAGCACGCGCTGGCGATGGCGGCCAAACAGGTCGCCGAGCTTCTCGGCGCCGGTGGCAGCCGCGGGCGGCAGCATCGTCGGGTCGGCGGCCTGCGTCGTCGGCGCGAAATTCATCGTGCTGCTGGCCGGGAACTCGCTGTTCGGGCCAGGCTCGGTCGGCACGGCCTGCGAGATGATGGACTGAACCTCCGTGCGCGGGTAAGCCTCCGTGCGCGAGGGGATCTCGACGCCGGCGAGGGTGGTGTCGGCATTGCGGGTGGCGTCGAAGCCGGCGCCGCTGCGCGAATCGATGGTCGTGTCGACGCCTTCCGGCGGCGCCAGCGGCAGCTCATCGGCGTCGGACTTTCCCCTGATTTTGTCCAGCAGGCTCATCTCACCCTCGTCCTTCAGTGTTTGTGATGTCCGCACTCACGCGCGGCTTGGAGCTTGAAAACGGATGCGCGCATCACGCGACGATATGCAGGAAATTCTCCTGCCGCGCCAACGCCTCGAGATTGATCACTTGCCAGCTGCGGCCGGCCTCGTCGCGGCGCAGGGCGCCAGCAAAACGCGGCAAGGGCCCGACCGGCTGCTGCGGCGCCAGCGGCAACTGCTCGTCGCTGCGCAGGCCGGCAAGCTTGTCCACGAGCAGCGCGCAGTTCAGATTCAGGTCGGTGCCCAGCGACACCAGCCGGCTCTGCGGCGCCACACCGCGGTTGGGCGACGGCTCGCGCAGGCCGAGATAGACCGCCAGGTCGACCACCGTGAACAGGCCGCCGCGCAGGTTGGCCACACCCGCCAGCCAGGGCTTGGCATAGGGCACGGGCTTGATCGGCACGGGCGCGAAGATTTCGCTCGCCTGCTTCAGCGAGAACAGCAGGCCGACGCCTGCGCATTCCACGGCGAGCCAGTTCGCGATCAGCGTCTGCTCGCGCGCAGCCTGCATGCGCTCGGCCAGGCGCTGCTGGAGCTCGCGGAGTGCCGTCTTGTTTGCCATGCGCCTTGCCTTTAGCCCAGGGCCTTGATCTTGGCCAGCAGCTCTTCGGCCTTGACGGGCTTGACGACGTAGTCGCTGGCGCCCTGGCGCATGCCCCAGACCTTGTCGGTCTCCTGGCCCTTGCTGGTGCACATGATGACGGGCACCCCGGCATAGCGCTCGTCGCGGGTGATGGCGCGGGTCAGCTGGAAGCCGTTCTGGCCGGGCATGACGACGTCCATCAGGATCAGGTCGGGCTTGGCCTCAGCCAGGCGCTTCATCGCCTCGTCGGCGTTCTCGGCCGTGCGGACATTGAAGCCGCGCTTGACCAGCATTTCCGACAGCGCGTGCAGTTCGGTCTTGGAATCGTCAACCAGCAGGATGTTGTTGATGCTCATGGCAGTTCTCTTTAGGTACGCGCTTCTTGCCGGCGGTGCTGCAGCACGGCCTGAAGCAGCTGGTCCTTGGTGAAAGGCTTGGTCAGGTAGTCCTGCGAGCCCACCATGCGCCCGCGGGCCTTGTCGAAAAGGCCATCTTTTGACGACAGCATGATCACCGGCACTCCCGAGAACTGCGGGTTGCGCTTGATGATGGCGCAAGTCTGGTAGCCGTCCAGGCGCGGCATCAGGATGTCGCAGAACACGAGATCAGGATGAAAGTCGCCCAGCTTGGCCAACGCGTCGAAACCGTCCTCCGCCAGGGCCACCAGATGGCCGCCCTGTTTCAGGAAGATCTCCGCGCTGCGGCGGATGGTGTTGCTGTCGTCGATGACCAGGATGCGGGTAGGACCTGCACCGGAAACTTGCTCGTTCAAACGTCGTCTCCTCGGAACTTCAGCTCGGGGCCGGCCCCATTCGACCGTCGGTGAGGCCGAGTCAGATGCGCACCATCTCGAAATCCTCTTTGCGTGCGCCGCAGTCAGGGCAGGTCCAATTCATGTCGACATCGGCCCAGGCGGTGCCCGGCGCAATGCCGTGCTCAGGATCGCCTGTCGCTTCGTCATAGATCCATCCACAGATCAGGCACATCCAGGTACTGGGTTCGCTCACGGTGCTCAGAGTTTGCTCACTACAATCGAATCATTCTAGCCAGGGCTCGAGAGCGCAATGCTGAGGGCAAACGCCTGTGCCCAGGGCCTCAGGAGCGCCCTTTTAGCGGCAGACTCCACGCTTTGCGGCAGCTCTTTGACCGCGCTCGCCATGACCTCCCCATGAGCCCAACACCTCCCCCCACCGAACCCGAGGTCGACGACCCCACCGCCGAACAGGAGAGCCCGCCGCCAGCTTGCGTGCTGAGTTTCAACGCCAGCGACGCCTCCGGCGCCGGTGGCCTGGCGGGCGACGTGGCCACGATTGCGGCCATGGGCGCGCATTGCCTGCCCGTCGTGACCGCCATCGTGCTGCGCGACACGGCCGAGATCTTCGAGCACGAGAACCTCGACGCCGACACCGTGGCCGAGCAGGCCCGCCACATCCTGGAGGACGTGCCCATCACGGCCTGGAAAGTCGGCTTCCTGGGCAACGCCGAGGCGGTCAGCGCCGTGGCCGAGGTGTTGAGCGACTACCCCGACGTGCCCCTGGTGACTTACCTCCCGTCGGTGGCCTGGATCGACGAGGACGAGCAGCAGCAGTACCTGGACGCGCTGCGCGAGCTGGTGCTGCCGCAGACGGCCGTGCTGGTGGGCAACCACAAGACCATGACCGACTTCCTGCTGCCTGACTGGGACAACGAGCGCGCGCCGTCCGCCCGTGAGCTGGCCGTGGCCGCGGCACAGGCCGGCGCCCAGCACGTGCTGGTGACCGGCATGCAGCTGCCCAACCAGTTCGTGGACAACGTGCTGGCCAACTCGCAGGGGCCCATCACCGGCGAGAAGTTCGAGCGCTTCGAGACCGCCTTCGTCGGCGCGGGCGACACGCTGTCGGCGGCGCTGGCGGCCCTGCTGTCGGTCGGCGCCGAACTGCACTCGGCCGTCAGCGAGGCGCTGTCCTTCCTGGACCAGTCGCTGGACGCGGGCTTTCGCCCCGGCATGGGCAACGTCATCCCAGACCGCTTCTTCTGGGCCCTGCCCGCGGCGGATGAGGAAGGCGGCGAGCCGCCCGACTTCGAGCCCGATCCCGAACCCGAGCAGCCGCCCAAGACGCCGCGCCGGATGCACTAACTCCCTGATCCCATTCCCATGGCCAGCCATTTCAGCAACGTCGAGCTCTTCGAGCGCGCCTCGCGCGTCATCCCCGGTGGCGTGAACTCGCCCGTGCGCGCCTTCCGCGCCGTGGGCGGCACACCGCGCTTCATCGCCCGTGGTGACGGCGCGTATATCTACGACGCCGAAGGCAAGCGCTACATCGACTACATCGGGTCCTGGGGGCCGATGATCCTGGGCCATGGCCACCCAGCCGTGCTGGAGGCGGTGACAAAGGCCGCCGCCGAGGGCTTCTCCTTCGGCGCACCCACAGAGCGCGAGATCGAACTCGCCGAAGAGATTCTCAAACTCGTGCCGAGCATGGACCAGGTGCGCCTGGTCAGCTCGGGCACCGAGGCGACGATGAGCGCCATCCGGCTGGCGCGCGGCGCCACCGGCCGCGCCAAGTTCATCAAGTTCGAGGGCTGCTACCACGGCCACACCGACGCCTTGCTCGTGAAGGCCGGCTCGGGCCTGGCCACCTTCGGCCACCCGACCAGCGCCGGCGTCACGCCGGGCGCGGCGGCTGACACCGTCGTCCTGGAATACAACAACGTCGAGCAGCTCGAAGCGGCCTTTGCGCAGTACGGCGGCGAGCTGGCCTGCGTCATCGTCGAGCCGATCGCCGGCAACATGAACTTCGTTCGCGCGTCCCTGCCCTTCATGGGCGCGATGCGCCGGCTGTGCACGCAACACGGTGCGCTGCTGCTGCTGGACGAGGTGATGACCGGCTTTCGAGTCGGCCTGGGCTCGGCGCAGGCCCACTACGCCCAGCTCATCCCCGGTTTTGCGCCCGACATCTCTGTCTTCGGCAAGGTCATCGGCGGTGGCATGCCGCTGGCGGCCTTCGGTGCCAAGCGCGAGGTCATGCAGCACCTGGCGCCGCTGGGTGGCGTCTACCAGGCCGGCACGCTGTCCGGCAACCCGGTGGCCACGGCTTGCGGCCTGGCGACGCTGCGCGAGATCCAGAAGCCGGGGTTCTTCGACGCTCTTTCAGCCAAGACCCGCCTGCTGGTCGACGGCCTGAAGACGGTCGCCGCCGACAACGGCGTGCCCTTCAGTGCGGACAGTGAGGGTGGCATGTTCGGCTTCTTCCTGATGCCCGAGCTGCCGCAGAACTACGCCGCCGTCATGACGACGGACAAGGAGCGCTTCAACCGCTTCTTCCACGGCATGCTGGACGCCGGCATCTATCTTGCTCCGGCCCTTTACGAGGCGGGCTTCGTGTCGGCGGCCCACAGCCAGGCCGACCTCGACGCCACGCTCGCGGCCGCGCGCACCGCCTTGCGCTGATCTCTCGCGCCCCTCGGGGCGCCACCGACATGAAAAAGCCCCCACGCTCACGCTGTTCGCTGCCCCCCGAGGGGGCGCATCAGTGGCTTCGGACGGCCGGGCGCCACTGACATGCATCTCCACATCCTCGGCATCTGCGGCACCTTCATGGGCGGCCTCGCGGCACTCGCGCGCGAGGCTGGCCACAAGGTCACCGGCTGCGACGCCAACGTCTACCCGCCGATGAGCACGCAGCTCGAAGCGCTGGGCATCGAGCTCATCACCGGTTTCGGCGCCGAGCAGCTGGCACTCAAGCCCGACGTCTTCGTCATCGGCAACGTCGTCACGCGCGGCGAGCGCTTCCCGCTGATGGAAGCCATCCTCGACGCCGGCCTGCCCTACACCTCGGGGCCACAGTGGCTGGCCGAGCACGTGCTGCAGGGCCGTCACACGCTGGCTGTGGCCGGCACGCATGGCAAGACGACGACGACCTCGATGCTGGCCTGGATTCTGGAGCATGCCGGGCTCAAGCCTGGCTTCCTGGTCGGCGGCGTGCCGCATAACTTCGGCGTCTCCGCGCGGCTGGGCGAAGGCAAGACCTTCGTCATCGAGGCCGACGAATACGACACCGCCTTCTTCGACAAGCGCAGCAAGTTCGTCCACTACCGGCCGCGCACGGCCATCCTGAACAACCTCGAGCACGACCACGCCGACATCTTCCCGGACCTGGCCGCCATCGAGACGCAGTTCCACCACCTCGTGCGCACGGTGCCGGCCAGCGGCCGCCTCGTTGTCAACGCCCGCGAGGAGGCGCTGCAACGTGTCATCGCCCGTGGCTGCTGGAGCGAGGTGCTGCGCTTCGGCGCCAAAAAAGAAGAGGCCGGCATGCTGCGTGCGCGCGGCGAGCCGCAGGGCTTTGACGTGCTGCGCGGCAGCTTGAAGGTCGCCCGCGTCGAATGGGGTCTGATCGGCGAGCACAACCAGCTGAATGCGCTGGCTGCCATCGCTGCGGCCGAGCATGTCGGCGTGTCACCTGAGCAGTCAGCTGCCGCGCTGACCGAGTTTCAGAATGTGCGCCGTCGCATGGAACTGCGCGGTGAAGTACGAGGCATCAAGGTCTACGACGACTTCGCGCATCACCCGACGGCCATCCGCACCACGGTCAACGGCCTGCGCCGCCGCATCGCGCCCGTCGAACGCATCCTCGCCATCTTCGAGCCGCGCTCCAACACGATGAAGCTGGGCACGATGAAGGCGCAGTTGCCGTGGGCGCTGGAAGAGGCGGACCTGGCCTTTTGCAATCAGCAGGGCTTGAGCTGGGATGCGAAGGAGGCGCTGGCGCCGATGGGTCAGCAGGCTTTTGTTGGCGCGGATGTGGATGCACTGGTAGCTGCGGTGGTCAAGGCCGCCAAGCCTGGGGACCATCTGCTGTGCATGAGCAATGGCGGGTTTGGCGGCATTCACGAGAAGCTGTTGGCTGCTTTGGCGAAGTAGCGGCCCGTGGCCAACCCAAACACGACTGCAATGACACGTCGCAATTCAATAGATGCGCACCTTATTCGCTTCGCCTTTTTGGCGGGTATTGCGCTGCCTACAGTGGCCTTTGCGAACGACACGACCGCTCGCGTCGGCGTCGGTGGTCTCGTGTTCACCAAGACACAGGCCATCTCGATGGAGTCGGAGCACTTGGTAATTTCACCAAGCCGCGTCCGTGTGGCCTACGCCTTTCGCAACACCACCAATCGGGATGTACGCACGGTTGTTGCGTTCCCTACGCCCGCGTATAGCGACTGCCTGACCGATTCGCAGACAGATCAGAATCAAAGACCAGTCGAAAACCTTGCCACGCGAGTCGATGGTGAACCAGTCACGACTACGCTGGTGCGTTCAGCCGTTATCGGAAACGTCGACGTCACGCAGAAGCTGAAGGCGGCCGGGCTCACCGAGGCCCAGATCTTTCCGCCAATGCGCCTGCCGTTCTGCTCCAACCTTGCTGATGGCGACCCGCTCACCCCTGACCAGCGCAGGCGCGTGAACGCTGCATCACTGCCCAAGGGCGAGATGCGGACGGCGGATACCTACCACTGGACCCAGACCTTCCCCGCCAGTCGTACCGTACAGGTCGCGCACGACTACGACCCCCTTCCCGGCGGCATCTACGGCTTCCCGCATCTGGAGAAGCTGGACGATTCCAGCTGGATCCCGGTGTCCTCCATTTGGGGCGACGACACGGACAGAGCCTGCACCAGCGAGGGGGCAAGTACTGCAATCCTCGGCCGCGTCAAGCGCCTGCTACGCGATGGCGCCAAGAACGTCCAGGTCACGCTCAGGGATGTCGAGTACATCCTCGGCACAGCGCGAAATTGGAAGGGACCTATCGGCAGCTTCACGCTGGATCTGGCAAAGGAGCACCCGGAGGACGTGGTCTCGCTGTGCTTCCCCGGCCGCGCGAAGCAACTGGACGCCACCACGTTGCGATTCGAGCGCAAGGATTTCGTCCCGCCCGACCGCATCTACGTGAACTTCTATTCCTTCACCGCGTTCGAGCAATAGTCAGTCTGGCGGGAAAGTGGAGGCGTGGCCAATGCGAGTGGAACTCAGCACTTGCCGCACAACACCCATCTGCAGTGCATGAGCAACGGCGGTTTTTGGGGACACCCACGAGAACCTGCTGTCCGCTTTGACGAAGTGACCGCCTCATCGAGAGGCCCAGCCGGGAGTCCCGCCCGGCGGCGGGGTAACTTTCTTCTGCGGCGCCAGAAGAAAGTCACCAAAGAAGAAGCGCTGAACCGCACACCATCGCGACGGCGCCAGGAGCGGCGCGCGAAAACCTCCGCTGGCATTGCGGGACGAAGCGACCCGCTGCGCTCTCGCTGCTGTCCTTGTCACCAGCACCACTCATCGCACCGTCAGCCCGCTTAACGCGCGGCTGCACGCCGGGCTCATCAGAAAACCAAATGCAGCGTCGCTCGGGCGACGCGACGGGCTCTCCCACTCGATGCGTCGCCCCAGCGACGCGGTATTCCCTGATGAGCCCGGCGTGCAGCCGGCGTTAACCGGCGTGAAGGGGCGATGGATGGTGCTCGTCATAGGGACAGCAGCGAGAGCGCAGCGGGTCGCGTCTCGGCAGAACACCAAAGCCGCTTTGTCCCCTGCCCACGGCACTTGGTGCTCGTGTGCGGTTCAGCGCCTCTTCTTTGGTGACTTTCTTCTGGCGCCGCAGAAGAAAGTTACCCGCCCGCCGGGGCGGACTCCCGGCAATGCACCGAGCAGACAAGCACGTCGCAAAACCAAACCGTGCCAACTCACTTCCCGTACAACACCATCTGGGTGCAACGAAACAAGGCCACCGTCTTGCCCGTGTCCTTGTTCGTCACCACCGCATCCCAGATCTGCGTCGTCTTGCCGAGGTGAACCGGCCGGGCCACGCAGGCGATGGTGCCTTCACGTGCTGTGCCCAAGTGGTTGGACTTCAGCTCGATGGTCGTGAAGCCCACCGCGCCCGGCGGCAGGTTGGCGATGCAGCCGTAGCCGGCACAGGTGTCCGCCAGCGTCACGATGCTGCCGGCATGCAGGAAGCCGTTGGGCGCCATCAGCTCTTCGCGCACCACCAGCTCCGCCTTGATCTCGGTGGGGTCAGCGTGGGTGAAGACGATGCTCAGGTGGCCAGGCAGGTTCCTGGCGCCGAATTGATTGAGTTTGTCGGGGGTGGACATGGCGAACTCCTCGAATTGGCGCGATGCTAAGACAAGAAAAAAGGCCGGCATGAAGCCGGCCTTTGCATGAACACGGAGCTTGTCAGCTGCGCACCAGCGTCGCCTTCAGCATGCTGTTGAGCATGTCCTGCGTCTCGGCCAGATGCGCACGCGTCTCGACCGACAGCCCCGGCTTGGCCGAGGCCACGCGCAGTTCGTTGGAAAGCTGGGTGGCGTGCCAGCGGGCCATCGAGAACGCGTCCGCGTAGACCGTCGCACCGTTGGTCGCCCGGTTCAGCTGGGCCTGCAGGCGGCGCAGGTACTCGCGCTGCAGGCTGCGGCGCATGCGGTCGATCTCGGCACCCGTCTTGAGCTCGCTGAAGATCGCACCTTGCAGCGTGCCGTAGACCTCGCTGAGCGACACCGCGCTCTTGCGTTGGGCCTCGGGCAGATAGCTGCTCTGCTCGATGAGGCGGCGCGCCGTGTTCGGCGACATCAGGCGGTCCAGCACGCGGCCCTGCAGCGCGGCCACACTGTCGGGAATGGACAGCGGCAGGCCGCGGTCCCACTCGTTGTAGTCCACCGTCTGCGTGACAAGGAACTCCGGCTTGAACTTGAACGAGTCGCTGGACAGCAGGCCGGCGGCGATGAAGCGCAGGGCCTCGCGCTGCTGCGCGTTGTCGACCGGCTTGAAGGCCGGGCCGGCCGTCACGCCTGGCACCACGCGCTCGGCGTGCAGGCCACCGACGTATTTGCTGACGTTGTTGGCCGTCATGCCGAGCTGGCGGAAAGACTCGGCCACCGAGCGGCGGTTGCGCAGCGGGTCGTCGCCCACGGCGGCCTGGCGCGACTGCACGCGCTCCCACAGCTCCTGGCTGAGCTTGAGGCGCTTCTTGGCGTAGGCCAGCGGGTCATCGCCCAGGTCGCGCTGGTTGGTGCGCGGGTCAAAGCCGTCGTAGGGGCCGCCAACGCCCTGGTCGAAGTCGTCGCCGTAGGCCAGCTGCGGCTCGGTCGAGCGCGCGGCGATCTTGGCGAGTTCGGCCGCTTCTTGTTCAGCAGCGATGGGCTTGTAGGCGTATTCGATGGCCCAGTAGTCGTAGGCGCCCAGCGTCGTGTTCGTCAGGCTGGCCTTGGCCTCGCCCTTGAGCGGCAGGTTGTAGGCGTTGTAGTCCATCACCGAGTTGGAGATGCCGTGGGCCTCGGTGTAGGCCTTGTCCTTGAGCTGGGCCTGGGTGACCGTCGTGGAAGAGCGGAAGTTGTGCTTGAGCCCCAGCGTGTGGCCAACCTCATGCATGACGACGTCCTTGATGACCGCCTGGGCCAGCGCCTCGGCCTCGGGGCCGTTCATGTCCATGCCCTCTGCTCCGCCCCGCAGGGCCAGCAGGTCCAGCGCGAAGCCCAGCTCGTTGGCCTGGTCGACCATGTAGCTGCACTGCTGCTCGGACAGGCGCAGGCTGCGCTCTCCCATCCAGTTGCTGGCGGTGTGGTCGTGGCCGTTGAAGCCCACGACGTCATCAGATGCGAGCCGGCGCGAGCCGCGGCCGAAGACGTCGCTCATGCCGATGTCGGCATCCAGGATTTCGCCGGTGCGCGGGTCACGGTTGCTCGGGCCGATGGCGAAGCCGACGTCGGAGCCGGTGAACCAGCGGATGGACGCGTGCGTCGAGTCCATGTTGTCCCAGTCGGCGTCGTCGGGCTGCTGCCTGGCCTGCACGGCGTCCTTGAAGCCGATCTTCTCGAAGGCCTTGTTCCACTCCTCGATGCCGGCCTTGACCGCCGCGCGGTATTGGGTGGGGATGTTCTTGTCCATCCAGTAGACGATGGGCTGCACCGGCTCGGACAGGGCGGCTGCCGGGTCCTTCTTTTCCAGGCGCCAGCGGGCCACCATGTGCACGCGCGGGTTGGCCTTGAGGTCCTCGCCGAGATTGCTGTAGCTCTCCATGAAATGACCCAGGCGCGGGTCGGCATGGCGCACGGCGGCCGGCGCTTCGGGCAGCGCGCGGAAGCTGTAGACGAAGCTGAAGAACATCGAGCGCGGGTCCGGCGTGGCCTGGGGCGGCGTGGGCACGGGCACCGGCACGGGCACCAGCGGCGGCGCGGGGATGCGCGGCGTGGCGAAGTGCACGCGCGAGGTCAGCGTCGTGATCTGCGCGTCGGCGCGGGTGGCCTCGATGAAGGAGTTGGCGCGGTCAGGCGCGAACGGCAGGCGGTAGGCCATCTCCAGACGCGTCGAGTAGCCGGGGATGTCGCCCAGCAGCAGGTTGCTGGCTTCAACCAGCACGGACTTGCGGTCCGGGTGGTCGGCGCTGGCCACCGGCACGCCGGCAATCAGGCTGGGCGAGAACGCCTGCTCGATGGCCAGCTTGGCTGACGCGCTGTCGGAGCGGAACTTGGTGTTCAGCGCGATCAGCTGCACATGGTTGCCGAAGCGGCGCCATTCGGCCAGCTCATCACCCAGCATCTGACTGGCGTACAGGCCGCGCTCGCCGATGGAGTTGGCCACGTTGACGCTGAACAGGAAGGGCTTGTTGAAGGCTTCCTTGGGGATCTCGATCCAGACCTTCTCGTCCTTGCGCCAGATCGGGAAGAGGCCCGGCTGCTCCTTGGCGCCCTTGATGACGTCGGCAAAGGGCTTGGGCGCCGTCGGGTCGGCGGGCGGGCGGGCGGCGGCGCCAGCGGGGGCCGAGGCGGCGCTGGGTGCGACGGGAGGCGTCTGGGCCTGGGCGGCCGCGGCCAGCGCAAGCAGGGCGGCCGTGGCCAGGGCGGTGCGGGACATCGGGATCATGAGGTGTGTCCGGAGGAAACAATGGAAAGGCGGCCACTGTGGCGGGCAGCGACACTCGCGTCAATCCGCGCCCTCCCCCGTCGCAGGGCGGCAAAACTTCACGCAAAACTTCCGTCATGGCGCTCACGCATCTGCTGTATCTGCATGGTTTTCGCTCCTCCCCGGCCTCGGCCAAGGCCCACCGCATGGCCGACTGGGCGGCCGGGCAGCGCGGTCTGGAATTCGCCTGCCCGCAGCTGCCTCCCTCTCCGCGTGAGGCCATGGCGCTGGTGGTCGACCTCGTGGCCAGCTGGCCTGCGGAAGGTGCCGCCGTCATCGGCAGCTCGCTGGGCGGCTTCTATGCCACCTCGCTGGCAGAGCGCCCCGCCCACCGAGGCTGGCGCGTCGCCGTGCTGAACCCGGCGGTGGACCCAGCGCGCGATCTGTCTCGCCACATCGGCACGCTGACCGCCTGGCACGATCCGGAACTGAAGTTCGAATTCACGGCCCAGCATGTCGCCGAACTCGCCGCGTTGACGCCGCCGGCACGCCTCACCAAGCCGCTGCGCTACTACGCGCTGATCGCCAAGGGCGACGAGTTGCTGGACTGGCGCGAAATGCTGACCCGCTACGCCGGCTGCGACGGCGAAGTGCTGGAGGGCAGCGACCATGGGCTGACGGATTTCGAAGCCCATCTGCCGGGTGTCCTCAAACACCTGCAAGCCTGAGGCGACAATCCCGCTCCTATGTTTGCGCTGTTTGATGATGCCGGGAAGTTTCTCGCCGGCCGTGTGATGTCCGAGGCCGATGCCTCGCTGCAGATCGAGCTGGACTCGGGCAAGCGAGTCAAGGTCAAGTCGGCCAATGTGCTGCTGAAGTTCGACAAGCCCGCGCCCGCCGCGCTGCTGAGCGAAGCGCGTGCGCTGGCCGACGATATCGATCTGGACCTCGCCTGGGAGTTCGCGCCCGAGGGCGAGTTCGGCTTTGCCGACCTGGCGCGGGACTATTTCGACGCCAAGGCCGGCACCGTGCAGCAGGCCGCAGCACTCTTGCGCCTGTACGACGCACCGCACTACTTCCGCCGCGCCGGCAAGGGTCAGTTCAAGAAAGCGCCCGAGGAGACGGTCAAGGCCGCGTTGCTGGGCATCGAGCGCAAGCGCCAGCAGGCGCTGCAGATCGAGACCTGGGCCAACGAGCTGGCGGCAGGCGCCTGCCCCGCACCCATCCAGGAGCAGATCTACAAGATCCTGTTCAAGCCCGACAAGAACGGCCCCGAGTACAAGGCCGTCGTCGAGGCCAGCAAGCGCTCGCACAAGGCCCCGCTGGATCTGCTGCAGAGTGCTGGCGCCATCACCAGCGCCTACCAGTTCCACTGGAAGCGCTTCCTGTTCGAGAACTTCCCCAAGGGTGCGGGCTTCCCCGCGCTGACGGCGCCGGAGATCAAGGACGAGCTGGCGCTGTCGACCGCGCAGGCCTTCTCCATCGACGACTCGCAGACGACCGAGATCGACGACGCGCTGTCGGTACAGGGCCTGGGCACGGGCACGGTCACCTTCGGCGTGCACATCGCAGCACCTGGCCTGGCGATTCAACCCGACTCGGCCGTCGACAAGGTCGCCCGCGACCGCCTGTCCACGGTCTACATGCCGGGCTGGAAGCTGACGATGCTGCCCGACGACGTCGTGCAGGCCTACACGCTGATCGAAGGGCGCGACTGCCCGGCGGTGTCCATTTACTTCACGATGGACGAGGCGACGTTCGAGATCAAGAGCCGCGAGACCAAGCTGGAGCGCGTGCACATCGCCGCCAACCTGCGCCACGACAAGCTCGACGGCATCGTCACCGACGCCACGCTGTCCGGCGAAGCGCCGGCCGACTACGCCTTCGCGCCCGAACTCGCCTTCACCTGGCGCCTGGCCAAGCACCTGAAGGCTCAGCGCGAGGTGGTGCGCGGCAAGCCGGAGAACTTCAACCGGCCGGACTACAACTTCCGCCTGGCCGGCGAGCGCTCGGAGGCGCCCAACGGCACCGAGTCCGTCGAAATCGGCGTGCGCGCCCGCGGCAGCTCGCTGGACCTCATCGTGGCCGAGGCCATGATCCTGGCCAACTCCGCCTGGGGCGGCTGGCTGGCCGAACTGGGCCTGCCCGGCATCTACCGCAGCCAGGCCAGCCTGGCGCCGGGCATCAAGGTGCGCATGGGCACCAAGGCCCTGCCACATGCGGGCATGGGCGTCGCCCAATACACCTGGGCCACGTCACCGCTGCGCCGTTATGTCGACCTGGTGAACCAGTGGCAGATCATTGCCTGCGCCCGCCACGGCCGCACGGCAGCACTCGCTGCGCCGTTCAAGCCCAAGGACGCCCAGCTCTTCTCCATCATCTCGGGCTTCGAGTCGGCCTACGCGGCCTACAACGGCTTCCAGAACGGCATCGAGCGCTTCTGGACGCTGCGCTGGCTGCAGCAGAACGCCACCACCGAGCTGACCGCCACCGTCATGAAGGACGGCCTGGTGCGCGCCGACGACCTGCCGCTGGTCTTCAAGGCCCTGGGCTGCGAGAACCTGCCGCGCGGCAGCCACGTGAAGGTGCGCATCACCGGCCTGGACGAGATGACGCTGGACGTGCACGCGACGCTGACCGAGCGGCTGGATGAAGCGCCCGCCGCCGAGGAGCCGGAAGGCGACGAGGACGAACTGGAGGCCGCGGCGACGCCGCTGACGCTGGCCATCGACCTGAATGACGGCTCCGGCGAAGCCGAATCGACCGAAGCCGCGCCACAAAGCTGAGATGCGCAAGCTGACCACGCTGCAGATCGCGCTGGCGCTTTCGCTCGGCGTGCACGCATCGTTGGGCAGCCTGCGCATCGCCGCACCCGAGGCCTTCAACCGCATCTTCCAGGACACGCCGCTGGAGGTCGTCCTCGTCAACACCCGCTCTAACGAGCTGCCTACCAAGGCCGCGGCCCTCGCCCAGGCCAACCTGGCCGGCGGCGGCAACGTGGAGACCGGCCGAGCCACGTCGCCGCTGCCGCCCGCGCGGCACAGCGAGACCGGCGACGCCGCCGAGGCCCAGCACACGCAGATCTCCAAGCTGCAGGAGCAGCAACAGCAACTGCTGACCCAGGTGCGCCGCGAGCTGGCCCTGCTGCCGCCACCCGACCCCAAGCGCGAGAAGAGCGACCCCACCGAACGCGCCCAGGCCGAGAAGCGCCGCCAGCTCGTCGACCTGCTCGCCGAGATCGAGAAGCGCGTCAACGACGAGAGCGCCCGGCCGCGCAAGCGCTACGTCAGCCCGTCCACGCGCGAGGTCGTCTACGCCCAGTACTACGACGGCCTGCGCCGGCGTATCGAGGAGCGCGGCACGCGCGACTTTCCCGAGTCGCGCGGCAAGAAGCTATACGGCGAGCTGACGATGAACATCCACATCGACCACAAGGGCCGCGTCATCGAGACCGAGGTGGTGGCCTCCAGCGGCAACCCGACGCTGGACAAGCGCGCCATCGCCATCGTGCAAGCGGCCTCGCCCTTCGGCAATTTCAGCAACGAGATGCTCAAGGGCGCCGAGGTGCTGGTCATCACGTCGCGCTTCAAGTTCACGCGCGACGAAGGGCTGGAAACGACCTTGCAGGGACAACCGCAATGACCGATCGATATGCCGTCGTCGGCAATCCCGTGGAGCACAGCCGCTCACCGGCCATCCACGCGATGTTTGCCGAGCAGACCGGGCAGGCCCTGACCTACGAGCGTCTGCTGGCGCCGCTGGAGGGTTTCGAGGCCACGCTGCGCGCGTTTGCAGCCGCTGGCGCGCGCGGCTGCAACATCACCGTGCCGTTCAAGTTCGACGCCTTCGCGCTGGCAGCAACGCGCACCGAACGCACCCAGCTCGGCGGCGCCGTCAACACGCTGCGTTTCGACGCCGACGGCTGGACGGGCGACAACACCGACGGCGCCGGCCTCGTCAACGACATCCAGCGCAATGCAGGCCGTTCGCTGGCCGGCCTGCAGGTGCTGCTCGTCGGCGCCGGTGGCGCGGCAGCGGGGGTGCTGGGCAGCCTGATCTCAGCCAAGCCGGCGCGGATCACCGTCGTGAACCGAACGGTCGACAAGGCCCAGGCGCTCGTGGCGAGCCACACCCATCTCGGCGTGCCACTGGCTGCGGCCACGCTGGCCGACGCGCCCGCCGCCCAGGACATCGTCGTCAACGCTACCAGCACCAGCCTGGCCGGCGCAGCCTCGCCCGTCGATGCCCGCGTGCTGGCCCGCGGCGCGCTGGCGCTGGACATGATGTACGGCCCCAAGGCCCAGGGCTTTCTCGACTGGGCCGCCGTCCACGGCGCCGAGCCGCGCGACGGCCTGGGCATGCTCATCGAGCAGGCGGCCGAGGCCTTCTTCTTCTGGCGCGGCGTGCGGCCGGACACGGCGCCGGTACTCGCCGCATTGAGGTCGGCCCTGTGATCCGACACGCTGGCCGACTCGTTGCCGTGCTGATGCTGGCCGTGCTGTGCCTGCAGCTCTGGTTTGCCGGCCGCATCCTGATGATGCGTTTCGTCGCACCCCAGTCGACGAGTTTCCAGCGCAGCGAAGCCGTTCGCCTGCTGAAGGACAAGCAGCAGGTGGCCTGGAGCCAGCAATGGGTGAACGACGCCCAGCTGCCGGCGACGCTCAAGCGCGCCGTCATCGCCAGCGAGGACGATGGCTTCGCCCAGCACGGCGGCGTCGACTGGGACGCGCTCAAGGGCGCCTGGAAGAAGAACGAGAAGGCGCAGGCTCGCGCGGAGGCGCGCGGCAAGCCGGTGGCCAAGATCGTCGGCGGCTCGACGATCACGCAGCAACTGGCCAAGAACCTCTTCCTGTCTGGCGAGCGCACGCTGCTGCGCAAGGGCCAGGAGCTGATCCTGACGCTGATGCTGGAAGGCCTGCTTAGCAAGCAGCGCATTCTTGAGATCTATCTGAACAGCGTCGAATGGGGCGAGGGCCTGTTCGGCGCCCAGGCGGCGGCGCGGCACTATTTCCATGTCGACGCCGCCCGCCTCGGCGCCTTCGAGGCCGCGCGGCTGGCCGTCATGCTGCCGGCGCCCAAGCGCTTCGAGCGCCAGCCGGCGTCGCCCTACGTCGTCGGCCGCGCCGGCATCATTGCCGGCCGCATGAACAGCGCGCAGCTGCCATGAGCGACATCACCGAGGAAATCGCTGCCGTCGCGGCCCGCCTCATCGTCGACGAAGGCATGGACTGGGGCCCGGCCAAGCAGCGCGCGGCCCGCGAACTGGGGGCACCGCGTGCTGCCCTGCCTGGCAACGACGAGGTCGAGGCCGCGGTGCGCGAGCACATCGCCATCTTCCATGCCGACACCCAGCCTGCCGAGTTGCGCGCACTGCGCGAACTGGCGGCGCAGTGGATGGGGCGGCTGGCCGAGTTCCGCCCGCATCTCACGGGCGCCGTCTGGCGCGGCACGGCGACGAGGCTGTCCAACGTCCACCTTCAGCTCTACTGTGACGACAGCAAGGCCGCGGAGATCGCGCTGCTGGACCGCGGCGTGAACTTCGACGTCGCCGAGACGACGGCCGGCCGGGGGAGGCAGGTCGACATGCTTATCGTCGACGCGCCCTGCCCTGCCCTTGGCGAGCGGGTGACGCTGTGCCTCACCATCCTGGACTTCGACGATCTGCGCGGCGCGCTCAAGCCCGACGCGGGCGGCCGGACGGAACGCGGCGATCTGCCTGCGCTGGAAAAACTGCTGGACGACGAGACATGAACCCCATCACCCGCCGCCTCATCCTCGCCGGCGCCGGCCTCGGCGCAGCTGCACTGGGTGCGTCCTTCGCCTGGCGCAAGCTGAACCCGCCGGTTGCGTCTGCCGTCGCCCAGGCCTTCTGGGCGCGCCGGTTTCCCGGCCTGGACGGCGCCGAACTCGACGTCGCCCGCTGGCGCGGACAGCCGTTGCTGGTCAACTTCTGGGCCACCTGGTGCCCGCCCTGCGTCAAGGAACTGCCGGAGATCAACCAGTTCTACAAGGAAGCGAAGGCCAAAGGCTGGCAGGTGCTGGGCCTGGCCGTGGATCAGGCGGAGCCGGTCAAGGCCTTTCTGCAGAAGACGCCGCTGGACTTTGCCGTCGCCCTGGCAGGCCCCGAAGGTCTCGGACTCGTGCGCGAACTGGGCAATCCGGCCGGCGGCCTGCCCTTTTCCGTCGTCTTCGACCAGACCGGCGAGATCAGTTGGCGGCGTTTGGGCGTCAGCAAGCTGGAAGACCTGAGGCTGCTGGCCAAGACTTGAAAGCAAGGTGCGTCGCGCGCTTGCTCGCACGCAGCGAACCTGAGAATTTCCCTATCCGGCGGGAAATCGGGGCCAAAACGCGTAAAGTTCGCCCTTCCTCAATTTAGTGGCGGCTCTCTAGACCCTCGGGTTGTCAGCGCCGGCCCATGTTTGATGCAAGTCCTCGTCCTGCATGGCCCCAACCTCAACCTGCTCGGCACCCGCGAGCCCGAGGTTTACGGCGCGCAGACCCTGGCGCAGATCGACGCCGAACTGGGCGTGATCGCCACTGATGCCGGCGCTACCCTGAGCAGCTTCCAAAGCAACCACGAAGGCGCCCTGGTAGACCGCATCCAGGCCGCGCGCACCGACGGCACGCGCTTCATCATCATCAATCCGGCCGCCTACACCCACACCAGCGTCGCCATCCGCGACGCGCTGGCGGCCGTGGCACTGCCCTTCATCGAAGTTCACCTGTCCAACATCCACCGCCGCGAGGCCTTCCGCCATCACAGCCATGTGAGCGAGCTGGCGGTGGGTGTGATCTGCGGCCTCGGCGCGAACGGCTACCGCCTCGCGCTGCGCCACGCACTCGAATCGTTGGAAGCCGGCGCCTGACCCTCGGGTCGCGCGCCGTCTTTTCTCTTCCCTCCACAACAACAACATCGCCTGGAGCCAAGATGGACCTTCGCAAGCTCAAAACCCTGATCGACCTGGTTTCGGAATCCAATATTTCCGAGCTGGAAATCACCGAGGCCGATGGCAAGGTCCGCATCGTCAAGGCCGACCCGTCCGCGCCCGTGGCCATGCAGCCCGTCTACGCCGCTGCGCCGGTCGCCGCTGCGCCGGCACAGAGCGCTGCACCCGTGGCCGCTGCAGCTCCTGCCGCACCCGTGGAAACCGGCCACATCGTCAAGTCACCGATGGTCGGCACCTTCTATCGCGCGTCCAGTCCCAACGCCAAGCCGTTTGCGGAACTGGGCCAGCAGGTCAAGGAAGGCGAGGCCATCTGCATCATCGAAGCGATGAAGATCATGAATGAGATCGAGGCCGACAAGACGGGCACGATCACCAAGGTCATGTGCGAGAACGGCCAGGCCGTCGAATTCGGACAACCGCTGTTCGTGATTGAGTAAGGACTTCTGATGTTCAAGAAGGTCCTCATCGCCAACCGGGGCGAGATCGCTCTCCGGATTCAACGAGCGTGCCGTGAGCTGGGCATCAAGTCCGTCGTCGTCTACTCCGAGGCCGACCGCGACGCCAAGTACGTGCGCCTGGCCGACGAGGCCGTCTGCATCGGCCCTGCGCCGTCGGCCCAGAGCTACCTCAGCATGCCGGCCATCATCGCGACGGCCGAGGTGACCGACGCCGAAGCCATCCACCCCGGCTACGGCTTCCTGAGCGAGAACGCCGACTTCGCCGAGCGCGTCGAGCGCAGCGGCTTCACCTTCATCGGCCCCACGCCCGAGTCCATTCGCCTGATGGGCGACAAGGTCTCGGCCAAGCAGGCCATGATCCGCGCCGGCGTGCCCTGCGTGCCCGGCTCCGAGGGCGCGCTGCCCGAGGACCCGAAGGAAATCATCCGCATCGCCCGCTCGGTGGGCTACCCGGTCATCATCAAGGCGGCCGGCGGCGGCGGCGGGCGCGGCATGCGCGTGGTGCACACCGAGGCGGCCCTGGTGCACGCGGTGCAGACGACGCGCGCCGAAGCGGGTGCGGCCTTCGGCAACCCCGAGGTCTACATGGAGAAGTTCCTGGAGAACCCACGCCATGTGGAGATCCAGATCCTCGCGGACACCTTCAAGAATGCCGTCTGGCTGGGCGAACGCGACTGCTCCATGCAGCGCCGCCACCAGAAGATCATCGAGGAAGCGCCGGCGCCAGGCATCCCGCGTCGCGTCATCGAGAAGGTGGGCGACCGCTGCGCCGCTGCCTGCAAGAAGATGGGCTACCGCGGCGCTGGCACCTTCGAGTTCCTCTACGAGAACGGCGAGTTCTACTTCATCGAGATGAACACGCGCGTGCAGGTCGAGCACCCGGTCACCGAGATGGTCACCGGCATCGACATCGTGCAGCAGCAGATCAAGATCGCCGCCGGCGAGAAGCTGCCCTTCACGCAGCGCCAGATCGAGATGCGCGGCCACGCCATCGAGTGCCGCATCAACGCGGAAGACCCGGTGAAGTTCGTGCCCTCGCCCGGCCGCATCACCATGTGGCACGCCCCGGGCGGCCCCGGCGTGCGCGTGGACTCGCATGCCTACACGAACTACTTCGTGCCGCCGAACTATGACTCCATGATCGGCAAGATCATCTGCCACGGCGACACGCGCGAGCAGGCGCTGGCCCGCATGCGCATCGCGCTCAGCGAAACGGTCGTCGAAGGCATCCAGACCAACATCCCGCTGCACCGCGAGTTGATGGCGGACGCCAAGTTCATCGAAGGCGGCACCAGCATCCATTACCTGGAAGGCTGGATGGCGGCTCATAAGCGCTGATGCCCCGATGAGCAATCTTTTCGAGCTGGCCCTGGTCTGCCGCGAGGCGGACGTCGAGATCGTCAGCGATGCGCTGATGGAGATCGATGCGCTCGCGGTGTCCGTCGAGGACGCAGATGCCGACACCGACGCAGAACACGCCCTGTTCGGCGAGCCCGGCATGCCCGCACCGGCCGCCGGCTGGGAGCGCTCCGTCGTCAAGGCCCTCTTCCCCTCCGAGCCGCAAGCCACCGAGGCGGCGACGCTGATCCTGGCCCAGGACTGGGCCGCCGACGTGCATGTGCAGGCCATCCAGGCCGTGCCCGAGCAGGACTGGGTGCGCCTCACGCAAAGCCAGTTCGCGCCGGTCGAGATCACGCCCGAGTTCTGGATCGTGCCAAGCTGGCACGAGGCGCCGCCGCAGGCGCAGCGCGTCATGCGCCTCGATCCGGGCCTGGCCTTCGGCACCGGCACGCATCCAACGACGCGCATGTGCCTGCGCTGGATCGCAACTCGCCACCAGGCTTGGCCCCGCGTGCTGGACTATGGTTGTGGCTCCGGCATCCTTGCCATCGGGGCGGCGCTGCACGGCGCCAAGAGCATCGACGCGGTCGACATCGACCCAGCGGCCATCATCTCGTCGCGCGACAACGCGGCGGCCAACGGCGTCACGCTGAATACAGGCATGCCCGAACTGGCCCGGGGCGAGTACCCGCTGGTCATCGCCAACATCCTGGCCATGCCGCTGAAGCTGCTCGCGCCGCTGCTGTGCGCCCACGTGGCGGCGGGCGGCAACCTCATTCTTGCCGGCATCCTGAGCCGCCAGACGGACGAGCTCAAGGCTGCCTACGCGCCTTGGCTGGCCCTCGAAGTCAGCGATGAAGAGGACGGCTGGATCCTGATGACGGCCAAGCGCACCGCATGAACACCGCACGGCCTCCCGAAGGTGCCCATTCCCGCCTGGCGGGACGGCGCGCAGCGCGCAGGGTGCACCCGTGAGCCTCGCGACGCGCTGCACCGCTTGCGGCACGATCTTCCGGATCGTCGAGGATCAGCTGCGCGTCTCAGACGGCTGGGTGCGCTGCGGCCGTTGCGCCGAGATCTTCGACGCCCGCGAACTGCTGTTCGATATCGAGCGCGACGCGCCGCCGCCATGGCCCACTCAATTCGCGCCGGTGGCTGCACCCGAGCCGCTGCCGCCACCGCCCCCTCCTGCACCCGCGCCACCAGCGGCCCCGGTCTTTGAGCCGCCTCAACCGTGGATGCCGCCGCCCGATCCGGAGCCTCGCATCGACGCTTTGCCGACCGGCTGGCCCTCGTCCGACATCGCCAGGCATGAGCCGCGCTGGGTGGACGAAGACAGCGCCGCCGCGCCTCTGCCGCCCGTGCCCGCGCCTGAGCCGAGCGCCGTCATGGCCACCGAGCCTGCGCTCGCAGGCATGGCCCCGGTGGTCCCCGAATTCATGCGCCGCGCCGAGAGCAGCGCGCGCTGGAGTCGGCCTGGCGTCCGACTGGCGCTCGCGGTTGTCACGCTGCTGCTGGCCGTGCTGCTGACGCTGCAGGTGCTGCTGCACTTCTGCAATGCGATCGCGGCCCTGCACCCGCCGCTGCGCGATTCACTCACGGCGCTGTGCAGCGTCGCCGGCTGCGAGATCAAGCCCTGGAAACGCATCGAGGCCTTGAGCATCGACGCCACGTCGCTGAACCCCATCGGCAGCGGCAGCTACAAGCTCAACCTGGCGCTGCGCAACAAGACCGGCGTGGATGTGGCGGCGCCGTCCGTCGAGCTCAGCCTGACCGACGCCAACGGTGCGCCGATGGCGCGCCGCGTGCTCGGCCCGGAGGCGATGAATCCGGCGCTCACGCAGGTCAATGCCGAGTCAGAGCAATCACTGAGTCTGGTCTTCAGCACCGGCGGCCAGCGCGTCAGCGGCTACAGCGTCAACATCTTCTACCCTTGACGCGTGCCGCAGGCGGTCAGCCGGGGCGCGTCACGGTCCGAGCGCCGAGCCGCGCCCAAGCCAGCCCGCCATGGCGATGTGCTTGCCGGTCAATCCTGCAAGCATCGCCGTCCCCTAGGGGGCTGAGGCCGGACACGGCAAGTCCAGTGGACTTGTCGTGCCAGCCGAAGAGCAGCCGCTCTGTCGGCTGCGCGGCCTGCAAGGCCGACCAGGCTGGCCCGCGTTCGGCGCGGCCAGGCTGGGCGAGGGCACAAAAAAACCCGGCGCCGAGAAACTCGGGCCGGGTTGGCTGGGTTCACGAACCGGGTGGCGAACCACCCGGTCAGCGAGTCAGCAGATCGCCTGATTAGGGCTTGTTGCCGGTCGGGAAGGGCCAGGCAGCTTGCGGGCTCAGCGCCGTCTTGGCAGCCGGGGCAGCTGCGGCAGCAGCAGCGGGCTTGGCCGCCGCGGCAGGCTTGGCAGCGGCAGCCTTCTTCGGAGCAGCAGCCTTCTTGGCGGCGGGCTTGGCAGCAGGCTTCGCAGCGGGCTTGGCAGCAACCTTCTTCGGTGCAGCGGCCTTCTTCGGAGCAGCAGCCTTCTTGGGCGCAGCGGCCTTCTTGGCGGCAGGCTTGGCAGCGGCCTTCTTGGGTGCAGCAGCCTTCTTGGCCGGAGCGGCCTTCTTGGCGGGTGCAGCCTTCTTGGCCGGAGCGGCCTTCTTCGCCGGAGCAGCAGCCTTCTTGGCCGGAGCGGCCTTCTTCGCCGGAGCAGCAGCCTTCTTGGCCGGAGCGGCCTTCTTCGCCGGAGCAGCAGCCTTCTTGGCCGGAGCGGCCTTCTTCGCCGGAGCAGCAGCCTTCTTGGCCGGAGCGGCCTTCTTCGCCGGAGCAGCGGCCTTCTTGGCCGGAGCGGCCTTCTTCGGTGCGGCCTTAGCCGGAGTCTTTGCAGTTGCCATGGTTTTCTCCTTGATCAAGTGGAAAAGTCACCGTTCTGTGCGGACCGGTCCGCCCAGATACGGCTATTCACCGCCCGAGAGTCGCCCAGGAGGAGCGCCTCGATACGGTGAATGGGATCGCCATGCAGCCCCGCCACGTCTAGCGTGTTGATGCGGGTTTCGCTCGGTGACTGCATTGGCCAGGTCTTGATCTTGTGATGGCTGGGAGGTCAGTCCCAGCTCAATGCCCCGCCCGACTGGTACTCGATGACGCGGGTCTCGAAGAAGTTGCGTTCCTTCTTCAAGTCGATCATTTCGCTCATCCAGGGGAAGGGGTTTTCTTCGTTCGGGAACAGGGCTTCGAGGCCGATCTGCACCGCACGGCGGTTCGCGATGAAGCGCAGATAGCCCTTGAACATCGAGGCGTTGAGGCCCAGCACGCCACGCGGCATGGTGTCCTCGGCGTAGCGGTATTCCAGCTCGACGGCCTTCAGGAACAGCGCCTTGATCTCAGCCTTGAACTCGGCCGTCCACAGGTGCGGGTTCTCAAGCTTGATCTGGTTGATCAGGTCGATGCCGAAGTTGCAGTGCATGGACTCGTCGCGCAGGATGTACTGGTACTGCTCGGCAGCGCCCGTCATCTTGTTCTGGCGACCCATGGCCAGGATCTGCGTGAAGCCGACGTAGAAGAACAGGCCTTCCATCAGGCAGGCGAAAACGATCAGGCTCTTCAGCAGCGTCTGGTCGTTCTGGGGCGTGCCGGTGTGGAAGTGCGGGTCCATGATCGCGCCGATGAAGGGGATCAGGAACTCGTCCTTGTCGCGGATGGACTGGACTTCGTTGTAGGCGTTGAAGATCTCGCTTTCGTCGAGACCGAGCGACTCCACGATGTACTGGTAGGCGTGCGTGTGGATCGCCTCTTCGAAGGCTTGGCGCAGCAGGAACTGGCGCGCCTCGGGCGCCGTGATGTGGCGGTAGGTACCCAGCACGATGTTGTTGGCGGCCAGCGAGTCAGCAGTGACGAAGAAGCCGAGGTTGCGCTTGATGATGCGGCGCTCGTCTTCGGTCAGGCCGTTGGGGTCCTTCCAGAGCGCGATGTCGCGGCTCATGTTCACTTCCTGCGGCATCCAGTGGTTGGCGCAGGTGGCGAGGTACTTTTCCCAAGCCCACTTGTACTTGAACGGCACCAGCTGATTCACATCCGTCTGGCCGTTGATGATGCGCTTGTCGGCAGCCTTCACGCGGCGTGCGGTGACGGGTTCGCCGGACAGCTGGGGAGCGGGGATCGAGACGCTGGCAGCTTCGCGCGACAGCGTCGCCGAAGGCGTGACCGCGAGAGGTTTCGCGGCGTGGGTATCAGTGGACTTCAGGTCTTCGTCCCAATCCAGCATGGTGTCTTTCCTATCACTTCGAATTATCGGCAGCGCTTGTGCAAATCAACAAGGTCTGGCTACAGCTATTTGCATCTATCGCGCAATGTTTGTTGCGCGAGGGCATCGAAACACGAGGCCCGCACTTGTCTATACAAGTGCGGACCCCTGCCTCATTTATTGGCAAGCCTCGCAATCGGGGTTGTCGATCGAGCAGAACTTCATGTCCGTCGCCGGAAGTTCGGGCTCGACGGCAGCGACCGGTGCGGCCGGTGCAACCATCACCGGCGCCGCGCTGTTCGACACCGAGTTGAGCTGACCCGAGCGCGTGACCGTGCTCTTCTCGGCCTGCGTCGCGCTGGTGGTGCGCAGGTAGTAGGTCGTCTTCAGGCCGCGCTGCCAGGCCAGCTTGTAGGTCTCGTCGAGCTTCTTGCCCGATGCGCCGGCCATGTAGATGTTCAGGCTCTGCGCCTGGTCGATCCACTTCTGGCGGCGCGCGCCGGCTTCGATCAGCCACACGGTGTCGACTTCGAAGGCGGTGGCGTACAGCGCCTTGATCTCTTCCGGCACGCGGTCGATGCGGCGCAGCGAACCGTCGAAGTGCTTGAGGTCCATGACCATCACGTCGTCCCACAGGCCCAGTGCCTTCAGGTCACGCACGAGGGACTCGTTGATGACGGTGAACTCGCCCGACAGGTTGGACTTGACCGACAGGTTGCCGAAGCAGGGCTCGATGGACGCGTCCACGCCGATGATGTTGGAGATGGTCGCGGTCGGCGCGATGGCGACGCAGTTGCTGTTGCGCATGCCGTAGGTAGCGATGCGGCTGCGCAGCGCGTCCCAGTCCATCGAGGTCGAACGGTCCACGTCGACGTAGCCACCGCGCGCGTCGGCCAACAGGTCCAGCGAGTCGATCGGCAGGATGCCGCGGTCCCACAGCGAGCCCTTGTAGGACGAGTAGCGGCCGCGCTCTTCGGCCAGTTCGGTCGACGCCCAGTAGGCGTGGTAGCAGACGGCTTCCATCGAGCGGTCGGCGAACTCGACGGCGGCTTGGCTGGCGTAGGGCGTGCGCAGCTGATACAGCGCGTCCTGAAAGCCCATGATCCCCAGGCCCACCGGGCGGTGGCGCAGATTGGAGTCACGCGCCTTCTTGACGGCGTAGTAGTTGATGTCGATGACGTTGTCGAGCATGCGCATCGCCGTGCGCGTCGTCTTCTTCAGCTTGGCCTGGTCGATCTGACCGTCCTTGATGTGCTGGGCCAGGTTGACCGAGCCCAGGTTGCAGACGGCGATCTCGCTGTCGTTGGTGTTCAGCGTGATCTCGGTGCACAGGTTGCTGGAGTGCACGACGCCGACATGCTGCTGCGGGCTGCGCACATTGCAGGCGTCCTTGAACGTGATCCAGGGGTGGCCCGTCTCGAACAGCATCGACAGCATCTTGCGCCACAGGTCCTTGGCGGGCATGCGCTTGAAGAGCTTGATCTCGCCGCGGTCGGCCTTGGCTTCATAGGCCGTGTAAGCCACTTCGAAAGGCTTGCCGAACAGATCGTGCAGGTCCGGGCAGGTGGACGGGCTGAACAGCGTCCAGTCGCCGCCCTCGATGACGCGGCGCATGAACAGGTCGGGAATCCAGTTCGCCGTGTTCATGTCGTGCGTGCGGCGGCGATCGTCGCCGGTGTTCTTGCGCAGGTCCAGGAACTCTTCGATGTCCAGGTGCCAGGTTTCCAGATAGGCGCAGACGGCGCCCTTGCGCTTGCCGCCCTGGTTCACTGCCACGGCCGTGTCGTTGACGACCTTCAGGAAGGGCACCACGCCTTGGCTCTTGCCGTTGGTGCCCTTGATGTGGCTCCCAAGCGCGCGCACCGGAGTCCAGTCGTTGCCCAGGCCGCCGGCGAACTTGCTCAGCAGCGCGTTTTCCTTCAGCGCCTCGTAGATGCCGTCGAGGTCATCGCTGACGGTGGTCAGGTAGCAGCTCGACAGCTGCGAGCGGCGCGTGCCGGCGTTGAACAGCGTCGGCGTGCTGGACATGAAGTCGAAGCTCGACAGCACTTCGTAGAACTCGATGGCGCGGGCTTCGCGGTCGATCTCGCCCAGCGCCAGGCCCATGGCCACGCGCATGAAGAAGGCCTGCGGCATCTCGATGCGCTCGTCTTCGATGTGCAGGAAGTAGCGGTCGTACAGCGTCTGCAGGCCGAGGTAGTCGAACTGCAGGTCGCGCTCGGCCTTCAGCGCGGCGCCGAGCTTGGCCAGGTCGTACTGACCCAGCTTCTCGTCCAGCAGCTCGGCTTTGATGCCCTTCTTGATGTAGCCCGGGAAGTACTCGGCATAGCGCTGCGTCATTTCGCCCTGCAGCACCTCGCCGCCGAGGATCTCGCGGCGGATCGTGTGCAGCAGCAGGCGTGCGGTGGCCCGGCTGTAGCCGGGGTCCTTCTCGATCAGCGTGCGCGCGGCCAAGATGGCCGCCTTGTAGACCTCGTCGATGGCGACGCCGTCGTACAGGTTGCGCTGGGTCTCGGCCAGCACGGGATCAGCCTTCACGTCGGCGCCGAGGTTCTCGCAGGCCGACGCGATCAGGCCCTTGAGCGCGCCCAGGTCCAGCGGGCGGCGCTCGCCGCGGTCCAGCACCATCACCACAGGCTCGGCCGCACGCGTGGCCTCGCCCTGCGCGGCGCGCTCCTGCGCACGCCGCTCGCGGTACAGCACGTAGGCGCGCGCGACTTCGTGGTTGCTGCTGCGCATCAGGCCCAGTTCGACCTGGTCCTGCACGTCTTCGATGTGGAAGGTGCCGCCGCTCGGACGCGAACGCAGCAGCGCGCGCACGACGTTCTGGGTCAGCTGCTCCACCGTCTCACGCACGCTGGCCGAGGCCGCACCGGTCGTGCCATGCACGGCCAGGAAGGCCTTCATCAGCGCGACGGCAATCTTGCTCGGCTCGAACGAGACCACGGCGCCGTTGCGGCGAATGATCTGGTAGGCCTGGTAAGTCGTCAGCGTCGGGGCACCGGGGGCGGACGCGTCGGATCCAAACGCGACTGGTGCAGCGGGAATGGCTTGGGCCTGACCCGAGGCGGCTTCATGCAGCATGAGGGAATCCTTTATCGAAAAATGACGGGCAAATGCGCGGCAGCAACCCGGGAAATCTGGGCCCGAGCCAGCGCATCGTGCGTTGCTTCAGTGGGTGTAGTTCGTCCCTGCCGGTCCAATGCCAGGCCAGTGTTTCGGCTTGGTCCCCGGTTGCATTGCTGCGGTGGCCAAGCCACTGCAAACAGCGATTCCGAGGGGATGGTCATGGGGTCGACTGGCTCAGCAGGATATCACGAAGGGACACTATATCTATGGCCCGCAGGCTCCTCAAGCACTACCGCTAGTGTCAAACCCTGGCCGCAGCTTCACTGGAAAAACGCCCGGCACGCGCCTTTGCCCGATCAGATCGGGCCTCGGGGCGGATGACCCGCATCAGCATTGGGCTGCAGGGCCGAATCAGGTCGCCAGGCCGCGCCGATGCTGCATCTGGGCAGGCGAACAACAGCCTTGCTGCGTATTCAAGCAGGGCAAATCCCGAGGGGGCTTTTCGTTCAACTGTCACCCGCCGAGATCGCCAACCGCGCCATGCGGTAGCGGATCTGGCGCAGCGACAAGCCCAGGCTGGCCGCCGCAGCCGTGCGATTGAAGCGGTGCTGCTCCAGCGCCCGCAGCAGGATGGCGCGCTCGACCTCGTCGAGGTAGCGCGCCAGGTCGCTGGGCAATTGCTCCGGCAGCGACAGCGCCTCGGCCACCGGCCCACCGGCCAAGGGCGGCTGCAGCGCGGCAAACTGCGACTCGCTGCGGCCCTCGTCAAGCAGGGTGTCAGGCAGACCCAGGTCGTCGGCGTCTATCCACTCGCCGCCGGCAAGGGCCAGCGCACGGTGCAGCAGGTTCTCCAACTCGCGCACATTGCCCGGGAAGGCATAGCGCGACAAGGTCTGCAATGCCCGCTGCGTCAGCCGCGGCGCGGGTGACACGCCAGCGTCCTGCGCGATGCGCACCAGCACACGGGTGCTGATCAAGCCCAGGTCTTCCAGCCGCTCGCGCAGCGGCGGCACGCGGATCTGGATGACGTTGAGGCGGTAGAACAAGTCCTGGCGGAAGCGCCCGCCTGCCACCTCGGCGCCCAGATCCTTGTGCGTCGCGCTGAGGATGCGCACGTTGACCGGCGTCTCGGCCGTGGCACCGACCGGCCGCACCGAGCGTTCCTGGATGACCCGCAGCAGCTTGCTCTGCATGGCCAGCGGCAGGTCGCCGATCTCGTCCAGGAACAGCGTGCCGCCGTCGGCCGCCTGGAAGAAGCCTTCGCGGTCCTCGTTGGCGCCGGTGAAGGCGCCCTTGCGGTAGCCGAAGAACTCGGCCTCCAGCAGGTTCTCGGGAATGGCGCCGCAATTGACGGCGACGAAGCGAGCCTCGACACGCGTGCCGTGGTCGTGGATGGCGCGTGCGACCAGCTCCTTGCCCGTGCCCGACTCACCCTGCACCAGCACCGGCGCCATGCTGCGCGCCACCTTGTCGATCAGCGAGCGCACCGCGCGGATGGCCGGCGACTCACCAACGAGGCGCAGCGCCGTCGCAGGCGCCACCGCCTCTTCGGCCTGGGCGACCGGCATCGGCTCGGCCACCCGCGCCGCGGGTTGCCGCCCCAGCGCCGAGCCGACGACGAGGCGGAACTGGCGCAGGTCCACCGGCTTGGTGAGGTAGTCGAAGGCGCCAGCCTTCAGCGCCTCGACGGCGTTCTCGGCCGAGCCAAAAGCGGTGATGACGATGGCCTTCTCCGGCCTGCCAGCCTGCTCCAGCCAGCGCAGCAGCGACAGGCCCGAGCCGTCGGGCAGCCTCATGTCGGTGATGACGGCGCTGTAGGCGCCGGCCTGCAAATGCTCAAGCGCCTCGGCGACGGAGCCGGCGCTGTCGATCTCATAGCCCTCGCGCAGCAGCGTCAGCTCGTAGAGCGTGCGCAGATCGGGCTCGTCGTCGACGACCAGCAGTCGCGGGGGCGTGGCAGGAGTCATGCGGATTCGGGTGTGCGCAGTCGAACGCTGAAGTCGTTGGCGGCCGCGTCGGGTGAGCGGCGGTAATCGATGCTGGCGCCGTGGCGCTCGCACAGCTCACGGCAAATATAGAGGCCCAGGCCCGAACCGCGGCTGCGCGTCGAAAAGAAGGGCTCGAACAGATGGCGCTCGATCTCCGGCGGCACCGGCGGGCCGGCGCTGCGCACCACCAGGTCCAGCGCGTCGCCGTGCCGGTCCAGCGCGACCAGGATCGCACCGGCGCCCGGGTCGGCGTGGCGATGCGCGTTGTCCAGCAGGTTGACGAGGACACGGCGCAGATGCTCGGCGTCGAAGAGGCCCGCCAGGCCAGGTGCCGCGATCTGCAGCTGGAAGCGACTCTGCTCGCCCGGTGCGACGCCGTTGACCAGGGCCCAGTCCTCGCAGGTCTCCCGGACCAGGGCGCTGACATCCAGCACCTGGGTGTCGGGCTGCACGCCCGGCGCCAGCTCGCTCACGTCATCGACCAGGCGCTTGAGCCGCTGCACATTGGAAGCCACCATCCTCGTCAGCTGCTCGGCTCGCGTGCCGCTGACGTCCTCGGCCAGCAGCGCATTGGCCTGGGCGATGGCCGCCAACGGATTGCGGATCTCGTGCGCGATGCCGGCCGACACCCGGCCCATCGCGGCCAGCTTCTCCTGGCGGGTGCGGGCCAGCAGCTCACGGTTGTCCTCCACGAACAGCACGCACAGCTCCTCGCTGCCTTCGCGCTGACGCGTGAAGCGCAGCCGCAGGCGCAGGCTGCGGCTCGCGCCGCTGGCCAACGGCAGCGCCACGTCGACCTCGGCGCCCACGCCCCCGGCGCCGCCCGCATAAGCACCCTCCAGCGCCAGCACCAGCGGCTGCCAGTCGGCCCGACCGCGCAGCTGCCAGCTCAGCTCGCCGCTGGCCGCACCGAGCAGCGCGCGCGACGCCGGGTTCATCGCCCGCACGCGGCCGCGCCGGTCGACGACGAGCACGCCCTCCTGCATCTCGTCGATGACGAGGCGGTTCAGCAGCTCCTGCTGGCGGGCCAGCGCCAGGCTGCCGCGCGCCGCTTTCTCTTCGCGAGCCAAACGCGCGCTCAGCTCGCCGGCCAGCAGGCTGACCGCGAACAGGCCGCTGCCCACCAGGCCGGCCTGCGTCGTCTTCAGGCCGACGTCCAGGCCGGCCAGCAGCGACCAGGCCGCCGCGCCCAGCAGGCCCAGCGTCGCCATCGCAGCCGTTGCCAGCGCCAGCAGACGCGGGCACAGCACGGCCGACATCAGCACCGGCATGACGAAGAGGGCGCCGTAGTTCACCCCACTCGGATCCAGCGCGTGAAGCACGCCGAACAGGATCAGATCCACGCCGATCGCGCTCCACCAGTGCGGGCTGCTGATGCGCGCCAGGCTGCGCGCCGACGCACCACGGCGCAACTGAGGCAGCAACCACAGCGCCACCGCGGCCACGGCGTAGGAGGCGCTCAAGCCCAGTGTGGAGCGTGCTGGCGGCGTCGACAGGGCTGCGGCGATCAGCTGGGCCGCAATCAGCGCCAGGCCCAGCGCCGCGCGCGCGGCGAGGAAGGCGCGGTACAGGCGTTCGAAGCTGGCGCTGCTCTCGGCCGGCTCGGACGGCGGGGAGTCGACGAACCAGCTGCCCTCGCCGCTCAGGCCGCTCGGACCGCTCACGCTCAAGCCTGGCCCTGCCGGGCCTCGAAGCTGGCCCGATGCGCTGCGCTGCAAAACACGCCGCCCTTGCCGGGCAGCGTCTCGTCCGCCGGCAGGTGCATGCCGCACTCCGCGCAGCGCAGCATGGCCTGGGGTTGCACGGGTGGTGCCGGCGAGCGCAACTCGGGCTCACGCGGCTTGGCGCGTCTGAACCCGAGCACGAAGAACAGCCCGGCCAGCAGCACCAGCAGCAGCAAATACTTCAAGCCCCGCCCCCGTTGATCGACCGCTGCAGGATGACCTCCAGCACAAAGCGAGAGCCGGCATAGGACAGCAGCAGCAAGGCCGCGCCCGAGTAAAGCCAGCGCGTTGCGCGCCGGCCGCGCCAGCCATAGATGCGCCGACCCACGAGCAGGCCGGTCAGCACCAGCCAGCCCAGCACGGCCAGCAGATTCTTGTGGTCCCAGCGCCAGGTCGGCGTGAACCACCAGCCCAGGAAGATGGCCAGCGACAGCACGCCCACGCCCGCGGCCACGAACTGGAAGGTCAGCCTCTCCAGCTGCAGCAACGGCAGGCCGCCGGGCGTGGCCTGCTTCTGGCGCAGCCGCGTCTCGGCGCGGTTCATCAGCGCCGCATGCAGCACGGCGACGCCGAAGAGCCCGTAGGACGCCAGACCCAGCACCCAGTGCAGCGGCGCCCAGGGCGAGGCCGCCAGCGGCCGGCTCTCGCCGGGGAAGACCCAGGCGAGCAATACAGCCGCCGCGGCCAGCCAGGCCAGCACGCGCCGCACGCTGTGCAGCGGCAGGAAGCGGCTCTCGATCAGATAGACGGTCAGCACCAGCCAGGTCGTCATCGACAGTGCCGGCGCGAAACCGAAGCGCGCGCCGGGTGTGACCAGGCCGTAGCCGCTGATGTCGATAAACAGGGCAGCGAATTGCGCCGTCCAGGCCAGCGCCATGGGCGGCACCGAGCGCAGCGGGCGGCGCACGACCGCGTCGCCCTCGCTGCGGTGGGCGCGCAGCAATCCGACCCAGACATAGCCCAGCAAGGCCAGGCCGCTGGCGATGGCCAGAGTCAGGCCAGGCTCGACGGCTCCGGTCACGGCGGCGTCTCCCAGGGGAGCGGGCGATAAACTCATGGCTGCAGTGTACTTTTGGGTGTCGCGCGTTCTGCCGGTTCCACCCTCCCCAACAATGGCTTCCAACCTCACCGACCGCCTGAGCCGCCTCGTCAAGACGATGCGCGGCCAGGCCCGCATCACCGAGAGCAATGTGCAGGACATGTTGCGCGAGGTGCGCATGGCCTTGCTCGAAGCCGACGTGGCCCTGCCCGTGGTGCGCGACTTCATCGCCCGCGTGAAGGAGAAGGCACTTGGCCAGGAGGTGGTCGGCTCGCTGAACCCGGGCCAGGTGCTGGTCTCGGTCGTCCACAAGGAACTCGCCGCGACCATGGGCGAAGGCGTGGCCGACATCAACCTCGCCGCCCAGCCGCCCGCCGTCATCCTGATGGCCGGCCTGCAGGGCGCCGGCAAGACGACGACGACCGCCAAGCTGGCCAAGCACCTGATCGAGAAGCGCAAGAAGAAGGTGCTGACGGTCAGCGCCGACGTCTACCGCCCGGCCGCCATCGAGCAGCTGAAGACGGTGACCAAGCAGGCCGGCGCCGAGTGGTTCGAGTCCACGCCCGACCAGAAGCCCCGTGACATCGCGCTGGCGGCGCTGGACTACGCCAAGCGCCACTACATCGACGTGCTGCTGGTCGACACAGCCGGGCGCCTGGCCATCGACGAAGCGCTGATGGCCGAGATCAAGGACCTGCACGCGGTGCTGAACCCGGTCGAGACACTGTTCGTCGTCGACGCGATGCAGGGCCAGGACGCGATCAACACGGCCAAGGCCTTCAAGGAGGCCTTGCCGCTGACCGGTATCGTGCTGACCAAGCTCGATGGCGACTCGCGTGGCGGCGCCGCGCTGTCGGTGCGACAGATCACTGGCGCGCCGATCAAGTTCGCCGGCGTGTCAGAAAAGATCGACGGGCTGGAGGTCTTCGACGCCGAGCGCCACGCCGGCCGCGTGCTCGGCATGGGCGACATCGTGGCCCTCGTCGAGCAGGTCACGCAGAACATCGACATGGCCGGCGCCCAGGCCATGGCCGACAAGCTCAAGAGCGGCAGCGGCTTCGACCTGAACGACTTCCTGCAGCAGATTGCGCAGATGAAGAAGATGGGCGGCCTTGGCGGCCTGATGGACAAGCTGCCGCAGAACATGATGGGCAACAAGCAGCCCGGCCAGGCCGACATGGACCGTGCCGAGCGCGACATGAAGCGCATGGAAGGCATCCTGCGCTCGATGAGCGCCAAGGAGCGCTCGCACCCGGCGCTGCTGATGGACGGCAAGAGCAAGGCCAGCCGCAAGCGCCGCATCGCCACCGGTGCCGGCGTGCAGATCCAGGACGTCAACCGCCTGCTGAATCAGTTCGACCAGATGCGGCAGATGATGAAGAAGATGAAGGGTGGCGGCCTCATGAAGATGATGAAGCGCATGGGCGGCATGAAGGGTTTGCCCGGCATGTGACGGCCTGAACGCCCCGGGGGACACAAGTGGAAACACCTGACCCCCAGGTTGAAGGACCGCCGCGCATGGTCAAGGCGCGGCCCGGCGGCTACCGTCGCGCTCCATGCTGAACCTCCACCTTCCCAGCGCCGTGGGCGCCTGGCTGAGCCGCCTGAAGAAGCAAGACGGCGTGCGCCCGAACGATGCCGGAGACACCGTGATGCACTGGCCGCCCACCCCCACGCGGGTGCTGGCGAGCACGGAGCGCCACGCCCACAAATGCCTGGCACAAGCCCTGGCACTGGAGCATCCCAAAGGCTTCCTGCTTGCCCATGTGCCCCTGCACAAGCTGGTGCGCGTGCCGCGGCAGTATTCCTACCGTGAGTGGCTGTCGCGGACCGGCCTCCTGACGGCCGACTTTGCGCTGTGCGACGAACATGGCTATGTGCGCTCGGTCGTTGTCATGCCTGTGGCCGACGAGCAGCCCCGCCAGGCGCGCAAACGTGAGCGGCTGCTGCGGGTGCTGGCAGCGACGGAGCTGACCGTCACGCAGTGGGACCGCGATTGGCGCGGTGAGGATGGCGAGCGGCTGCGAGGCACGCTGTTCCCGAAGCCACGTGGCGCCGGCTACTACGCCGATACGCCGCACGCGCATTGAAGCCCCTCGCCCAAGGATTACCTTGGTCGGTCCCCCGAGGGGACGGCGATGCTTGCCGGGTTTACCGGCAAGCACATCGCCTACGGCGGGCCGGCTTGGGAGCGGCCCGGCGCTCGGCCCGCGAGGGTCACTCCAGCAACGCCCTTGCGAACTCGCGGGCGCTGAAGGTTTCGAGGTCTTCCAGCTTCTCGCCGACGCCGATGAAATAGACCGGTATCGGCCGCTCGCGCGCGATGGCCGCGAGCACGCCGCCCTTGGCGGTGCCGTCGAGCTTGGTGACGATCAGCCCGGTCAGGCCCAGCGCCTCATCGAAGGCCTTGACCTGGGTCAGCGCGTTCTGACCGGTGTTGCCGTCCACCACCAGCAGCACCTCGTGCGGCGCGCCTTCCTGGGCCTTGTTGATGACGCGCTTGATCTTCTTCAGCTCTTCCATCAGGTGGATCTGCGTCGGCAGGCGGCCGGCGGTGTCGGCGATGACGACATCCACACCGCGCGCGCGGCCGGCGTTGACCGCGTCGAAGGACACGGCGGCCGGGTCGCCGCCCTCCTGGCTGATGATCTCGACCTTGGCGCGGTCGGCCCACACGCCCAGCTGCTCACGCGCCGCGGCGCGGAAGGTGTCGGCAGCGGCCAGCAAGACCTTCTGATCGGCCTCGGCGAGGTGGCGGGTCAGCTTGCCGATGCTGGTCGTCTTGCCCGCGCCGTTGACGCCGACGACCATCATCACGGTGGGCGTGTGGCGGCCCACTTCCAGGCCCTTTTCCAGCGGCGACAGCAACTCGGCCAGCGCGTCGATCAGCAGCGCGCGCACGGCCTGCGGGTCGCTGGCCTTGGCGTCCTTCACGCGGCGCTTCAGGTCGTCGAGCAGGAACTGCGTCGCCTTCACGCCGGTGTCGGCCAGCAGCAGGGCCTCTTCCAGCTCCTCGTAAAGCTGGTCGTCGATCTGCGTGCCAGTGAAAACGCCAGCGATGCTGCTGCCGGTCTTGCGCAGGCCGGCGCGCAGGCGGTCGAGCCAGCTTTGGCGCGGCGGGGCGGCGGGTTCCGGCGCCGGTGCGGGCAGCGGAGCCATGGGCCGAGGGGCAGGAGCGGCGGCGACCGGGGCAACCGCCGGGGCCGCAACAGGCTCTGGAGCGGGTGCCGTGGGCGGGGGCGGCGGGCTGGCCGGCTTGGTGACCCAGCCCTCGGGCAGCAGGACGGGGGCCGCGTCAGGCGCCGGGGCCGGCGCCGTCTTCTTGAAGAAACTGAACATGGGGGCCATTCTCGCCGGCCCTCGTGATGGCCGCTTTCTCGCAAGCGCTTGATTTTTTGGCGGCAGGGAACGAGGTGACACTGATTCAGGCTCCCCGCACTCCCGGTCCGCTATGCACGCTGCTCTGTCCTCTGCCTTCAGGTCGATCCCCGTCGCGCTGCTGCTGTGCGCCGCATCCCAGGCCCAGGACCTCCCCGGCCAGCAGCCGCCCACCGCCGTCAGCAGCACACCGGCGCACGCGGCAACGCCGGTCGTCAAAAGCGAGCGCACTTACCTGATGTCCGCCTTCATGGCGACCTCGCAGGACAAGCTCAGCCTTTTTTCATCGGCGGACGGCGTCACGTTCACATCGCTGGGCTCCGAGGTCTACCAGCCGCCCAAGGACTTGCTGCGCGACCCGTCCATCATCCACGCGGCAGATGGCCTGTACTACGTGGCCTACACGACCAACTGGTCAGGCCCGACCTTCGGCATCGCCAAGTCGGCCGATCTGAAGACCTGGACCCATGTGGCCGACGTGCCCGTGAAGCTCCCGGGGGTGACGAACGTCTGGGCGCCGGAATGGTTCCGCGACAGCGACGGCAGCCTGAAGCTCGTCGTCAGCCTGTCCACCACCGGCACGCAGGGGCCGTTCGGCGCCTACACCGTGAAGGCGCTGGACGCCGGCTTCACGAAGTTCGCGGACCCCGTGCCCATGCAGGGGCTGGAGAACAACACCATCGACACCTTCGTCATCCAGCATGAAGGTCGCTATGTCGCGTTCACGAAGAACGAGACGACCAAGTTCATCGAACTCGCCACGGCCCGGTCGCTGGACGGCCCGTGGACGCTCCAGAAGACCGGCGACTGGGCCGGCTGGGGTGGCCCGTCCGAAGGTCAGGCACTGGTTCCGATCAAAGGTGGCTGGCGCATCTACTTCGACGACTACACGACCAAACGCTACTGGTATTCCGACAGCTTCGACGGCCTGCAGACCTGGACGGCCAAGAAAGAACTGGGCGGCGTGTCGGGCACGGTACGGCACTTCACCGTCATCTCGGAGGACACCGCGCAGCTGGCGCGCGCCACGGCGCCGAGAGCAAAACCCAAGTCCATCGCCTGGGACCGCCATTCGCTGATCATCGACGGCCGTCGCGAGATGATCTTCGCCGGCGAGTTCCATCCCTTCCGCCTGCCCTCGCCCAGCCTGTGGCGCGACGTGCTGCAGAAGATGAAGGCGTCGGGCCTGAACGCCGTCTCCTTCTACTTCTCATGGGGCTACCACTCGGCCAAGCCGGGCCACTACGACTTCACCGGCGTGCGCAACATGGAGCGCGCCATCCAGATGGCCGAGGAGGAAGGCCTCTACGTCATCGCCCGCATGGGGCCCTATGTGAACGCCGAGCTGACGGCCGGCGGCTTCCCTGGCTGGCTGCTGCGCCAGCGCGCCGAGGCGCGCACCGACGCGGCCGAGTACCAGGCCGCGGCCGACGAGTGGATGACGCAGATCAACGCCATCCTGGCCCGCCACCAAGCCACCAACGGCGGCGGGAACGTCATCGCCTATCAGATCGAGAACGAGCTGTTTGCGGTGAACCCCAAGAACGTCCGCCACATGCAGCACCTGGCGGACAAGGCTCGGGCCGACGGCATCACGGTGCCCCTCTTCCACAACGCCGCGTCGCGTCTGCCGGACTGGACGCCCAAGAACTCCACCGCCCCCTTTGCCAACCCCGGCCCGACCGACCTCTATGCCTTCGACGGCTACCCCGGCGGCGTCTGCAGCGTGGACGCCAAGCCCGGCTCACCGGCGCCGGCGCCGGACTGGGGCCTGTACGGCAAGAACTTTCCCAAGGTCGGCTCGCAGGCCTCGCCCAGCACGCCGGGCTTCGTCGCCGAGATCGGCGCGGGCTGGTTCGACTACTGGGGCAGCAACGGCACCTACGAGTGCACGGCGCAGCGCCAGGGCCCGGGCTATCAGCGCGTGTTCTACGGCAGCAGCCTCATCAACGCGCTGACCATCCACTCCATCTACATGGCCTTCGGCGGCACCAGCTGGGGCTGGCAGCCGGGCCCCATCGTCTACACCAGCTACGACTACGGCTCGCCCATCAGCGAGGCCCGCGTGATGCGCGACAAGGCGCTGGTGCTCAAGCAGATGGGCGGCTTCGTGCAGGCCGCAACGCCTGTGCTGGCGCAGATGGACAAGGGTGAGGTGCTGGACCCGGGCAATGCCAAGGTCAGGCTTTATCACAACGTCAACAGCGCTTTGGGCAGCCATGTGCTGCTGGCCCAGCACAACGTGCTGACGGGCACCGAGTCGTTTGGATTCAAGCTGCAGACGCGTGATGGCAGCTATCAGATCCCGCAGGCCGGCAAGCTGACTCTGACGGGGCAGGACGCCAAGATGCTGCTCGCGTCCTACGTGCTGGAGCGCCAGCACCTCGTCTACAGCACGAGCGAACTGCAGGCGCAGCTGCAGCAGGGCACGCGTGACGTCGCCCTGTTCTACGGCCGCAATGGCGACGATGGCGAGACCGTGCTGCGCTATGCCACCGAACCAACCGTGAAGCTGCTGCGCGGCCAGGCCCAGGTGAACTGGGATGCCAAGAGCGGCGACCTGCGGCTGAACTACCAGCACGCCGGCCTCATCGAAGTGCTGATCAGCGGCGCCGGCCACGCGCCCTTGCTGCTGCTGATCGCCGACGAGAAGACCGGCCAGGAGTTCTGGCGCCTGCAGGCCGGTGGCCAGCCCGTGCTCGTTCGCAGCCCGGGCCTCGTGCGCACGGCGACGGTCGACGGCAAGACATTGAAGCTGGGCGGCGACACGACCGCACCGAGCATGCTGCGCGCCTGGGTGCCAGACGGCATCAACGCACTGAACTTCAACGGCCAGGCCATCGCGGTTTCGACGCTGGACTTCAGCCTCAACACCCGCACCGCCCTGCCCGGCCCCGACGCGATCAAGCTGCCCGACCTGACGCAGCTCGCCTGGACCCGCCGTTTCGATTCCCTCGAAGCCGCGCCAGCTTTCGACGACAGCGCCTGGCGCAAGACCGACGCCACCGTGTCGGCCGCCAATGTCTACACCGCACCCGACAAGGGCCAGCCCGTGCTGGCGATGAGCGACTACGGCTTCCACCACGGCGACGTCTGGTACCGCGGCCGCTTCACGACGACCGACACCAAGCCGCTGCAGCTGGAGCTGTTCTTCGGCGGCGGCGGCGCCGGGATGATCCAGGTCTGGCTGGACGGGAGATTCCTCGGCCAGCAGGAACACGACACCGGCCGCCCCTTCCCCGAGACGACCGACACCTTCAAACAGCTGCTGAAGGACCTGCCCGCAGGCGAGCACGTGCTGGCTGTCGTCGTGCGCAACAACTCGCACAACTGGGACCTGTTCGCCGACGACGTGCACAAGGAGGCGCGTGGCCTCATCTCCGCGTCCCTCGCCCACAAAGGCGGCCAGCGCTTCGGCACGCACATCGCGTGGAAGATCCAGGGCAACAAGGGCGGCGAAGACATTGCCGACCTCGTGCGCGGCCCCATGAACAACGGCGGCCTGCATGGCGAGCGCATGGGCTGGTATCTGCCCTTCGACGCGAGCAAGCCCGCGCCGGGTTGGGAGGCCACGACGGCAAGCGCCGCGCCGCCCGCGCCAGGCAGCTACTGGCTGCGCACCAACTTCAAGCTGGACCTGCCGGCCGGCCACGACGTGCAGCTGGGCCTGGCCTTCGGCGACACGACGAAACCGCGCTCCGAGGTCGAGAACCGTGCGCTGATCTTCGTCAACGGCTGGAACCTGGGCCAGTTCATCGCCCACGTCGGGCCGCAGCGCGTCTTCGTGCTGCCGCCGGGCATCCTGAACCCGAACGGCGACAACACGCTGACGCTGGCCGTCACGACCGATGGCCAGCCGGCCAACGCGCTGGAGGCTGTGCGCCTGGTGCCGCTGGCTGTCGCCCGTGGTGGCGTGCCGCTGGAAGCCGTGCCGCAACCGCGGAATCTTCAGCGATGAAGCGCTTGTTCACCCTCCTCGCCGCCGCCCTGCTCGCCGGCTCGGCCCTCGCCCAGCGCCAGGAGCTGCCGCTGGACAACGGCTGGCGCTTCAGCAAGAGCGACCCCGGCGCCGCGATGAACCCCGCCTTCGACGACAGTGGCTGGCAGGCCGTGCGCGTGCCGCACGACTGGAGCCAGCACGAGCCCCTCCGCCCTGAATACGGCAGCGGGAACGGCTATGCAGCGGGCGGCATCGCCTGGTACCGGCGTGCATTCACGGTGGACGCCGCGCAGCAGGGCCGCGTCGCGCGCGTCACCTTCGACGGCGTCTACGACCACGCACAGGTCTGGATCAACGGCCACTTCGTCGGCGGCCGACCCTACGGCTACAGCAGCTTCCAGTTCGAGCTGACGCGCCATCTGAAGGCCGACGGCAGCCCCAATGTGCTGGCCGTGCGCGTGGACCACTCGCGCCAGACCGACTCGCGCTACTTCACCGGTTCCGGCATCTACCGCGATGCACGACTGAGCTTCACGGACCCACTGCACATCGCACCGTGGGGTACGTACGTGACGACACCACACGTCACCGCCGCCAAAGCCGAGGTGAGGGCCCAGGCCGAACTCATCAACGCAGCAACGACTGCACGCCAGTTCACGCTGCGCGCCGAGCTGATTGCGCCAGACGGCCGCGTCGCCGCGACACACGACAGCCAAGCCCAGCTCGCAGCCGGTGAGAGCCGCACGCTGTCTCAAACGCTGGCGGTCGACAAGCCCCAGCGCTGGTCGCTGGAAACGCCGGCGCTCTATACGCTGCGCCAGACCGTGCTCGTGCAAGGCAAGCTGGTCGACCAGACCCGCACGCCCTTCGGCATCCGCCGCTTCCGCTTCGATGCCAACACCGGCTTCTCGCTGAACGATCAGTCGCTCAAGCTAAAAGGCGTGTGCCTGCACCACGACGCCGGCAGCCTGGGCGCCGCCGTGCCGGTGGCGGTGCTGGAACGCCGGCTGCAGCAGTTGAAGGACATCGGCGTCAACGCCATCCGCACCAGCCACAACCCGCCCGCGCCCGAACTGCTGGACCTGGCCGACCGCATGGGCTTGCTCGTGCAGGCCGAGGCCTTCGACGAGTTCACGCCGACGAAGAACAAATGGATAGACGGCTGGAACGTCGGTGTACCCGGCCGCCAAGGCTATGGCGAGGAGTTCGCGCGCTGGGGCGTGCGCGACGTCGAGGACATGGTGAAGCGCGACCGCAACCACCCGAGCATCGTCATGTGGAGCGTCGGCAACGAATTCGACTATCCCAACGATCCGTTCTCGCACCCGGTGCTGGGCGCCAAGTACCGTCCCGCCGCACCGCCAGCCAGCGACCTCGTGCGCTGGGGCAAGCCTCTCGTCGACGCGGTGCGCCGCATGGACCCGACACGGCCGGTCACCGCCGCGATGGCCTTGGTCGAGATGAGCGACGCGGTCGGCTTTGGCGAGCTGTTCGACGTGGCCGGCTACAACTACCAGGAAGCCCGCTACGCCGCCGACCACGCGAAGTACCCAAGGCGCGTCATCTACGGCAGCGAGAACCGCCACGACTACCGCGCTTGGGCAGTAGTCCGCGACACGCCCTGGATCGCGGCCCAGTTCCTGTGGACCGGCTTCGACTACCTCGGCGAGGCCGGCCGCTGGCCGCTGCGCGCGGCGGACTTCGGCTTGTTTGACCTGGCAGGCTTCATGAAGCCACGCGGCGCCTTCCGCGCCAGCCTGTGGAGCGACAAGCCGGTGGTCTACCTGGCCGCTGCGACGGCTTCGGCCACGCAGATCGCGTCCCAATCCGGCCAGGGCACCCCGCTGCTGGACCAGCAAAAGCGCGCCCAGGTCGCCGAGCACTGGAACTGGCCGGTGGGCGAGTCCGTCGTCGTCTCGGCCTATGCCAACACGCCCGAGGTGCAGCTGTGGCTGAACGGCAGGCTCATCGGCTCGCAGAAGGCGGCGGATGCCGTCGAGGGCATCCTGAGCTGGACGCTGCCGTTTGAAGCCGGCGAGCTGAAGGCGGTGGGGCTGAAGGACGGCAAGCCCGTCGCCGGGTTCAAGCTGGAGACGGCTGGCGCGGCTGCGCGCATTGAGCTGAAGCGCGTCGCCACCGGCAAGGACGGCGTCGAGCAGATCGCCTTCTTCGTCGTCGACGCCCAAGGCCGCCGCGTGCCGGACGCCGCCCAGCGCCTGCACTTCGCGCTGCTTGGTCCTGTCGAGATCCTCGGCATCGGCAACGGCAACCTTGCCGACGTGGATGATCCACGTGACGCCGAGCACGCGGTCTTCGAGGGCCGCGGCCTGGCCGTTATGCGCCGAGCCGACAACAACACTTCCGCGCGTCTGCGCGTCAGCGCTCCCGGCCTCGCTTCGGCCGAACTGCCGCTTTGAAAAGAGACACCACCATGTCCAACCAGATCCTCAAGCCCGTCGACTCGTCGCGCATCCACCCCCTGCTGGCCCACCACACGGCCCACCTGGGCGCGGACCGCGACGACATCCGCGGCGCCGTCGATCGCCTGATCCACAACCTGATCAACATCGAAGACAAGGACTGCAAGTTCCTGCTGCGACTGGACGACGGCCGCGTGCTGGACACCAAGGGCTGGAACGGCTTCGAGTGGACGCACGGCGTGGGCCTGTACGGCGTCTACAAGATCTGGGAGCTGACGGGCGACCCCAAGGCCTGGGACATCATGACCAGCTGGTTCGAGGCGCGCTTCAAGGAGGGCATGCCCAGCCGCAACATCAACACGGTGGCGCCCTTCCTGACGCTGGCCTACCTGTTCGACCGCACCGGCGAGCGCCGCTTCCTGCCCTACATCGACCGCTGGGCCGAGTGGGTCTACAACGAGCTGCCGCGCACCGAGGAAGGCGGCTTCCAGCACATCGTCTACAACAGCGTGAACCACCAGCAGCTGTGGGACGACACGCTGATGATGTCCGTGCTCCCGCTGGCCAAGTTCGGGCTGTTGTTGGGCCGCCCGCACTACGTGGAAGAGGCCAAGCGCCAGTTCCTCGTCCACATCAAATACCTGGCCGACCGCAAGACGGGGCTGTGGTTCCACGGCTGGACGTTCGAGGGTCGGCACAACTTTGCGAACGCGCTGTGGGCGCGCGGGAACTCATGGGTCACCATCGTCATTCCAGAGTTCATCGAACTGCTGAACCTCCCTGAGGGTGATGCGTTTCGACAGTTCCTGATCTCGACCCTGGAGGCGCAGGTGAAGGCGTTGGCGGGATGCCAGTCTTCATCTGGCTTGTGGCCCACGCTGTTGGACGATCCGACGTCGTATGACGAGGCAGCGGCTTCCGCCGGGTTGGCTTACGGCATCCTGAAGGCGGTGCGCAAGGGCTACCTGCCCCAGTCGTACGAAGCCGTCGGCTTGAAGGCGGCGCTGGCGGTGCGATCGAAGATCAACGAGGCGGGGGAGCTGACGCAGGTGAGCTTTGGCACGCCGGTGTTCAACACGCTGCAGGAATACAAGGACATCCCGCTGACGTCCATGCCGTTCGGCCAGGCGATGGCGCTGCTGGCCATGGGCGAGCTGCTCGTGCGCTTCATCTGACCATGCAGAAGAACCTGCACCCTGCGGCCCGCGAGCCCGGCTGGATCAACTACTGGGGCTGGGGCAGCGGCGACATGCTGGGCGCCGGCGCCCAAGCCGTCATCACCGGCTGGCTGTTCTATTTCTTCACCACCTTCTGCGGCCTCAGCGCTGTCGAAGCCGGGCTGATCCTCGGCCTGCCGCGCCTGCTCGAAGCCATCACCTGCCCATTGATCGGCTACGTCTCCGACAACCTGCGCCACACCTGGGTAGGCCGCAAGATCGGCCGGCGCAAGATCTTCCTGCTCATCACCATCCCGCTGCTGCCCAGCTTCGCGCTGATCTTCCGCGCCGGCCACACCTTCTACTACTACCTGTTCGCCTTCATCTTCTTCGAGCTGCTGTACACGATGTTTCTCATCCCCTGGGAAACGCTGGCGGCGGAGATGACCAAGGACTACAAGAGGAAGGCCAAGTTCGCCGGTGCCCGCATGATCGTGGCGCAGAGCTCGGCCATCCTGGCCTCCTACCTGCCCACGCTGCTGATCAGCCAGTTCGGCGGCAAGGACTCGCCCGACACCTTCTTCTGGATGGCGGCCATCTTCGGCGTCATCTTCTCGATCGTCGTCAGCCTCGTCGTGCTGACGACCTGGGAGCGCCCCTACGGCACGCGCGAGCAGGCCGTCATGTCGCAGACCTACGGCGGCGTGACGCTCAAGGCGGCGCTGGCACTGCCGGTCAAGATGTTCGGTGACCTGTTCTCGACGCTGAAGATCCGCGCCTTCCGCCAGCACCTGTCCATCTACCTGGGCGGCTATCTGTCGCAGGACATCTTCAACACCGCCTTCCCCATCTTCGTGGCAACGGTGCTGATGGGTGCCACCCTCGTCATCTCGCAGCTGATGACGGTCATGTACGTGGCCCAGCTGATCTCGGTCATGGTGGCGATCCAGATCGTCATCCGCACGGGGCCTGTGCTGGCCTACCGCATCGCCATCAGCCTGTTCGGCGCGGCGCTGCTGCTGTACCTGGGCTTCTTCCTGACGCGGCCCGAGGGCTTCGCTGCCGGTTTCCAGGCACTGGGCGCTAATCTCTTCACCGCGCTGGACCCGGCGCGCGACAGCTTCAGCCTCGGCCTCGTGTTCTGGCTCTTCGCGCCCATCGTCCTCGCAGGGCTGGGCCGCGGCACGCTGAACTTCGTGCCCTGGTCGGTCTACAACTACCTGCCCGACATCGACGAGGCCGTCACCGGCCAGCGCCGCGAAGGCATCTTTGCCGGCGTGATGACGCTGGTGCGCAAGATGGCCCAGAGTGCGGCCATCATCGCCAGCGGCTGGATCATCGACCTGGGCGGCTACATCTCGCCCAAGACGCGGCCGGGTGAGGTCATCGTGCAGAGCCCCGAGGCCATCCAGACCATCACCGCGCTGATGGTGGGCGGGCCGCTGCTGATGATGCTGTTCGGCCTGCTGGCCTCGTGGAGCTTCCGCTTGAATGCCGGCACGCATGCGGTGCTCGTCAACGAGGTGGAGCGCCTGCGCAACGGCGCGACCGAAGCGCAAACGCCAGAGAGCGGCCGCATCGTCGAAGACCTGACCGGCTGGCCCTATGACCGCCTGTGGGGCCGTGGCAACGTTCACGCGGCCGATTCCTCGCTGCAACCCTTGCAAGCCCGCCCATGAACAGCTTCAACCGCCGCCGGGTTCTTCTGCCCTGGCTGCTCTCCATGCCTCTGTGGCTCTGTGGTTGCATCTCACTGCCACCCACCGCCAGTGCGCTCAGCATCGACTTCACCGCCCAGCCCGAGCCCATCTACAGCCGCGAACGCGGCCATGGCTTCGAGTCCGGCGCGCCGCGCAACGCGGCCGGCCAGTCGAGTTTCTTCACGGTGGACGTGCCTTCTGAGGGCAACTACCGCGTCACCGCCACGCTGATATGGCTTCTTCCTGTCAAGCGGCAAGACCCGGTCCTCTGCGGTGCAGATATTGAACTGAACCTGTTGCCGGACGGGGAACGCGACGGAGCCTGAGTTGCCACCCGATGTGGATGCGCGACGGTTGATCATGCTGATATGCGAGGGTTGGCTACCTCAAGACAAGTGTTCGTCGCAGGGCTGCCTTCGGTCTAGGGGCTGAGGTCGATCCGGCCACTCGCGCGGCGTTCACGCTCAATAACGTGGTCGAGGGTTCCCTTGATGGCCGCGGCTGCGCCGCGTTCCCCGTCCGGCCTCTGGTGCAAATGCGGGTGTGTCACCTCCTTGGCGCGGCGCTGTTCATCAGGACGACCTTCACGCGGCTACCACCGGCAGCGGTGGCTTGATGCCCGCCCAGCCCGAGAGCTGCACCTCGCGCCCGATCGCCCACACGAACCCGGCCAGCTCGCGCGCCACCGCCACCACGGCCTTGGTCTTCATGAGCCGGCGCGCGCTCAAGCGCTTGAACTTGTTGCACAGCCGCGTCTGCGCCTTCCACGCGATCTGCGTCACGCACTCGGGCAGCCCGTCCTGGCGTGCCGCGATGATCGGACTCACCCGGGGCTCCATCCGGTAATGCCAGGCCACTTCGACCAGCATGCGTCGCGCTGCGCTGTTGCCCGCCTTGGTGATCGCGCCTTGCCGGCGCTTGGGGCCGGAGCTGTGCTCCGTGGGCACCAGTCCCAGGTAGGCCATTAACTGGCGCGGCGACTCGAAGCGCAGGAAGTCCTGCAACTCCGCCACCAGCGTCATCGCCGCGATCAACTGCACGCCGCGCAGGGCTTGCAGCGCCTGCACCACGGGCAGCAAGCGCCAGTGCGGCAGCGCGTCGCGCAGCGCCTGCTCTAAGCGGGCGATGCGCTCGCCGGCTTGAGTGATGGCGTGCAGATATTCCTGGAAGGCGATCTGCTGGGCCGTATGGCCGAGCTTGACCGTGGCCAGCCAGCGCAGGTGCGCCGCCGTCCACGAGGACTTGCCGGCGTAGGGAATGCCGTTGCGCAGCAGCAGCGCCTTGAGGCGGTGACGGCCATTGCGCTGCTCACGCACGGCGTCCTCGCGGGCACGCACTAGGTCACGCACGGATTCGTCGGCCGCATCGGGCACGCGCACCACCGAGAGGTCGCCCGAGCGCGCGAGCCGGGCCAGCAGCATGGCATCGCGCCGGTCGGTCTTGATGCGCTCGCCAGGTGGGCGGGCGATGCTGGACGGGGCGACCACATCGCAGCGCAGGCCCTGGGCGCAGAGGTGGCGCTGGATGACAAAGCCGCACGGGCCGGCTTCGTAGACGATGTGCAGCGGCTGGCCGCGACTGACGAGTTTGCGCACGGCCTTGTCCAGGGACGCGAGATCGCCCTTGATGCTGCCGACATGCCGGATCTCGGCGTCGCGCGGCGCGTCCGCCACGGCGATGTCGATGCTGTCCTTGTGGACGTCCAACCCGACGAACAGGGTGCTAGATTCCTTGCCCATGGCCCGACTCCTTGCTCACTCGCAACGCCCCGGCAGACCGCCTGCCGGGTGCCTTGGTGTAGCTCTGCAGCCCTTGCGCCTGCAACCTACGGCATCGCAGGGGTCGGGCCGCCCGACATCACGAAGCCATCTTGTCTAGGCGGGCCCGCTGCCAGCGACACCACCATCAAGGCCGAGCTGCGCCGCCTGATGCTGGATGGCGTCCAGTTGCCGGCGGGCGCTAGCGAGACCCGCAGCTTCATCGTCAACGTGCGCACCGCGCGCATCGCCGCCGTACCGGGTGTGGAAGCGGGCTTTGTCAAGCTCAAGGAGCCGCGCGAGAGCAAGGACGAGATCTGGGCCTGGGACCAGCGCATCACGCTGGAAATCAACGGCAGCCCGCCGGCGCTGCGCAAGCTCGTCATCGAGCCTGTGCAGGTGCCCACCATCTTCCTGCTGGGCGACTCCACCGTGGCCGACCAGTCCCGCGAGCCCTACAGCAGCTGGGGCCAGATGCTGACCGCCCTCTTCAAGCCGACCGTGGCCGTGGCCAACCACGCGCAGTCGGGCGAGACCTTTCGCGACTCGCTGGCGCGCCGCCGCATCGACAAGATCCTGTCGCAGTTGCTCCCCGGGGACACCGTGCTGCTGCAGTTCGGCCACAACGACCAGAAGCAGCAGAAGGACGGCAGCGGCAACGCCGAGACCTACAAGGCCGAGCTGCGCACGCACGCCGAGCGCATCCTGGCGCGTGGTGGCGTGCCGGTCGTCGTGTCGTCCATGGAGCGGCGCAACTTCGACGTCGAGGGACGTCTCAAACCCAGTCTGACCGAATACGCCGACGCCGCGCGCGCCGTTGCCCACGACATGAAGCTGGCGTTCATCGACCTCAACGCCATGAGCCAGCAGCTATACGCGGCCCTCGGCCCGGAGCGCTCCAAGGCCGCCCACCCCGAGAACGCCGGCAAGCTGGACAACACCCACCACAACAACTACGGCGCCATGCAGTTGGCGCGTTTGGTGGCGCTTGGCCTGAGGGAAGCCCGGGTGCCGGTGGCGGCGCAGCTGCGGGATGATCTTGGCCAGATCGACCCCGCCAGGCCGCTGCCGCCAGAACAGTTCCACGTTGCAGCGAGCCCGGGCTTCACACAACAGCGCCCACTGGGCGATTGAGTCGCCCATGAAGATCCGCCTCGCCCTGGCGCTGGTCTGCGCCGCGCTGAGCTTTGAGCCTGCCGCCACGGCCGCGCCGCCCAAGGCGGCTCTCGTGTCCGGCTTCTCGCCCGAGCGACTCGAGCGCCTGGACGCCGCCATCACCGAGCAGATCGGCAAGCAGCAGCTGGCCGGCGGCGTGATGGCCGTGCTGCGCGACGGCAAGCCGGTCGTCTTCAAGGCCTATGGCCAGCGCGACATCGAGAACGGCAAGGTGATGCGCACGGACACGATCTTCCGCATCGCGTCCATGACCAAGGCGTTGACGACGGCGGCAGCCATGATCCTCTACGAGCAAGGCCGCTTCCTGCTGAAGGACCCGGTGGCGCGTTACCTGCCGGCGTTTGCCAACGTGCAGGTGGCCCTGCCTGGCGGTGGCACCGAGAAGCCGCGCCGGCCGCTCACCATCCACGACCTGCTGACGCACACCGCCGGCATGAGCTACGGCCCCGGCCCCGCCAAGGCGGCCTATGACGCAGCGGGCATGAAGGACTGGTACCTCGTCGGCAATGACGAGACGCTGGCGCAGTGGACCGACCGCTTCGCGACCCTGCCACTGCAAAGCCAGCCGGGCGAGCAGTTCATCTATGGCTACGCGACCGATGTGCTCGGCCGCCTCGTCGAGGTGGTTTCCGGCCAGCCTCTGGACCGCTTCATCAAGCAACGCATCACCGACCCGCTGCGCATGCCAGACACCAGCTTCGCCGTGCCGCCCGAGAAGCTCGAGCGCCTGGCCAATGTCTACGGCCTGGAGGGCGGCCAGCTCAAGCTGATGGAGACGTCGGCGAACAGCGACTTCGTCAACGGCCCGCGCAAGCTGCTGTCCGGCGGCGCGGGCATGCTGTCCACCGCGGGCGACTACACGCGCTTTCTGCAGATGCTGCTGAACAAGGGCGAACTCGACGGCGTGCGCGTCCTCGCGCCCAAGACCGTGGAGCTGATGACGGCCGACCATCTCGGGCCCAAGTCCGGCGGCGACGCCGACGGCTTCGGCCTGGGCTTCTGGGTCAATGTGAAGCGCGGCCGCTTCAAGGAGCTGGGCAGCGAAGGCGCCTTCGGCTGGGGCAGCGCCTACTTCCCGCAATACACGGTGGACCCGAAGGAGCGCCTCGTCATCCTCTTCATGACGCAGCTCAAGCCGGCGGGCAACTCGACATTGCACTTGCGGGTGCGCAACCTGACCTACCAGGCGTTGATGAAGTGAGCCTGCGTTGGCTGGCCGTTCAGTGCGCGCCGGTGCAGGTTCGCCAGGCATCGCGATAGGTCCGCCATCCCGGCGGGTTCAGCGCGGCCACGGGCGCCGCAGCGGCCTCGGGCGCACTGCCCCATGCGTCCAGCAGCCAGGCGCCGCAGGTCGTGCCGCTGCTGTCGTCCGACACGGTCACGTCGCAGGCTTCGGCCAGCCCGGCCAGCAGCGGACCGAACCACGGGTTGACCGTGAACGCACCTTCCACCACCACACGGCCCTTGGCACCGAGGGCGGCGAGGCAGTGATCAGTCATCAGCACGACGTAAAGGGTGGCCAATGCGGCCTGCTCGGCCGGCGTTGCCGGTGCCGGGCCGATGATGCGGCCGCCGTGGCCCGCAAAAGGCCCACCGGTTTCGGCAAAGCAGGGCAGCGCCATCGTCCGCCGCGCAATCAGCCGCTCGACATCCTCGGCCGCGAACGCCGCCGGCTGTTCGCCGGCGATCGCGCCAAACTCCCGCCCGCCCATGAAGCGAATGCAGGGCACCGCTTCGCCAAAGACATTGCAGTTGGCCAACATGTCCTGCGCCTCGACGAGGGGCTTGGTCGTCGAGCCCAGCGCCGCGGCGATGACCCAGGTGCCGGTGGACAGCACTGTGCAGGGCCCACTTTGTTTCAGCGTCAACAGGTGGCGCAGCAGCGACGCATTGCTGTCGTGGATGCCACAGACGACTTCGCAGTCTGCGGCCAAGCCGGTGTCGGCAGCCACGTCGGGCCGCAGCGCACCCAGGCGCGCCCAGGCTTCGCGATGCGGCGGGAACAGCTCCTGCCAGCCATGGCGCTCGACGAGCGACGACCAGGCCTGCCTGCGCGGCCGCCACAGATCGGTGTGGCAACCGAGCGAAGTGACCTCGCTGGCCGCGACGCCACAAAGGCGCCAGGCCCAGTACTGCGGGTACATCAGCACATGCCGGGTGCGCGCAAATTCCGCCGGGAAACGCGCCTGCAGCCAGTCGAGCTGGCGACCGAGGTTCAACCCCGCCGGTAGCTGTGGCGATCCGCTTTCTTCGAAGGCGGGGCGCAGCGCGTCATACCGCGCCGCATCGGTGGCATCGCCCGGCACATGCTCGTAGTCCGGCACCGGCAGCACCAGCCCAGCGTCGTCGATCAGCGCCGCCGTTGCACCATGCGTGACCGGCACGATGGCGCGGATATGCGCCAGCGCCGACAGCTCGCGCAGCTGACCCAGCATCCAGCTCCACAGCCGCTCGGTGTCGTGGTGCGGGTAGGGCCCGTCACGGCGCACGGTGTTGGGCGTGCGCGCTTCGGCCAGCGTCTTGCCCGCCGCGTCGATGAGGGTCAGCTTGGCGTTGGTCTTGCCAATGTCGAGGACGACGGTACCTGGTGCCTTAAAGCTCAAGACACCAGCCCTGCATGCCGGTGATACGACCCCGACTCCAGCACCGCAGCGTAGTCATGCGAACTCAGCGCAGAGGCCTCCAACACCCGAGGGTCCACCGCTTCGGGCTCGACGGTGATGACGCGCACGCCGTAGTGCTCCAGCAGCTGCACGGCACTGTCGGACGCACCGGTGTCGGTGATGACGGTGGACACCCGGTTCAGCCCGCACAGCACCAGGCCAGCCTTGCGAGCGAACTTGGAGCTGTCCACCAGCACGACCAGTTCCTCGGCCTGGCCGATCAAGCGCTTCTCGGCCTGGATCAGCAGCGGGTCGGCCTCCATCAGGCCCAGGATGGACAGGCCGTAGACGCCCATGAACATCCTGGCCGCGTAGTGGTGCTGGGCGACATCGTTTTCGAACGGACTGAGGATGACGTTCTGCTCGCGGTAGACCTTGCCGCCTGGCAGGATGATTTCATTGTCGCTGGTGACGAGCAGGCGCTCGGCCATCAGGAACGAATTGGTCAGAATCTTCAGTTGTTTCTCGACGAGAAACTCCGCCATCATGAACGTGGTGGTGCCACCGTTGATGATGATGGTTTCTCCGTTATTGCACATCGACGTGGCATAACGGGCGATGGCACGTTTGGCAGCAGTATTTTGCTGTGCATTGTTTTGAAAAGTCTCGCTGGTCAGCGTGTAGGACTTCTTTTTCTGCTCCAGCCTTTGCGCGCCGCCCCGGGTACGGGTCAACTGGTTTTTCGCGGCCAGCCATGAAATATCCCGGCGCACCGTGGCGGCGGAAGCCGACAAACACTCCATCAATTGCTGCACGCTGGCATGCTCGCGCTCGTCCAGCAGTTTGAGAAGACGCTTGTGGCGCTTGTGATTGATCATGTGGATCACCTTTATCCGGCGTCCCGGAGAAACCGGTGGCGACCGTTGTCTCATCGTTATGGCACCCAGCCTCTGAAGGGCGGGCGTCGCTTGGCTTGGCGGCCCGGCTGAGGCCAGGTCCTGGGTCACGACCGGTGAGCGTAGGCGCCGGCCGTCACAGCCTCTCCACTCACGCTCAGAAGCAATCAAAGCCTGGATGAAACGCTGTTCCAAGTGCAGATTACGTCAGCAGCATGACGAGGTCAATCAGCAAACGCTCACCGCCGTGAGCGTTTCGTGAGCGGAGCCGTCCGGCCCGCCGCATTCGCTCATCCTTTTGATTTACTGCGGCAGCGCTGCGCCAGCCGGCTGCTTTCGGCCCACACTGCGTTCCGCAAACCCGCAAAAGGCGGGCCCTGGAACGCATGAAGCGCTCAAGGGGATGAATGACGATTGAATACAGGCAAGCTGATGACTGCAAATTCCCAAACTCCCACCAAATTCTCAGATACGGCTCCCATCGTCTCGAAATGGGCCGACGCCGTGGCAGCCAAGCTGAGCGAGCCCGAACTGCTGCTCTATCGTTCCAATCTGCTGGGCTCCGACTTGCGTGTGACGAATTTCGGTGGCGGCAATACCTCGGCCAAGGTGCGGATGCGTGACCACTTGACTGGCGAGGATGTCGAGGTGCTGTGGGTCAAGGGCTCCGGCGGCGACCTGGGTTCCATCAGGCTTGATGGTTTTTCCACGCTCTACATGGACAAGCTGAATGCGCTTAAAAAACGTTATCGCGGCCTGGAGCATGAAGACGAGATGGTGGATTACCTGCCGCACTGCACGTTCAACCTGAACCCGCGTGCCGCGAGTATCGATACCCCCCTGCATGCCTATATCCCGAAGGCGCATGTCGACCACATGCACCCGGACGCCATCATCGCCATCGCCGCCTGCGCCGACAGCCGCCGCCTGACCGAGGTCATCTTCGGCGGCCAGTTGGGCTGGCTGCCTTGGCAGCGCCCCGGCTACGACCTGGGCCTGAAACTCGAAGCGCTGGCCACGTCGCAGCCCCACCTCAAGGGCATCATCCTGGAAGGCCACGGCCTGTTCACCTGGGGCGACACCGCCAAGAGCTGCTACGAGATCACGCTGGAGATGATCCGCCTGGCCGAGCAGTGGCTGGCCGAGAACATCAAGCAGCCGGTGTTCGGCGGCGTGAAGACCATCACCTTGCCGGCCGATCAGCGCGCCGCGCTCGCCGCCCAGCTCATGCCCGCGCTGCGTGGCCGCATCAGCGCCAGCGAACGCAAGCTGGGCGACTTCAACGACAGCGACGTGGTGCTGGAGTTCGTCGGCAGCAACGACCTGGCCAAGCTGGCTGCGCTGGGCACGTCATGCCCCGACCACTTCCTGCGCACCAAGATCCGCCCGCTGGTGCTGGACTTCGACCCGGCCAACCCCGACGTCGACGCCGTGCTGGCCGGCCTGGATGACGCGCTGGAGGTCTACCGCGCCGACTACCGGGCCTATCACGCGCGCTGCAAGCGAGCTAACAGCCCGGCCGTGCGTGATGCCAATCCCATCATCTACCTCATTCCCGGCGTGGGCATGCTGTCCTTCGCCAAGGACAAGGCCACCGCCCGCATCGCCGGCGAGTTCTACATCAACGCCATCAACGTGATGCGCGGTGCGAACGGCGTGGACACCTACGTCGGTCTGCCCGAGCAGGAAGCCTTCGACATCGAGTACTGGCTGCTCGAGGAAGCCAAGCTGCAGCGCATGCCCAAGCCCAAGAGCCTGGCCGGCCGAGTGGCCCTGGTCACCGGCGGCGCCGGCGGCATCGGCCAGGCCGTCGCCCGCCAGCTGCTGCAGGAAGGCGCCTGCGTCATGCTGACCGACATCGACGGCGAAGCACTGGAAGAAGCCCGCACCAGCCTGCTGAAGGTCGGCGGCCCCGACGCCATTGCCGCCGT
>CAUJSJ030000033.1:0-15282 GCA_963422775.4 uncultured Roseateles sp.
CGTGACCGCAGCATCCAAGGAGACGTCCCTGGCGAATGGCATTGACAGGCGGCGAAGTGCAAGCTGAAACGCAGAAGGCCCGCTTTCGCGGGCCTTCTGCTTGCACCAGAGCTGGATTGGTTGTCAGGCGGCGAGCGCCTTGATCTTGGCGGACAGGCGGCTCTTGTGGCGAGCAGCCTTGTTCTTGTGGAAGATGCCCTTGTCGGCGACCGAATCGATCACGGCTGGGCATTCTTGAAAAGGTCAGCAGCCTTGGACTTGTCGCCTGCGGTCACTGCCTTTGCACGTTCTTGACGACCGTGCGGAATTGGGAACGAAGAGCCGTATTGGCGGCATTGAGCTTGGCGTCCTGGCGGACGCGCTTGAGGCCCGACGCCAGGCGGACAGTCTTCTTCTTGGCTTTGGAGCTGGTTGCCAGCTGTGTCTATACCCAGTGGTGCAAATACCGAGAGTATAGCCTGGAATCAGGGTTAAAGCCAAGTGTCCGGGCGGAGTTTCAAAAGCGGCGCCGTCGGCGACACAGATAATCCGCCGCCATGAATCTGCTGCGCGCTGCGTCGACCATTTCCCTGCTGACCCTGACCTCGCGCATCACCGGCCTTGTTCGAGAAACCATGGTGGCCGGACTGTTTGGCGCCACGGCGATGACGGACGCCTATCTCGTCGCGTTCCGGATTCCCAATCTGCTGCGCCGGCTGTTCGCCGAGGGCGCCTTCTCCCAGGCTTTCGTGCCGCTGCTGGCCGCCACGCGGGCACCGAGGGCGACGCGGCGACCCGGCGACTGATCGACGCCGTGGCCACCGTGCTGCTGTGGGCACTGGTGGCGACCTCGGTGATCGGCATCGTCGGAGCGCCCATCCTGGTCTGGCTGCTCGGCTCGGGCCTGCCTGCCGAGGCTTTCGATGCATCCGTCCTCATGACACGCGTCATGTTCCCTACATCGGATGCATGTCGCTGGTGGCGCTCTCTGCCGGCATCCTGAACACCTGGCGGCGTTTGTGGTGCCCGCGGCGACGCCGGTGCTGCTCAACCTGAGTGTCATCGCCGTCGGCTGGGCGCTGGCCCGGCCGCTGGAGCGCGCCGGCTATCCGGGGCATCTACGCGATGGCCATCGGCGTCATGCTGGGTGGCGTGCTGCAGCTGCTGGTGCAATGGCCGGCGCTGCGGGCCGTCGACGCGCTGCCGCGCATGCGCCTGACCTGGCGCGGCTTTCAGGAAGCGCGTGCCAATCAAGGTGTCGGCCGCGTCATGCTCGGCATGGGCCCGGCGCTGCTCGGTGTCGGCGTGTCGCAGCTGTCGTTGATGATCAACACGCAGATCTCCAGCCATCTGGCCGAGGGTGCGACGTCCTGGCTGAACTATGCGGATCGGCTGATGGAGTTCCCCATCGGCCTGCTCGGCGTGGCCCTGAGCGCGGTGCTGACGCCCGCAGCTGTCCGCTGCCCAGGCCTCGGGCCAGAGCGAGCGCTACAGCCGCCTGCTCGACTGGGGTCTGCGCATGGTCATGCTGCTGGCTTTGCCCTGTGCCGTGGCGTTGCTGGTGTTTGCCGAACCGCTGACGGCCGTGCTCTATCACCGCGGCGCCTTCAGCGCGACCGACGTGGCCCACACGGCTCAGTCGGTGATGGGCTGGGGTGTCGGCCTGCTCGGCCTGGTGGCCATCAAGGTGCTGGCACCGGGCTTCTACGCCCGCCAGGACACCGGCACCCCGGCCAAGATCGCCGTGGCGGTGCTGGTGCTGACGCAGGGCTTCAACCTCGTCTTCGTGCCGTGGATCGGCGTCGCCGGCCTGGCACTGTCCATCGGCATGGGCGCGCTGGTCAACGCGAGCTGGCTGCTCTGGGGCTTGAGGAAACTGGGCAGCTACCGCCCTGAACCCGGCTGGCTGGCCTTCGGCGCGCGCGTGGTGCTGGGCTGCGCAGCCATGGGCCTGCTGCAGTGGCAGCTGGCGACACGTCTGGATTGGATCGCCCTGGGCACGCACGAGGTTCACCGTGCCCTCGTCATGGCGGCCAGCCTGGGCGGCAGCGCGGCCGTCTACTTCGCGGTGCTGCTTCTGACTGGGATGCGGCCCAAGGCGCTGGGGCGCCCGAGCTGATGAAGTACACCGCGCCGACCCCGCTGGACTACTTCGCCACGCTGGTGGCGGAGGACGACAGCCTGAACCTGCTCGAAGCCGCCATCAGCCTCGCGCAGGACGAGCATCCCCGGCTCGACGTGCAGGCCGTGCTGGCCCAGGTGGACGGCCTGGCGCGGCGCCTGCGTGAGCGACTGACAGCCGAGACCGCGCCAGCGGAGCGCCTGCGCCAGCTGACGCGCTTCTTCCACGGCGAACTGGGCTTTGCCGGCAACCTGAACAACTACTACGCGGCTGAGAACAGCTTCGTGCACCGCGTGCTCGAGACGCGGCGCGGCATCCCGATCACGCTGGCCGTGCTGCTGCTGGAGCTGGCCGAGCAGGCGGGCCTGCGCGCGGCGGGCGTGGCCTTCCCGGGGCATTTCCTTGTGAAGTGCCGCATCGGCCTGGGCGAGGTCGTCATCGACCCCTTCACGGGCGAAGCGCTGTCGGCCAGCCGGCTGGACGAGCGCCTGGCTGTCTACCGCCATGGCAGCGATCTGCCGGCCGACCTGGAATTGCCGCTGGAGTTCTTCCTGCGCGGTGCGAGCAAGCGTCAGATCCTCGCCCGCATGTTGCGCAACCTGAAAGAGGTACATCGCGCCGCCCGCGACTGGCCGCGCCTGCTGGCCGTGCAGCAGCGCCTCGTCGTGCTGCTGCCGCAGGATGCGGCCGAGCGGCGCGACCGCGGGCTGGTGCTCGACGCGCTCGGCGCCTGGGCGGCCGCGGCAGACGACCTGGCCTTCTATCTCGCCGAGCAGGGCGACGCACCCGATGCCGGCGAATTGCGTGTGCGCCTGGCCGTGCTGCTGGCGCAGCGGTCGCCGCCGCTTCAGTGACAATCCGCGCCCTCGCGCCCCGCCACCCATGATGAAGCTCAGCAAGCACCAACGCACCGCCCTCGTCTGGGGCGGCGTCGCCGTTGCCCTCGTCTTGCTGCTGTGGCTGCTTTCGCCCGTGCTGGCGCCTTTCATCGCGGCCCTGGTGCTGGCCTATGCGCTGGCGCCGGCCGTGCAGGCGCTCGTCAACCGCCATGTGCCGCGCGCGCTGGCGGTGCTGATGGTGGAGTTGCTGTTCGGGATGGCCCTGCTGGCATTGCTGCTGCTGGTGCTGCCCATCCTCAGCAAGGAACTGCCGGCGTTGCGGGAGCAGATTCCCGCCCTGGCCAAGCAGGCCAACGACAAGGTCTCGCCCTGGCTGGCCCAATACGGCATCAACATGCAGCTTGACCCGGCCAGCATCAAGGCCTTCGTGCTGAAGTACATGGATGCCAATCTCGAGGAGTGGCTGGCCACCGCGCTGAGCTCGGCCCGCATCGGTGGCAGTTTCCTGCTCGCCGTCGTCGGCAATGCGGTGCTGCTGCCCGTCGTGCTGTTTTATCTGCTGGACGACTGGCCCGGCCTCGTCCAGCACGTGCATGCCCTGGTGCCGCCGGCGGCGCGCGACTCGGTCGGCGGTTTCCTGGATGAATGCGACGCCACGCTGGGCCAGTACCTGCGTGGCCAGCTGCTCGTCATGGGCTTCCTCGCCATCTTCTACAGCGTCGGCCTGGCGCTCGCGCGCTTCGACCTGGCCCTGCCCATCGGCGTCTTCACCGGCCTGGCCGTCTTCATCCCCTACCTGGGCTTCGGCCTGGGCCTGCTGCTCGCGCTGCTGGCCGGGCTGCTGCAGTTCGCCAGCTTCTACGGCGTCGTGGCCGTGGCCATCGTCTTCGGCGTGGGCCAGTTGCTGGAGAGCTTTGTGCTGACGCCGCGCTTCGTCGGCGAGCGCATCGGCATGAGCCCGCTGATGGTCATCTTCGCGCTGCTGGCTTTCGGCCATCTGCTGGGTTTCGTCGGCGTGCTGATCGCGCTGCCGCTGTCGGCAGTGGCCGCCGTCGCGGCGCGGCGCCTGCACCGGGCGTACCTCGAAAGCGCGTTGTTCCGTTGAAGACCGAATGAGGCAGATTCCCCTCGCGCTGCTGGCGCCGCCTGCGCACAGCTTCGACAACTTCCTGCCCGGCGCGAATGCCGAGGCGCTGGCCTACCTGATGGGCCTGATGCCGGGCGACCCGCCCGTGTTGCTGTGGGGCCCGACCGGGTCGGGCAAGACGCATCTGCTGCAAGGCCTGGCCGAGCGCTGGCAGACCGCTGGCCAGCGCGTCGCCTGGTATGACGCCGACACCGCCTTGCCCTGGGAACTGCCCGCCCACGAGAGTCTGCTGCTGCTGGACGACTGCCAGCGCTTCGACGCCGGCCAGCAGCATGCGCCTTTGCACTCTTCGTGGCATCGGCAGGGCAGGGCTACACGGTCGTTGCCACTGCCGATGCTCCGGCCGTCGACCTCGCCGTGCGCGAGGATCTGCGCACCCGCCTCGGCTGGGGCCCCAGCTTTGCGCTCGAACCGTTGCGCGAGGCCGAGGTGCGTGCCGTGCTGCGCCGCGAGGCCGACCGCCGCGGCCTGCTGCTGGGCGACGAGGTGCTGTCCTATCTGCTGACACGCTTCGAGCGCAATCTCAAGGGCCTGATGGCCTTGCTCGAACGCCTGGACGAATTCGCGCTGGCCAACAAACGGGCGCTGACGCTGCCGCTGCTGAAGGCCATGCTGGCCGACCAGGTCGGTGAAAGAAGCGTCGACAAAGTCAGCGAAACTAAAATCGACTCCGACCCCATTTTATGAATCTCACGCTGTTCGACCTGGACGGGACGCTGATCCCGATGGACTCCGACCATGCCTTTGGCAGCTTCATGGTGGAGGTGGGCTGGGTCGACGGTGCGGCCTGGGGGGCCAGGAACGACGAGTTCTTCGCCCACTACAACGCCGGCACCCTGGATCTGCCGGCCTACATCGACTTCGCGACCTCGGCCTTTCGCAGCCGGCCCCTGGCCGAGGCACTGGCGATGCGCGAGCGCTTCATGGCCGAGGTCATGCGTCCGGCCCTGCGGCCAGAGGCCATCGCCCTGATCGAACAGCACCGCGAGGCCGGTGACCTGATGGCCGTCGTCACAGCCACCAACGCTTTCGTCACTGAGCCCATCGCTCAGGCCTTGGGTGTCCCGCATCTGATCGCCGTGGATCTCAAGCGTGACCCCGAAGGGCGCTATAGCGGCGAGATCGACGGCATCCCGAGCTTCCGGGAGGGCAAGATCGCACGCGTCGAGGCCTGGCTGCAGGGCCTGGGGGCACAATGGCGCGATTTCGAGCGCGTGACTTTCTACAGCGACTCGACCAACGATTTGCCCCTGCTCGAACGCGTCAGCCACCCGGTGGCGACCAACCCCAGCCCGTCGCTCGCCAGCATTGCCAGTGCGCGCGGCTGGCCCCAGCTGCACCTCTTCGCATGATCAAGAAGTTCATCGACAAACTGCTCGGCAAGCCTGCCACGGCGCCCAAGAAGACCAGCCCTCTGGGCAAGCGAGTCGAGGTTGGCGCCGACATCCACGGCATCAACCCCGACCTGCTCGACGACCGCGCCGTGAAGGTCGTCAAGACGCTGACCGACGCCGGCTTCGAGGCCTACATCGTCGGTGGCGCCGTGCGCGACCTGCTGCTCGGTGTGCGGCCCAAGGACTTCGACGTCGCCACCAATGCAACGCCCGAGCAGGTCAAGGGCCTGTTCCGCCGCGCCTTCATCATCGGCCGGCGCTTTCGCATCGTCCACGTCGTCTACGGCCGCGGCCGCGAGCACGAGGTCATCGAGGTGTCGACCTTCCGCGCGCTGCCGAGCGAAGCCGATGCGGCCGAGGCCGTTTCTGGCAACGAGAAGACGTCCAAGAGCGAGCTCGAAGGCAAGTCCCACGCCGTTGACGCCAGCGGCCGCGTGCTGCGCGACAACGTCTGGGGCCCGCAGATCGAGGATGCCGCGCGCCGCGACTACACGGTCAACGCGATGTACTACGACCCGCAGCGCCAGCTGGTGGTGGACTACCACGGCGGCCTGGCCGACGCGAAGGCCAAACTGCTGCGCATGATCGGTGACCCCGAGACCCGCTACCGCGAGGACCCGGTCCGCATCATTCGCGCCGTGCGCTTCGCCGCCAAGCTGGGCTTCACGCTGGAGCCCAAGACGCTGGCGCCGGTGAAAGCCTCGTCCGCGCTGCTGGCCAATGTGCCGGCTTCGCGCCTGTTCGACGAGATGATCAAGCTGCTGCAGACCGGCCACTCGCTGGCCAGCATCGCGCAGCTCAAGAAGCTCGGCCTGGCGCGTGGCGTGTTCGCCGTGCTGGACGCGATGCTGACCGAGACCGGCGACCTGCACGAAGGCATCCGCGGCAACTTCGTGCGTCTGGCCCTCGAGGACACCGACCGCCGCGTGCAGGAAGGCCGTGGCGTCAGCCCCAGCTTCATGCTGGCCTGCATGCTCTGGTACGAGGTGCTGGACCGCTGGAACAAGATCCGTGATGGCGGGGAGCCATCCGTGCCGGCGTTGGCCCAGGCCATCGACGCCGTCTTCGACGCCCGCATCGGCGACATCTCCGGCCGCGGCAAGCTGGCCGGCGACATGCGCGAGATCTGGATGATGCAGACCCGCTTCGAGCGCCGCACGGGCTCGGGCGTCTTCAGCCTCATCGAGCAGCCGCGCTACCGCGCCGGGTTCGATTTCCTGCGCCTGCGTGCCGATGTCGGCGAGATCGACCCGGCGCTGGCTGACTGGTGGGAAGACTTTGCACTCGGCAGCGACGACGACCGCCAGGCCCTGCTGGCCGACGTCCGCACCACGCAGCAAAAGCAGCCTCGCGTCGTGCGCGCGCCGCGCCCGGAGGCACCCGAGGGTGACGACGCCGAGCCGGTCGCTACCGATGCACCCGCCAAGAAGCGCCGCCGTCGCCGCCGCAAGCCGGGCGCGGGTGGTGAGGGCGCCGCCGCGCCGGCGCCTGCGGGCGAGTGAGTTCACGGGCCTACGTCGGGCTGGGCACCAATCTCGGTGCCGATCTGCTCGCCACGCTGGCCCAGGCGGCGCGAAGCCTGGCGGCGCTGCCCGGGACGCAACTCGCGGCCCTGTCCAGTGCCTGGCGCAGCGCACCAGTCGATGCCGGCGGGCCTGACTTCCTGAACGCTGTCGCCGCGCTGGACACGGCGCTTTCGCCCGTCGAACTGCTGGACGCGCTCCAGGCCATTGAGCAGGCCCACGGCCGCGAGCGGCCTTACCGCAACGCGCCGCGCACGCTGGACCTCGACCTGCTGCTGTACGGCGACCTCAGCCTCGATACGCCCCGCCTGACGCTGCCACACCCGCGCCTGGGCGAGCGGGCCTTCGTGCTGCGCCCGCTGCTGGAAATCGCGCCCGACCTTGTGCGATTGGCATCGAGCGGCGGCTGGCAGGCCCAGCGCATTTCGCCCAGCGGCCCCATCCCGCTCTGATCCTCAGGAGGCATCGCGATGTTCTCGACCCTTGCCGGCTGGCAGACCGCAGGCCTGCTGCTGCTGTCCAACGTGTTCATGACGTTCGCCTGGTACGGCCACCTCAAGGGCCTCGCGTCCAAGCCCTGGTGGATCGCCGCGCTCATCAGCTGGGGCATCGCGCTGTTCGAGTACCTGCTGCAAGTGCCGGCCAACCGCATCGGCCACGGCGCCGGCTTCTCGCTGGCCCAGCTGAAGATCACCCAGGAAGTCATCACGCTGGCCGTCTTCGTGCCCTTCAGCCTGTACTACATGGGCGAGCCGATGAAGCTGGACTTCCTTTGGGCGGGCCTGTGCTTGATGGGCGCCGTTTACTTCATCTTCCGGTCGGCTTGATGACGGTTTCGTGACAGCGCCCGCTAAACTGCGCGCCTTCAAGAATCCAAGGATGCCCATGCTGTTTGGCAAGCTGATGCCCCGTGAGGGCAATTTTTTTGAGCTGTTCAACGAGCATGGCGGCTTCATTGCGCAAGGCGCGCGTTCCTTCCTGAAGATGATCGAGAACTATGCCGACCCGGTGCTGCGTCAGCAGTACGCCGACGAGGTCGACAAGGCCGAGCACGCCGCCGACCGGGTCACCGCCGAGGTCAACCGGCTGCTGCATCGCACCTTCATCACGCCCATCGATCGCGAGCAGATCCACGGCCTGATCAACGCGATGGATGACATCCTGGACCTGCTGCAGGACTCGTCCGAGACGCTGTCGCTGTACGACGTGCGTGCCGTGCCCGAGCAGGTGCTGCAGCTGGCCACGCTGAGCGTGCGTTGCTGCGAGCGCGTGCAGCACGCCGTGACGCTGCTGCCCCACCTCAGCAAGCCCGCCACGACCGAGGCGGCGCTCAAGACCTGCGAAGAGATCGATCGCCTGGAATCCGACGCCGACCGCGTCATGCGCTCGGCGATGTCGCGCCTGTTCCGCGAGGAGGCCGACGTGCGCGAACTCATCAAACTCAAGGCGATCTACGAACAGCTCGAATCCATCTCCGACCGCTGCGAGGACGTGGCCAATCTGATCGAGGGCATCGTCCTCGAGAACTCCTGATCAGGCATGGCATCCGCTGAGATCGCCTTCTGGGTGGTGGCCTTGCTCGTCGTGCTGGCCTTGCTGTTCGACTTCATGAACGGCTTCCATGACGCGGCCAACTCCATCGCCACCGTTGTCTCCACCGGGGTGCTCAAGCCCCAGCAGGCGGTGTTGTTTGCCGCCTTCTTCAACGTCGTCGCCATCGCCATCTTCCAGCTCAACGTGGCGGCCACCATCGGCAAGGGCATCGTCGAGCCCGGCATCGTGGACCACCACGTCGTGTTCGGCGCGCTGTGCGGCGCCATCACCTGGAACTTCATCACCTGGTGGTGGGGAATCCCGTCCAGCTCATCGCACGCGCTGATCGGCGGCATCGTGGGCGCCGTCGTCGCCAAGGCCGGCCCGCAGGCGCTGGTGGGCGCCGGCATCTGGAAGACCGTGGCGTTCATCATCGTGTCGCCACTGCTGGGCTTTCTGCTGGGCTCGCTGATGATGGTTCTGGTCGCCTGGGTCTGCCGGCACAAGTCGCCGATACGCATCGACCGCTGGTTCCGTCGGCTGCAGCTCGTGTCCGCCGGCCTGTACAGCCTCGGCCACGGCGGCAACGACGCGCAGAAGACCATCGGCCTGATCTGGATGCTGCTGATTGCGGCTGGCATGGTCAGCTTGGGTGACAAGGCGCCGCCGAGCTGGGTCATCGTCGCCTGCTACATCGCCATCGGCCTGGGCACGATGTTCGGCGGTTGGCGCATCGTGCAGACCATGGGTCAGCGCATCACCAAGCTCAAGCCGGTGGGCGGCTTCTGCGCCGAGACGGGCGGGGCGATCACGCTGTTCCTGGCGACGTCTCTGGGCATCCCGGTGTCGACGACGCACACCATCACCGGCGCCATCGTCGGCGTGGGCTCGGTGCAGCGCGCCTCGGCCGTGCGCTGGGGCGTGGCCGGCAGCATCGTCTGGGCATGGATCTTCACGATCCCGGCCGCGGCGCTGATGGCCGGCGTCTGCTACTGGATCAGCTTCGCGATCTACTGACCGGCCTGGGATTCGAAATAGCGCTGGGCGCTGAACGCGATGGTCGACATCAGCGCGATGCCGCCGATGAAGACGCAGAAGATCACGCCGATGACCGCGCCCCAGCCGCTGGGCGGGGCCGCACTGGCCGGGTTGTAGCGGGCATTCCATCGCTCGTCGGGCATCAGGCCGTAGACGATGCCGCCGATCAGCGCGGCCACCAGGCTGACGCCCAGCAGGGGGATCAGCATCCAGGCCAGGCGGTCGTCCTGGCCGAGTGTGTCCATGCGCTGCAGGCCGGCCAGCCCGAGCAGGGTCGGCAGCGGGAAGGCCCAGGCCCAGCGGTCCTTGAACCCGTGCAGGTAGAAGCGGTGCAGGCCGAACACGCCGACCAGCAGCGCCAGCCAGGTCGCGACGGCCTTGTGCTTGACGGCGCCGTTCATTCGGCAGCCGCGGCGCTGTCGCCCAGGCCCAGCGTGCGCTGCATCAGCACCACGTCCAGCCAGCGGCCGAACTTCCAGCCCGCGCTCTTCAGCACACCGGTGTGGTCGAAGCCCAGCGCGGTGTGCACGCCGACGGAGCCGGCGTTGGCGGCGTCGCCGATGACGGCCAGCATCTGGCGCGCGCCGGCCGCCTCGCAGCGGGCCATCAGCTCGGCCAGCAGCAGCCGGCCGACGCCCTGTCCCTGGGCGGTGGGTGAGAGGTAGATGGAGTCCTCGACGCAGAAACGGTAGGCCAGGCGGGGGCGGAAGTAGTTGGCGTAGGCATAGCCCAGCACGACGTCATCGCGTTCGGCCACCAGCCACGGCAGGTTTCGGCCCAACACCTCCTTGCGGCGGCGTCCCATTTCTTCGACGCCGGGCACCTCGGTCTCGAAGGTGCCGGTGCCGTGCAGCACGGCCTGGGCATAGACGGCCTGGATGGCGGGCAGGTCGGCGTCGGTGCTGGGGCGAATGTGCAAAGGCGATGCAGGGGAGGGCTGTGACATATCTTGCTGAAATCGATTCGGATCGAGTTTATAATGCTGAGTTCTGGTGTCGGCCGCGGGGAGCCGCAGCGTATCTACGGCGCCAGTGACGGTGGCAACACCGGCGGGGACTCGCCGCGAACGATCTGCTCGCCCTGAGTGTCTCCTGGTGCGGTGATCGACAAACTCATCATCACGTCATCAGGTTTAGGAAACATCATGGTTGTCATTCGTCTTGCCCGCGGCGGTTCCAAGAAGCGCCCTTTCTACAACATCGTTGTCGCCAACAGCCGCCAGCGCCGTGACGGCCGCTTCATCGAGCGCGTCGGCTTCTACAACCCCGTCGCCTCCGGCGCCGCTGAAAAGCTGCGCGTCGAGCAGGACCGCGTGAGCTACTGGCTCGGCGTCGGCGCCCAGCTGTCGCCCACGGTCGCTCGCCTGGTGGGTGACGCGAAGACGGCTGCGGTTGCTGCCTGACCCTCGTGGTTGGCATCAAGCCTCAACAAGACGGCGCTTCGGCGCCGTCTTTTGCTTCCTGGCCCGAGGATCTGCAGCCGGTGGGCCGCATCCTGGACGCCTGGGGCATCAAGGGTGGCCTCAAGGTGCAGGCCTATTCCGTCGACGCGGGGGCGCTGTTCAGCGCCAAACGCTGGTACCTGAAGGCGACCGGCCCCAAGCCGTCGCAACTGGTGCTGGCGGTGCGTTCGGTGCGTGAGCAGGGTGAGGGCATCGTCGCCACGGCCGAGGGCGTGGACGACCGCAACGCCGCAGAAGGCCTGCGTGGCCATGAGATCTTCATTCCGCGCAGCGATTTCCCGCGCACGCCCGACGGCGAGTACTACTGGGTCGACCTGATCGGCCTGGCGGTCATCAATCGCGAGTCCCAGCCGCTGGGCCGCGTCATCGGTCTGATCGACACCGGCCCGCACGCCGTGCTGCGCATCCTGCCTCCCGGCGTGGAAGAGCCAGCCAAGCCCGACCAGGAGCGGCTGATCCCCTTCGTCGCGGCTTTCATCGATGACGTCAGCCTGGACGACAAACAAATCCGCGTCGACTGGGGCTTGGACTACTGAAGTGCGCTTCGATGTCGTGACGATCTTCCCGGAGCTGTTCGCGCCGCATCTGACGCATGGGGTCACGCGGCGCGCCTTCGAGAGCCGCCAGGTCGATGTGCGCCTGTGGCCGCTGCGGGACTTCGCCGAAGGCAATTACCGCCGCGTCGACGATCGCACCTTTGGCGGCGGCCCCGGCATGGTCATGCTGGCCGAGCCGCTGGAGAAGGCACTCGCCGCCGTCAGGGCAGACCGTGGCGAGGCCGAGCCCGCCGTCATCCACTTCACGCCAACCGGTGCGCGCCTGGACCAGGCCCGCGTGCAGCAACTGGCCGCCGGCCCCGGTGCCATCCTGCTGTGCGGCCGCTACGAAGGCATCGACCAGCGCGTGCTGGACCGCCACGTGACGTTGGAGCTGAGCCTCGGCGACTTCGTGTTGTCCGGCGGTGAGTTGCCCGCGCTGACGCTGCTCGACGCCGTGGCTCGCCTGCAGGACGGCGTGCTGGGCGACGCGCAATCCCACCAGCAGGACAGCTTTTCGGAGGTCGGCGATGGCCTGCTGGACTGCCCTCACTACAGCCGGCCCGAAATGTTGGCCGATGGCCGCGCGGTGCCGGCGGTGCTGCTGTCCGGCCACCATGCCGACATCCGGCGCTGGCGCCGCGAGCAGTCGCTCGCGCTGACGGCGGCGCGCCGACCCGAGTTGATCGCGGCGGCCCGCGCCGCCGGTCGGCTCAGCAAGGCCGACGAGGCCTACCTGGCCAAGCTCTAGGCAAAACCCGCGGCTCACGCTAAAATAGCGGGCTGTCCGATCCTCTGGCGGGTCGAGTGGACTGGAAACCGTTGGAATTTCAATGGAATCCGGCTGCAAACATCCCGATAAATAGCGCCCCGCCAAGATCCTTAGGAGTACAGATGGACCTGATCCAAACCCTCGAGCAAGAAGAAATTGCTCGCCTGAACAAGACGATTCCTCCGTTCGCCCCTGGCGACACCGTCATCGTCAGTGTCAACGTCGTCGAAGGCACCCGCAAGCGCGTTCAGGCCTACGAAGGCGTCGTCATCGCCAAGCGCAACCGCGGCCTGAACAGCAGCTTCATCGTTCGCAAGATCTCCAGCGGCGAAGGCGTCGAGCGTACGTTCCAGCTCTACAGCCCGCTGATCGCGACCATCGAAGTCAAGCGTCGTGGCGATGTCCGCCGTGCCAAGCTGTACTACCTGCGCCAGCGTTCGGGCAAGTCGGCGCGTATCAAGGAAAAGCTGGCCTGATCAGCCGGTTGCCACCGCCAAAGCCGCCAGGGCGTACGCTCTTGGCGGCTTTTGTTTTTTCACCGCATGACTCGCCCCGCCATCACCCAGCCCCAACTCGCGCCTGTCACCGGTGTGGATGACTTCCTGCCTGCCGTTCCTGCCGCCGCGCTGACCGCCGAGGCGATTCGCGGCCGACTGGAAACGCTCTCGGGTTGGACGCCGGAGTTCGCCGGCGATGGCGGGCTCTTCTCCGGCCGCGAGCCATCCGGCGCGGCGGTCCTGATCCCGCTCGTGCAGCACGAGTCGGGACTGAAGCTGTTGCTGACCCGCCGCACCGACCATCTGCGGGACCACGCCGGCCAGATCAGCTTTCCCGGTGGCCGCGTCGAGCCCGAGGACGACGGCCCCGTCGCGACCGCGCTGCGCGAGACGGAGGAAGAGATCGGCCTGTCGCGCGGCTTCATCGACGTCATCGGCCAGCTGCCCGTGTATTCGACGGTCACGGCCTTCCAGGTGACGCCGGTCGTCGCTCTCGTCGAGCCCGGCTTCACACTGACGCTGGACGCCTTCGAGGTGGCCGAAGCCTTCGAGGTGCCGCTGGCCTTCCTGATGGATCCCGCCCATCACCGCCATCACAGCTTCGAGTTCGCCGGGGTCGAACGGCGCTTCCTGTCCATGCCCTGGCAGGGTCCCGAGCGCGAGTACTTCATCTGGGGCGCAACGGCTGCAATGTTGCGCAACCTCTACCGCCTTCTGATCACGGCCTGATCGCGCCACTATCATCCCGGCCCATGAATTTCTTCGCGGTGCTGCTGGCCCTGTTGTGTGAGCAACTCAAGCCTCTGAGACATGGCAACCGGGTGCACCAGTCCGTCATCGCCTGGGTGCGCTGGACGGGGCGCAACTTCGATGCGGGCGACGAGCACCACGCGGCCATCGTCTGGGCCATCACGGTGCTGGTGCCCGGCCTGGTGGTCACGCTGGTCTACCTGGCCCTGCGCCACTTCAGCCTGCTGCTGGCGTTGGGGCTGGACGTGCTCATCCTCTACCTGACGCTGGGCTTCCGCCAGTTCAGCCACTACTTCACCGACATCCGCGATGCGATGGAGCGCGGCGACGACGCGACGGCGCGCCAGCTGCTGGCCGAGTGGCGCCACCTCGACGCCAGCGAGCTGCCGCGCACCGAGCTGATCCGCCACGTCATCGAGCATTCCCTGCTCGCGGCCCACCGACACGTCCTTCGGCGTGTTCTTCTGGTTCGTCGTCTGCTCGACCATCGGTCTGGGGCCCGCCGGCGCGGTGATCTATCGCATGGCCGAGTTCGCCGGCCGCTACTGGGCCTTCAAGAGCCGCACGCTGGATGCCCCCACCAACGCGCGCCTGCTGGCCCTTTCGCGCCAGGCCTTCACCTGGATCGACCACCTGCCCGCACGGTTGACGGCCACGGGCTTCGCCATCGTCGGCAACTTCGAGGAAGCCGTGAACGGCTGGCGCCGCGACGCCAGCCTCTGGCTGCATTCCAACGAGGGCATCATCCTCGCGTCCGCAGCCCGGCGCCGTCGGCCTGCAACTCGGCGGCGCGGCCGCGCCCGGCATCACGCCGCGACCGCAGCAAGACCTTCGACGCCGGCTCCGAGCCCGAGGCCACCGGCGCTGCCGGCTCAACGGCGGGCGCGCCGCCGCAGCTGGGCCATCTGCAGAGCGTCGTCGGGCTGGTGTGGCGCTCCGTCGTGCTGTGGATGCTGCTGCTGGCGCTGCTGACCCTGGCCAATCTCGTCGGCTGAAAGCCGACGCTGACCCCGATGAACATCCCTGAACTGCCGGCCCTGGCCGAGCCCGGACTTGCCGCGCGCGTGCAGCACGCACTCGATCACAAGACCAAGCCTCTTGGTGCACTGGGGTCGCGTCGAGGCGCTGGCGCTGCAGCTTGCGCTGATCCAGGGCCGTGAAGTGCCCGTGCTGCGGGAGCCTCAGCTCATCGTCTACGCGGCCGACCATGGCCTGTCCCGGCGCGGCGTGTCGGCCTATCCGCGCGAGGTCACGCCGCAGATGGTTGCCAACATGCTGGCGGGCGGCGCGGCCGTGGCGGTGCTCGCGCGCCAGCAGGGCCTCGCGTTGAGCATTGCTGACTGTGGTGTCGATGCGCCGCTGGCGGCAGGCGCCGTCGACCTGCGCATCGCGCCCGGCACGGCCGATGCGAGTGCCGGCCCGGCGATGACGGCCGAACAGGCTGAGCGCGCGCTGCACAACGGCATGGCCCTGGTCGAGCGCCTGCCCGGCAACGCGCTGCTGCTGGGCGAAATGGGCATCGGCAACACCTCGTCGGCGAGCCTGTTGATGCAGCGCCTGATCGGCCTGCCGCTGGTGGATTGCGTCGGCCGTGGCACGGGGCTGGACGATGCCGGCCTGGCGCGCAAGCTCGCCGTGCTCGATGAAGCCCTGGCCGCGAACAACTCGGCGCGGTCCGCGTTGGAGATCG
>CAUJSJ030000034.1:0-51080 GCA_963422775.4 uncultured Roseateles sp.
GCCGCCAGTGCTCGTGCAGCCGCGCGCGCGTACCGGCGCGGATGCGGGCCTTCATGTCGTCGTCGCAGGGCTCGCACCAGCGCTCCGGATAGTCGATGACGCTGATGGCCGCGTAGCAGTTGGCAGCGATGTAGACGAGCCCCCTCACGGCCCGCGCACGGGCGCTGGCGTCGGCCGGCAGCAGCAGGCCCGGCGGCGTGGTCAGCCCAAGGTGGATGAGGATGGCCGCACTCTCCGTCAGCACCGTGCCGTCGGCCAGCACCAGCGTCGGGATCTGGCCCAGCGGGTTCACGCGCAGCAGCTCGTCGCGCCCGGGGCCGGGGTTCCAGGAGGCCGCGTCCACCCCCGTGCAGGCCAGGCCGGCGCGGGCCAGCGCCGCCTCGATGGCGGCCGAACCCTTGGTGCCGTACAAGGTCAACATCGTCATGACTCCTTCATCGGGCGAGATTGAGCGTGCAAAATCGTCTCACATCATGAGCACCCGGCCCGCCCTGACCCCCTCGCGCCGTGCTGCGCCCAGGCCCAGCTTCGGCCGGGTCAGCGTGGGCGTGTCCGGCCGCGTGATGATGGCCGTGGCCGAAGGGCCCTTCGACGCCGAACTGATGGCGGCCACCAAGCGCGCCCTCGCGCTGGCCGGCAAGCGCCTGCCGGCCGACCGCCGCTTCGCCGACCTGCTGGAGATCCGCGGCAGCCTGCAGATGGACGGCGACGCGCTGGCCCGGCTGCGCGCCAGCATCGGCGCCTTCACCTCGCGCGGCATCATCGCCATCTCCACCATCTTCCTCGTCCACCCCGGCATCCCGGGCATCGAGCGCCTGCCGGCGCTGATGGAAATCTGGCGCGCCAGCCGGCCTGTGCGCCGCGCCGACAACTTCGACGCCGCCTGGGCGCTGGTCAACGCCGACCTGGCCGCGGCCGGCCTGCCCACGCAGGCGCCGCCGCCGCGGCCATGAGTGAAGCCGCCGGCCTGCAATGGCCACTCGATGCCAAAGGCAAGCGTGCTTCGGGTGCGCCGGGCCAGCGCATCGTGGCCGCGGCCCTGGCCGGGCTGGGCGGGCCGGACGGCGCCGCGGCCGCAGCCGTCCTCGCCGAGCGCGACTGGCGCCACGCCTACCCGCGCCACTGGCGTGCGCTGGTGCAGGCGCAGGCCGCGCGGCCTGTCGGTGTTGTCGCCTCGGCACGCGCCGGCCTGGCCGCCGCCTGGGGCGAGCTGCCCTTCGTGCGCGCCGGCCAGCCCCTGGCCTTGGCGGATGCGATGCGCACGCCGCAGCGCCGCTTCCAGACGCTGCAACTGCGCGGCAGCGGCGCCGCGGCGCCCGCGCCCTGGACCGTGCCCCACCAGGGCCGCGAGCTGGCTGGCGACGCGCTGGCGCGCCAGATCGACCGTTGGGAGAAAGCCGGCGTCTGCGAGAGCGCCCACGCGAGCGCGCTGCGTGATTGCCTCGCCCACCCGGCTTGGTTCGACCTGTCCGACCAGCACCTCGTGCTGCTCGGCGCCGGCAGCGAGGCTGGGCCGCTGGCCTGGCTGGCCAGGTGGCGGACCAACCTCGTCGGCATCGACCTGGCCCGCGCCGCGACCTGGAAGCGCATTGCCGCCACCGTTGCCGCCGGCAACGGGACGCTGACCGCCCCGGTCGAACCGGGCCAGCCGCTGGACGCCGCCCACGCCGGCGCCGACCTGCTGGGCGACACGCCCGAGATCGCCGCCTGGCTGGCCTCGCTAGAGCTGCCGCTCGCCATCGCCAACCTGGCCTATCTCGACGGCGAGCGCCATGTGCGCGTGTCCCTGGCGATGGACGCGATCAGTGCGACGCTGTGTGCCGCCGATGCGCGCACCCAGCTCGCCTACATGGCCACGCCGACCGACGTGTTCGCTGTGCCGGAAGAACTGGCGCGCGACGTCATGCACCACTATGCCGAGCGCGGCGTCGTGAAAAAGCTGGCCCAGTTCGGCGTGCGGCTGAGCAGCGGCGGGCGCGGCTTTGCGCCGCATATCGAGAGCCTGATCGACGCGGGTGATTTCGCTCACTGGGGACTGGTGGATGCCCTGGTCGTCGAGCAGGGTCCAAACTACGCGCTGGCCAAGCGGCTGCAGCAGTGGCGGGCCCTGGTCGCCCGTGCCGACGGGCACCGCGTCGCCTTCAACGTGGCGCCCAGCACCACGACGGCCTCGGTCGTCTCCAACCCGCTGCTGGCGGCAGGCTTTCGCGGCGCCAAGGCCTTTGGTGTCGAGGTGTTCGAGCCGGCCACGACCAACGCGCTGATGGCCGCGATGTGGGTGCACCAGCTGCGCAGCGCGCCGCGCGACTTCGCCCACCCGCTCAAGCTGCTCGTGCACACCGCCAACCACGGCGGCCTGTGGCGCCTGCCCTATCTGCCGCGCTCGGTGCTGCCGATGGCGGCGTTGCTGGGGTTTGTAAAGCGGGCCTGAAGGCCCACGTGGTCAAGCGGCGGTAAGCTCGGCGGACGGGGCTCGGCGCAGCATCTGCGGGGGCCCGACATCCATGAGCCACCCAGACGCCCCCACACCCCTGTACGAGCAGCCCGACATCTACGGCTTCGGCCGCGTCACGGTGGGCTTCGAGGGACGGGTCATGCACTACATCGCTCAGGGGCCGTTCGATGCGGCGCTGATGGCAGCCGCCAAGAGAGGCACCAACATCGCGGCAGAGCGCATCCCCGCGGACCGGCGCTACGTCAGCCTGATGGAATTTCGCCGACCGCTGGGCATGGACGACGAGGGCTTGCGCGAATTCAAGGAGACGGTCGGCGGCTTCGTGGAGCGCCAGACGGTGCCTCTGGCCACCATCCTGCTCGTCGCGCCAGGCGACGAAGACGCCCCGATGGTGCTCGACATGGCGGCCGTCTACCGGCGCAGTCGCCCCTTCCAAGTCTGCATGGACGCCACGGCCGCTTGGGACGAAGTCAACCGCGTGTTGCGCGAAGCGGGCCTGCCGGAGCAGCCATTTCCTCAGAGCCTCGGGCGAGGGTGATCGCCCGCCTTGTCAGCCGGCTGGCTTGACCTCTGCGGCCTCATGGATCTCCAGCCCCGGCGGCTCGGACGCCATCATCGCCAGCGCCTTGCCAAATTCGCGCGAGGCCGGCACGCGGAAGTGGGTCTGCAGCGCCGCCATGTCGCGCCACTTTTCGACGAAGACCAGGCGCAGCGGGTTCTCGGTGTCGCGGTGCACCGCGTGCGCGACGCAGCCTGGCTCGGTGCGCGAGCGCTCGACGTGCTGCTGGCTGAGCGTCAGCACTTCATCGAAATGCTCGGGGCGGGCGGTGACATGGCCAAGGACGAGGATCATGGCTTTGGCTTTCAGAAGGGCCAGGGGCGTTGGGCGGGCCGCAGTTGCTCCCACAGCGCGCCGAGGGCCAGTACGCCGGCATCGTCGAAGCGACGGCCGATGATCTGCAGCCCGATGGGCAAGCCCACGGCCGTGAAGCCTGCGTTGATCGCCAGCGCCGGCTGCTCGCTCATGTTGTACGGCAGCGTGAAGGCGATGTGTTCGAAGGGCCGGGCCGGGTCGTGCAGCGGGCTGGCGAGATGCGCCGGGTAGGCCGGCATCGGCGCGACCGGCGAGAGCACGAAGTCGAACGGCTCGCAGGCTGCGTTCGCAGACTCGCGCAGCGCCTGCATCTGGCTGTAGCCGCGAAAGACCGTGCCGCCGTCGTAGCCCGCCGCCGGCGCCACCCAGTCATGGATGTAGGGCAGCACCTTGGCGGAGCGCTCGGGGGCGAGCGCCGAGATGTCCAGCCAGGAGCGCATGCGCCAGAAGCGGTCGATGCCGTCGGCCATCTCCCGCGTCGTGAAGGGCGCCAGCGGCTCGACGACGGCGCCGGCCTGCTCGAAGGCGCGCGCCGCGGCGACCACGGCGGCCTCGACCTCGGGCTGCACGGCGTCCCCCCAGCCGGCATCCAGCATCAGACCGATGCGCAAGCCTCGCAGCTCCGGCGGCCAGGTTGACAAACCACCCGGCGGCAGCTGCGTCGGGTCGCGCGCATCGGGCTGAGCCAGCACGGCCAGCATCAGCGCGGCGTCTTCCACCGTGCGCGTCAGCGGCCCGGCAACGCGGCCGGCATAGCCCGGCTTGATGGGCACGCGGCCGTGGCTGGGCTTGAGGCCCACGAGGCCGCACCAGCCGGCCGGCAGCCGGATGGAACCGCCGATGTCGGTGCCCAGGTGCAGCGGACCGTAGCCAGCCGCACCTGCTGCGGCCGCACCGGCACTCGACCCCCCGGGCGTCAGCGCCGTGTCCCAGGGGTTGCGCGCCGGCTCAGAGTACAGGCTGGACAGGCCCGAGCTCAGCATGCCGTAGTCGGGCATGGTGGTGCGCGCCCAGGCAATCGCACCAGCCTCGCGCAGGCGGGCTGCCGGCGGGGCCTCGAAATCGGCCGTTGCGTCGTCGGCTGTTGCCGCGGTGCCCAGGCGGTAGGCGGCGCCGGGCACGGCGATGTTTTCCTTCAGCGTGACCGGCACGCCGTCCAGCGCCAGCGCGGTGCCGGCACGCCAGCGCGCCTCGCTGGCGCGGGCCGCGGCGAGCGCACCGTCGGCATCGACGGCGCACAGCGCGTGCAACTCGCCCTCACGCCGCTCGGCCTGGGCGAGCACGGCCTGCATGACCTCCACGGGTGACAGCTCGCCCGCGCGGTAGGCGGCCAGCAGTTCGGCCGCCCCGAGGCCGGCGATCACTTCTTCAGTTGCTGAGCGGCCTTCAGCATCGCGTCGATGTGGCCGTCGGGGTTCATGCTGGCGTGCACGGCGGCAACCTTGCCGTCGGGGGCGATCAGGTAGGAGACGCGGTCGGCCATGGTGCCGGGCACCATCTTCAGCGTGACGTCGTAGTCCTTGATGACCTTGCCGCCGGCGTCGGCCGCAACGGCAAACTTGCTGCGGCAGGCCTCGACGCTGAACTTCTTCAGCGTGTCGATGTCGTCGTTGGACATGCCGATGACCGTCGTGTTCAGCGCCTTGAACTTGTCGGTTGCCTCGGCGAACTGGTGGGCCTCGACGGTGCAGCCGCTGGTGAAGGCCTTGGGATAGAAGTACAGCACCACCGGGCCCTTCTTGAGCGCGTCAGCCAGGCGGAACTTGAAGGGCTCGCCACCGACGGCGGCGTCGGTGCTGAAGTCGGGGGCCGATGCGCCGACGCTCAGGGCGGCATGGGCCGGCAGGGCCAGAGCCAGCAGCACGGGCAGGGCGGCCATCAGGCGAACAGGATGCGAAGACATAACGACTCCAAAAGGTGAACAGTCACAGAATCCGGCGGGGCAGCCAGGGCCAGGTTGCGCCTAGTATCGGCGGCATCAAAACCCGAGGTGGATGTCATGCCTTTCGCTCCCCGCTGCCGCGTGTCGGCGCCTGTGTTCCTGGTCGTGCTCGCCTTGGCGGGCTGCGGCGGCATCGCCAGCGGCGTGGGTGATGCCGTCGATGCGATGGTTGACGGTGTCGGCTGCGCGCTGCGCAACTGCACCGAGTCCTCGACACTGAACGTCGACGAAATCAGCCCTCGCTTCAGTGCCGCGCAGACCGCGGGCGACAACCGCGTGGTCGTGGACGGCTTTCTGGGCAAGTCTGCCAACCTGTTGACGACGGTGCTGATCGCTCCGAACGAGCGCCTGTCGGTCAGCTTGGACGGCGGCGCGGAGGTCGCCATGAGCAACCCCGACGGCAAGCGCCTGGACCACGTGGCCACGCTCGTCGCCACCAGTGCCCAGCCGCTGGTGCAGCTTGTGTTCACGCGGGGCGGCGTGCGCCATGTCAGCCAGGTCACGCTGCCGGCGGCCTTCAGCGTGCTTCAACCCACCGGCAGCCCGGTGCTGACGCGAGGCGGCGCCTACCTGCCGGTGCGGCTGAGCCTGGCTGGCGTGGGGGACGCGGGCGCCACGGGCACCGGCGTGTGCACCCGCATCGACGGCAGCAGCTTCACGGTCAAGAACGAGGGCATGGGCGCGCGGGCTGAAGGCAGCGTGGCGGGCGGCTACCGGCTGGAGCCGGCGCAGGTCGACGACAGCCTCAATATCGTCAGCCGCAACGCCAACAACAGCGACCCCAAGACGGCGGCCGTGAACCGCTGCGACCTCACCGTGACCTGGACCAAGACGGCCCGCGGCAGCATTGCAGCGACGATGAACGCGCACGGCAGCCTGACGGGTGAACGCAAGGCCAGCCACCCGCTGGTCTACGACGCGCGCTCCTGAAGCAGGCCGTCTGCCAGCCAGCGCTGCAGCGCGCCGATGACGGCCGGCGCCGCGGCCTTGGCGTCGCCGAGTTCAGCGGCGGCGCGCTCGCACAGCAGCGCGAACGGCGCGCCTTCGGCAACCGCACCCAGAAGCACGGCCTCCAGCGGCTCCAGCGATCGCCAGCGCGTCTCCAGGCCCGGCCGCCAGGCGAGCAGCACATGCTCGTGTGGCGCGGGCTCGGGCAGTTCCGGCTGGTCGCTGCCGGACTCCGGCTCCCACTCGCGCAGCACGCGCCAGGCGGGTTCGATGGCGTGGGCCAGCGTCACGCGCTGCACGCTGGGCTGCAGATTCAGCACGAGGGCGGCCCAGTCGTCAGGCTGCAGCGCAGCCAGCGTCGCAGGGTCGAGCGGCGGTGCCTCGGCAGCATCGAAGGCACCGCGCAGCGCCCAGTCCATGCGGGCGACGTCGACAAGGCTGGCGTGCGGCACGAGGTCGTCATCGGCCGTGGCCATGAAGTCGGCCAGCGCGTGGCCGAACCAGCGGATCGACGGGTGCCGGCTGGGCTGCGCGGCCAGGTAGGCGCGGCCCAGCGCGTCGAAGGCCTCGTCGCCCAGCGCCCGGGCGAGCACGGTGAAGTTGTCGGTCAGCGCCGCGACGAGGCGCGCACGGTAGGCGTGGCGATAGACCTCGAGGCCGGTTGAGAAGTCGCCGGCCAGCAGGGTCGTCGCGTCGCCGCCGTCGCGGATGGCGGCGGCGAGCTGCCGCTGCATTGCCACGGGGCTCATGCGCAGGCCTCGCGGGCCAGCCGCCTGGCCACATTCAACTCGGCCAGCAAGCCGTCCAGCGGCGGGATGTGGTCGTCGCGCTCGATCATGGTGGGCACCGCGCCGAAGCGCTTCACGGCGTGCTGATAGAGCGCCCAGACCTCGTCGCGCACCGGATGGTCGTGGGTGTCGATGACGATGTCGCCACGGTCCTCATGGCCGGCGAGATGGATCTGGCGCACGGGCTCGACGGGCATGCCGTCGAGGTAGGCGATGGGATCGAAGCCATGGTTGCGGCCCGAGACGTAGATGTTGTTGACGTCCAGCAGCAGCTGGGCGCCGGTGGCATGGAGCAGCTGGGCGATGAACTCCCACTCGCTCATCTCGTCGGCGGCAAAGCGCACGTAGCTGGACACGTTCTCCAGCACCAGCGGCCGGCCGAGGATGTCCTGCACCTGGGCGATGCGGCCCCCGACGTGGTCCAGCGCCGCACGGGTCAGCGGCACGGGCAGCAGGTCGTGGAGCTGGCTGTGGGCATCGGCGCTCCAGCAGAGGTGGTCGGACACCCAGCCGGGTTCGAGCCGGTCGGCGAGAAGCCGAAGCTCGCGCAGGTAGCCAAGATCAAGCGGCGCCGGCCCGGCGACGGACAGCGACACGCCGTGCATGACGAGCGGGTAGTCGGCGCGGATGCGTTCCAGGTGCGCCATCGGCGGCCCGCCCGGCACCATGTAGTTCTCTGAAATGATCTCCAGCCAGTCGGGCCGCACGGCGGCATCCACGCCCGCCTCGAAGGCCGCGTAATGCTCGACGCGCAAGCCGAGGCCAAAGCCTTGAATCTTGGTCATGTCGGAAGAGAAAACGGCGCGACGCCTGCGGCGTCGCGCCTTATCGCGCAGCACCGGCGGAACCGGCTTTGCCGGGCCGCCTGGTGCGCCCCCTCGGGGGGCCGGCGTCAGCCGGTACGGGGAGGCTTATTTTTCAACCTTGCCGCCAGCCTTGGTGCACTCGTCAGCCGACTTCTTGCTGACCCAGCCCTGGCCCTTGCAGCCGTTGTGGCCCTTGCAGTCGCTCTTAGCGGTCTTGCACTCGGAAGTGCCCTTGCAGCCGTTCACGCCGGAACACTTGACCATGCCGTCGGCGGCCATGGCGGTCGTCGGCACGGCGGTGGCGAACAGGGCGGCGGCAGCGGCGGCAATGCCCAGGCCGGTCTTGAGGGATGCGTTCATGGGGTATCTCCAAAAAAGGGAAGTGGTTGAGATCGGGGTTCACCACAGGTCGATTCCGGAGGGGCCCCGACATCGACTTGCCAGCTTGCGTCGAGATGACCCGTTGAGTCCTTACAGCCGGCAAGCAGATTCTGATTACCTGCCGTTATGACTGCAATGGCGCGTGGCATTCGTCATGGCCCGATGCCAGCCGCTAGAGTCCGGCAGCTTGCTGCCAACCTCTTCCATGCTGAACACCGAAACCCCGAGCACCCGGCATCCCGACCTGGACACCTACGCCACCCCGGCGCTGCTGGATGCATTCATCGACGACCAGACCGCCGCCGTCGCCGCCGTCAAGGCCGCCGCGCCGCAACTCGCTGCCGCGGTGGAAGCCGCGCTGCCGCGCATCCGCGCCGGCGGCCGGCTGCTGTACGCCGGCGCCGGCACGTCCGGCCGCCTGGGCGTGCTGGACAGCGTGGAGCTCTACCCCACCTTCTCCTGGCCACGCGAGCGGGCCGTGGCCGTCATCGCCGGCGGCCAGGGCGCGATGTTCGTCGCTGTCGAGGGCGCCGAGGATGACCGCGCCCAGGGTGCCGCGGACCTGAATGCCCTGAATCCTGGCCCCAACGACGTCGCCTTGCTGCTGGCCGCATCCGGCGGCACACCCTACGTGCTGGGCGCCATCGAAGCCGCACGCGCGGCCGGCTCGCTGACCATCGGCTTCGCCAACAACCCCGGCGCACCCGTCACAGCCCAGGCCGACATCGGCATCACGCTGGACACCGGCGCCGAGGTCATCTCCGGCAGCACGCGGCTGAAGGCCGGCACCTCGCAGAAGATCGCGCTGAACACGTTTTCTTCGGCGCTGATGGTCAGGCTCAACAAGGTCTACGGCAATCTGATGGTGGACCTGAAGCCGACGAACGTGAAGCTCGTGAAGCGAGCCGTCGCGCTGACCGTGCGCGCCAGCGGCGCCAGCGAAGCCGACGCGCAAGCCGCGTTGGCGCAGTGTGACCACCACGTGAAGACGGCGCTTGTCATGCTCAAGCGCGGCGTGGGTCCGGCTGACGCGCAGAAACTGCTGGATGCGGCCGATGGCAGCGTGAGCCGGGCGCTGGCTGCGTGAGCGCATCGCAACGCTCCCCGTGGGCGTGGATCCCCACGCTCTACTTCGCGCAGGGCATCCCGTACGTCGTCGTCATGACGTTGTCGGTGGTGCTCTACAAGAACCTCGGCATCTCCAACACCGACATCGCGCTGTACACCAGCTGGCTCTACCTGCCCTGGGTCATCAAGCCGCTGTGGTCGCCGTTGGCCGAGCTGTTCGGCACCAAGCGGCTGTGGGTGGCGGTGCTGCAGTTCTTCGTCGGCGCGGCACTGGCGGGCGTGGCGCTGACTGTTCCCGCGGACAAGGTCTTCCAGCTCTCGCTCGCCGTCTTCTGGCTGATGGCCTTTGCGTCCGCGTCGCACGACATCGCGGCCGACGGCTTCTACATGCTGGCCTTGCCGCAGCACCAGCAGGCAGCGTTTGTCGGCGTGCGCTCGACCTTCTACCGCCTGGCCAACATCGGTGGCCAGGGCGGGCTGGTCTACCTCGCGGGTGAGCTGACCGAGCGCACCGGCAGCGTCGTGCAGGCCTGGACCTGCGTGTTCTGGCTGCTCGGCGGCCTGTTCGTGCTGCTGGCGGCCTGGCATGCCCTGGTGCTGCCGCGGCCGGCGGCCGATGTTCGCGGCCCCGGTCGCCGCGCGGCGCGCGGGCTGGCCAGCGAATTCCTCGCCGTGTTCGCGAGCTTCTTCAAGAAGCCCGGCATCGCCATCATCCTCGGCTTCCTGCTGCTCTACCGTTTCCCCGAGGCGCAGCTCCTCAAGCTCGCCAGCCCCTTCCTGCTCGACCCCATCGACAAGGGCGGCCTTGGCCTCACGACCAAGGCCGTGGGCATCGCCTACGGCACGGTGGGCCTGACGGCGCTGACGCTGGGCGGGCTGGCCGGGGGCTGGGTCATCTCCCGCGTGGGCCTCAAGCGCGCGCTGTGGCCACTGGTGCTGGCCATGCATGTGCCCAACGTCGCCTTCCTGCTGCTGGCGCTGACGCACCCCACCAGCCTCGCCGTCATCAGCGCAGCGCTGGCCGTTGAGCAGTTCGGCTACGGCCTCGGGTTCACGGCCTACCTGATGTACATGATCCACGTCGCCGAAGGCCCGCAGAAGACGGCCCACTACGCCATCTGCACCGGCTTCATGGCCCTCGGGATGATGATCCCCGGCATGTGGAGCGGCTGGCTGCAGGACCATATCGGCTACGTGCCCTTCTTCGGCTGGGTGCTGCTGGCCACGCTGCCGAGCTTTGTGATGGCGGCGCTCATCAGGGTGCCGAACGACTTCGGAAAGAAGACCGAATGAAAGACAGACTGCTGTCGCTTGACGCCTTCCGCGGCTTTGCCATCGCGGCCATGCTGCTCGTCAACAACCCGGGCGACTGGGGCCATGTCTACGCGCCGCTGCTGCATGCGCACTGGAACGGCTGGACGTTCACGGACTGGGTCTTCCCCTTCTTCGTCTTCATCAGCGGCATGGCGATGACGATCAGCCTCGCGCGCCGTGCGCAGGCGGGGGCGGACAAGACCGCGCTGCTGCTGAACACCTCGCGGCGGGCGCTGGTCATCATCGGCATCGGCCTGCTGCTCAACCTCATCCCGAGCTTTGACTTCGCCACCGCGCGCATCCCCGGCGTGCTGCAGCGGCTGGGCCTTTGCACGCTGGCCGCGGCACCCATCGTCATCTGGTGCCGCGCGCGCGGCGTGGCGCTGTGGGCGCTGGCGCTGATGGCGATCTACACCGTCATCCAGCTCTGCCTGCCGGTGCCCGACGCGGACGGCATGGTCCACGTCGGCCTGCTGGAGCCCGGCAAGGACGCCGGCGCCTGGCTGGACCGCCTGCTGATGAACGGCCACCTGTGGCGCCAGGCCAGGATCTGGGATCCCGAAGGCCTGCTGTCGACGCTGCCGGCCGTCGCCTCGCAACTGCTGGGCGTGCTGGCCGGCTATGTGCTCGCGTCCAAGCGGCAGCCCGCAGAGAAGGCCATGACGTGGGTGCTCGCCGGCTTGGCCGCGCTGTGGCTGGGCCAGTTGCTGGACACCTGGCTGATGCCCATCAACAAGTCGCTGTGGACGCCGTCCTTCGTGTTCACGATGGCGGGCTGGGCCTGCATCGTCTTCGCCGTCTTCTACTGGCTGCTGGACGCGATGCCGCAACCGCTGGCGCGCGCGCGCTGGGCACGCTGGCTGCACCCCCTCGTCGTCTTCGGCACGAACGCTCTCTTCCTGTTCGCACTGTCGGGGCTGGTCGCCAAGATGCTCTACACCGTCAAGCTCGGCGATGGCCGCAGCCTGGGCGCTGCTCTGTATGCCCCGCTGCGCTACTCCGGCCTCGCCCCGGTGAACGCCTCCCTGCTGCACGCCATCGCCTTCGTGTCGGTGATGTATGCCGTGGCCTGGGTGATGCACCGGCAGAGGTGGTTCGTCAAGGTGTGAACGCGCTCAGACACGGCAACTAAGCGGCGGAGTGGACATCGTGAATCAGGGCATCTCACGCTCGGTGCTGCGCCAGACTGCCGAGGGCGGGCAGGAAGTCGTGCCGCTGACGGACTTCCGCCCGGCCCGGGCCTTTGTGCTGCTCGGCGACCCTGGCGCTGGCAAGACCTGGAGCTTCGAGGCCGAGGCGGCAGCCTGCGGCGGGCAGTACCTGCGGGCCTCGGCCATCGAGGACGACGAGACTCCCGTCACAGCCACTGACATCGCCTTCATCGACGGCCTGGACGAAATCCGCGCCGGCACCACCGGTACGGGCGACGCCCTGGCCCGCGTCGTGCGCTGGTTGCGCAAGAGCGGCAGCCCGCGCCTGCGCCTGTCCTGCCGCGAGGCCGACTGGCGCGGCACGGCCGATTCCCAGCGGCTAGGCAGCCTCTACCCCGACCTTGTCGAACTGCACCTCCAGCCCCTGACCCGCGACGAGATGGCGGCGCTGCTCGCGCAGTGGCCCGGGCTGGTCTCCGACCCGCAGCGGTTCCTGCAAGACGCTGAACGGGCCGGCCTGCTGCCACTGTTTGGCAACCCCTTCCTGCTCAAGCTCACCGCCCGGGCCGTGGCCGCACGCGGCGGCAGCTTCCCGGCCACGCGCTTCGAGGTCTACGAGGCTGCTTGCCTCGATCTGGCCAAGGAACACAACGACGAGCATCTGGCGCGGCTGCACGCCCAGCCTGGGCAGATTGAGAATCGCCTGGTGGATGCCGGCCTGCTCTGCGCCCTGCATCTGCTTAGCGGCTGCACTCTCGCCATCCGACGCAAGGATGGCGCCCTCGACATAGAGCAACTGCCCAAAGAACTCGGACTCACCGACGCCCAACTCGCCCTGCGCAGCAAGGTCTTCAGCCAGGCCGCCGAGCCCATCCACCGCAGCATCGCGGAGTTCCTGGCCGCCCGCGCCCTCGCCCGGCACGTCCAAGGCGGCCTGCCGCTGGAACGCGTCCTCGCCCTGTTGCTTGGCGCCGATGGCCGTCCCGTCGAAGCCCTGCGCGGCCTGCTAGCCTGGCTGAGCTGCCACCTGCCGCACGACAGCCGCCACGCGCTCTTGCGCATCGACCCGCTGGGCTTCGTGCTCAACGCCGACCCCGCCCGGCTCTCGGCCGACGAGACCCGCACTCTATGGCAGGCCCTGGCCGACCGCGCCGAGGAGAACCCCTGGTTCCGCGCCGGGCAATGGGTCAGCCATCCTTTTGGCCCTCTCGCGACCAAGGCAACACAGGAGCTGCTGGCAGAGTTTCTGCGCTCGCCACGGCACGATCAGGCCTACCAGGCCTTCCTCACCTGCGTATGCGACGCCCTGCAACATGCGCCGGCGCTCCCGGGCATTGCGGATGCTCTCAAGCCCTGGATTGAGGATCGCGCGCTGAACTTCGACTTGCGGGACGCTGCCTTTGCCGCCTGGAAGCAGCAAAGCCCGCCAGGCGAACTCGACCGGCAGCTACGGCATTGGCTTGATGCAGCCAAAGCCGACCTGCAAGACGCCATGCTCAGGACCTGGGTGCGAGAGGCCTATCCACGCCTGGTGACGGTGGACGAGGTGTTCGACTATTTCGAGCCCGGCGACAGGCATGGCCGCAGCCCCGGTATCGATGGCTACTTCTGGCACAGCTTGCTGCTGCGACGCACGTCCCGCGAACAAGTCTCCGGCCTGGCGAATGCCTGGCTGCGCCGAGTACCCACCGGCCTAGACGACGATTTGGGCTTTGATGCCCGCAACTTGGTTGATGAATTGCTACCTGCGGTTCTGGAAGTTGCGGGCGATGCCGTCGATGATCATCAGCTCTGGCGCTGGCTGGGCATCGGCCAAGACCGCCACGGCTTCCGCAGACTCGAAACCGCCTCCCAACGAGCGGTTGGCGCCTGGCTGGCGTCGCGCCCGAAGCGCATGAAAGCCATCGTCCTCCTGGGTTTTGAGCAGGTGCAGCCCGACGTGCACGGCCACCGCCACTTCTGGGAAGCCGACAACCGCCTCTACGCGGCGCCGCGACCGAAAGATTGGCTGTTCTGGCGCTTGGAGGTGGCAGGGGCCACCGAAGACACGGAACTGGCGCAGCACCTCTTCTACAACGTCGCCCATGCATTGAGTGACCCGCCGGCCGGTCTGGACGTACCGACGCTCGAAGCACTGGAGGCCTGGGGCGCCCAACACCTGCAGCGCCACCCTGCCGCCGAGGAATGGCTGGAAGAAGCCTTCAGTCTTCCGTTGGACCACTGGACTGGGGAGCAGCATCGCCGGCAACTCAGCTATGAAGCCGAACAGCGCGAGCTTCGGCTGCGGCGGCGTGAACAGTTGACCCCCGCCCTGGCGTCGCTGGCTGCAGGCAAGCCCTGGTCGGGCTTGCTTCAGAGCATTGCCCAGGCGTATCAAGGTCAGCTTTTCGACGTTGCCGCCGACACTGGCATGGGCCGCATCCGGAAGTTGCTGGGTGGCTCCGAGGCCGAAGCCCAAGCCGCGCTAGACGCCGTCCACGCCTCGCTGTGGCGCGACGACCTGCCCGGCTGGCAAGACATCCTCACCTCGGCTGCCAAGCGCAAGCCCCACTACATCCGCGAGGCCCTGCTTCTGGCCGCCGAACATGCCTGGCAGACCCAGCCGCAGGCGGTGGATGCCTGGGGTGAGGCGCTCATCCAGACCCTGGCCGCTTGCTGGACAAGCTACGCAGCCGGCGAGACGCCGGGCTGGTTCCTGCACCTGTGCGGCATCCAGCCCGATCTGGTCGCTCCCGTCGTCATCGCCCAGGCCCAGGAGGCGCTGCGCCACCACACCTCCGACGCCCTGCCGGTGCTGTGGCGACTCAAGGAGCAAGCGGCCCTGGCACGGCGGGTGCTCCCCGCCCTGCTGCACAGCTTGCCAGCACGCCTGCCCGAGGCGCATCGCCACCTGCTGAACGCCGCCCTGCTGGCGACCCTCCCGCTGCTCGATGCGAACGAGGCCCAGGCCCTGCTCGCCGAGCGCCTAGGCCGCAAGGGCCTGGACAGCATGCAACGGCTTGCCCTGCTGGTGGCGCAAATGCCGCACAACGAGGTCGCACTGGCAGCCGTGGCCACCTTCGTCGGCACCAACGAACAGCGCCGTATCGTGCTGGGTCAGGCCTTGCGTGAACAAGGCGTGCAGGCGCGCATACCGGAGGCGCGCATCGCCGCCGCTCTCGCGCTGTTCGTCGAGATGCTGGGCGCCGTCACCCAGCCCGACCCGGACTGGCCGGGTGGCATCGTCGACGATAGGCAGGAGCGCGAACGGCAGATCGGCTACCTCATCAACCAACTCGCTGCCCAAGGCTCGGACGAAGCCCGCACCGAACTCGCCCGCCTGCTGGCCCTGCCCGCCCTGAATCACTGGGAGCAGCCGCTTCGCCATGCCCTGCAAGCCCAACGCGGCGCCTGGCGCGAGGCGCGGTTCAAGCCTCCCGAGGCACTGGCCGTGGCACGCACGCTGGCCCAACTGGCACCCGCCCACCCAGCCGACCTGCGTGCCCTCGTGTGCGCTCACCTGCAGGGCCTGGAACGCGAGCTGCGCCACGGCCTCGTGATGGCGCTCCGGCATTTCTGGGACGACAAGGGCCGGCCTCGCGACGAGAACACTTGCAGTGCCCGACTGCACGAAAAGCTCAAACCCCTGTTGGCCACCCAGCAGGTGGGGCTGGAACTCGAAGCCTGTGCCGCCGGTGGCAAGCGGGTGGACCTGCGTGCCAAGCGTCTGGTGCCGGGACTGTCCGCCATCAGCCTGCCCATCGAGGTCAAGAAGGACAAGCATCCCGAGGTCTGGACCGCCTGGCGCGATCAGCTCAAGCGCCTCTACACCAGCGACCCCGAGGCCGCGGACCAGGGCCTTTACCTCGTTCTCTGGTTCGGCCGCGACACCACCAAGACGCCCACCCGCAAACGCCTGGCGCGCAGCGCCGCAGAAATGCGCGACTGGCTGCGCGAGCGCATCCCGCCCGAGGACCGCGACCGCATCCAGGTCGAAGTGCTGGACCTCAGCTGGCGCGACGAAATCAAGGGGCCTGGAAAGCTGGGCCGACCCGCATGAAGCACCATCCCGATATGCCCACACTGTCTCGCCGCCAAACCCTGGCCCTCGCTGGCTTGCCGCTGCTAGCCGCCTGCGCTGCGCCGCCGGTGCCCGCGCCGGCGCCGCCCAGCGCGGCCGCGCTCGGGCCGGTGAACGCCCCAAGCCCGGCGCCCGCGGCCTCCGCGCCGCTCGCCCCGCCCCCGCCGCGCGAATGGCGCGCTGCCTGGGTCGCCACCGTCGCCAACATCGACTGGCCCAGCAAGCCCGGTCTGAGCGCCGAAGCGCAGCAGGCCGAGATCCGGGCGCTGTGCGACACCGCCGTGCGCATCGGCCTCAACGCGCTGATCCTGCAGGTGCGCACCGCCACCGACGCGCTCTACGAGTCCAAGCTCGAACCCTGGAGCGAGTACCTCACCGGCACCCAGGGCCAGCACCCCGGCTACGACCCGCTGGCCGTGTGGCTGGCCGAAGCCAAGGCTCGCGGCCTGGAGCTGCACGCCTGGTTCAACCCCTACCGCTCGCGCCACAGCTCGGCCAAGTCGCCGGTGGCGGACACCCACGTCAGCCGCACCCACCCCGACTGGGTGCGCCGCTATGGCGACCAGCTGTGGATGGACCCCGGCGAGGCCGGCGCCGCCGACCACACGCTGGCCGTCGTGCGCGACCTGCTGACCCGCTACGCCGTGGACGGCGTGCACATCGACGACTACTTCTACCCCTACCCCTTCACGGACGCCGCCACCAAGCAGGAGGTCGACTTCCCCGACGAGCCGAGCTGGCAGCGCTACGTCGCCAAGGGCGGCAGCCTGGCGCGCGCTGATTGGCGGCGCTACAACGTCAACACGCTGGTGCAGCGCCTGTACGCGCTGGCCCACGAGGTGCGCCCGGGCACGCGCGTTGGCATCAGCCCCTTTGGCATCCCCAAGCCCGCCGCGCGGCCCGCCGGCATCAGCGGCTTCAGCCAGTACGACAAGCTCTACGCCGATGTGGAACTCTGGCTGCGCGAAGGCTGGATGGACTACCTCGCGCCCCAACTCTACTGGCCGCGCACGCAGACGGCCCAGGCCTTCGAGCCGCTGCTGCAGGCCTGGCGTGCGGCCAACCCGCTGGGCCGGCCCATCCACCCGGGCCTGTTCACCAGCCGCATCAACGACACGCCGCAGAGCTGGCAGCCCGACGAGGTGCTGGCGCAGATCGACATCATCCGGCGCGCTTCGCCGGGCAGCGGGCACATCCACTTCAGCATGGCGGCGCTGGCGCAGAACCGCCAGGGCATCGCCGACGCGCTGCGGCGTGGCCCCTACGCCGGGGCCTGAGCGGGCCGTCCCCCTAGCTTCCCGACGCATAGGCCGGCTGTCACGCCGGCTTCATCGCGGCTGCCTAGCGTGCGGCGGTTCACTCACGGAGACACCCATGCGCCGCACCCTCACCCGCCTCGCACTGCTGGCGCTGGCCATCGCCAGCCTGCCCGCCTGCGCCCACGATGCCGACGGCGACCGCCAGGGCCGCGACGGCATCGCGAGCGTTCAACTCGGCCCGCGGCCCTTCTTCCTCGTCAACGAGATGGCCGACAGCCCGCTCAAGAAGCGCCTGCAGCAGTGCGCGGCGACACGCGAGACCTACAAGCCCACACTGTTTTCCATCGGCCACCGCGGCGCGGCACTGCAATTTCCAGAGCACACCAAGGAAAGCTACGAGGCTGCCGCACGCATGGGCGCAGGCATCGTCGAGTGCGACGTGACCTTCACGAAGGACAAGGAACTGGTCTGCCGCCACGCGCAGAACGACCTGCACACAACGACCAACATCCTCGCCACGCCGCTGGCGGCCAAGTGCATCAAGCCCTTCACGCCCGCCGCGTTCGACGCCGCCGGCACACTGGTGGCGCCGGCTGCCGCCGAGTGCCGCACCAGCGAGCTGACGCTGGCCGAGTTCAAGACCCTGCGCGGCAAGATGGACGCCTTCAACCCGCGCGGCCGCACGGTGGCCGAGTACCAGGCCGGCACGCCGACCTTTCGCACCGACCTCTACGCCGGCCCCACCAGCGGCACGCTGCTGACGCTGAAGGAAGCCATCGCCCTGTTCAAGAAGCTGGGCGTGAAGATGACGCCGGAGCTGAAGTCGCCCAGCGTGGCCATGCCCTTCGACGGCTTCTCGCAGGCTGCCTACGCCCAGAAGATGATCGACGAGCACAAGGCCGCCGGCGTGCCGGCGCGCGACGTCTGGGCGCAAAGCTTCGACATCAACGACATCCTCTACTGGGTCAAGAACGAGCCCGCCTTCGGTCGGCAGGCGGTCTACCTCGACGACGCCAACGTGCCGGCCGACGTGCCGACCGCCGAGCAGCTCAAGGCCTACCGCGCCGCCGGCATCCGCATCGTCGCGCCGCCGCTGTGGGTGCTGCTCACGGCCGACACCAGCGGCAACGTCCTGCCCTCACCCTACGCCCGCAACGCCCGCGCCGCGGGGCTGGACATCATCACCTGGTCGCTGGAGCGCAGCGGCATCCTGGCCGACGGCAACAACGGCTCGTACTACCAGACCTACGACAGCGCCATCAAGCATGAGGGCGACATGTTCCGCATGCTGGACGTGCTGGCCGAGCAGATCGGCGTGATCGGCGTGTTCTCGGACTGGCCGGCCACCGTCAGCTTCTACGCCAACTGCACCGGGCAGAAATAGCCCACCCCCTACCGGCTTCGCCGTGCCAAGGCCAGAGGCCTTGGCCTTCGGCAGGCACAAAGAGTCCACAGGACTCTTTGTGTCCGGTCTCAGTCCCCTCAAGGGGGCACACCAGTGGCCCGGCAAAGCCGGTTCCACGGTGGTCGCTGGGTGACCCGCGCGCTTCGCCGCGGGTTCAAGCGACATCAGCGCGGCCTGTGCGCCACCATCAGGTGGTAGCTGCCGCGCAGGCCGGCCTCCTCGAAACCACAGGCCGCGTACATGCGGCGCGCCGGGTTCTCCGGGTGCACGGTCAGCGCGACCTGAGCATGGCCGGCGGCCCACGCCGCGTCGAGCGCCGCCAGCATCAGCGCCTTGCCGATGCCCTGGCGCTGGAAGGCCGGCCACAGGCCGATGCCCAACTGCGGCGTGAAGGCATCCACCGACGCCAGCCCAACGCCCTCGGGCAGCACGCGCATCCAGCAGGCGCCCGCGTCCGCGCCGTCGTGCACGGCGACCAGCCCGATGTCGGTCGGCCGGCCCCAGTCATCGGCATAGATTCGCACGCCCGGGTTGTCCAGCACCTCGCGCGGGCGCAGCGGCGCGGGCGGCGGGTCCCACAGCGCGATGTGAAGCCAGTCCCACAGCGTGGACTGGTCTTGAGGGAACAGCGGCCTGAAGCTCAGCATGCACGCGAGGTTAGCGCCGCGCTCGCCGGCAGCCGTTGGTCACATCAGGTCAAGCCGGCCGGGCGCGCACGCCCAGGCGCTGGCGCAGGTCGTCCAGCAGCGTGCGCGCCGGCAGGGACAGCGCGCGGTCCTGCCGCCACACCAGCACCCACTGCCGGCGCAGCGGGAAGCCCGCCACCGGCAGCACCACCAGGCCGTCGCTGGCCGGGTCGGCCGCCAGCGTGTGGCGCGACAGCAGCGCCAGCCCCAGGCCCGCGCGCACGGCGTGCTTGACGGCCTCGTTGCTGCCAAGCGCCATGCGCGGCGCCCAGGCGATGCCGCGCTCGGCCAGCTCTTCCTCCAGCACGGCGCGCGTGCCCGAGCCGGTCTCGCGCACCAGCAGCGGCTCATCCACCAGGTCCTGCAGCCGCAGGCGGCGGCGCGTGGCCAGCGGGTGGTCCAGCGGCGCGATCAGCACCAGCGGGTTCTCGAGGAAGGGCCAGCGCGCCAGCGGCAGATGCGCGGGGGGCCGCATCATGGCCGCCAGTTCGTCATCGCCACGTTCCAGCCGAGCGACGACGGCGTCGCGGTTTTCCACCGCCAGCTCGATGCGGATACCCGGGTACTGGCGCGCAAAGGGCCCGAGCAGGTCGGGCAGGAAGTACTCGGTCGTCGTGACGGCCGCAATGCGCAACCGCCCCTGCCGCAGGCCCTGCAGCGCGGCGGCGTCTTCCTCGAACTGCTGCCAGCGTGCGGCCAGATCGCGCACCGCCACGGCCAGCTGATCGGCCACCGCCGTCGGCGCCAATCCACGGCCGTGCTGCTCGAACAACACGAGGCCCAGACTCGCAGCCAGCTCCTTGAGCTGGGTGGACACGGTGGGCTGGGCCAGGTGCAGCGCGCGGGCAGCCCGGCCCACGCCGCCCAGCCGCACGGTGGCTTCCAGGCTGCGCAGCTGCGGCCAGCTGGCGCGCCAGGCCTTCTCCAGGCCAGCAGGTGGCAACTCACGCATTGGCATCTCCGATGAATGGCATCGACATAAATCAATTGTGCATATAGGCCCAGGTGCGCACCATCGCGCCCCGCCATGCAGAACTTCCTCGACCCCGCCATCCTCTTCTTCGTCTTTGGCCTGCTGGCCGGGGCCGTCAAGTCCAACCTCGAGATCCCACCGCCCATCGCGCGCTTCCTGTCGCTGTACCTGTTGATGGCCCTGGGCCTGAAGGGCGGCTTCGCGCTCGCCAAATCGGGCCTCACGGCCGAGGTGGCGGTGAGCCTGGCCTGTGCGCTGGCGCTGGCCGTGGCGGTGCCGGCCGTGGGCTATCTGCTGCTGCAGCGGCTGGTGTCGCGCTTCGACGCCGCCGCCATCGCGGCCACCTATGGCTCGGTCAGCGCCGTCACCTTCATCACGGCCACGCAGTACCTCGACAGCCACGGCCAGGCTTTCGGCGGCCACATGGCCGCGGCCATGGCGCTGATGGAGTCCCCCGCCATCGTCATGGCCGTGCTGCTGGCCAACCTGGCGCGCCGACGCGAGGGACAGGCGGCCAGCGGCCACGGCCTGAAGCAAGTCATGCACGAAGCGCTCACCGACGGCGCGCAACTGCTGCTCATCGGCGCGATGGTGGTGGGCCTGGTCACCGGGGACGCCGGCAAGGCGGCGATGCAGCCTTTCACGGGCGACCTGTTCAAGGGCATGCTCGCCTTCTTCCTGCTCGACATGGGGCTGCTGGCGGCGCGCAACTTCGGCGCGCTGCGCGGGCGCTCGCCGGCCTTGCTGGGCTACGCGCTGATCGCGCCGCTGGTGCACGCCTGCGTGGCGCTCGGGCTGGCGGCGTTGTGCGGGCTGTCGGCGGGCAACGGCGCGCTGCTGATGGTGCTGGCGGCCAGCGCCTCCTACATCGCCGTGCCGGCGGTGGTGCGGGTGGCCATCCCCGAGGCCAACCCGACGCTGTACTTCGGCATGTCGCTGGGGCTGACCTTCCCGTTCAACATCCTGCTGGGCATCCCGATGTACGCGGGCATCGCGCAGCGGGTGCTTTAGCGCAGCAGCGCAGCCGCGGCGGCCATCGCAGCCTCGTCCTTCAGCACGTCGCCCGGCCGGCTGCCGTCGCCCAGCACGGCGCCGCCCCAGCGCATCTGCATGTAGTCGGCGCTGAAGCGCAGGCTGTCCACCAGCGGCTGCGCCAGATGCGGCTCCTCACCGCTGCTGGTGGCGCACACGACATGCATCGCCTTGCCCGCCATGCGCGCCTTGAAGTCCAGGCCGGGCACGCGCAGGAAGGCGCTCCAGTGGTCCAGGTAGAGCTTGAGCGGCGCCGGCAGGCTGTACCAGTACAGCGGCGAGGCGACGAGAAGGTCTGTGGCCCACAGCGTGTCGTCCAGCAGCCGCGCCAGGTCGCCCGTCGGCGCCGCGTACTGGCCGCTGCCGCTGTGGCGCATGTCCTGGAACGGCGGCAGCGCCAGCTCGGCCAGGCGCTGCCAGCGCACCTCGGTCCTTGCTGGCAGGCCGGCCACGGCAGCGCGCGCCATCAGCTCGGCATTGCCATCGGCACGGGTGCTGGCGAGCAGAACCAGGACATGGCGGGCGGGGACGGTAGTCATGAGAGCGGGCCTGTTCGAGCGAGTGCAAATCTTGGCCCAGTGCCGAACTCCTTGCCCGCCAAGGGGCCAAATGCTCAGGCACCCAACCGCACCGGCGTGATCGCCGCCAAGCGCGGCACCTCGGCATCCGCCCACAACCGCAAGCGCGCCACGAAGTGCTGGCCCGAGCCATCCTCCAGGCCGAAGCTGCCGCTGTTGCCCGGCGCCACGTCCAGCGTCATCTGCAGGCCGGCCAGGTAGTCGCATTGCGCTTCGCTGGCGTAGACCGGCACGCCGCACACCTCGCCCAGCTGGCGATCACCCGCATTCAGCCGCAGCTCGTGCACGGCAAAGCACATCGGCGCGCTGCCGGCGCAGCAGCCGTGCGATTGGTAGAACAGCAGCTCGCCGTGCTGGCGTTTCAGCTTCTGGATCAACGCCTGCGCGGCCTCGGTGGCCTGCACGCGGGGGAGAAATGCGGTCATGGCGATGCCTCACGAAAAAGGGGCGGCCGAAGCCGCCCCATGCTTGCGGATCGCGGCAGCGATCAGAAGAAGCCCAATGCGTTCGGGCTGTAGCTGACCAGCAGGTTCTTGGTCTGCTGGTAGTGGTCGAGCATGGCCTTGTGGGTCTCGCGGCCGATGCCCGACTCCTTGTAGCCGCCGAACGCCGCGTGCGCCGGGTAGGCGTGGTAGCAGTTGGTCCACACGCGGCCGGCCTGGATGGCGCGGCCCATGCGGTAGGCGCGGCTGCCGTCGCGGCTCCACACGCCGGCGCCCAGGCCGTAGACGGTGTCGTTGGCGATGGCCAGCGCCTCGGCCTCGGTCTTGAAGGTGGTCACCGCCAGCACCGGGCCGAAGATCTCCTCGCGGAAGATGCGCATGTTGTTGTTGCCCTGGAACAGCGTCGGCTGGATGTAGTAGCCGCCGGCCAGGTCACCGCCGAGGTGGGCGCGGTCGCCACCGATCAGCACCTTGGCGCCTTCTTCCTTGCCCAGCGCCAGGTAGGTCTGGATCTTGTCCATCTGCATGGCCGAGGCCTGCGCGCCCATCATGGTGTCGGTGTCCAGCGGGTTGCCCTGCTTGATGGCGGCCACGCGCTTGAGCGCGCGCTCGATGAACCTGTCGTAGATGGATTCCTGGATCAGCGCGCGGCTGGGGCAGGTGCAGACCTCGCCCTGGTTGAACGCGAACAGCACCAGGCCTTCGATGGCCTTGTCCAGGAAGGCGTCGTCCTCGGCCATCACATCCTCGAAGAAGACGTTGGGGCTCTTGCCACCCAGCTCCAGCGTGGCGGGGATGAGGTTGTTGGCGGCGGCTTGCGCGATGACCTTGCCGGTGGCGGTGCTGCCGGTGAAGGCGATCTTGTTGATGCGCTTGCTGTTGGCCAGTGGCATGCCGGCTTCGCGGCCGAAGCCGTTGACGACGTTGAGCACGCCGCCGGGCAGCAGGTCGGCGATCAGCTCCACCAGCACCAGCAGGCTGATGGGCGTGCTCTCGGCGGGCTTGAGCACCACGCAGTTGCCGGCCCCCAGCGCCGGCGCCAGCTTCCAGGCCGCCATCAGGATGGGGAAGTTCCACGGAATGATCTGGCCGACGACGCCCAGCGGCTCGTGGAAGTGGTACGCGATGGTGTTGTGGTCGATCTCGGAGAGCGCGCCTTCCTGCGCACGCACGCAGCCGGCGAAGTAGCGGAAGTGATCCACCGCCAGCGGGATGTCGGCGTTCAGCGTCTCGCGGATGGGCTTGCCGTTGTCCACGGTCTCGGCGTAGGCCAGCAGCTCCAGGTTGGCTTCCAGGCGGTCGGCGATCTTCAGCAGGATGTTGGCGCGCTCTGCGGGCGGCACGGCGGCCCACTTGGCGGCCGCGGCATGCGCGGCGTCCAGCGCCAGCTCGATGTCGGCGGCGCTGGAGCGGGCGGCCTGGGTGTAGACCTTGCCGCTGATGGGCGTGACGACGTCGAAATACTGGCCCTCGACGGGCGGCACGAACTTGCCGCCGATGAAGTTGTCGTAGCGGGGCTTGTAGGCGATCTTGGCGCCGGCTTGGCCGGGGGCGGCGTAAACGGTCATGGCTTGTCTCCTGGGATGTGGGTTGGGACAGCCTTCTTTCGCAGAACCCGTGCCAGGCCGCTGCAGGCACTCGCAGGCCCATTGCGACGGGCATCGCTGAGGGAAATCACCCGCCAGCTGTTGCAGGCTGGAGCACCCAGGCACAGGACGACACAGCGCGCCGCGGCCATCGGTCGCCACTGCTCCAAGCCACGGCTGCGCCATGGCGGCGCAGCGGGCGCGTGTCCCTGGCACAGACGTCCGTGGAACCCAGCAGCTTTGGCGCCGCGATACGGCCACGACTGCTCCATCTCGCCGCGAATTCCGTTGGCATGGAGCTTGCGCTTTGGCATGGCCATCCGCTCGCCGCATCGGCTTGGCGGTGCATATCCATCAACACAGGAGACAACGCCATGCAACTCAAACCGCTCGCAGCACTGCTGTCCGTGAGCCTAGGCCTGGTGGCCGCCGGCAGCGCCACCGCCGCCGTGACCGACCAGATGATCGAAGCCTCGGCCAAGTCCGGCAAGGAAGTGCTGTCGTGGGGCCTGGGCACCGAGGGCCAGCGCCACTCGCCGCTCAAGCAGATCAACACGGTCAACGTGGGCAAGATGGTGCCGGCCTGGGCCTTCTCCTTCGGCGGCGAGAAGCAGCGCGGCCAGGAGTCGCAGCCGGTCATCCACAACGGCAAGATGTTCGTGACGGCGTCCTACTCGCGCATCTTTGCGCTGGACGCCGCCACCGGCGCCAAGCTCTGGAAGTACGAGCACCGCCTGCCTGACGGCATCATGCCCTGCTGCGACGTGGTGAACCGCGGCGCGGCGCTGTACGACAACCTCGTCATCTTCGCGACGCTGGACGCGCAGCTGGTGGCGCTGGACCAGAACACCGGCGACGTGGTGTGGAAGGAAAAGATCGACGACTACGCCGCCGGCTACTCGGCCACGGCCGCGCCCATCATCGCGGGCGGCCTGCTGCTGACCGGCGTGTCGGGCGGCGAGTTCGGCGTGGTGGGCCGCGTGGAGGCGCGCGATCCCAGGACCGGCAAGATGGTCTGGGTGCGCCCCACGGTGGAAGGCCACATGGGCTACACCTGGGACAAGAACGGCAAGAAGACCGAGAACGGCGTCTCCGGCACGCAAGGCAAGAGCTGGCCGGGCGACCTGTGGAAGACCGGCGGCGCGGCCACCTGGCTGGGCGGCACCTACGACGCGAAGACCGGCCTGGCCTACTTCGGCACCGGCAACCCGGCGCCGTGGAACAGCCACCTGCGCCAGGGCGACAACCTGTTCAGCTGCTCCACCGTCGCCATCGACATCAAGACCGGCCAGATCAAGTGGCACTACCAGGGCACGCCCAACGACGGCTGGGACTTCGACGGCGTCAACGAGTTCATCACCTTCGACCAGGACGGCAAGCGCATGGGCGCCAAGGCCGACCGCAACGGCTACTTCTACGTGCTGGACGCGGTCAACGGTCAGCTCGCCAACGCCTTCCCCTTCGTCAAGAAGATCACCTGGGCCTCGGGCATCGACCTGAAGACCGGCCGCCCGAATTTCGTGCCCGAGAACCGCCCCGGCGACCCGACCGCCAGCGCCGACGCCAAGAAGGGCAACTCGGTGTTCTCGGCACCCTCCTTCCTGGGCGGCAAGAACCAGATGCCCATGGCCTACAGCCCGGACACCAAGCTCTTCTACGTGCCGGCCAACGAATGGGGCATGGAGATCTGGAACGAGCCCATCGCCTACAAGAAGGGCGCGGCCTATCTCGGCGCCGGCTTCACGATCAAGACGCTGAACGACGACTACATCGGCGCGATGCGCGCCATCGACCCCAAGACCGGCAAGATCGTCTGGGAAGTCAAGAACAGCGCGCCGCTGTGGGGCGGCGTGCTGACCACCGCCGGCAACCTGGTGTTCTGGGGCACGCCCGAGGGCTACCTGAAGGCCGCCGATGCCAAGACCGGCAAGATCGTCTGGCAGTTCCAGACCGGCTCGGGCGTCGTCGCGCCGCCGGTGTCCTGGCAGCAGAACGGCGAGCAGTACATCAGCGTCGTCTCCGGCTGGGGTGGTGCGGTGCCGCTGTGGGGCGGTGACGTGGCCAAGAAGGTCAGCTTCCTGGAGCAGGGCGGCATGGTCTGGGTGTTCAAGCTCCCGAAATAAGCCCACCCCCTACTCGCTTCGCGAACCCCCTCAAGGGGGCACCGTCAGTGGCCCGGCAAAGCCGGTTCCACGACGGTCGCTTGAGGGGCTCGCGTCCCGCTTCGCATTTGGAAATCAACATGTCGCACCCCACCCGCCGCGTCTTCATGATGCAAGCCACCACGGCCACCCTGGCCTGCCCGGCCATCGCGCAGACCGCGCCCGTCGACGAAGCCAGCGAGACCGCCGTCGCGCTGGGCTACAAGCACGACACCACCAAGGTCGACGCCACCAAGTTCCCCAAGCACCAGGCCAGCCAGCACTGCGCCAACTGCCAGTTCTGGCAGGCCAAGCCCACCGACGCGTGGAGCAACTGCGCGATGTTCGGCCGCAAGGCACAAGTGGCCAAGAACGGCTGGTGCAACGCCTGGGCCAAGATGCCCGGCTGAAACGCCGGCACCTGAACATTGGCGACGCGCGGTCGCGGGTTGCTGCGACCGCCTCCTGTGCTGGAGCACTACGCACCCGACACGCGTGCCTCGTTCTGCGCACGCTTTGGGCGCGGCAAATCTGCCTTGTTGATGGGGACTATCGACCCATAGCAGCCGCCGGCGCTTGCGTCGTCGATGGCAGCAAAGTGCCCGAAGCCGCGGCTGATCGAAGCTCAGCGCTGGGCTGCAAGCGAATGTTGAACAAACAAGCAGGTCAAAGCACTGAAAAGAAAAAATCAGCACGACAAACCACGCCAGAAAACCAAGAAGTAGGGCGAAGGTAAGCGCAGATTCGCGCGCAGGCCACTTTGAGTCGGGATACGTTCTCTGCAAATCCGCAAGGCCTCTCCGCATGAGTTCCGCCCGCGACTCACCGTTGTAGGCTGTGCCGGGAGTAGCTCTTTCCACAGGGACCCACACCTCACCAATGAGGGCGAAGCAGCCAATCAGGTAGACGAAAAGAGCGGCAGCAAATGACCCGCCCTTCATCTCGTGCACAACGAGCCAAACCGATCCTGCGATCAGTCCCCCGGCTGCGAGAAGGCAAAACGCCCTCATTGAGTTGCACATGACTCAAATTTTCACACGGGGACATTGACCGACAGCAGCAGCGGTCTCGCAATGCTGACATCGTTCTAGGCCTCCGCCTTCGCTGCGAGGCCGCACTTTGTCGTATACGGCTTTGGGCACTTTGCTCACGACCGCGACGCTCGGGCCAGCGGCTGCAATGGGTCGGTACCGACAGTTCGCAGTTCGCGAGAGCCGCCGCTGAGCAGGCGTCCGGCAACGTCACCTTGAAGTCCGGTACCCGACGGCTCAGCCACCGCCCGGGCCATCGACTGCAGCCTAAAGCGCTGGGCGGCGCTGACCCGCTTTTTTGATGACGGCAGCCTGCCCATCGACAACAACTGGGTGAAGTACCGCAGGCGCTGAACGTGGCGTCGCTCTGTCGCGCCGCGAGCCTTGGCCCGTCCTTCCTGCGGTCCAGCCGCCGGCCCCGCTCGCCCCACCATTCACCCCAACGCACCTGCCACGCGCGCCGCGCCGTGGAATGCTGGCGCCCATCCAATGGCCCAGGGGAGTTCACATTGCTTCGTAGACATCTTCTTCAAGGCGCAGCGGCCATTGCGGCGCTGCCGTTGGTCACGCATGCACAGGGCCAGCCGCGGCGGCGCAAGCGGCCGACGGACGCGGACTGGCCCGACGCCGCGCAGTGGCAGCGGCTCAAGGACGCGGTGGGCGGGCGCCTGTCGGCCGTGGAGCCGCTGATGGCGCCGTGCGCGGCCAGCCCCGTCGCGGCGGCTTGCGCCGCGCTGATGAAGAACCTGCGCAACCCGTTCTTCGTCGGCGACCAGGCCGGGGGCACACAGGTGTCGGGTTACCTGGACGCGTGGACGCCGGCGGCGAGTGCCTATGTGATCAAGGCCGCCAGCACGGCGGACGTGGTGGCGGGCGTGAACTTCGCGCGCGAGCACAACCTGCGGTTGGTGGTGAAGGGCGCGGGGCACAGCTACCAGGGCACGTCCAACGCGCCGGACTCGCTGTTGATCTGGACACGGGCGATGAACGAGGTGACGTTGCACGACGGCTTCGTGCCCAAGGGCTGCGAGGGCAAGGTGGCGCCGGCGCCGGCCGTGTCCGCGCAGGCGGGTGCGGTGTGGATTGACCTGTACCACGCGGTGACGACATTGGCTGGCCGCTATGTGCAAGGCGGCGGCTGCACGGACGTGGGTGTGGCGGGGCTCATTCAGAGCGGGGGGTTTGGCAGCTTCTCCAAGCGTTTTGGCACGGCGGCGTCCAGCCTCTTGGAGGCCGAGGTCGTGACGGCCGATGGGCAAGTGCGCACGGTCAATGAGCGGTCAGACCCTGAGCTGTTCTGGGCGCTGAAGGGCGGAGGCGGTGGCAGCTGGGGCGTGGTGACGCGCGTGACGCTGCGCACGCACGAACTGCCGCAGCACTTCGGCGCGGCATGGGGCAAGTTCAAGGCCCGCGATGACGAGGCCTACCGGCGCCTCGTGGCGCGGTTCGTGGACTTCTATGCCGACTCTCTCTTCAACCCGCACTGGGGCGAACAGGCGTCGTTCGGGCCGGACAACACGCTCAAGATCTCCATGGTGTGTCAGGGCCTGGACAAGGCGCAGGCGCAGCAGACGTGGGCGCCGTTCTTCGACTGGGTGAAGGCCTCGCCCGAGGACTTCAGCGTGGTGGAGGAGCCCGGCGCGTGGGCAGGCGATGCGCGCGGCTGGTGGAAGCTGGATGGCAACGGCTCCATGATCCCCGACACGCGCGAGGGCGCGCCCAAGCACCACGGCTGGTGGAAAGGCGACCAGGCCCAGGTGGGCGCCTGGCTACACGGCTACGAGTCCCTCTGGCTGCCCGCTGCGCTGCTGCAGCGTGGCGAGCGCGCCCGCATGGTGCAGGCGCTGCTGGACAGCACACGCCTCAAGCACCTGGAGCTGCACTTCAACAAGGGCTTGGCCGGCGCGCCGCCCGCGGCACTGGCCAGCGCCGCCAACACGGCCACCAACCCGGCAGTGTGCGAGTCGTTCGCGCTGGTCATCATGGCCGACGGCGAGGCGCCCGCCTACCCGGGCCTGGCCCGCACCCCGCCCGACCTGGCCAACGCGCACCGCAACGCGCGCGCCATCGACGACGCCGCCGCCGCGCTGCGCCGCGCGGCGCCGAGGTCAGGTTCCTATGTGTCGGAGAGCAACTTCTTCAACGCCGACTGGCAGCACGAGTTCTGGGGCGCCAACGCCGCGCGGCTGCGGGCCGTGAAGGCGCGGTACGACCCCGATGGCCTCTTTTTCGTGCACCACGGCGTGGGCTCGCAGGCGTGGAGCGCGGACGGCTTTGTGCGGGTTTGAGGATCGAGTTCTGCGCATGGCCTGCTCACGCGCGCCAGCCCCAACTACGGGAGGCAACTGCGCGTGCCAGGTGCCGCCGCGGCACTGCGCTTGAATCTGAAGTGCCCCTATATCCATGCAAGCCGGCGTGGACACAAGCATCCCGTCACGGCCGCCGGACTTCAATGTAACTTTGCCGGACGCCTACGCCGCTGACCCGAGGTCCCCGGCGGGTTCCGGGTGTCCCAAGCTCGATTTCCGTTGAAGGGCAGGTCCTGGGGGTGTGGCAGTCACCCAGCTCTCGAAAGGTCCAATGACCGGTGATGGCGGCAGGGGTCGCTGGGCCGCCAAAACTCAGCGTCAGCAGACAGCCTCCCACTGCCTCGCGATCAATTTCGGCTTTGGGCACTTTGCTGCCGAACGCTATGCAAGGTTGAACGACAAGACCTGGCCGGGACCTCCAGTTCAGGGCCGCTCCCAACAGCTGACGCTCGACCTGACCGGGCTCGAGTGACCGGTTCCTGAGTTGGCGAGCGGACCTTGACGGCCCGCCGGCGATGCTGGAAGCATCGGCATCAGCCGTGCCGACGCCACAACGCGCGCCCTGCATCCAGCAGCACGGCCGGCTTGCGCATTGTCGGCAAGGGTAGGCTGACCGAAGCCCGACTGAAGCTGGCGCCGGGCAGCGCCGCGCGCCAGAGCGCATGCAGGCCGGACGGCTGCTCGGGAACGCTCCGCATTTGAAGCACCAGACATTGCGACCGATCAGAGTCGGGCCGAGGCGGCTCCAGCGCCAGCCCGGTGACATCCGTCCACGGCAGCAGGGGCAGGCCCGGATAGTGGACCCCGGAGGCATCCAGCTTGAGCGCGTAGCCCGCACGCCTCATATTCAGGTACCCGATCACGGCCGCCCTGCACAGCCACAGTACCAGCAGTGTGCCCAGCAGCACGAGCCCCTTCTCCCAGCCGGGCAGTGGGTCACCGCGGAAAAAGACCAGCGGAGTCCCGAGACTCAGGCCCGCGAACACCAGACACAGCACGCCCTGGCGCAACAACGGTGCCGGGAGCACGTAGAGATCCCCCTGCCAACGTGAAACCGGGGGCAGTCGCGCAGAAGCGCCAAGCCTGGCATTGGCCACCCAGTACACGCCGGCCGAGACCAGCAGGGCCCCGAGCCAGGCTCCGACTCGTTGGGTGAGTTGAGGAAACACCAGTGCCAGTGCAATGCACAACAGGCAGCCGACCAGCACTAGGCCGGCGAACAGCTTCAGCGCCCACCAGAGGCCACGCATAAGACTCCTGAGGTGGATAGCAACATCAATCTCATCCTGCCAATCATGCCGTTGTCAAAGCTGCAAGGCCCATGTCGATATCGTTGCCGGAAAGCCGCCTGTCGCGAACGGCAGCTTCGTGGCGCTCTGGCCGTCCTGGCGCGAGCCCTTGCCGGCACCCATGCCCCGGAGCAACGAACCTGGCGTGCGACTTTAGAGCACCCAGCGGGCCAACAGCATGGCCGCATTCAGCCGCTGAGTGCACCGTCGATCAGGCCGCGGCGCAAGGCCAGATGGGCCATCGCCGCGGTGGACGCCAGCCCCAGCTTGTCGCGGATCTGCGTCTGCAGGTTGGACACGGTCTTGGGGCTCAGGCTCAAGGCGCCGGCACAGTCGGTCGGCGTCAGGCCCCGGGCCAGCAGGCGGAAGACCTCGAACTCGCGGTCGCTCAGGCTCTCGAGCCCGTCCGGGTCGCCCCGCGGTGGCAGCGGCTGCAGCCAGTGCGCGGGCAGGGCGCTGCACAGGTAGCGCCGTCCCGTCATCACGCGGGCGGCGGCATCCAGCAGTTCCTGCGGCGCGCTGCTCTTGGTCACATAGCCGCGCGCGCCCATCGCGAAGGCCCGCCTCACCATCGCCTCGCCCTCGTGCATGCTGAACACCAGCACGCGCACGCCGGCATCGCGCTCCTGCAACTGGCGCAACAGCGCCAGCCCGCCGCGGCCGGGCAGGCCGAGGTCGGTGATGGTGAGTTCGGGCTGGTGCTCGCGGTGCAGGTCCAGCGCCGCGTCCACCGAGCCAGCCTGGGCGACGACACGCCAGGCGCCATCCACCTCCAGCAGGCGCTGGCAGCCGGCGCGCACGACGGGGTGGTCGTCCACCAGCAGCAGCCGCGTCATGGCCGGCCCCCGAGGGGCAGCCACAGCTCGACCCGCGTGCCCTTGCCTGGCGCGCTGCTCACACGCAGTCGGCCGCCCAGCGCCGCCGCGCGCTCGCGCGCGCCGAGCAGGCCCAGGCCCGCGGTCTCGGCCGCGGCGTCAAAGCCCAGGCCGTCATCCTGCACGCTCAACTGCACGGCGCCGGGCGTCGACATGAGACGCACGTCGACCGCCGTGGCGTGGGCATGGCGCAGCGCGTTGGACAGCGCCTCCTGCGCGACGCGGTAGACGGCCATGTCGATGCCCTCGCCAAAGCTGGCCGCCTCGTCGCCCGTGAACCGGCAGACCGGCCAGGGGCGCTGCGCGCACAGCACCTGCAGCGCGGCGCTCAGGCCCAGCGCATCCAGGTCGGCCGGGCGCAGCTGGCGCAGCAGGCGGCGCACGCCTTGCTGCAGGCTCTCGGCGCTCGCCGCCGCGCGCTGGGCCGCTGCCACTGCTTGAGGCAGCTCGGTGCAGCGCTCGGCCACGGCGGCCTCCAGGCGGATGGCCGTGCAGTGCTGGGCCAGTTCGTCGTGCAGTTCACGCGCGACGGCCTGGCGCTCGCGCTCCTGCGCGGCAATCAGCTGTCGCGCCAGTTCACGGTTCTGCCTCAGCAACGCTGCAACCTCGCGCTGGCGGCGCCACAGCAACACGGCCAGGCCCAGCGTCATCACCATCAGCGCCAGCGGCAGCTCGTCCACCTGCCAGGCTTCGTAGCGCTCCAGGGCGCCGGCCAGCCTTTCGCGCCATTGCCCGAGGCTGCCGAGGACGAACACGGCCAAGGTGGCCGCGCCAACCCATGCCAGGTCGCCGCGCGCGGAGAGCTTCACTCCCAGCTCTCCAGTTCCAGCGTGCGCGAGCCGCCCACCAGCATGGGCGAGCTGGACGGCTCGCTGCGCTCCAGCTTCACCAGGCCCACGCCACGGCAGTACCACTCCAGGCTGTGGAGCGGCTGGTCCTTGAAGCCGCTGATGGGGTCGACGAACACCCGCACCGTGGCGCTGCCGCGCACGCGCAGGCAGGGCGAGAACTTGCCGGCCGCCACCTGCACCTCGTCGGCCACGGCCTCGATCTGGTAGCTCATGGGGATGCTGGGGTGGCTGTGCTTGAGTTCGCGCGGGTACTCGTGGGTGCGCATCAGCAGATAGGTCGTCGTGGGCGCCTGCCACTGCGTGCCCACCGCGAACGGCGCCTTGAGCACGAAGCGGCCGGCGGGGTCGGCCACGGGATCGGCCTGCATGTCGCTCTTGCTGGCCACGCGCCGGATGCCGGCCTCGTCGGCGCGCAGCCAGTAGTTGATGCCGCTGTCGCTGCGGCGCACCCAGGCGGTCTGGTCGTCCAGCACCAGCGTCTCGCGGCCCAGCGTGCGCAGCGTGAGGCTCTCGCGCTCGGACGTGTCGGCGCCGCTTTGCGTGGTGACGCGGTAGGTCCAGCGGTGGCCGGCTTCGAGCGGAAACCAGGCCTCGTTGCCGGCACCGGGCGTGCGGCCGCAGCCGGCTAGCGCAACGAGGAAGAACGGTAGAGCACGGCGCATGACGGCTGGGTATTTCGGGCCGAGCGCCGGGCCGCTCCCAAGCCGGCCCGTTGGGCGATGTGCTCGCGGCTCGATGCCGAGAGCATCGCCGTCCCCTCGGGGGACCGACCGGGATTGCCCGCGTTCAGCGTGGCGAGACTGGGCGAGGGGCATATTCATTTTTCGGGGAGCTGAGGCAAGGGCATGTCGCGCAACTTCACCTGCTGCTCATCGCTGCCCGGCCGCAGCCACGACAGCCCCTTGCGCGGCTTGGCTTCGGCGGTGCCCAGCTGGCTGATGCCGTTGCGCACCTTCTTCAGCCCTTCGTTGAGCAGGCCGTGCAGGTCCTTGCTGTAGGGCAGCTGGTGGGCGCGCGGCTGGGCGGCGGGCTTGCCGTCCTCCACCGCGTTGACCCACACGTAGAGCGCGCCGTCGCGCTTGGGGCCAGGCTCCTCGATGACGGCGGCCAGCAGCACGAAGCGCTCGGGCAGCGGGTCGCCGCTGGGCCAGCCCCAGAGGGTATGGATGGCGCCCTCGGCATAGAAGTAGAAGGCGCTCACGCCCACCACCAGCAGGCCGCGCAGCCAGGCGGGCCAGCGGGATTGCAGCAGCGCGAGCGTGCACAGCAGCAGCAGGGCGGCGAAGCTCAGGATGATGGGCAGGGTCATATCGAGTTCAGGGGCGTTGCATCAGGCTCTTGGGAAGCGTGTTGACGTTGACGACGCTGCCGTCGGGCTGCAGCGTGAAGCGCACGGCGGTGGCCTCGTCGCCCTGGCGGGCGAGCTTGACCGTGCCGTGGAAGACGACGTCGGCGCGCGGGTTGACCTTGATGACCGTCACGGTCACGGGCACCGGCTGGCCATCGTGGGACTGGTAGTACTGGGCGTTGACGATGTGCTCGCCGGGCACGATGCCGCGCAGCGTCACCACCTCCTGCCGGAACGGGCTCTGGATGCGCTGTCCGTTGACGATGGTGGCCGCGTTGGCGTCGCCACGGTCGTCGCGGTCCAGGTACATCAGGCCGGCCTCGCGCTGGCGGAACCACACCAGCTGGCCGCCAGGGTCCTGCACCCAGGTGTCGATGTCGTCGGGGCTGTTGTCGGGCCAGGACACGTTGATCATGTACTCGGCCTTGGAGGGCACGTCGCCCGCCTTGGTGGCGCGCGGATTCATGGCCAGCAGCGCCACGATGAAGCAGAAGACGAAGCCGATCAGCAGGTTGAACAGCATGTCGTAGAAGGGGTCGACCTCCGCCTCCCGCGAGCCCCGGCGCGAGCGGCGTGTCACGCGGCGTCCTTCGCGAGCGCGGCGCGCTGGATGTCGGCGACAAGTGCATCGGCGAAACGATCGAGGCGCGTGAGCTGCAGCCCGAGCAGGATGTTGCCCACCAGGCCCACCATGGTCGTCAGCAGCGCCACGCCCAGCCCGGCGGTCAGGCTGCGCAGCAGTTCCTGCGACTGCGCGGGGTCGAAGCTCTGCAGCTTGCCGATGGTCAGCGCCAGCATCGAGAAGCCGATGACCTTGCCCAGCAGCCCGAGCTTGAGCTGGATGCCGTTGACCCACCAGGCCGTGCCGTGCGGGCCGTGGCTGTGCTCCAGCAGCAGGTCGGCGGCCATCTCTCCCGGCGCGCGCAGATAGTCGGCCGCCCAGCTGACTTCATCCGCGCGGGCCAGCCGCGGGTCGGCCAGCAGCGCGCGCTGGCGCTGCAGCTCGCGCGAGCGCTGGCCGCACCACAGCGTGGAGCAGCCGAACACGGCCATGATGACGAGCGTCAGCCCCGTCGGGTCGGCCCCCAGCAGCAAGGCCCACACGCCGCGCACGCCCAGCAGCCAGGTGCAGAAGGCGAGCCCCCCGCAGAGGGTCAGCCATTCCAGCCACAGCGGCTCGGCGGGCCGGTCGGCGCGGCGGGTCAGGGAAAGGGAAGTCACAGTTCGATCTCCATGCCGTCGTGCGCCACCTCGATGCCCTCGGCCAGCAGCTCGCGGCGCTGGGCGCCGCCGCGGTCGAGGATGGGGTTGCTGTGGTGGATGTGGGTCAGCACCTTGCGCGGCGCGCCGCTGGCACGCAGCACGTCGATCATTCCGGGCCGCTCGCCGTGGCGCAGCTGCGGCAGGTGGCCCTTGTCGCTGGCGCTCAAGCTGCTGACGCCGGCCTCCTGCATGCCATGCTCGGTCCAGAAGCTGCCGTCGACGACGACGCAGTCGGCCTCGCGCATCCAGGCCAGCTCGGCCTCGCCGACGTCGGCCAGCGCCGGCGACAGGAACACGCGCCGGCCCGTGCGCAGGTCTTCCACCTGCAGCGCGATGCACTCGCCCGCCGCCTCGCTGCGCAGCCGCGCATGCCGCGGCGCCTGGGCAGGCACGGCCACGGCGGCAAAGCTCAGCGCCGGGAAGCCGGGGATCTCGAAGCGCGCGCTGCGCGTGTCGCCCGCGATGGGCAGCATGCGCCAGCGCACGCGGCAGTAGCTCTCCAGCACGTGCAGCAGCGGCAGCTCGGCCGTCAGGTCCTCGAACACCAGCGGCGTGGCGTAGACCTCCAGCTCGCGGCTCTCGCGCAGGGAGAGCAGCCCGGCCACGTGGTGCAGCCGCGAGTCCAGCAGCACGACGGCGCGGATGGGCACGTCACCCGCGTGCGCGGGCTGCAGGGCCGGCGTGGCGCGGATCTGCTGCGGCAGGTCGGGGCTGGCGTTGACGAGCAGCCAGCCCTCGCCGGGCAGGCCGTCCTGGGAAATGGCGATGGCGCTTTGCATGCGCGCACTGGCATCGAGTTCGCCGCGGCGCCAGGCGCTGCACTGCCGGCAGTGGCAGTTCCACAGCGGGAAGCCGCCGCCCGCGCCGGAGCCGAGGACGAGGAGCTTCATGAGAAGCCCCGCAGGGAAGAACGGGCCATGGGTGCAAGGAGTCAGCAGGCGATGCACCCAGGGGTGCAAGACCCGTGCCTTGCGCAAACGGGGCGTCAATCGGGGGTTTTGCTCCAGATCGACACAGGGTTGGCCCCTCGCGCCCCCGGGAAAGTCCCGGGCCTGCTTTGAGGCCCGGGAACAACGTTCACTCGGGCTTGTCGCCCGTGTTCCAGCGCAGCCGACGGTAGATCGTGTTGCGGCTGATGCCCAGCTGCTTGGAGGCCAGCGAGATGTTGCCGCCCACCGCGTCCAGCGTGGCGCGGATCATGTCGATCTCGGCCTGCTCCAGCGTGCGTGCGCTGGCCGGCTCGGGCGCGGCGACGACGGGGGCCGGCATGGGCGCGGCCAGCGTGGCCTGCGGCTCGAAGGCCGGCCAGGCCGGTGCGGGCGCGGGCGCCGGCGTGAGGCTGCCGCCGACGGCGCGCTGCATGTCTTCGAGGAAGTCGTCTGACAGGTGGTTGGTCGTCACCAGCCGCTCGCCGGCCGACATCACCGCCGCCGTGCGCAGCACGTTGGCGAGTTGGCGGATGTTGCCGGGCCACTGGTAGCGGCGGAACATGGCCAGCACCTGGGGGCTGAGTTCGGGCGTGTCCTGCGGGCGTTCGGCCTGCAGGATGCGGCGCACGATGGCCTCCAGGTCGGCCCGCTCGCGCAGCGCCGGCAGGCGCAGCGCCAGGCCGTTGAGGCGGTAGTACAGGTCCTCGCGGAAGCTCTGCTGCTCGATCATCTCGCGCAGGTTGCGGTGGGTGGCGCCGATGACGGCGATGTCCACCGCGATGGACTTGGTGCTGCCCAGAGGCGTCACGCTGCGTTCCTGCAGCGCGCGCAGCAGGCGCGCCTGCAGCGCCAGCGGCATGTCGCCGATCTCGTCCAGGAACAGCGTGCCGCCGTTGGCCTGCACCAGCCGCCCCGGCGCGCCCTTGCGCCGCGCGCCGGTGAAGGCGCCTTCCTCGTAGCCGAACAGCTCGGCCTCGATGAGGCTCTCGGGAATGGACGCGCAGTTCACCGCCACGAAGGCCTGGCGGGCGCGGTTGGAGTCGTGGTGCACCGCGCGGGCCAGCAGCTCCTTGCCAGTGCCGGTCTCGCCGAGGATGAGCAGCGGGATGCCGCGGTCCAGCACGCGCTTGACCTTCTGGATGACGGTCTCCAGCTGCGGGTCGCCGGTGCGCAGGTACTGCAGGCCGGAGAAGCGCTGGGCGCCATTCGCCGTAGCCGCCGTGGCCGCCATGTCCGCCGGCGCGGCCGACGCGGCGGGGCTGGCGCCGCCGCCGACCCATTCGCCTTCGCGCAGCGAGCTGGTGGCCGGCGAGGGCTCGCGCGCGTCCACCACATCGGCCATCTCGGTCGAGCGCAGGCCCGCCACCACGGGGCGCGAGGGCCAGTCGAAGCGCGCGCTGACGAACAGGCTCTGCCCCGTCGGCAGGCTGAGCTGCATGGGCGGCGACAGCGGCATGCGGAAGTGGTCGTAGATGGCCGCCGGCGTGGTGCCGAGCAGGCTGGACAGACTGCGCGAGCGCAGCTCGGCGCCGCTCATGCCGAGCTGGTCCAGCGCGGCGCGGTTGCCACCCAGCACACGGCCCTCGGGCGACACGACGAGGATGCCCTCCAGCAGCGTGCCGATGAACTCAGGGCGGCTGTGGAAGTGCAGGCGCAGGCGGTTGTTGTAGTCGTCCGAGAGCCAGTGGTTCTCGATCATGCGGGCCGACATGCGCACCAGGCCCATGGTGTGCTGGTGGTAGCCGCGGTGGTCGCCGGTCACGTCCAGCACGCCCAGCATGTTGCCGCGCGGGTCGAAGATGGGCGAGGCCGAACAGGTCAGGAAGCTGTTGGCGTGGATGAAGTGCTCGCCACCGTGGACCAGCGTCGGTGCCTCCTCGAACAAGGCCGTGCCGATGGCGTTGGTGCCTTTCGCGTGTTCAGCCCAGTTCTCCCCAGGCGCCAGCGCCACGCGGTGGGCGCGGGCCAGGAAGCTGTCGTCGCCAACCGCGTGCAGGATGGTGCCCTGCGCGTCGGTCAGCACGATCATGCTTTCGGTGTTGACGATCTGCTCGTACAGCAGTTGCATCACCGGCGCGGCGTGGGTGTAGAGGCGCTGGTTGCGCTCGCGAGCCAGGTTGAGATCGCTGCGGATCAGCGGGTCCAGGCCGCTCTTCTCGTGGCGCTTGAGGCCCAACGCTTCGCTGCGCTGATGGCTGCGCTCGATGAAGGCCTGTCGCGGTGGTGCAGGTGGCGCCGGGCTGCCCGGCACTTCGGTCTCGATGGTGGGCATAGGGGCTTTCGTAGGCCTGCCCCCACAGGCTTGTCTCCGGAGGGCTGCACGGTCCCGGCCCAGGGCCGCGCCGCGCTCGTCTTGATGTGCGTTCATCGTGTCCCAAACCGGCAGGCCTGTCCATGACACCGATCAAGCGCGGGCCGTCACGTTGTTCCAAGTTGGAACAGCCTTGTCCTGGCATGTGGCTTGCAGCGCAGAGGCAGAGCCCCAACGGGCCACGCAGATCCAGACAACGACGGAGACAGCCTCATGAAACTCAACCAACCCCTCGTCATCGCCGGCGGCCTGTGCATCGCGGCCGTCATGGTCACCGTGCAGGCCTGGGCCCACGGCGACGTGACGCCCCAGGCCGTGGACACGTCCAGCCTGCCCCAGCTCGGCGAAGGCTGGCGGCCGGAGAACCCCTACCGGGCCAACGAGGCGGCCATCAAGATCGGCACCTCGGCCTTCAATCAGAACTGCGCCCGCTGCCACGGGCTGGAGGCCATCTCCGGCGGCATCGCGCCCGACCTGCGCCGCCTGGACAACGACTGCGCCACGCTGAAGGACGCCGACAGGAAGGCCGCCTGCGTGAAGGAGAACGACGACTACTTCCTGAACACCGTGCGCCACGGCCGCAGCCGCAACGGCGCCGTCTACATGCCGCCGTTCGAGGGCGTGTTCACGCAGGAAGCGATGTGGGCGATCAAGTCCTACCTGGAAGTTCGCCGGGAGAAGCCGCTGTGAGGCGGCGCCACTTTCTGACGGCGAGCGCCGCGGCGCTCGCGGGCATGCAAGCCGGCGCCGCCACGCTGACCCAGGTACGCGAGCGCGGCCGGCTCATCGTCGGGCTGTACGAGGACATGCCGCCCTTCCACGTCAAGGGCCGCGGCATCGACATCGAGCTGGGCCAGGCGCTGGCCGAAGCGCTGGGCGTGAAGTTCGCGCCCCTGCCCTTCAATGCCGACGAGAACATGGCTGACGACCTGCGCAACATGGTCTGGAAAGGCCACTACCTCGGCCACGGCCCGGCCGACGTGCTGATGCACGTGCCGGTGGACCGCCCGCTGATCGAGGCCACACCGCAGGCGCGCATCTTCGGCCCCTACTACCGCGAGCGCGTGATGCTGGCGCGCCGCCTGGACGAGCTGCCCGTGCTGGACAGCCTGTCCCAGCTCGGCACGGCCAAGGTGGCCGTGCCCGGGCAGACCCTGGCCGGCTGGCTGATGATCGGCGCGGACGGCGGCGCCTACCGCGAGCAGCTGCTCACGCAGTGGAAGGACGGCTGCGAGGCCGCCCGCGCGCTGCAGCGCGGCGAGGTGGCCGCCGCCGCCGGGCTGGCCTCGGAGCTGGAAACGGTGCTGGGCGGCGACACCGCCTACCGCATCGAGCCCCTGCCGTCGCCGCGTGCACCGCGGGACGGCTGGGCGGCCGGCATGGCCGTGAAGCGCGACGCCACCGACCTCGCCCAGGCCCTGCAGGACGCGTTGAACCAACTGGCCAGCCAAGGTCGCGTGGCCGAGATCTTTGCCAAACACAAGGTGGCCTGGCGCCCCGCCTGAGCCGACCGACCGGAGACACCCGTGAAACAACGATTCGCGCCCGCGGCGCGAAGGACGGCACTCGCGCTGGCTACAGCCAGCGCAGCCGCCCAGGCCGCAACCACCCCCACCGTCCTCGAACCCGTCGTCGTCACCGCCACACGCATCGATGCGTCGCCGTTCGACCTGCCCGCCTCCATCGACCGCATCTCCGGCGAGGCGCTGCGCGCCGGCCGCGCCCAGGTCAACCTCTCCGAGGGCCTGGGCGGTGTGCCGGGCCTGCTGGCGCGTGACCGCCAGAACTACGCGCAGGACGTGCAGATCTCCGTGCGCGGCTTCGGCGCGCGGGCCAGCTTCGGCATCCGCGGCGTGCGCGTCTACGTGGACGACATCCCCGCCACCCTGCCCGACGGCCAGGGCCAGATCACCAACGTCGAGCTCGGCACGGTGGGCCGTGTGGAGGTGCTGCGCGGGCCGTTCTCGGCGCTTTACGGCAACTCCTCGGGCGGCGTCATCAGCATCTACTCCGAGCCCCCCAGCGGCCCGCCGCGCGGGGATGCCAGCGTAGGCTTTGGCAGCGACGGCCTGCGCCGCATCGGCGCATCGGCCAGCGGCACGGCCGGCGCCATCGGCTACACGCTCGGCGCCAGCCGCTTCACGACCGACGGCTACCGCCAGCACAGCGAGACCGAGCGCCGCCTCGGCAATGCACGCCTGGCCTTCAAGCTGGGCGGCAGCACCCAGCTCACGCTGATCGCCAACAGCGTGGAGCTGCCCGAGGCGCAGGACCCGCTGGGCCTGACCCGCGCGCAATGGCTGGCCGACCCGCGTGGCGTGGACCCGTCGGCGCTGAGCTTCGACACCCGCAAGACCATGAAGCAGCAGCAGGGTGGCCTGGTGCTGGAGCACGGCATCGACGCCGCGAACACGCTGCGCGTGATGGTCTACCAGGGCCACCGCGCGACGATGCAGTTCCAGTCCATCCCGGTGGCCACGCAGGCCAACGCGTTGCACCCCGGCGGCGTCATCGACCTGAGCCGCGACTACGAAGGCGCCGACCTGCGCTGGCGCTGGAAGAGCGAGATCTGGCAAGGAAGCGCCAGCGTCGTCGCCGGCGTGGCCGCCGACACGCTGCGCGAGCACCGCGTGGGCACGCAGAACTTCATCGGCACGACGCTGGGCATTCAAGGCGCGCTGCGCCGCGACGAGACCAACCGCGTCAGCAGCGCCGACCCGTATCTGCAGGCCCAGTGGCAGCCCAACCCGGCCTGGCTGCTCAGCGCCGGTGTGCGCCGCAGCCAGGTCGACTTCGCTTCCACCGATGCCTACATCACCAAGACCAACCCCGACGACAGCGGCGCCGCACGCTACGCCGCCAACCTGCCGGTGCTGGGCGTGAGCTATGCCGCGAGCGACACGCTGCGCGTCTACGCCACCGCCGGCCGCGGCTTCGAGACGCCCACGCTCAATGAGCTGGCCTACCGCGCCAGCGGCGCCACGGGCATGAACTTCGCGCTGCAGGCCGCCACCAGCCGCAGCATCGAGGCCGGCCTGAAGGCAAAGCCCTGGGCCGGCAGCGAGCTGACTCTTGCCGTGTTCGAGACCGCCACCGACCGCGAGATCGTCACGCAGACCAACGTGGGCGGCCGCGCCACCTACCAGAACGCCGGCGCCACCCGCCGCCGCGGCCTGGAGGCGTCGGGCGCCTTCCAGCTCGGCACGACGCTGCAGGCGCAAGTGGCCGCCACCTGGCTGGACGCGCGCTACCGCGACGGCTTCCTGACCTGCACGGCCACGCCCTGCGCCGCGGCCAACCAACAGGTGAATGCCGACAACCGCATCCCCGGCATCGCCCGCACGTCGGTCTACGGCGCCCTCACCTGGCAGCCCGCTGGCGGTTGGCGCTTCGGCGTCGAGGGCCGCGCGCTCTCCAAGGTCTACGTGAACGACCTGAACACCGACGCCGCGCCCGGCTGCGCCACGCTGGCCGCGCACGCCGGCTACCAGCTCAGCCTCGGCCCCTGGGACCTGGGCGCCCTGCTGCGCGTGGACAACCTGGCCGGCCGCCGCTACGCCGGCTCGGTCATCGTCAACGACGGCAACAGCCGCTTCTTCGAGCCCGCGCCGGGCCGCACCTGGCTGGCCAGCATGAACGCCAGCTACCGCTTCTGACCCCGGAGACCACCATGCACCGCCTGCTGCCCACCCTCACCCTGCTCGCCGCGGCCATCGCGACGGCCCATGCCGGCCCGCTGGCGTATGTGTCCAACGAGGGCTCGGGCACGCTGAGCGTCATCGACACCGCGACCGACGCCGTGCTGTACGAGCTGCCCGCCGGCGCCAAGCCGCGCGGCGCCGTCATCAGCCCCGACGGCCGGCGCGCCTACGTGAGCGACCAGCCGGGCAACCGCCTCGTCGTCATCGACCTGGCCGCGCGCCGCCAGGCCGGCGAGATCCCGCTGGGCGAATCGCCCGAAGGCCTGGGCCAGTCGCCCGACGGCCGCTGGGTGACGGCCGCCGTGGAGGAGAGCAACGAGGTCGTCTTCGTCGACACGCGCACGATGGCGCGCAGCTTTGCCGTGAAGGTGAAGGGCAAGAACCCCGAGCACGCGGTGTTCAGCCCCGACGGGCGCTGGGTGCTGGTCAGCGCCGAGGAGGGCAGCGCGGTGGACGTCATCGACGTGGACAAGCGCGCCCAGGTGGCGCAGATCCCGGTGGGCACACGGCCACGCGGCATCGGCTTCTCGCCGGACGGGCGGCGCGCCTTCGTCGCAGCGGAGATGTCCAGCGAGATCTACGTCATCAACACGCAGACCTTCACGGTGCAGGACAAGCTGATGGCCGGCCCCAAGAGCAACGGCATCAGCGTGCACCCGGACGGCCGGCGCGTGTTCGTCTCCAACGGCGGCGACGCGACCGTGTCGGTGCTGGACGTGGATCGCATGGCCTTCATCGCCACCATCCCCGTCGGCCAGCGGCCCTGGAACATGGCGCTGACGCCCGACGGCCGCAAGCTGTACGTGGCCTGCGGGCGCTCGGGCGCGGTGTCGGTGATCGACACCGAGACGCAGCAGAAGGTGGCCGACGTGACGGTGGGCAAGCTGCCCTGGGGCGTGGTGATCCGGTGAGTGCTCCACCGCGGCGCACGGACCCGTAGTTCCTCGGGGCCGGTGCCGGGAAATCTTCCCGAGCCTCGCAGCCCCTCGCTCCGAAGAATCACCTGCAGCTGATTCCAACCACGGAGACATCGTGAAGCCCACGCATCACCGCCTCGCCCTCGCGGCGCTGGCCCTCATGGCCAGCGCCACAGCCGGCGCGCAAGTCCAGCTCGAACGCGTCGAGGTGGTCGGCATCTCGCCCGTGGCCGGCGCCGGCATCGCGCGCGACCTCATCCCGGCGCACGTTCAGACCGCCCGCGCGGCCGACCTCGAACGCAGCCAGGCGCTGGACCTGTCCAGCTTCATGAACCGGCGCCTGGGCAGCGTCTTTCTCAACGAGGTGCAGGGCAACCCGCTGCAGCCGGACGTGAACTTCCGAGGCTTCACCGCCTCGCCGCTGCTGGGCTCGCAGCAAGGCCTGTCGCTCTACCTGGACGGCGTGCGGATGAACCAGCCCTTCGGCGACGTGGTGAGCTGGGACCTGATCCCGAAGGCCGCCATCGCCAGCATCGCCCTGCTGCCCGGCTCCAACCCGCTGTTCGGCCTGAACACGCTGGGCGGCGCGCTCAATGTGCAGACCAAGAGCGGCCTCAAGCACGCCGGCACCTCGCTGCAACTTCAGGTGGGCAGCTTTGGCCGCCGCACGGCGGAGTTCGAGCATGGCGGCCACACGGGGAACTCGGCGGACGGCACGCATTGGTACGTGACGGGCCAGAAGCTCAAGGAGCGCGGCTGGCGCGACGACTCCCCCTCCGACGCCAACCAGCTCTTCGCCAAGCTCGGCCACCGCAGCGGCGACACCGACGTGGCGCTCACCGCCGCGCTGGCCGACACCGACCTCAACGGCAACGGCCTGCAGGAGGGCAGCTTGCTGGCGCGCGACCGCGCCAGCGTCTACACCAAGCCCGACAACACGAAGAACCGCGCCGGCCTGCTCAGCCTCGCGCTGCAGCAGCAGCTCAACGAGCCATGGAAGCTGGCCGGCAACGCCTACGTCCGCGCCATCCGCACCCGCACCACCAACGGCGACCTCAACGACGACTCGCTGGACCAGTCGCTCTACCAGCCCGGCGCCGCCGAGCGCGCCGCGCTCACCGCTGCCGGCTACAGCGGCTTTCCCACCGCGGGCGAAAGTGCGGCCAACACGCCCTTTCCCAAGTGGCGCTGCATCGCCCAGGCGCTGCTGAAGGACGAGCCGGCCGAGAAGTGCAACGGCGTCATCAACCAGACGCGCACGAACCAGCACGCCGCCGGCTTCAACGCGCAGGCCAGCTACGACGGCCCGCTGTTCGGCCTGCCCAGCCAGTCCCTCGTCGGCGCGGCGCTGGACGTCAGCCGCAGCCACTTCACGCAGGGCTCGGAGCTGGGCTACCTGAACCCCGACCGCAGCATCACCGGCGTGGGCGCCCTGGGCGACGGCGTGAACGGCGGCGACGTGGACGGCGCGCCCTACGACACCCGCGTGGACCTGGCCGGCCGCACGCGCACGCTCAGCGCCTTTGCCAGCAGCGTGCTCACGCTGGGCGCCGGCACGCACCTGACCATGGCCGGCCGTTACAACCACACCACCGTGCGCAACCGCGACGCCATCACGCCCGGTGGGGGCGCGGGTTCGCTGGACGGCGACCACAGCTTCCGCCGCCTCAACCCCGCGCTGGGCCTGACCTTCACGCCGGTGGCCGGCGTGAACGCCTGGGTGGGCGCGAACCAGGGCAGCCGCACGCCCTCGTCCATCGAGCTGGGCTGCGCCGACCCCGCCAACCCCTGCAAGCTGCCCAACGCCTTCGCGGGCGACCCGCCGCTGAGGCAGGTCGTCACCACCACCGTGGAGGCGGGCCTGCGCAACGCGGCCGGCAGCGCGCTGGCCTGGAACGTGGGCGCGTTCCGCGCCGACAACCGCGACGACCTGCTGTTCGTCGCCGACGACGCGGCCGGCTTCGGCTACTTCAAGAACTTCGGCAAGACGCGCCGCCAGGGCGTTGAGCTGGGCCTGAGCGGGCAGCCGACGAAGGGCTTCATGGCCGGCGCCAACCTCACGCTGCTGGATGCCACCTACCGCACGGCAGAGCTCGTCAACGGCAGCGCCAACAGCAGCAACGAGCAGGCGAAGGCCGGCCGGCCCGGCGTGGACGGCACCATCGCCATCCGCCCGGGCGATCGCACCCCCCTCGTGCCGCGCCGCCTGCTCAAGCTTTATGTGGATCTGGACCTGGGCGACGCCTGGAGCCTGGGCGCCGACGCTGTGGCCACCGGCGGGGCCCTCGCCCGCGGCAACGAGAACGGCCAGCACCGGCCCGACGGCGCGTACTACCTCGGCGCCGGCCGCAGTGCGGGCTACGCCGTGGTCAACCTCAACGCGGGGTGGACGCCGACGAAGCGGTTGAAGCTGTTTGCCCAGGTCAACAACCTGTTCGACCGCGACTACGCCACCGCCGCCCAGCTCGGCCCCATGGGCTTCAACGACGCAGGCAACTTCCAGAGCCGCCCGTTCGCGGCCAACGCGAATGGCGACCGGCCGCTGCGCCACGGCACGTTCTTCGCGCCGGGCGCGCCGCGCAGCATGAACGTCGGCGTGAAGTACAGCTTCTAGGCACAAGCCCTCGGCAGTTGCTGCGCGCCGCCACAACCGCGCTGCACCGCGGCACAGCAGGCGGCGCGAGCGGCGCAACAGCAAGGGTCGGGGCACACCCTCGGCCCCGTGCCGCCACGGCACGCTCCACCGCCCCCACTGCGCCGCGCGGCAACGCCCGCGCGGCACACCCGCTCCAGGTCGTGACTGGCACAGCCTTTGCGCTAAGCGCTCCGGCTACATCACCACCACTGGAGACAACATGAACACCACCCGCACCCCCATCACGACGATCCTGGCCGCCGCCCTCGCCACAGCCGGCTTCGCCGCGCACGCCGCCGACCTCAAGGCCGGCGAGTGGGACATCGGCATCGGCGGCATCGTCAACGCCTACTACACCCACACACGCTGCTCCGGCTCGCAGGCCGTCGGCGGCGTGGCCCTGGCCACCAAGGGCCTGGGCTGCGGCGGCACCGACGGCCGCACCGTCATCGGCAACGGCCTGCTGCCCAACGCGCTCACCACCACGGCCAAGACGCGCCAGGACGGCATCGACATCGGCGCCACGCTGATGATCGGCGCCGCCGTGGCCTCGGGCGACGCCATCGCCAACAACAACAACGTGGACGTGCGCCAGGGCTTCTTCACCTTCGGCAACGCCGACATGGGCACCGTCAAGCTTGGCCGCGACTACGGCCTGTTCGGCAAGACCGCCATCCTGGGCGACATGACGCTGATCGGCGCCGGCGCCCCGGTCAGCGCCACGCAGCGCAACCGCGTGACGCTGGGCCACATCGGCTCCGGCTACACCTACCTGGGCACCTACGGCCAGCTCGCCTACAGCCTGCCCACCAGCGCCGGCTTCAGCGCCACCGTGGCCCTGATGAGCCCGGTGGATGCCGGCACGCTGGTCGGCCGCAACTCGCCCCAGCTGCAAGCCCTGGCCACCGTCGACTTCAGCGGCGGCAAGGCCTGGCTGGGCGCCAAGAGCCAGAAGTTCGAGGGCCCCGCCAACACCGGCTTCACGATGAACGGTGTGGAAGTCGGCGCCAGCGTCACCGTCGGCGCGCTGGGCCTGTCGGCCAACCTGCAAAGCGGCAAGGGCCTGGGCGTGCTGAGCGACGGCGACAGCGGAAACCGCAAGCAGACCGACCTGCTGCTCCAAGCCACCTGGCAGGCCACGGCCAAGACCAAGCTGGGCCTGAACTGGGGCGAAAGCAAGCTCAAGGACGGCGTGGCCGCCAGCGACCTGCGCAGCAACACCAACGTGACGGCGGGGCTGTACTACGGGCTCACGAAGAGCGTGACGCTGGTGGGGGAGCTGAGCCGCACGACGTCGAAGCCAGTCACGGGTGAGCGGGCCAAGATGAACGGCTTTGCCTTGGGCGGCATCGTGTTCTTCTGACGCGGCACGCCGTCGCGGCGCTGGTAGTGGATTACTGGCTCAAGGCCGCGTTGAAGGCCCGCGCGGAAGCGAGCGACGCGCGCGCGACGGAGATGCCTGGGTCGGTCAATGCCCAGGCGGTGAAGCGCTGAGCGCAACGGCCCGGGCGTACTGGGCCTTGCGCCGCGACGTGAGCAGCGGCAACGCCGCGGCGCGGGGCTCAAGCTTTGAGACCTGACCCCGAACCCGCGCGAATTCGCCGATTCCGCGCGCCCCCTGACCCCGATCAAGCCCAGCCTACTTGCAGGCGGCGGTGGGGTTGGCAGCCGGGCCGGCGGCCGTTTGGGTCACGAACCGCATCGTGCCGTCGGCGTTGTAGTTGAGCTCTTCCACCGCGACAGAGCGGCGGAATTCGCCGCCACCGGGCAGGGCGGTGTTGTGATAAAAAATGTAGGACTTGTTGTTGAACTCGATGATCGCTTGGTGGATGGTCTTGACGTTGACGTTGGCGCCCATCAGGACGCCTCGCGCCGTCCAGGGGCCGGTGGCGCTGGGCCCGGTCATGTAGGCCAAGTCCTCGGGGAAGCGGTGGGCATAGGACAGGTAGTAGGTGCCGTTGTGTTGGTGCAGGTAGGGCGCTTCGGTGAAGGAGTCGATCGTGAGCGTGCTGATGGGGCCGTCCAGCTCGGTCATGTTGGCCTTGAGCTTGACGAACTTGAGCACCGAGTTGCCCCAGTAGAGATAGGCCTGGCCGCTGGCGTCAACGAAGACTGCCGGGTCAATATCGTCCCAGGTAATGCTGACCTGGCTGGTCATGTCGTTGGTGATCAGGGCGGAGCCGCGAGCGTCGACAAAAGGCCCGGTCGGGCTGTCCGATACGGCCACGCCGATTGCAAACCCGGGAATCGTCTTGTGATCCACCGGGGCGTAGAAATAGTACTTGCCGTTGCGTTTGACCACGTCGGCGGCCCAGGCGCTGCCCTTGGCCCAGGCAAACGCGCCGACCTTGAGCGGCGCGCCGTGGTCGGTCCAGGTCTTCATGTCGCAGGTGGAATAGACCCGCCATTCGTTCATGACGTAGCCGTCGACCCCGCTGGCCGCCTCGTCATGGCCGGTGTAAAGGTAGACCCGGCCGTTGTCGACCATGGCGCTGGGGTCGGCGGTGAAGATGTCGCTGACGATCGGTTTGCCCTGCACGGCCGCCACCACCACGGGGGCCGGCACGTCCACTGAGCTGTTGCCGCCGCCGCCACCACCGCAAGCGGCCAAGTTGAGCAGGGCGGCCATGCCGATGAGAGGCATCCAGAGCAACTTTGTCATTGAGTCTTTTGTACGCTGAAGGGAGGGGATAGCGCGGCATCTTCAACGCGGCAGCCCCTCTCCGGCCAATCAATACTTTGCGACCCTTGATATCGATTTGGGCATGCTGTGCACAAGGTTCGGGTCAAGGTTCGGGGGTCTCAGATCTCTGGTCCAGCGGTCCGTTCGAGCCTCAAATCCGAACCCTCCTCGAACTTCCTTGGCGCTGCCACTCGTCGCCTTCCGCAGCGCGGCCGATGCATCACCGGGCGGCTCGGGGTCAGGTCTCAAATCTAAAGCCCGGCATGGCAATTCATTTGAGCACCTCGCTGCAATGCGAAGCACGACGTGCGGCGCGGCACGGACGCCTACGTGACCTCGCTCGCACAACGCTACGAGCGCGCGCTGAGTGAGTACGAGGGCGCGACACGAGATTTGGTGGCGCAAGGCTTCCTGATCCCGATGTTCCTCGGCCAGCTCGACGCGCAGACGGCCGCGACGAACTGGGAGCACACGGCGCCGGTGTGGCGCGAGAAGCTCGAAAGCCTGGGCTGGCGCGTGACGCGCCTGCAGCACCTCAGCGACTACTTCTGGGCCCTGGCCTTCGTGCTGGTGACCGAGGCGCACCCCACGCGGCGCGCGGGTTCAGTGCGCGTGCGACGCCGCGCCGGCTGGCGCTTCGCCCCGGGCCTGGCAATGCTTGTCCATCATGCCGGGGGCGCTGGCGGCACGGCCGGGCTCGGCAGCATGGCGCTTGCACATCTCATCCATCATGCTGCCGCTCTGGCCCGCTTCCTTGCGCGCGCCATCGGTGGCGCCGGCGGCCTGGGCGCTGTGGCCCTGGGGCACGGGCGCGGCGCAGCCGGCCAGGGCCAGCACCAGGACGAGAACGGGGGCAAAAGGCTTCATGGTGTGTACTCCAACGGCTTCGCCCCAGCATGCGCCGCCGTGGCCGAGCGGCGCTTGACGAGGATCAAGCGGCCCGGCCTGCCACCCTGCCGGGGCATCCTGAAGATGAAGGACGCTTCGCCGCCCCCGGCGCCGCTCGCCTCACCGCAAACGTTGCCGCAGGCGCACAGTGCCCCGGCGCACCACCGCGCGAACGCATTCACCGGCGTCGACAGGTGAGGAGATCTTCAAAATGAACTTCGCGAAGCACATGCTGACGGGGCTGCTCACGGCAGGTTTGATGATGGTTGGCGCTGGGGCATTCGCCCAGGACTCCAGCTACAAGCCGAGCACGGTGTGGAACTTCTCCCACATCAAGGTCGAGCCCGGGCAGTTCGAGAACTACATGGACTTCCTGGCCAAGACCTGGAAGAAGACCAACGAGTTCGGCAAGAAGGAGGGCTACATCGTGTCGTACCACGTGTTCGCGGTGAACAACCCCCGCGAGGGCGAGCCCGACCTGATCCTGGCCATCGAGTCCAAGGACTACCTGACGACCGCGCAGCAGCTGGACGTGCAGAAGAAGTACGAGGCCTTCATGGCCCAGGACGCGCACAAGCAGGACGCCGCCTCCGGCGAGCGCAAGGTGATGCGCAAGCTGGCGGGCAGCATGGAGTTGCAGGAGCTGATGCTGAAGTGATTGGGTCGGCGGCCCGGTTTCAAAGCTGAGCCCGGGCCGCCCGCAGCAAACGAAAGGCCGACAAGCGGGAGCGCCTGTCGGCTTGTCCAGTCAACCCCGGCGGCGGGCCCGGGATCGCTGTCGCTTCACGCCGGCTTACTGGGCGTTCACCTTGAACCAGTTCAGGTTCCACTCCTTGCCGATGGACTTGAACCGCAGCGTGTGGTTGCCCGCCGTCATCGTGAACGGCGCGCTGGTCTGCGTGACCCAGGTCTGCCAGCCGCCGGTGTTGGGCACCGCCATCACGTTCACGGCCTTCACGCCGTCCACCCAGACCTCGAAGCCGGTGCTGCCGTTGGCTGTGGCCAGGCGGTAGTCCAGCGTGAAGCTGCCGGCGGTGGCGACGCTGATCTTGAACTCGATGAAGTCGTCGGGGTCGAAGTGGCCCACATCCTGGCCGCCGCCGGTGTCGGTGCAGGCCTCCAGTTCCACGCCGCTCATGGCGGTGAAGGTTTCGGCCTGGATCGTCGCCGGCACGGCCACGTACTGCACGGTGGTGCTGGCCGCGTCGCTGTAGAAGCTCTCGTTGGCGGCCGTGAGGGCCGTCACCACGTAGTTGTAGGTCGTGCCGGGCACGGCGCTCGTGTCGGTGTGCGTGATGGCCGTGAGCTTGTCAGCGAGCTTGGTGTAGTTGGCCGAGGCGCCGGGGGCGCGGTAGACGGCGTAGCCCGTCACCTTGGCATCGGTACTGGCCGTCCAGCTCAGCGCGTTGCCGCCTGCGCCTTCGGTGAGCTTCAGGCCGGCGGGGCGCACGGGCAGCTGGAAGACATCCGGCGCGGTGGCGCTCACCAGCCACTGGGCCAGGCCCGAGTGGGGCTCGTTGGCCTGGGTGGCGTAGCTCTTGAACAGGGCTTCGATCTCGGCGACGGTGGCGGTGGTGAAGTCCACCTTGCCGGTCATGTCGATGACGTCCTTGCCCTGCACGGGCGGCTTGTCGAGCAGGTACATCTCGGCCCAGGTGTTGGCGCTGCCGTTGTCCTTGAACAGGCCGCTGAGCGTGTAGGTCTTGCCGCCTTCGAGCGTGATGGCCTGGTAGACGCCGCCGTTGATCTCGCCGGTGACGCCGGCCGGGCGCGTCACGCGCAGCACGGCGCCGTCGCTGCCGGCGGGGGCCTTGCCGGCGGCGGTGCTGTTGAAGTCGAGGTCGAGGCTGCCGCTGATGGCGAGCGTCGTCCAGCCGGTGCTGGCGCCGAAGCCGCCGTTGGCGACGACCTCGGTCTTGGCCGTGCTCTCGACGATGCTGATCTTGTCGAACGTCACATCCGGGTTGCTGCCGCCGCTGGCGCCGGTCTTGATGACGAAGTAGTAGGCCTTGGCCCCCGTGCCGCCCACCTTGATCGTGGCCGCCTTCACCGCGCAGGCGCTGGCGAAGCTGGCGTCCCAGCCGGCGCAGTCCCAGGTGCTGGCCTTGGCCACCAGGCCCACGCCGCTGTCGAAGCCGGTGTTGGGCGCGTTGGTCACCA
>CAUJSJ030000035.1:0-119552 GCA_963422775.4 uncultured Roseateles sp.
CCACGCACCTGGCGCAGTGGGTGGGCGGCCTGGCCGTGCCGCCGCTGGCCATCGTGGCCGGCGTGCTGGCGTTCTACATCGTCCTCGGCTGCGTGATGGACGAGTTGTCCATGCTGCTGCTGACCATCCCCGTCATCTTCCCGACCATCATGGGGCTGGACCTTTGGGGCCTAGCCGCTGAGCCCAAGGCGATCTGGTTCGGGCGTCCTGGTGCTGATGACGGTCGGCATCGGCATGCTGGCGCCGCCGGTGGGGCTGAACGTCTATGTCGTCAACGGCATGGCGCGCGACGTGCCGATGAACGAGACCTACAAGGGCGTCATGCCCTTCCTGGCCAGCGACGTGCTGAGGCTGTTGCTGCTGCTGTTCGTGCCCGCCGTCAGCGTTGGCGTGCTGCGATGGCTGTGATGGGCCAGGCGATGAGCAGCCCGATACCGATGCCGATGCTGTCGGCCAGTACGTCGAATGCATCGGCCGAGCGGGGCGGCACGAAGCTCTGGGCGATCTCGATGCCGATGCCGTAGGCCACCAAGGCCACGACGATCAACCACCACTGCCGCGGCCTGGGCCACAGCGCCCAGACGCAGGTGAAGGCCAGCGACGCGAAGGCGAGCAGGTGGTTGGATTTGTCCCAGCCCGTGCTGACCGCCTTGGGCGGGTTGGGCACCAGCGCCAGCCAGGTGATGGCGACGAGCAGGACGACAAGCAGCGCGCGCCACAGGCGGCGCTGTTCGGGAGCAGAGGCGAAGCGGATCAGGCGTGACATGGCGGGGCGCATTGTGGCCGCGCCCGCCAAGCCACCCCTCACTTCATTTGCAGCATCCAGCCCTTGGCCTGGCGCAGGTGGGCGGCGAGCTGGGCCTGGGCCGGGCCGACGGTCGGGTCGGTGATGGGCAGCTTCTCCAGCAGGGCCGCGTCAATTTGCGCGCGCGAGGCGGCGTTCAGCATCCAGTTCATCGACGGCGGGCGCTGGCCCTGCACAGCGGGCAGGCGCAGCTCAGCCACCTGGCCGCAGCCGCCGATGCGCTTGATGAGCTCGACCGCCGAGTCGCGCCCGCGTGCGTCGTTGCTGTTCAGGACGCCCTGCGCAGGCGCGACGACCTCGTTCAGGCCCATGTGCGTGGCGCGGTAGCGGCGGCCGTCCAGCGGCTGCGCGTCGGCGGCGGTCGGCGCGTCGCGGCACAGCCAGTCTTCGACCTGCGAGGCGCTGTTCACCAGCAGCAGCAGGCGCAGTCGCGAGCGGTCCAGGATGCCCTGGTGGGCACAGTCGTCCTCGGGCTTGCAGGCCTTGAGTCGACCCGCGGCCTCCAGGTCGCGCAGCAGGTCCGACAGCGCCAGCGTCGCGCTGGCCTCCACATAGCCCCCGTCGCCAAGCCGGTCCCAGACACGGCCGACGTCATTGGCCTCGGCGTCCTTGTGGGCTTCCTTGAAGACGGCGGCCGCCGCCGGGCTGATGTAGGGGAAGCGGGCGCTGTTGTGCACGGCCTGGGCCAGCGTCATGCGGTCGATGTCCAGGCCCAGGGCGGGGTCGAGCAGGTCGATGCCATCCCCGCCGGCCAGCAGGAAGTCGGCCTGGTAGACGCGCTGGCCGCGCGACAGGGCCGAGGTGTTCAGCGCCAGCAGCGGCAGCCACTCGGCGTCGGTGGCGCGGGCATGCAGGGCGGTCAGCGGCTCGTCCCAGGGGTTGCGGCGGGCGGTCGGGCGCTGCGGGCACTGGTTGGCCAGCGCCTTGGGCCAGTCGCGAACCCAGACCTGTTCCAGCCCCAGCGAGCGATCGGCACCGGCCATGGCCACGGGCAGGAAGCGCTGGACCAGGTCGGGGTAGAGCATGTAGCCCACGGGCGTGGCGAGGTGGTCGCGGCCGGTGAAGTCGCGCACCAGCTTCCAGGGCGTGCAGGCGGCCGCGTCGACGGCCTGGCGGCGCGCATCGACGGCGGCGACGAAGCTGGTCGCGCCGAGGGCGCCGCCCGAGGTGCCGCTGATGGCGAAAACGGAGTCGGCGAAGTTGACGCCCTGCTGCTCGCCCAGCTCCTGCAGGCGCGCCAGCGACGCGCTGCCCCAGTAGGCCGCGCGCGACGCGCCGCCCGCGACGGCGACGAGCACGAGCGGCCGTTTGCCGTCCGCACCAACGGTGCGCAGCCAGGTCTGCACCCAGGCGTCGGCCGGCTGGCGGCTGCCGTTGTCGCTGCTGGCGCTGCGCTCGGGCAGGGCCACGCGGTGGTTGTCGTTCAGCGGCGCAAAGGCGACGAAGAGCAGCAGGGGCAGGGCGGTGAGCGGGATGCGGAACAGCGCCTTGGGCACATAGGTCAGCCCGATGCCGCCAAAGACGATCCAGCTGCCCATCGCCAGCAGCACCAGTGCCGGCGAACCGATGGTGCGCGCCGTGGCCTCCGGCCAGCCCAGCAGCGCGCCGAAGATGGCCCACTGCAGCAGCACCACCAACACGATGAGCACGCGCGACGGCGTGCTCATGCGGTCCTCGCGCTCCATCAGCGCGATGGCATCGCGCCGGCCGTCCAGGCACAGCCAGCGCGCCAGGCGGGAATCGCTGCCGAGCTTGAGCAGCCAGGCGCGCCGCTTCCAGACGAAGAGGTACAGGCCCGCCGTGACCGCCAGCAGGCCGACGCCGATGAGGCGCTCGCGGGACTGCAGCAGGAAAAATCCCGCGATGGGCAGGCCGCCGCCGAGGACGAGGCCGCGCGGCAGCCAGCGGCGCAGCGCGGTCGCAAAGCGCGCGTTCATGCATTCGCCGAGGGTGTCGGGCTTGAAGCGGCGGTCCAGCAGCAACCGGCTCGTGTACCAGGCCAGCATCAGCCACAGGCCGAAGGCGGCCAAGAGGATGGCCGTTTGCGCGCTGCCGACTTCCAGCGACAGCAGCGTCTCCTGGGCCTGGTCCAGCCCCAGCAGCACGATCACGCCCGCCACGACGATGCCCACCGGGAAGGCGCACAGCCCCAGCACGCGCAGCAGATAGAGCATCCAGGGCACGTCGCCTTCGGGCGCGGATGCAGGCGCTGACGGCGGCGGTTCGGGCGGGCGCGGCGGGCCGGGTTCCTCCTGTTTGGGCGGCGGCGGCGGGGAAAATTGCGGCGGCGGCGCGGGCTCGCGAGGGGGGTAGACGACCGGGATCAGCATGGCCCGCACTCTAGCTGTGGGCAGCATCCCGTCCAAGGCCAGGGCGACCGCTTGGCCGCCCTGGCGTCTCGTGGGAAACCCTGGCCGGGCGAAACACGACGCAGCGGCGCTCGTACAGTTGCAGGCGACAACGATGTCGGGGAGGACATATGGACAACGGTCAACTGCTGCCTGTACTGGGCGGCTTCCTGGTGGGGGGCGTTGTGGCTGCGGGTGGGATGTTTGGCTGGCTGTCGCGCCAGATCAAGCGCGAGCGCCAACGCGTGCACAACGTCGAGCAGGCGCGCCAGCTGTCCGCGCAGCAGCTGACGCAGGCGCGAAAGCAGATCGAGCAGGTCCAGCGCGAGAACCACGAGTTGCGGCTGGCGGTTCGCCCGGCACCGCGCGCTGCGGCAGCGCCCGAGGCACCCGTGAACGCTGCCGAGGCGGCGCGGCTGTATGCCGAGTCCAAGATGCAGCCGGTGCCCCCCAAGGAAGTGCCCAAGGCGTTCAAGGACACGGTGGTGCTCAAGCGCTCGCCGGACTAGGCCTTGTCACTGCCGGGACAAGACTGCAGCGCGGGCGCTGCCTAGAATCGAACGGTCGTTCTATTTCTGGGCCGGCTGCAGGAGACGCGGCGTGGCCCGTCAACCCGAGGTCGTGCCCATGACAGCCCATTACGAAGTTCGCGGCAGCGTTGCCGTGATCACGCTCGACAACCCGCCGGTCAACGGTCTGGGCTTTGCCACCCGCTCAGCCGTTGCTGCCGGCGTGGAGCGCGCCGAAGCCGACCCGGCCATCACCAGCCTGGTCATCACCGGCGCCGGCAAGGCATTCTCGGGCGGCGCCGACATCAAGGAGTTCGGCTCGCCCAAGGCGCTGGCCGAACCCAATCTGCTGAGCCTGATCGCCGTCGTCGAGAACTGCAGCAAGCCGGTCGTCGCGGCCATCCACAGCGTCTGCATGGGCGGTGGCCTGGAGCTGTCCCTGGGCTGCCACTACCGCGTGGCGCAGACCGGCACCAAGGTTGCGCTGCCCGAAGTGAAGCTGGGCCTGCTGCCCGGCGCCGGCGGCACGCAGCGCCTGCCGCGTGCGTTGGGTGTCGAGCCCGCGCTGAACATGATCGTCAGTGGCGAGCCGGTGGAGGCCCAGATGCTGGCCATGGTCCCCGGCCAGAAGCTGTTCGACAAGATCGTCGACGCCGACGTGGTGGACGCGGCGGTCCAGTTCGCCGAAGAGGTTTCCGAGAAACGCCCGCTGCCCAAGGTGCGTGAGCTGAAGGCCCGCCACCCGAATGCCGAGGCCTACTTCCAGTTCGCCCGCAACATGGTGGGCGGCATGAGCAAGAACTTCCCGGCGCCGCTGCGCTGCCTGGAGGCCGTGGCCGGTGCGGTCAACCTGAAGTTCGACGACGGCATGCGTGCGGAGCGCGAAGGCTTTGCAGCGCTCATGATGACGCCTGAATCGAAGGCGCTGCGCCACCTGTTCTTCGCCGAGCGCGTTGCCAGCAAGATCGCCGACGTGCCCGAAGACACGCCACTGCGCACCATCGCCAAGGTCGGCGTCATCGGTGCCGGCACCATGGGCGGCGGCATCTCGATGAACTTCCTGAACGCGGGCATCCCGGTCACCATCCTGGAGACCAAGCAGGAAGCCCTGGACCGCGGCGTCGCGACCATCAGGAAGAACTACGAGTCCCAGGTCAAGAAGGGCAAGCTCAAGGAAGACAAGTACGCCCAGCGCATGGCGCTGCTGAGCACGACGCTGAACTACGCCGACCTGGGCGATGCCGACCTCATCATCGAAGCGGTGTTCGAGGAGATCGGCGTCAAGGAAGCCGTGTTCAAGCAGCTGGACGCAGTGGCCAAGCCCGGCGCCATCCTCGCCTCCAACACGTCGACGCTGGACGTCGACAAGATCGCGGCCTTCACCAAGCGCCCGCAGGACGTGGTGGGCATGCACTTCTTCAGCCCGGCCAATGTGATGAAGCTGCTGGAGGTCGTCCGCGGCAAGGAAACCGCCAAGGACGTGCTGGCCACCGTGATGGCCATTGGCAAGAAGATCAAGAAGACGGCCGTCGTGTCGGGCGTCTGCGATGGCTTCATCGGCAACCGCATGATCGAGCAGTACAGCCGCCAGGCCGGCTTCCTGCTGGACGAGGGCTGCAGCCCGCAGCAGGTCGACAAGGGGGTCGAGAAGTTCGGCTTCGCGATGGGGCCGTTCCGCATGGGTGACCTGGCGGGCAACGACATCGGCTGGGCCATTCGCAAGCGCCGCGCCGTCGAGCGCGCCAACATGAAGTATTCGGCCAGCGCCGACCGCCTGTGCGAGCTGGGTCGCTTCGGCCAGAAGACCGGTGCCGGCTGGTACGACTACCTGCCCGGCAAGCGCGATGCGAACCCGTCGCCGGTCGTCGAAGAGATGCTGGCCAAGCACCGCGAATCCATCGGTGCGAAGACCCGCCAGATCAGCGATGAAGAGATCGTGCACCGCCTGGTGTTCGCGCTCGTGAACGAGGCGGCGCATTTGCTGGAAGAAGGCATCGCCCAGCGCGCGTCCGACGTCGACATGGTCTACCTGACCGGCTACGGTTTCCCCATCTTCCGCGGCGGCCCGATGTGCTATGCCGACACGCTCGGCCTCTTCAACGTCGTGCAGGCGATGAAGCGCTTTGCCAAGAACCCGATGGACGACGGTGCGTTCTGGACGCCCGCACCGCTGCTGGCCCGACTGGTGGCTGAAGGCAAGTCCTTCACCTAACCCCGCCAGCGCCTACCGGATCTCAATTCTTTGCGTGCCAGGCCGATCGAGCGAAGCGAGTAGCTCTGGCACCAACTGACTAGGAATGACATGAGCAACGCACTGATCGTCTCCACCGCCCGCACGCCGCTCGCCAAGAGCTGGAAGGGCGCGTTCAACATGACCCACGGCGCCACGCTGGGCGGCCATGCCGTCAAGGCCGCCGTCGAGCGCGCCGGCATCGAAGGCGGCGCCATCGAGGACGTGCTGATGGGCTGCGCCACGCCCGAAGGCGCCACCGGCTCCAACATCGCGCGCCAGATCGCGCTGAAGGCCGGCCTGCCGATCACGGTGAGCGGCGTCACCATCAACCGCTTCTGCTCCAGCGGCCTGCAGACCATCGCGATGGCCGCGCAACGCATCATTGCCGGCGAGGGCGACGTCTACATCGCCGGCGGCGTCGAGAGCATCTCCTGCGTGCAGCAGGAGGCCAACAAGCACATGCTGGTCGACCCGGCGCTGATGAAGCTCAAGCCCGAGATCTACTGGAACATGCTGCAGACCGCCGAGAACGTGGCCAAGCGCTACAGCATCTCGCGCGAGCGCATGGACCAGTACGGCGCCGGCAGCCAGCAGAAGGCCTGCGCCGCGCAAGCCGCCGGCCTGTTCAACGACGAGATGGTCTCGGTGACGACGACCATGGGCGTGGCCGACAAGGTCATGGGCCTGATGAGCAAGGAAGTGACCATCAGCGCCGATGAGGGCCTGCGCGAAGGCACCACCTACGACGCCATCAAGGACCTGCGCTCCGCCATGCCCGGCGGCCTGATCTCGGCCGGAAATGCCAGCCAGTTCAGCGACGGTGCCGGCGCCTGCGCGCTGGTCAGCGAGCAGTACGCGTCCTCGCACAACCTCAAGCCCATCGGCCGCTTCCTCGGCTTTGCCGTGGCCGGTTGCGAGCCCGACGAGATGGGCATCGGTCCCGTGTTCGCCGTGCCCAAGGTGCTGAAGAAACTGGGGTTGACGGTCGCCGACATCGACCTGTGGGAGCTCAACGAAGCCTTCGCCGTGCAGGTGCTGTACTGCGCCGACACGCTGGGCATCCCCATGGACAAACTCAACGTCAACGGCGGCGCCATCGCCGTCGGCCACCCCTACGGCGTGTCGGGCCAGCGCCTGACGGGCCATGCGCTCATCGAAGGCAAGCGCCGTGGCGCCAAACGCGTTTGCGTGACGATGTGCATCGGCGGCGGCATGGGCGCGGCGGGCGTTTTCGAGGTGCTGTGAAGCGCTGGCTGTTCTGCTGGGCCGCTGTGGCGGCGTCGCTGGCCCAGGCAGCGGCCATGCGTCCGCCGATCACGGAGGCGGAGACAGAGGTGCTGGACGGCGTTCGCTCGGCGGTGCGGTCGGGTGACTGCGCGCTGGCCGTCAAGCGCCTCAATGCCGGCTTGCCCGCAAAGTACCCTGACCTGCTGTTGCTGGCGGGGGCCATGTACGAGCACGGCGTCTGCCTCAAAGCCAACTGGGATCGTGCGGCCCGCATGTACAGCCTCGCCCACGATGTGGGCCATCAGGCTGGTGCATTGCGCCTCGTTGCTGGCTATGCGCTACCCGGTCGCCAGCCCTCCGCCGCGCTCTGGTGGGCCTCCAAGTTCCAGCCCGCGCTCCTGCCAGAGACCTGTCGCAGTGGCGTGGGGGTGGTGGACGACGTGGACTCCTTCACCGCCACGCTGACCGCTTGGCCGACCGCACGCCTGCAAGGCTGCAACTATGTCGTGGGCGTGCTGGCCGCAGTGGTCGGCGAGATGGACTACCCCAGCGAGGCGCTGCACTTTCGGCTGAGTGGTGCCGTCGGCATGAGCTTCGTGCCTGCGGAGCAGTCGATGACGTGGAGCACGCAGGCGTTCGAGGTCGTGCCGTTCGGTGGTGTGGTGGATGGTGATTCGGCGCGCGACCGCAACAGCAGCGTGCTGCGCAAGAGTTTCGAGCGCCACCTGGACGGCCTGGGCAAGGCAGCGCTGCAGCGCTATCCCAAGCCCGTCGAGGGCGTGGACTCAGGCTGGCACATGGAGCGGCAGTTCGTTTTCGACCTGAAGTTGAAGTGAGTCGAGGTAGCGGTATGGGTGTGTCTCCCGAAGTCTTCCTCCAGATGGGCAAAGAGGTTCTGGCGAAGCAGCCATTCAGCGTGCTGCTTGGGGCGGAGCTGGCGGCACTGTCGCCCGGCAAGGTCGACCTGCAACTGGTGCTCAAGTCTGAGCACCTGCAGCAGAATGGCTTTGCGCATGGCGGCGTCGTCAGCTATCTGGCCGACAACGCACTGACCTATGCGGGTGGCACCGCGATGCAGGTGCCCGTCGTGACCTCGGAGTTCAAGATCAACTACGTGCGCCCGGCGGTGGGCGAACGCCTGATCGCCCGCGCCAGCGCCGAGGCCGTGAGCAAGACCCAGGCGGTGTGCCGCTGCGAGGTCTTCGCCGTCAAGGACGGTGCCGAAAAGCTCTGCGCGCTCGCGCAGGGCACCATCGTTCGTCTTTCCCAGGACTGAGATGCAGGTCGACCTCGACACGTTGCGCGGCTTCTTCCGCTCGGCGCCCTTCATGGCCGACCTGGGCGTGGAGCCGACAGCCGTTGAGTCCGGTCGTGTGTGGACGCAACTCGTCATCGCCACGCGGCATTGCCAGCACACCGGTGTCGTCCATGCTGGCGTCATTGCGGCGCTTGCTGACCACAGCATGGGCGCTGCGGCACAGACGATGGCCGCCGCAGGCCACTGGGTGCTGACCGTCGAATTCAAGACCAGCCTGCTGCGCGGCGCGAGCGGCGAGCGGCTGGAATGCGAGGCCTGGGTCATCAAGCCCGGCCGACAGGTTTCATTTACCGAGGCCGAGGTGTACGCGGTGGCAGGCAGCGAGCGCAAGCTCGTGGCCAAGGCTAGCGGCACCATGGCCGTCACCAAGGCCTAGCCATGCGCGAGACCCTCGAGTTCCTCCTTTACGACTGGCTGCGCGCTGCCGACCTCACGGCACGCGAGCGTTTTGCCGACCATTCACGCGAGACCTTCGGTGCCGTGCTGGACACCAGCGAGCGCATTGCACGCGAGAAATTCGCGCCCATCTACCGGCTGCTCGACACCGAAGAGCCCCGCTTCGACGGCGAGCGCGTGCACTTGCCGGCGGCGACGCTGGACGCGGTCAATGCCCATGTGGCCTCAGGCCTGCTGGCGGCTGCCAAGGACTACGACGTTGGCGGCATGCAACTGCCCTGCCTCGTCGAGACGGCGGCCCACGCCTTCCTCAGCAAGGCCAATGTGGCCGTCGGCTCCTATGCCGTGCTGACCACCTGCAACGCCAACCTGCTGATGGAGCACGGCAGCGAGCGACAGCGCGAAGTGTTCGCCAAGACACTGCTGGCCGGCCAGTGGTTCGGCACCATGTGTCTGTCGGAGCCGCAGGCGGGGTCGTCGCTGTCGGACGTGGTCACGCGTGCCGAACTGGAGGATGAGAACGACGTCCTCGGCCCCCGCTACCGGCTGCGCGGCAACAAGATGTGGATCTCGGGCGGCGAGCATGAGCTGCGCGAGAACATCGTCCACCTGGTGCTGGCCAAGGTGCCGGGCCCGGACGGCAAGCTGATCCCCGGCACCAAGGGCATCTCGTTGTTCATTGTGCCCAAGCAGATGGTGGGAGCCGATGGCCAATTGACCGGCGAGCGCAATGACATCGCGCTGGCCGGCTTGAACCACAAGTTGGGCCACCGCGGCACGACGAACTGCCTGCTGAACTTCGGCGAGGGCCGCTTCCAGCCCGGCGGCAAGGCCGGCGCTGTGGGGTATCTGGTCGGCAAGCCCGGCGAGGGCCTGCGCTGCATGTTCTTCATGATGAACGAGATGCGCATCGGCGTCGGCCTGGGTGCCGTCATGCTGGGCTATGCCGGCTATGAGGCCAGCCTCGAATACGCCAAGCAGCGCCCGCAGGGCCGTGCCATGACCACGGCCGGCAAGGACGCCGCCAGCCCGCAGCGGCCCATCATCGAACACGCCGATGTGCGCCGCATGCTGCTGGCGCAGAAGAGCTACGTGGAAGGCGGCCTGGCGCTGGAGCTGTACTGCGCCCGCCTCGTCGACGAGCTGAACACGGGCGACGCCAAGGCCGAGGCCCAGGCGCTGCTGGACGTGCTCATCCCCATTGCCAAGAGCTGGCCGAGCGAGTGGTGCCTGGAGTCGAACTCCCTGGCCATCCAGGTGCTGGGCGGCTACGGTTACACGCGCGACTTCCCCGTCGAGCAGTACTGGCGCGACCAGCGCCTGAACATGATCCACGAGGGCACGCATGGCATCCAGGCGCTGGACCTGCTGGGGCGCAAGGTGGTGCAGCAGGGCGGCGCGTCGCTTGCTGCACTGGCCGCGCGCGTGCAGGCCACCATCGAGCGCGCCATCCAGACCGACTGGGCACCGCAGGCCAACCAGTTGGCGGCCGCGCTGGCGCAGGTGGGCGGCGCGACCAAGAAGGCCTGGAGCACCGGCGAGCCCGAAGAGGCGCTGGCCAACGCCACGCCCTACATGCAGGCCTTCGGCCACACGGTGCTGGCGTGGCTGTGGCTGGACGTGGTGCTGAGCGCTGAAACGTCGATCCAGGGTGACAGCGACTTCGCCCATGGCAAGCGCGCCGCGGCCCGCTATTTCTTCGCCTACGAGCTGCCCAAGATCGGCGCCTGGCTGGACGTGGTCGCCCGCCGCGAGCCGCTGTGCCGTGAAATGAAACCCGAATACTTCTGAGAAGCTGGAGACAACATGAGCACCAAAGTCCAAGACCTCTTCGACCTGACCGGCCAGGTGGCCCTCGTGACCGGCGGCTCGCGCGGCCTGGGCCTGCAGATCGCCGAAGCCCTCGGCGACGCCGGGGCCAAGATCATGCTGACCTCGCGCAAGGCGGCCGACCTGGAGGAAGCCGCGGCCCATCTGCAGGCGCGCGGCATCGACACGCGCTGGATCGCTGCCGACGCTTCCAAGCCCGAGGACGCACAGCGCGTCGTCGCCGAGACCATGGAGCGCCTCGGCCAGATCGACATCCTCGTCAACAACGCCGGTGCCAGCTGGGGCGCGCCCGCCGAGGAGCATCCCATCGAGGCCTGGGACAAGGTCATGGACCTGAACATCCGCAGCCTCTTCGTCTTTGCGCAGGCGGTGGCCAAGGCCAGCATGATCCCGCGCAGGTCGGGCCGCATCATCAATGTCGCGTCCATCGCCGGCCTGGGCGGCAACTCCGCCGTCATGAAGACCATCGCCTACAACACCAGCAAGGGCGCGGCGGTGAACTTCACCCGGGCGCTGGCCGGCGAGTGGGGCCCGTACGGCATCACCGTCAACGCGCTGGCGCCGGGCTTCTTCCCGAGCAAGATGACCAAGGGGCTGCTCGCAGCCGTCGGCGAAGAGAAGATGGCCTCCCACGCCCCGTTGAACCGCATTGGCGACGACGACGACCTGAAGGGCGCGGCCCTGCTGTTCGCATCCAGGGCCGGCAAACACATCACCGGCCAGATCCTGGCGGTGGACGGCGGCGTCAGCGCCATCCACGGCGGCTGACCTCGCCATGGAGTTCCCGGTCCACATCCCCTTCGTTCAGCAACTCGGCTTCACGCTGCACTCGGTCGGCGACGGCGAGGCCGAGTTGCGGCTGACGATTGCCGAGCAGCACCTGAACTCCTGGCGCGTGGCCCACGGCGGCGTCGTGATGACGTTGCTGGACGTGGCCATGGCCCATGCGGCACGCAGCGTGAACCGGCACCTTCCCGACCTCGGGCCGGGCGTCGTCACCGTGGAGATGAAGACCAGCTTCATGCGCCCGGGCGAGGGCGAACTGCGGGCAGTGGGCAAGCTGCTCCATCGCTCGACGACGATGGCCTTCTGCGAGGGTTCGGTCTTCGGCGCGGACGACAAGCTCTGCGCCCATGCCACCGGCACCTTCAAGTACCTGCGCGCCCTGCCGGCTGGTCGCCAGTTGAAGCCATTGGGCGGCGAGGGCGACTGAGGCCTCACAGTGCGCTCGGGATTGAGCGATGCTTTCTGAAACGACGTTCCAATAACGGGCACAATTGCGCCTGCGCCCGCACCTGACCCAGGTGCGCGGTGAGCCAGGTTGCTCAAGCGGGACCATGCCGTCCTGCCCTTTCGGGGATGACACCTGGCATGACGGCCCGCGCTCAAGGCCCCTCTGGCCTGAGCCGCCGCGGCCCATGCATCGGGGCGGTTCTCAGGCTGCCTCTGCCCTCATTCCGCTACCGAAAGCCACCCGCCATGAAGATCGCCCTCATCATCGAGAACAGCCAGGCTGCCAAGTCCGAGATCGTGCACAACGCCCTCAAGGCCATTGCCGAGCCGCTGGGCCACAGCGTCCACCACTACGGCATGTACACGCCGGAAGACAAGGCCTCGCTCACCTACGTGATGAACGGCCTGCTGGCCGGCATCCTGCTGAATTCCAAGGCCGCCGACTTCGTCGTCACCGGCTGCGGCACCGGCATGGGCTCCATGCTGGCCTGCAACAGCATGCCCGGCGTGTTCTGCGGCCTGGTCATCGACCCGACCGACGCCTTCCTGTTCGGCCAGATCAACGACGGCAACTGCATGTCCATGCCCTACGCCAAGGGCTTCGGCTGGGCCGCCGAGCTGAACCTGCAGGACTGCTATCGCAAGCTGCTCGAGAACGAGCGCGGCGCCGGCTACCCCAAGGAGCGCGCCGCCATCATGGCCAAGAACCGCGGCATCCTGAAGGACCTGAAGGCCGCGTCCTGCAAGGACATGCTGACCACGCTGAAGGCGGTCGACCCGGACCTGCTGAAGGCTGCCGTGTCGGGCGAGAAGTTCCAGGAGCTGTTCTTCACGAACTGCCAGGACGACGCCATCGCCAGCCACATCAAGGGCGTGCTGGCCTCCTGATCCCGGCTGCGACGGTCTCGCGGGCTGCGAGACTGTCGTGATGTCTGTTTCTGCACCCCACCTCACGCTGCGCACACTGAACCGCGGCGACGGGCTGCTGGGACTGCGCCCGCGCGGCGCGCTCGGCCCGCGTGGCGAGCAGGTGACGGTGGCGATGCTGGCGAATGCTGACCCGCAAGCAGGGCAGACGCTGCTGAAGCTGGGCCTGCTCCCGCTGGACCCCGGCCTGCTGCAGTGGCGCGGTGCACCGCCGTCGCTGGGCCCGCTGTGGACGCTGGTCCAGGAAGAATTCTTCGGCGACTTCCATGTCGACAAGGTGCCTGAGTTGCTGGCCCTGGGCTGGCAGGTCACGACCGAGCCGGGTTTTGCACATTACAGCCAGTACGTCAGCGGCTGGCAGCTGGGGCTGACGGAAGCTGAGCCTGAGGCCCCGAAACCAAGCCGACGCGTGGAAGGCCTGGGCCTGGAGCGTCGCACCGGCGCGTGGCTGGTCAGCCTCGGCATGGAAGTCGATGGCCAGCGCATCGACCTCGCGCCGCTGATCGCCAACCTGCTGCGCCGCGACAAGCGCTGGCTGGATGCTGTGGCCATCGGGGCCATCGAGGACGACGCCATCATCTCGCTGCGCGCGCCTGGCGGGCGGCGCTTTCATGCCCAGGCCGCGCCGCTCAAGGCCATGATGCTGGCGCTGCTGGATCTGCTCAAGCCCGTGCAGCTGGAGAAGGGCCAGCCGCTCAAGATCGACGCCTGGGATGCCGACCGCATCCGCTGCATCGAGGAAGAGTCCCGCGGCCGCTGGCAGATCCACGGCCATGCTGGCCTGAAAGCGCTGGGCCAGCGCCTTCTGGCCGCCGGGGCGCCTGCTGCGTTCGCACAGCCGGCCGGCCTCGGCCTCACGCTGCGCCCCTACCAGTTGCACGGGCTGGCCTGGCTGCAGCACCTGCGCGAGCACCACCTCGCCGGCATCCTGGCCGACGACATGGGCCTGGGCAAGACGGCCCAGGCGCTGGCGCACATCTGGACCGAGAAGCAGGCCGGCCGGCTGGACCGGCCGGCCCTCGTCATCGTGCCGACGTCGCTGCTCTTCAACTGGCAGCAGGAGGCTGCGCGCATCGCACCGGGGCTGCGGTTGCAGACCTGGCACGGCGCCCATCGCACGGCCGTCCCGCTGGCCGATGCCGATGTTGTGCTGACCACCTACGCCCTCGTCTGGCGCGACCTGCGGGCGCTGGCCGCCCAGCCCTGGCACCTGCTCATCCTGGACGAAGCCCAGGCCGTCAAGAACGCCCAGGCCCGCGCTGCCCGTGCGTTGCGACGCCTGGACGCCCGCCACCACATCGCCCTCACCGGCACGCCGCTGGAGAACCACCTCGGCGAGTTGTGGTCGCTGTTCGACCTGCTGATGCCCGGCTTCCTTGGCGACTCGCGCACCTTTGCGCGGCACTGGCGCAAGCCCATCGAGATCAACCGCGACGGCCCGCGCGCCCGCCTGCTGGCGGCCCGTGTGCGGCCCTTCATCCTGCGCCGCATGAAGACCGAGGTCGCGACCGAACTGCCGCCGCTGACCGAGCTGGTCAAGCGCGTGCCGCTGCTGGGCCAGCAGAAGCAGCTCTACGAGAGCGTGCGCGTCGCGGCCGACCACATGGTCCGCCGCATCCTGATGCGTGACGGCTTCAGCCCCACCAGCCTCATCAGCGTGCTGGATGCGATGCTGAAGCTGCGCCAGGTCTGCTGCGATCCGCTGCTGCTCAAGGGCGTGCAGATGCCGCCCTTTGTGGAGCGCGCCAAGCTGGAATGGCTGCGCGAACACCTGCCCGACTTCGTCGCCCAGGGCCGGCGGCTGCTGGTGTTCTCGCAGTTCACCGAGATGCTGGACCTGATTGCCGCTGAACTGGACCGTTTGGGCCTGGCCCATCTGCGCCTGACCGGGCAGACAGCAGCAGGAGCGCGTGGGGACGTCGTGCAGCGCTTTCAGGCCCGCGAGGTGCCCATCCTGCTGGCCAGCCTGAAGGCCGGCGGCGTCGGCCTGAATCTGACCGCCGCCGACACCGTGATCCATGTCGACCCTTGGTGGAACCCGGCTGTGCAGAGCCAGGCCAGTGCCCGGGCCCACCGCATCGGCCAGGACCAGCCGGTCTTCGTCTATCAGCTGGTCGCCCAGGGCAGCATCGAGGAGCGCATGCTCGAATTGCAGGCGTGCAAGCGTGCGCTGGCCGACGGCCTGCTGGGGAGCGACGACGGCGGGGCTTTGAGCAAGTTCAGCGCGACGGAGCTGAACCTGCTGCTCGCACCGCTGGAGGAGGCCGCGGCCTTCGACATCCCCGAGCAGTTGCCCATCGGCGCCAAGCGGGAAGACGCCTGAGCACGCGAGCTTGCTCGGCAGAACCGCTCGGCATGCTTGTGACGGCAGGCTTCTGAACAAGGGCAACGGGCGCGCTGCCAGCGGCGTTCGCTTCCACGAGCTGATCACCTCATGTCGGGTCCAACTCAGCGCCTGGCGACCGCGGTTGACCCTTGGCTGATTCCGGCGCGGTGATGTTGGATGTAGGCTCGGCCGCACTGACCCCCCAGCCCGACCAGACAGCCATGTGCTCCAACTACGAGCCCGTCACCATGGACGACCGCCTGATGGCGCACTTCGGTGTTTCCAGGCCATCGGATGTTGAGCCGCCCGAATCGGCGTTTCCTGGGCTCAAGGCTTTTTTCATTCGAGCTGAGGACAAAGTCGAGTTGGCAGTCGCCCAGGCGCAACTGGGATTCTTCGGCTATCTCCCTGAATTTGCCCCGGACCTTGCCTTCGGACGCAAGACGTACAACTGCAAGTCCGAGACGATGCGCGAGAAGCGCGCCTTCAAGGCTGCCTGGTTTGCCGGCAACCGCTGCCTGATCCCCATCGAGATTGGCTTCGAGTGGTGCTACGAGACAGGTGACCCGGTGCGGTGGGCCGTCAAGCGCGACAACGGCGATCCGCTTTGTGCGGCGGGCCTGTGGGGCGTTTGGATTGGCCCGCAGGGTGAGGAGATCCTGTCCTTCACGATGCTGACCGTCAATGCCGATGGCCACCCCATCTTCAGGCGCTTCAACCCTCCCGGCGACGAAAAGAGGATGCCGGTGTTCCTGCGCCTGGAAGACCAAAAGGAATGGCTGAACTGTCCGGTAGACAAGGCGGGAGACTTCATCAGCCAGTTCCCGGCAGAGTCGCTTCAGGCCGAGCCGGCACCAGCACCCTGGAAGCCGCTGCCCGAGCCAGCCGACTGGGAATCGGAGCCCGATATGTTCGCCGACGAGTGGCGCGAGGCTGCGGCCGACCCCCTGGCTCGCGGACTGAACGCCAGGCGCAAGCGGCCCAGGCCGAAAGTGGAGAAGAAGCCAGGCATTGAAGGTCCCGAAACCGGCGACCTGTTCGACTGAGCATACGGCTGCTATGCCAGGTCGCGTGCTCGCCTGCGCATCCCGCACCAGCGCGGTCACGGCCTGCACCCGGCTTGCCGTGCGGGGGCCTGGATCGATGCGGACAGGCCTCCAAGCCGTCTCTTCCTTTTCGCCGACAGCATGGGCCGTTACCTCAAGGCACAGGAGCGGCCACGGCATCGGCATGCAGGCAAAGCCGGCACGGCCCCCCGGGGGTCTCGGACAGCTGCGCCATCCCAGCGCAATGCCATTGAACAACGCTTGCCACGAGACCCTTCCAACTGCTGCCGTTGGCAGGACCGGTCACCGGGCCGCTCCGGCACTGAGCGACTGCAGCACCCCTAGGACCTGGCCTACAGCAGAAATCAGGCTTTGGCGGTTGCGACCCAACACGGCGCGCGACCCATGCTCAGACTTCTTCCGAAGTGCTGAAGGCCGACCGAATTTTCATGGCCCTGCCAACGGGGCGATTGGCTTCACGATTTCGGACATCACTCCGTCGTTGTGCCCGACCCAGGTGTGACCGCCTTCTTGAAGCCAACGAACTTCAGAGACAAGAGTGCGCTGGACGTCGCCGCACCGAGAAGACATGCCCGCGCGTGAGCACAGTCGGACTTGCTGCATTTGGCGCTGATGGGTTCTGGCCTGGCACAAGTGTCGATGTCATGCGGTGAGACGAACTGACCCGCCAGCCTGCGGAGTCTTGCTGTCGAGACCTCGCTGGTGCAGGACTTCCAGAACCTTGCGGGCCGCGAAGATGTGGAGGTATTTGGTGACGTGCGCGCCCGCTGCAAGTTCGGCCCGCTCATGCTCATACAGCGCTGCCATCTCACCGATCGGCAAGTGACATTCGGACGCCAGCGAGGCGACGATCCGTCCTTGATCTGGCTGCTTCTCGTTGCTGGGCGCCATGATGGAAGTCTCGACTGTGTGCTCGGGACCATGACCGTAACACCCGGGTCAACGTGACCGACGTGCGCTGGCCCACATAGCGGCGACCAGGGTGACGCTCCACCCTCACGAGAGGGTCATCATGCCGTCGCGAACGGCAGTTAGGGTGACCCATGGCCCATCGTCCCACCCGCCTTGCCGTCGCGAATGTCGACAAATTGCTGGCGGAAATTGATCGCCTGCTCGAGGCAATTTCTGCCGGAGCCTCGGCGAGGCGCGCCACCTGGCCGCAAGTTGGCGAAGAGTTCGAACCGAGCGCCAGCAATCTGGCGGCGTACCTGGCTCTGAGACAGCAAGACCTGCGGCCTCTGCAGGGCATGTTGATGGTGCTGGGGCTCTCGTCGCTCGGACGCATCGAGGGCCGCGTCTATCCCGCTTTGCACGCCGTACGAGCGTCATTGGCAGCAATCGCCGGCGAGAAGCCCCGCGAGCGGCCGGATGCGCACGCGTTCTATGAAGGCCGCGACCGTCTGGCGTCAAGAACCGAAGCCTTGTTGGGTCCGCGCCGACCCGGTCGGCCGGTCGGGCTGCTGGTGACTTGCCCCACCGAGGCCTCCGAGGATCCCCGGTTCATGGTGGAGCTCGCGCATCACAAAGTCGAGGCGATACGGATCAACTGCGCTCATGATGATGCACCGGCTTGGCAGCGGATGATCGAAAACGCCAAGAGCGCCGAGGCAAGGACTGGACATCGGCTGCGCGTGCTGATGGATCTGGCCGGGCCAAAAATCCGAACGGGCAAGGTTGCGCATGCCAAGGGGGCCCGGCACGTCGTCCGCGGCGATCTCATCGCCGTCGTCCTGCCCGGAAAACTGAAGATGGCCCGCCACGCGGTCGACGGCGCCGCCGTCGCAGCAGAGTGCACGCTTCCAGAGGCAGTGCAGGCCTTGAAAGCCGGAGAGCACGTGCTCTACGACGATGGAAAGATCGACGCCGTCGTCGAGCGCACGGCGTCGTGGGGTGCCGTCGCTCGGGTCGAGCGCTGCCCGGCGAAGGGCGTCAAGCTGAAGTCGGAAAAAGGCTTGAATTTTCCCGACACGGACTTTGCCGTCGACGCGCTGACCGACAAGGATCTGAAGGACCTGGATTTCGTCGCCGAGCATGCCGACGGCATCGAGTATTCCTTCGTCCAGTCGCCGCAAGATGTGATCCGCTTGCAGGCCGCGCTGGCCGCCAGAAGGGACGACTGGCAGAAGCTCTGGTTGATTTTGAAAATCGAGAAGGCGGCCGCCGTCGAGCGCTTGCCGGAGATCTTGGTTCAGGCGGCCTCGCGTCAGCCGACGGCGATCATGATCGCCAGGGGCGACCTGGCCGTCGAGATCGGCTTTGGCCGAACCGCAGAAATGCAGGAGGAGATCCTCTGGCTGGCCGAGGCGGCCCACACGCCTGCGATCTGGGCCACCCAAGTGCTCGAGCAGCTGGTGAGCGAGGGGATGCCAGCGCGCGGGGAGATGACGGACGCCGCGATGGCTGCGCGGGCTGAGTGCGTGATGCTCAACAAGGGGCCGTTTCTGCTGGAGGCCATCGAGACGCTCGACGTGATTCTGGAGCGCATGTCTGCCAATCAGGACAAGAAGACACCCAAGCTGCGGCCCCTGAAGAGCTGGGCACGATGACATGCGCGTCGACCTCACCGCACCTTCACGGCGACTTGGTCCTTGAGCTTGCTATCCGGATAGACGATGACCCGGGCGCCGACGGTCAGGCCCGATTTCACCCAGGCACTCGCGCCATTGCGGGCTTCAACGCTGACTTCCTTCAAGCGGGCATGGCCGCCCTCCAGCACAAAGATGCCGGAGCGTGACCCGATGTGAAACAAGGCGCTCACCGGCACCATGACGGCCGGGTCCACCACCTGCACCAGCACACGCACGTCCACCTTGAAACCGTCACCCAGCGACTGCCATTGCGCTGCCGGCGCGGTGAATTCGACGACCACATCGACGCGCTGCTCCTCCACCCCCAAGGCCGACACCTCGGTGAACGCGGCGGGCTCCGCCCAGCGCACGCGGCCTGACAAGGGCTGAGCGCCGCCCCAATTCAGCAGCTGCATGCCCGCGCCGGGGCGCTTGCGACATCCGCGCTGTCAGGCATGGGTCGGTATCACGATGTACGGACGGCTCGCGACGGCTGGCGACACGTACAGCACTAGGGTTTCCTAGAATGCAGATTCCGAACTCGCCGATGGACTCGCCATTCGGCGGCGCCTAGATTGCTGTACGAACGCGCACGGGATATCACCTTGAACGTCATTCGGGCTTGCGGCCCTGTATTCCCCTCTGACCAAGCCCTGCTCCAGGAACTGGCCAGCCTTCAGCCTGAGCTCAACGGCTATCCCGTTGGGTCATTGTTGGAGATGTTCATGTCCGCCCAGGAGCAGGAGCGGGTCACCGCCTTCCGTCTTGTCGACCGCTGCCTGTCAAGTTGGATCGCTCAGCTCGACCAACCTTTGACACCCGTTGATGGAGGATTGCCAGAGGTCTTTGAACAGATGGCGGGGCGACAGCGTGGTGCCCGCGACGCGCTGGCACGTGTCCGCACCGCGCTTTCGCATGCCGAAGTTGTACCCGCCCACCGTGGGCAACCCGGTGGATAAACGCTTGCGGCACCGCGCAAGTGGTTGTCCGGGGCCGCACACCGTCACACTGCACGCAAAACGAGCACGTCCACTTGGCGCCCAGCGCCAGAATCGCTCGGCGTCGTCAAGCGCCTTCACGGCATGACGGCCGTCGACGGCAGTGTGCTCCAGTTTGGCCGTGAGGCAACGGCCTGTGCCCCGAGGGCGGCTGAGGGGTAGCATTTGGGCAAAGCGCCCCAGAAAGCACCCCAGGAGGGGTTTTGAGCCCAGAACGGAAAAAGGACCTAGAGGCTTTCGCTTCTAAGTCCTTGATTTATCTTCTTATTTTTGGTCGGGACGGCGGGATTCGAACTCGCTACCCCTTGCACCCCATAGAAATATTAGGCAATTTTGGCGATCACCCAAGTTGCAGTGGTTGTGCCAAAAACTCCGAGTAATTCGTTTAAAATCAACATGTTGCGATGAGTTCGGCGGGGTGCTGGTTGTCCCGCGATGTGCCGCAAGATGCCGGTAAAGCCCACGTCCGGTATCCCCCTGGGTATCCCCCTGGAGATGTTGATGGCGACGACTCGATATCCGAAGCAAGGCAAGGGAAGCCGCTGGACCGAACTTGGTTTGAAGGCTATCCCTTCAAGCTGGAAGGGCGACTACGTTGCCGATGGCGAAGGGCTGACGGGCGAGGTCCGCGTTACCTCAGACGGCAGGGTCGGCGTCAACTTCAAGTACGGCTACAAGTGGCGCGGGGCCGGAGTGAAGCACTACTGCGGAACCTGGCCCGAGGTCACCCTCGCAGGCGTTCGCGCTGAACGTGACCGGGCCAGAGCGCTTGTGAAAGCTGGAGTAAGCCCGGGGGATGCCAAGCGCGCCGCCAAGATTGAAGCCCAGGCGACCGTCGAGGCCACTATTGCGGAAGCAGCTCGCCGGCAGGCCGAGGACCTTCCACTTCGCGCGATGTTCGAGGCGTGGCTGCGGGACGGCGTGAAGCGTGCAGACGACAACGCCGAATTGCAGCGCAGCTTCGATAAGGACGTATTGCCGCTCATCGGTGGGAAGCCAGTACGTGTGGTGGACGAAGGTGACGTCACGGCTGTGCTGCGTGCCGTGATCGATCGGGGCACCTACCGGATGGCCTCGCGGCTTTACGCCGACATGGTGCAGCTGTTCGCCTGGGCGGAGGCGCGCAAGCCGTGGCGCGCGCTCATGGTCGAGGGCAACCCCACCAAGTTGGTCGAGTTGGCCAAGCTGCTGCCGCATGGATGTGATCCGGACGCCGAGCGCGACCGCGTGTTGACTGCCGACGAACTGCGCGAGCTGCAGACCAAGTTGGCAGCCATGGAAGCGGCGTACGCCGCTGCGCCCGCCGGAGCGAAGTACGGTGTTGACCGTCCGCTGAAAAAGGAAACGCAGCTCGCGCTGTGGATTTGTCTGGGCACGCTCTGCCGCATCGGGGAACTGTTGAAGGCCCGTTGGGAACACGTGAACCTGACTGCTGGCGAGTGGTTTGTCCCGGCGGAGAACACCAAGACGGGGGTCAGCTGGAAGGTCTATCTATCGCCGTTTGCGCTGCGACAGTTCAAGGCGTTGAACGCGCTGACCGGCGACACGGCGTTTTGCTTTCCGGCCCGCGCGGCGACGGGCGAAGCGTCAGCGGACCACGTCTGCGTCAAGAGCGTGTCCAAGCAGATCGGCGATCGCCAGATGCAGTTCAAGAATCGAGCCGGGCCGCTGAAGAACCGAAAGCATGACAACTCGCTCACGCTGTCCGAGGGCAGGGCGGGCGCGTGGACGCCGCACGACTTGCGGCGAACCGGCGCCACCATGATGCAGCAGCTGGGCGTGCCGCTCGATCTCATTGATCGATGCCAGAACCACGTGATGGCTGGTAGTCGGGTACGGCGTGCATATCTGCATCACGACTACGCCGCTGAGAAGCGCGATGCCTGGGGGCGCCTGGGCGAGCGGCTGGATGTTCTGCTTGACCGCTCGACCCGCATTCCCGAAGGCGCGTGATGATTGAACGGTCGTGGGCGGGTGCGAGAAGGATGACCGAAAACGCACCTTCAGCCCGCATGGTTACTCCGCTTTGACAGCTGAGAGGGCGCCGTTACTCCAACAGTTACTGCAGGACGACACCAAGCTCGAGGAGCTGCGCGCAACTGCACAGGATCTGTCCACCGCACTGCGCGAGGCACCGACCAGCGCTGCCACCTTCACGATGGTCATCGCAGATCCATCCGTCGCCCCCACGAACCCTGTCTTGCAGAAGGGCATCCGCCCCAGCGTGTGCACCACGATCAGGCGACGAGCCAGCGCATCGTCGTGCTGGCTCACGAGCGGCGGCGCTTCGGCTACCGGCGCATTGGCGACCTGCTGCGCGCAGCAGGCACGAAGATCAACGACAAGCGCGTGTACCGGCTCTACAAGCTGGCCGATCTGTCGGTGCGCAAGCGCCGCGGCAAGCAGCGCCTGAAGCTCGAACGCGTGCCGCTGCACGAGTGTCAGACAATCAACGAGGTGTTCCTCTTGGCCTGTCCGCGCTCTGTGTCTATATGGCCAAGCGCTTCTCTGGCTCAGCCTAAGCAACAGCCCTGACCCACCACCGCGGAGTCAAGATGGGTTCGCCGTGCGCTTACGTTTCATGCTCCATGTTCGATCTCTCTGTCGCCCAGCGCCATGTTCGATCTTTGTGTCGTTGGCCGATGTTCGAACTTGCTGCATAGAAACAGCCCCGTTAGGCGGGCTCCCCCAGGAGAGCTATGTTCGATCTATATGTCGGCTCTCTGTGACCGCGACTTGTGGTCACCGTCACCGCCTCGCGACCAAGGCTTGGCTTGGCTGAGTTGAGCCGCCGCGGCAGTAGTCAGTCCGAAGGAGTTGCCGACAGCCAAAAGCGCAGCTGCGCATTCCGGATGCTGCCATCGTCGTCGTAGTAGCGGGACTGCCACTCCTCAGGCTTCACCTTCAGGCTGGCGTCTGCCTTCGCTGCATCCTTTTGCACCATGGACCGCCATGAGAAATGGTCATAGATGTCCAGCACGTGCGTTGCATAGGCCTCGGCAAGATACCGCTGGCCTTTGACGATCACCAGGTTCTCGTCATTGTTAAAGGACGCCCGATGGCCAAGGTTGTGGCTACCAGTCACCACCACGCAGTCATCTGAGAACGGGTCGATGACGATGATCTTGTCATGGGTAACCGCGAATCCCGCGCTCAGGATTTCCTTCGCCCAACCCGCCGGGATCGTTCGCGACAAGGCCGCGGCCGTGACGACTCGCGGATCCTGCTTGATCGGCGGCGTACCGTCGCCCTTCTTCGGCGGTGCGATGCCCTTGAGCTCGTACACGAACCCGTCGGATGCCGAGGGGTTGGTCACGCAGCCGCGCACAAACAGATTCTTGTTCGCCTTCTGAGCCTGCGCTGCCCAGTTCGCCAGGCTCGGCGAGCCAGGATAGAACGCCAAGAAAAGGATGGCGGTCTTGGCGTTAAGCATCAACTTCGCCACCTCGTCCATATCGACAGGGCGCGTTTCGTTGGCCCCGTTGCCTTTGCGAAGGGCTGGCGTATTGGGTGAGAACCAGCTCGTGACAGTGGCTCCCTCTTCGAGATCAAAAGTCTTGGACTTTCGATCCCACGTGCGCAGCTTGGCGCTCTGGAGGGCCTTCGGATCTTCGCCGGCGGCCTCGGTGTCCTTCTTGAGTTCGTTCCAGTAGTCGAGGTAGCGCTGAGCCAGGTCAGGATTTCGCCAGATGATGGTGTTGTTGGTCTGCGTGCACAGCCCGGTCGACGTCCAATTCGTCGAGCCGAACAGAACTGCGACAGGCTTCTTCTTCTTGACCAGCACCGCGAACTTGTTGTGCCCGATCTGGCCGGTCCTGAACATCCGGTCGATCACGTCGGCGCCGGCGTTCTTCAGTGTCAGGCGCGAATCACTGTTCCCATACGTCACGCCGCTGGCACTCTGCTCGTCGCTGGCCTTGGGGTTGGACAAAACGATGTGAAGCTTCTTCTTCAGGCTGGCAAGCGACGCGATGAGCTGCCCGTCGCCAAGTTCGTACAGCGCGCAGTAAAGCTCGTCGCTGGTCTTCACCTCGCCCACGAATCCAGTGAGCGCCTCAATCATTCCTCCAGCGAGATCGCTACGAAGGGGATCCTGCTCGTCCATGACGCGCTCGAGCAGTTTCCCCTTCTCAGGTTTTCCGCCCAGTGCCTGGGAGACATGTTGAGTCGAGATGATCCCTCGATTGAAATAAGCCGCCAGCGTCTTCGAAAGGATCGGCGTGACCTCCACCTCGTTCGACACGGCATAGCCGATCGACATCGGCTTGAGCTTCCCTGGCTTGCCCTCCAGGGGGACGACCTTGTAGCGGAACTTTCGAGATCCGGTCTTGTCCGCCACGAGGCGGGCATACGGATCCTTCCAGTAGAACTTCTGGATCGGGAAATCGTCGGTTGTCTGGCCGGGCTCGCGCTTGGAGCCCGGAAATACCGCCATGGAGGGCAATGGTGTCTCTGTGCCGGCTTCGTCGATCCGGTGAACAGCGAATCCCATGCAGCCGGGCAACTGCCGCCCATAGCTCCAGGCAACCACGACAACATCGTTGTCTGCGAACGCGATCGCGTTTTGCATATGTCCCTCCCCAGGGTTGTCAGACCTACGTATCGGCCTGCTCAAAGTCTAGGGATGGGGACGTCAGTAGCGCCACCGCTCACGCCAGGTTTGCGGCGGCCGCCTCCTCAAAACGATTGAAGGGTTTTTCCTAGCCGCCTGGGTAGACAGAAGCAAACCGCCGAGTCCACGGCTGTCATCTAGATCTTGGCTTTGGTCAGTCGCATTGAACGACCGTACAATTCGTACTAGCTCTAGAAGGCGCCGCACGTGGTCCCGCGTCGCTGGCAGGCGTGTAGCACCCGGACTTCAAGACACACTTCACGTTCGCAATATGCGCAGATGTCTGCATGGCACCCATGGCTGACTTCAGCGCCGCCAGTCGAGCGTCGGTTCCCAAGCTCGTGAACCGCGGCAGCGCAACCGCTGACAGCGCCCCAAGAATCACGATCACCGTCGCAAGCTCGATCAGCGTGAAGCCTTCTTGCTGGTTCGCCTGTAGACGCAGCTGATTGGCGCCCGACGTGAGGCCCTATCGCGTGGCGCTTGGGATCTTGAGGTCCATTTGAATGACCGTACAACGCGGCCCGGCTGCCGGCAAGGAGTGCTGGATCGGCGATATAGAACTGCGTGAGAAAAGTCGCTGGGATCTGCCGCTTCGATGGCGATCGAGTCCCGTACGCCGCCGGCCAGGTCGCGCTCCTCGGCTTATCCCCGCTGATCCAACGGGCACTGCAAGTACCTGAGAATGAAGCGCACATCTGGGGCTCGGGTGACATCGACGACAGCTTCGTCGCTCACAAGGCCATAGCCTCCAATCACGAACCACAAGGGAGCCGAACATGAAAGAGCAAGCAAAGGCTCAGTACGAGGAACGCTACTGCGCTTTCATCGACTTCCTTGGGTTCAAGCACGCGGTGACTTCAGGCGCTTGGCAGCCGGACGACGCACTCGCCGCGATGAAGAAGGCCAGCAATGTCGCCACCGGCGACAGCGACGTCGCGTTCACCCAGTTCTCAGACTCAGTGGTCCTGTCAGCACCGGCCGATGAGGAGTGGTCGTTCCTTTCTATCGTTCTGGTCGCCCGCTTTCTCATCTTTGAACTGACAGCCCACGGCGTGCTGCTGCGGGGTGGAATCACCAAGGGCTTGATGTACCACCAGGACAATCTCGCCTTCGGGCCCGCGTTCATTAGGGCATACGCGCTTGAGCAGGCTGCGGGCACGCCGCGAATCGTTCTTGATCGAGGGCTTGATGCTGACGCAGTGTGGCCTTCGACCATGGACGATTCTGAGATTGGAAATTTCAGGAAGCGCTCCATTCCGCAAGACCACGACAGCTGGCGCTACATCGACTACTTGTCGCCCCACTTGGCCGGAGAGTTTGGCGGTCTAGAAGAGGGTCTTCAAAGCCACTACGAGCAGTTGCGCGGCTTAGTCAAAGACAACGCCGCATCAGACTCGCCCAGTCTGATCTCCAAGTATGGCTGGCTGGATTCGAAGTTGAAGGCTGTAGGCCAGTAAGCGCTGCACGCCGCAGCAAACGGCAAGTAGCGCCTGGCCGCACTGCTGCCCGCGTACCGACCAATCTCTCCTGAGATCGATCCCCGAGCAGCTACGCTCCTTATCAGACGACAGGCGGGAAGAGCGCGCCTGCCGTGACATGGAAAGGCTTTACATCGCCTTCCTGACGCCGAATGGAACCGGAGCAAGCGTCAAGGACCCCAGTTCGGACACCTCAATTGGCACGAGTGGCTCCGCTGTCACTCGTGGACGTAGTTGCTCCTCAATGCTCAGGGCGTAGCCAGCTTCAGGTGACCGGATGCGAAATGCCCTAGTACTCGAGCCGTGCCTTCACGCCAAGTCCATCCCCTAATCAGCGAAGTGACGCGCTCTAGACGCTTGACATCGATAGTTGCCAATGCCGCAATTCGATCAACTAAAGTCTCTTCTTCAGGCAGGCCGCAAGGCAAATATCCAATCGTCAACAGCGAGCACTCCATGGGCAAATCTCTATCAAGCATCCTCAGCCAGATCGAACGGCTGCAGAAGGAAGCAGCAGCTATTCAGTCAGAAGTCGTCGAACGCATCCAGAAGGAGATCGCCAAATACAGCCTGACGCCGGAGCAACTTTTCGGCCAACCGTCTGGACGTAGCCGCAGCGCCGAAGCAGCCAAGCCGAGTAAGCGGGCAAAGTCTTCTAAGGCACCGAAGACCGCGAGCGCCGGAGCAGCCAAGTACGCAGATGGAGCAGGCAACACCTGGGTTGGCAAGGGCCCTCGACCGCAGTGGCTTCGGCAGGCTCTCGAAGCAGGCAAGATTTTGGAGAGCTTCTTAGTTGGGAGTTCAGAAGCCGCAGTTACCACGCCTCAACCGACCACCAAGAAGCGAGCCCCAAACGCAAAGACGGCTCGTATGCCAAAGGCCACAAAGCCTGCCCGCAAAGCTGCGGCTCCTGCGAAAAAGCGCGCAGCCACCAAGAAGGTCACAGCTAAACGTGCCCCCGCTAAAGCTGCCAACGCCGCTGCTGTCGAGAGCTAAATCAAGAGTCTTCAAACGTCTGTCGCGCGGCCGCGGCGCTCTGTCGAAGAATGCCGCGCGCCATACAGGACACTCCTCCAGGCGTTTTCACTGACAGGAAGACGGTATCGCTCAGCCAAAGGATGTAGCCTGAGCGCGAGCTCTCTGCTTTTCCTCCCTAGCAGGCTTCATCGCCACGGCGTAGAAGGTTCAGCCCTCGGCGGTCGCCGAGGGCTTTCTTTTGTCCCGCCACCTCTCGCGTCTCCCCTCTGCACGCTGCGAAAGGTGGTCGGTCGGTAATCAGTGCCAGTTCCAAGAAGATCGGCGACATCTTGGGTGTCATCGATGGCATCGCCTTCCAGACGAACATACTGGCCTTGAATGCAGCCGTCGAAGCGGCTCGTGCGGGCGAACATGGGCGCGGCTTCGCGGTCGTGGCAGCGGAGGTTCGGGCGCTCGCTCAGCGATCGGCCAGCGCCGCCAGGGAGATCAAAGGGTTGATTCAGGAATCGACTGCGAGGGTCGGAAACGGCTCGGCTCTCGTCAGTCATGCGGGGGAGACCATCCGCAGTGTGGTCGATGTTGTCAACAACATGGGTCAGCTGATTGAAGAGATATCGCACTCGGCCCATGAACAGGCTTCAGGTGTCGGGGTCGTCAACAGCGCCATGAACGAGCTTGAGAAGGCAACCCAACAAAATAGCTACCTGGTCAGCGATCCCAGTCGCTCAACAGACGCGCTTCGTGGGAGCTCGACGCGCTTGCTTGAAGCCGTTAGATTCTTCCGGGTTGTATGACTCCCCGTTAACGAGCCTCACTCGCAGCGCCTAGCTCGCCGCCCTGCTATCGCCGTCCCCACCGCCTGCGTTGTGGAGATATGTCGTCGACTGAAAGTGGTGGCTAAATGTTGGCGCCCGTGCCGTGGATGGGGATATTCATTGGCTAGAGGAGGCTTTTGGAGTGCAAGTGCGGATCGGCCGTTCGTCACCGCTGTCGCGCAGGCACGTAGTGGCCATTGAAATAGATCTGTGGTCCCCGCGTTGGGCGAGAACGACGCGAGCCGTATCGAAGCGACAGTGGTTAGGCGCGCTCCACAGGTGATGGTCAAGGTGACCGGCGGTGGGAGTGATACACGCGCAATCGCGGCGCACTTTCGGTACATCAGCAAGAACGGCCGGTTGGAGGCCGAGGATGATCGTGGCGAGACGCTGCGGGGAAGGTGGTCCGTGCGCGACCTCGCGTGAGACTGGCGCTTCAGCGGCAAGGGCCGCACCGTCAACGCGCGCTTCGCGGTGATGTGTTCGCACTATCTATACGACCCCGATTCCTGCAAGGTCGCTTCCGGCTGGGAGAAGGGTCGCGTGGAGAAGAACGTCCAGGACAGCCGTCGGCGCATCTGGATCGACGCGGCCAAGCACGCTTCGGCTTCTTCGCCGAAATCAATGCCTCGCTCGGCGAGCGCTGCTGCCCGCGGTGGAGCAAAGTCCGGCATCGCGAGCACAGCCAGTTCGGCGTGGCCGAGATGCTCGAGCGGGCGGTGACGGTGAAAATGCCATCGGCGCCGGTTCGGGAGACGCCGTGTAGACCACGGTCAGACCCCTCGAGTCGTTTGCGTGGTGGGCTCTTGCCGGGCAGACAATAAATTGGCCATGCTGGAATTTTCAATGGCTAGCTCGGCTATGCGGTGGTTGCCCAGGTCCATTGCTAGGTCGGTGAACTGGTCACTGATGCTCTTGAATCTGCCCGCGGCGCCGGCAGCGGCAGCTGAGCAGATCCGGTTTGTTGTTGCCACAGGACTGGTATCGAAGCTTGGGTTTGGGAACGGTCAGTGCTTGGCAAGCCTTGCCGGATCGCAGGGCTCAAGAGCGAGAGCACTTGTTGCCGGGCTCGTTGTGCAGTTGGACCTTTGCTCCGCAGCCTTAGTGGCGAGATATTTTCATCGTGCCAAAGCTACATGGTCTGAGCAGATGAATGGTTCGCGTCGACGAGCCGAGGACCGAGATCTGCTTGCCACTCCGATGTTGGAGATCCTGAGCGAGGCTGCCAGGTTGATGGCTGGCGACAAGCGCTGCACATTCGCCGTCTTCCGAAGTGGTCACGGGCATCGCTGGTCTATGGGAGGACGGAACCGAGTTACTACTTATCGCCCAACCCGAACAGCGTCGTTGCCCGCGTGGTGTTCTGGGCCAGACGGATTTCACGCACCTTGGCGTAGCTGAACTTCTGGTTGAGGAGAGGGATGCGTTGACCGACCGTGCACGCTGGCGTCGATTGGTTCCACTAGTGCCCGTGATCGGTGGAGTCGGTGCTTCGGGTCCAAAGCCTTATGCCGCTTGGCTTGATCGCCCCGCCATTGCGCCTTGCCGGCGCTAGCTTTCGCCTTTGTTCACGGTTTGGTCGTCAGGTTCAGCACATGCGACGAGATCATGCCAATGCAACGTTGTCGTGTGGGTCACTTCGTCGCCCACGTCTGCCCATGGTCGCTCGCAATAGAACGGCTATCTGCGTCATAAGGATTTGCAAATAGGCCTACAGTGATTGATAGGTAAAACTCGGTTTCTCGAGGGAACTCACGCAAAGCACTGATCGACAGGCGAGAGCGCTTATCGGTAACACTAGGCTGGATCACACGGCGTCGTCAACATGGCGCTTCGATGTCCGCATGCCCGCGTGTGGCAAGTTAAATCCAAGGATACGGAGATCAGAATGAGCCACGAAGGCAAGTGCCCCATCCTATGCAATCTTGGACACCAAGCCACGGCCCCGGCTCGTACCAATCGCGACTGGCGGGCGACGATGTGAGGCTACACCGTCACGACATCGCCTGACCCGGCTGCATCGACAAAAGTGTTCCGGCTGCATTGACCCCGGGGCAACAACAAGAATTGAATTTGAGATCGGGTGGCCATGGGTGTCCCGATCTGGGCTGATGAGGCAGGGAGACTGGCATGGATATAGACCCGACGGACGCCGAAGGGCGCGCTGACGTCGGTGAGCCGTCTGCACCGCGCCTGAACGGTGACGCACGGCAGCGTGGTGGGGCTGTCGGCAAGAGAAATCTCGAGATAGCTCGAAGCCTCTGGACAGAGCTGCTGGCTCGCCTAACGCATGTCGCGGATGAGCTTGCCCTCCCGGAGACGGCAATGAAGATGCGGGGAATTGGCGTGCGCAGCATGGAAGGTGCGCTGACCAACATCGCACGTGAGTTTGCGCGAGCGAACCAGATTGCCCTGGCCACTGGGGCGGCACCAAGGCCTCACGACATCATGAACCGCGCGAAGGCAATGGGCGTGATGCACGACTTGCGTTTTGACTACCTTGAGCTAGCCAGGGCATATCGCCTTCTGACCGCGGAACTTGACCTTCCATGCACTTGTCACCGATTCCGCTGGTTAGAGGGGCGAGCCCAGCTTCATCAAAACCAGGCAAACGAGCTGGAGCGATCGCGGTGACCGGTAGTTCGGAACTCTCAAGGTCGCTATTGGCTCATGTGAGCGGTCATCGATAACAAGCGCGCCGTCTGAATCGTCGCGCAGGCTCGATCTGATTACAGAGGAGGCGGCGTAGCGCCGCCATGATTCAACAGAATGAACACCGCTAGAGCATTGGTCCGCGAGGACGAGCCGCCAGTCTTCGCAGCCACCCTTGACCACACACACACCGACGACACCCGCATCGGCGCCGTGCGCGCGCTGATCAGCCCGGCCCTGCTGCTCGAGGAACTGCCCATCCCCGACGCGACGCTGGAGTTCGTGGAGCAGGCCCGCCAGCAAATCAGCGACGTGCTGCACGGCCGCGACGACCGCCTGCTCGTCATCGTCGGCCCCTGCTCCATCCACGACCACGACCAGGCGATGGAGTACGCCCGGCTGCTGAAGACGGCGCGCGAGGAGCTGAGCCGCGACCTGCTCATCGTCATGCGCGTCTACTTCGAGAAGCCGCGCACGACGGTGGGCTGGAAGGGTTACATCAACGACCCGCGCCTGGACGGCAGCTTCCACATGAACGAGGGCCTGCGCCTGGCGCGCCAGCTGCTGCTGGACGTCTATGCCCTGGGCCTGCCGGCCGGCACCGAGTTCCTGGACCTGCTGTCGCCGCAGTACATCTCCGACCTCATCGCCTGGGGCGCCATCGGTGCGCGCACGACGGAGAGCCAGAGCCACCGCCAGCTGGCCTCGGGCCTCTCCTGCCCGGTCGGCTTCAAGAACGGCACCGACGGCGGCATCAAGGTCGCCAGCGACGCCGTGCTGGCCGCCAGCAGCGCCCACGCCTTCATGGGCATGACCAAGATGGGCACGGCCGCCATCTTCGAGACCCGCGGCAATGCCGACTGCCATGTCATCCTGCGCGGCGGCAAGGCGCCCAACTACGACGCCGCCTCCGTCAATGCGGCCTGCGATGCGCTGAAGACCTCGGGCCTGCGTGAGCAGGTCATGATCGATTTCTCGCACGCCAACTCCAGCAAGAAGTACGAGCGCCAGGTCGATGTCGGCCATGACGTTGCGGGTCAAATCGCGGGGGGCGATGCGCGCATCACCGGCGTCATGATCGAAAGCCATCTGCAACCAGGCCGCCAGGACCTGGCCGAGGGCCAGACCAAGGCCGACCTCAAGCCCGGCGTGTCCATCACCGACGCCTGCCTGGGCTGGGCCCAAACCGAGCCGCTGCTGCGCGAGCTGGCGGCGGCCGTCCAGAAGCGTCGTGTTTGACGCGGCATTGCATGCCGATATCTACCCCAATTCCGTGACCGTCAAGATGGACGTTTTCACCATCAGCGACTCTCGTTTGGAAGCGGACAGGTTCGAGTTTGGTACCGCAGCTCCGGCTGACGTGTGCGACGCGCTGGAATCGTTGAGGGAGTTCGCTTCGGAGGCACGGCAGCCGCATTCGATCACCGAAGACATCGAAGGACGACCCCTGGGTCTGAGGTTATTCAGCCGAAGGGGTGGTCGAAAGGCTCAATGCTCGGAAAAGGAGGGGGCTGCCGATCCTTGTGATGCGCCCTTCTTCGAACCTTCGCGTGTCGCCGGATATGAGACATGTCACGCAAGCTTCTCCGAATCAGTGGCGAGCCCAGTGTCAAAGTCTTCGTGCGAGAGTCACAATGATTCATGGTCTCAATCGCGGGGTGCCTCACCTCAACAGGCGGGATACGTTTCATTTAGCTTCCCGCCCGGGCACCTCAAGCAGCAGCACTTCTGTTGTCTCCTCGAATCGCGCTAGTGGATGCACAAACGCAGAGGAAGGTCGCTGCCGCGTCACTGCTGCTGAAGCCGTCGGATGATGCTCACTGCCAGGCCATGTTTTTGGACCAACGCTTGCCTGAAGTGGGGCACTTGCCTGTGTTGTTGGGATAGCTGGAGTTGATCACTTGATTCACCACGCTGACGTTCGACATTGATGGGTCTTTCTTGAAGATATCCAGGGCCATGCTGGCTCACCAGCAGTTGGAGGCATCGTCACCGAGGGCCGGTGACTTGAGCCAACGGATGTACTGGTCGGTCAGGTAGGTCGCGAAGCAGGACTCGCGCTCATGCTGCTGCAGTTGCCTGCCTGGCGCACTGATGAAAAGGCTGAGATGCCGGAGATAGAGCCGGTATTCACCTGGACTTGGAAGGTAAGCCCCACGAGGTTGTACTGGTCAAACCTCGTGAAGCCAAGAGCATTGAGCGCATTCAACACGGGCACCAGTTCGTCCCAGTCGATGTGTGAGTACTGGCTCATCACATACTGCTCCTGCTTGGTGTCAAAAGCCGTCTGTACGGCCTGGCAGATCTTGCCCAATGCGGCGCGCTTGGTAGCGTCCGAGCGGACTCGGTTTGGGTATGGATCCAAGGTGGTGTCGTCAGCCTGGAAGCTGGAAGCCGGCACGCCTGTAACCTGCACCGCACAATTCAACATGTCGGCATTGGTGTCGCTGGCCTTGCGCGACACATAGGGCGCAAACGAGCTCTTGATGTAGACAGCGGCGGTCGAATTTGAGCAAGTTATCGCAGCGGTAAGGGGCTGAACCGCCCCGGGTTTCGAGGAGGCTCAACACTCTGAGAGGATTGAGCCATGAGCAAGTCGAACAAGTTCTCGCCCGAGGTGCGTGAGCGCGCGGTGAGGATGGTGCAGGAGCACCGAGGGGAGTACCCGTCGCTGTGGGCAGCCATCGAGTCCATCGCGCCCAAAATCGGCTGCGTGCCGCAGACGCTGAACGAGTGGATCAAGCGCGCAGAGGTCGATGCCGGCGTGCGCGAGGGCGTGACGACCAGCGAGGCCCAGCGTGTGAAGGAACTGGAGCGAGAGAATCGAGAGCTGCGCAAGGCCAACGAGATTCTGAAGCTGGCCAGCGCGTTTTTCGCCCAGGCGGAGCTCGACCGCCGCATCAAGTCCTGAAGGCCTTCGTCGACCGGCATCGCCAGCAGTTCGGGGTCGAGTCGATCTGCCGCGTCTTGCAGATCGCCCCGTCGGCGTACTGGCGCCATGCAGCGCGTCAGCGCAGCCCGGTGCTGTGCTCGCGTCGTGCGCAGCGCGATGCGAGCCTGGTGCCTCAGGTTCAGCGCGTGTGGCGCGCCAACATGCAGGTCTACGGTGCGGACAAGGTCTGGCGCCAACTCAACCGCGAAGGCGTTGCAGTGGCCCGCTGCACCGTCGAGCGCTTGATGCGTCAGCAAGGCCTGCAGGGGGTGCGTCGAGGCAAGGCCGTGCGCACTACCGTCCCTGACCCGAAGGCCCCATGCCCGCTGGACCGGGTCAACCGGCAGTTTCGTGCCGAGCGGCCAAACCAGCTCTGGGTCTCGGACTTCACCTACGTCTCGACCTGGCAGGGCTGGGTCTACGTGGCGTTCGTGGTGGACGTGTTCAGCCGGCGCATCGTGGGCTGGCGCCAGAGCAGCTCGATGCACACCGAGTTCGTGCTCGATGCGCTGGAGCAGGCGCTGTATGACCGCAAACCATCCGACGACGGCAGCCTGACGCACCACTCCGACAGGGGCTCGCAATACCTGTCCATCCGCTACAGCGAGCGGCTGGCCGAGGCCGGCATCGAGCCCTCAGTGGGGTCCAAGGGCGACAGCTACGACAACGCCCTGGCCGAGACCATCAACGGGCTCTACAAGGCAGAGGTGATCCACCGGCGCGGGCCGTGGAAGACCAAGCAGGCGGTGGAACTGGCAACGCTGGAATGGGTCGCTTGGTTCAACCACCACCGATTGATGGAGCCGTTGGGCTACATCCCGCCGGCCGAGTTCGAGGCCAACTACCATCGACAACGCGCTGGTCAGGCCGCGACCGTCTGACTTAAACCAAATGGCCTCCGCGATACCCGGGGCGGTTCAGGCTGGCGCACCCATTTCACGTCATTGGGTGTCCGCGACGCCGATATCGGATCGGTGGCTCAGCACGTCGATGGGGACGCGTTGCGCATCCAACGCGAAGAGTTTTCGGCGAAGGCATACGCGACCGGTGGACATAAAGCCATTGGCCGCCGGCGATTTCGACCGAAGTAGTGAAGCACGCGTGGTTGCCAGCGGATGAGAATCGCACTGGCTTTGGCACGCGAACAAGCTGCTTTAGCCGGCGATCGATTTTTGCAGATGGGACAAGAGATGTGCAACAGTTCTGTACCCGTTACAGCCGGCGAGTCTAGGTGACTTGCTGAGCGGCTGCAAGGTTCGCGCTCTTTACCCGTCACTGGCATGCGAAACGGCGAGACTTCCAGCGAATGTGAAGTCCGTGCCACCCGACGTGTCAGGCTTTTCAAAAAATGATTGTCTTTGGGGTTTGGAATTAAAACCAGTCTCCATGGCCCTGCATTTTTGAGGACCGGACCTTGGCAACCTCGATTGCTATCCACAATTTGATGGCGCGCCATGGCCACCGGCGTCGGAAGCAATATCCTAAAACCTGCCCCACCGATATCGGGCAACCGAGAATCAGCTGTTCAAGCTGCTTCGATGCAACCTCTAAATTGCCTATCCGGATTGCGTGTTGAATTGAGGTCATGCCCGTTCTCATTGAATAGAAGCCAGCGGCAATCTTGACATTGTAGTTGAGATCCTCGTGTGTATTGTGGAGCAGCAAGGAGATCTGGCAAAGGGCGTCGATCATGTCTTGACCTTTACGGATGCTGGGCGTGGATAAGATGCTTCCCTGACGCTTCCTATACCCGATCCAAGCTTGGTCGACGTACACAGCACATTGCGCCCGAATTAGAAGATCCGGGCTCACGAAGATATCCTCGAAACATCTGCCGGGCGGGAAGCGCAGATCTCTCCCATAGAGGGAGCGCCGAGCTATTTTGCTCCAGCTGTGCATTTGCTCCCGTGCGAACAATCCTTCCAATATTGCACTTTTGTCTTGGCAGGGTGTGTGGGGCAAAATATCATTGGTCTTCTTAAGCCGACGGCGCATGAAGCGGTCTATCGGTTTCGGGGGGCTTCGAAAACTTATGAAGTCGCATAGCACCAGATCGACAGAAGGCCGCTGAACCCATTGAAACAAGGACTTGATGGACCCGGGTAGCAAGATATCGTCGGAGTCAATGAACCATATCCAGTCTCCTGCACTTTCTTCCAAGAGCCTATTGCGGGTGGCGCTCAGTCCCGTGTTGATTCTGTTAAAAAGAAGTCGAAGACGACCTGGGTAGCGCGCGGCGAGGGAGCACAGCTTCAGCGTCGAGCCATCTGTCGACGCATCGTCACACAGCACCACCTCGATCGCATCGTCCGTCTGATCTAGAACGGATGTAATGCATTCTTCTAGGTAGGGGGAAACGTTGTAAACCGGAATCAGTACGCTCAGCCATGGGGTGACGCCGAGGTTGGTCTGGGAATAGTTGTTCATGCTTTTTGTATGTTCTCGATTCTCGAAAAAGGTTCACTCACGCCATTGATGTCGACGGAGGTTTGGTAGGAGCCAAAGGGGTGAATATTTGATTTGGTTGTTGTTGGGGCTGGCGATCGTTCTTTGCTCGCTTTGATTGATCTGGAGCCGGGAAGTAGGCGTATCGCCCTGAAAATTGAGGGTTAGGTTTTGGGGGTTCGCCGAGGAGAGAAAGTCCAATCGCTGGCTTTGTGCAACACCTTGCCGTCGGGCGCGCGCTCACGCAGCAACGCGTGCGAGGAGCGGCTGCGCACCGCGCTGAAGCGGGTCGGGTCGGCATCGCGCGCGACCAGCTCCCAGTCGGCCGCGCCGGTGAAGGGGTCGACATAGCGCTGGCGCAGGTGGTGGCGCACGACCGGGCCGCGGCGGTCCTCCAGCAGGTCGTCGAGGCTGCGGGGCAGCTCGGGCTGCGCCGTCACGCCGGCCTTCTGGTAGCGCGTGATGGCCTCGGCGATGGCCTCGCCGCGGAACTGCAGCTCCCGCTCGCGCTCGCGCTGGGCGGCCGTGCTCCAGGCCTGGCCCAGGGACGCCAGGCCGGCGGCCGTGAGGGCCACCAGGAACAGCACCGCGAGGTAGCTGAAGCCGCGTTGCGCGGTCATGGGGCTCACCAGTCGGCGTACAGCCGCCCGTCGGCCGACCGGCCGGCGGCGCCGCTGCGCACATCCCAGACGCGCCCGCTGGCCTGCATCTCGGCCGGCGGCGGCAGCTCGACCCAGGTCTCGCGGCTGCCCGTGAGCGGGTCTTCGGGCACCGCGCGGATGTAGCGCGCGCTGGCCAGCTCCTGCAGCGATTCCGGATAGCGGCCCTTGTCGGCGGCGTACTGGTCGATGGCGTCGCGCATCGTCGTGAGCGATTGCAGCAGCGCCGTCTCGCGGCTCTTGCCGAGCGATGCGAAATAGCGCGGCGCGACGATGGACGCGAGCAGCGCCACGATCGCCATCACGACGATGAGCTCGATGAGGGTGAAACCACGCGGGCGAGCGGCCATCACCAGTCCTTGAGCCGGCTGCCGTCCAGCGCGCGGCGCTCGCTGCGCGAGAAGACGTCGAACACGTCCTTGCCGGCGCGCGGGTCGTCCGCCGGGCTGTCGTAGGCGCGCAGGCCCCAGGTCTCGCCGGCCGGCAGCTCGGCGGGCGCGAACGGGTCGCGCGGCAGGCGGCGCAAGAAGAAGATCTTGCGTCCGTTGGGCAAGCGCGCATCGGGCACACCTTCGACGAGCAGCTGCAGCGTCTTGGGGTAGCCGCTGTCCTCGGGGCTCTGGGCGATGCTGCCGGCTTCGGCGGCGCGCTTGTAGGCATCCAGCGCCTCACGCAGCGTGCGCAGGCCCTGGCGCAGCTCGTGCTCGCGGCTGCGCTGCATGGACAGCTCCAGCAGCGGGCGCGCCGCCGACGCGAGCACGCCCATCATGGCCAGCACGACCAGCATCTCGATGAGCGTGAAGCCCCGTGCGCGCATGCCCGCCCCGCGCCTGCCTACTTGGCCGCCTCGACGGCCAGCAGCCCCGAGCCGTCCACGCGCACCGGGGCGGACTCGCCGTTCACCCCGACCGCGGACAACCCGCCCAGCCCGATGTTGAGCACCTGGCCCGCCGCGGCCGGCAGCGCGCGCAGCGCCACCACCCGCTCGCCGCGCGGCGGCAGCTCGATGGGGTAGCGGCCCGCCGTGGCCCCCTGCAGCGGCTGTGCCGGCGCAAGCTTGGTCGGGTCGAACTCCAGCTCGCCCTTGACCTGCAGGCCGCTGTCGTTCTTCAGTGCGACCGACACCGTGCCGCCAGCAGGCACCTGCGGCGTGACGTCGAGCTTGAGCGTGGCCTCGGCCGACGCGGCAGCTGGCTGGGCTGAGCGGCAGCAGCAGCGCGGTGCGGCGGCAGGCGCAGGCGCGGTCGCGCCGGTGCTCGGCGCCACGCCCACCTTGGCCTCGCGGCGCAGCAGGCTGCTGAAGGCCCCCGGGCTGCCGTCCACGCCACTGGCCAGGCGCGTGAGGGACGCGTCGGGCACGGCCAGGTTGCGCACCACGCGCGGCGTGATGAGCAGCACGACCTCGGTCTTGGCGCGCGTGTCGGTGTGCGTGCCAAAGAGCCGCCCCAGCACCGGCAACCGCGACAGGCCCGGGATGCCGGCCACGCTCTTGCGGTCTTCGTCGTTGATCAGGCCGGCCAGCACCTGGGTCTCGCCGTCGGCCAGGCGCAGCACGGTCGAGGTGTTGCGCGTGCCGATCTCGTAGGCCGTCGTGCCGCCGGGGCCGGTGACCTGGCGGATCAGGTTGCTGACCTCCAGGCCCACCTTGATGACGACGTCGTTGTCGAGCTGGATGGTGGGCTCGACATCGAGCTTCAGGCCGACGTCGAGGTAGCTGACCGACGCTGCGACCGACGTCGAGCCCGTGAAGTTGGTCGTCGTCGTGAACACCGGCAGCTTCTGGCCGATGTGCACCTTGGCCTTGTCGCGGTTGCGCACGCGGATCTTCGGGTTGGCCAGGATGTTGGCATTGCCCGAGGTGCCGCGCAGCGTGGCAATGACGGCCGGGTTGGCGATGCTCGCGCGGAAGTTGATCGGGTTCTTGCCGCCGATGAACACCTGGCTCGGAATGTTGCCCGCGGCGTCGCTGATGCCGAGGGACACCTGGTCGGGCCAGTCCAGGCCGAGCGTCTCGACCTGGTCGGTGGCCAGCTCCATGACCTCCACCTCCAGCATCACCTCCGGCTCGGGCAGGTCGACCGAGGCGATGAGCTTTTCGACCAGGCGCAGCACCTCGGGCGTGTCGCGCACGACGAGCAGGTTCAGCCGCTCGTCGATGTGGATGTCGCGCACCTTGGCGATGGTGCGCACCATGGCCTGCACCTGCTTCACGTCGGCATTGGTGAGGTAGAGCGTGCGGGTGATCAGCTCCTGGTGCTCGCGCTGCTTGGCCGAGTTGTTCGGGAAGATCAGCACCGAGGTCTCGTTGAGCAGCTTGCGGTCGAGCTGCTGCGTGTTGAGGATGACGCGCATGGCCTCGTCCATCGTCACGTTGCGCAGGAAGATGGTGATGCGCGTGTCGGAGCGCACGTCCTTGTCGAAGACGAAGTTCACGCCGCTGGAGCGGGCGAGCGACTCGAACACCTGGCGCAGCGGCGCGTCGCGGAACTCCAGTGTGATGGGCTTCTGGAAGGCCGGGCCGAGCTCGCCGACCGTCGATTCGAGCGGGCACGCCTGCGCCACCTGCGAGGCCAGCAGCCGCGCGCCCGGGTGCTGGGGCGACTCGGCCAGCACCTCGCGGGCGATGGCATCGGCGCGCTCGATGCGGCCTTCCTTCAGGGCCGTGCGGCCGACAGCCAGCTGGCCCTCCTGGCGGCGGCTGCGCTCGACCTCGCTGGTCAGCGCGGCCAAGCGCGGGTGGCGGGCGTCGGCGAGCGCCAGCTGGCTCAGCAGCGCCGAGGCTTCATCCCAGCGGCTGGCCCCGCGCAGGGCCTCGATCTGCAGGATGAGCCGTGCGGTCGCCTGCTCGCGGGCCCGCACCTGGGCGGCGCGCAGCTGCGGGTCGGTCGGGTCCTTGGTGAGGGCGTCGTCCAGCACCCGCAGCGCGGCCGGCCACTGGTTGCTGCGGCCGAGGTCCTCGGCCTGGCGCAGGGCCGGGTTGGCGCAGGCCGTCAACAGGACGGCGCTGCAGAGAAGAAGGAAGTGCTTCATGGGGCAGGCCTGAAGACGATGTTCTGGGGAAGCTGACCGGGCAGCCAGGTCAGGCGCACGCCGCTGGTCGTGACCTGCTCGACGCGCCACTGGCCGTCGATGACGTCACCGGCCTTGGCACTGACCGACTTGTTCGGGCCGGTGAGCAGCGCCACCTCGACCGCCTTGGCGCCCTCGCCTTCGACCACGCGGCCGATCATCTGATAGGGCGCGGGCGGTGCGACGGGCGGCGGTGGTGGCGCAGGTGCTGCCGGCGGCGGGGCAGGCGGCGGTGGCGGGGGTGGCGGCGGCTGCCAGGCCGCCAGCTGCGCGGGCGGCACCTCGGCCCAGGGCAGGCGCGCGCCGACAGCAGGCGCCGACGCCGACGTGGCCACCACGCCTGCAGGCGCGGACGCCGCCACCGCAGCGCGGCGCACCGGGGCAGCGGCCGCGGCCGGCGCGTCATCGTCCGGCCGGGTCGCGACCCAGGCGGTGGCCGCGAGCGTGGCCACCAGCGCGCCGCCGAGCGCGAGTTGACGGGGCGCGAAGTTCATGGCGCCGCCCTCCCGTGCAATGACCATTGCAGCTCCGCCTCGACCTCGGCAGCCATCGGGCTCACGCGGCGCAGCTTGATCGCGTCCAGGCTCAGCGCCGGGTCGTGCTCCAGCGCCGCGGCGATGTAGCGGCGCACCTGGGCGTAGGGGCCGGTGACGGGCATGGTCACGCGCAGCCGCTCCAGGCCCTCGGCACTGGCCAGGCGGTGCTCGGTGCGGGCGGCGTTGAGGTCCAGCCGGATAGCCAGTTCGAGCAGGTCGGCCAGGCGCTGCTGGCGCTGGCTGGCCGGCGGCAGGGCGGCCTGCCATTGCTGCACGCTGACCGGGGCCGAGGCCGCTGCGGCGGGCCGCGCCTTGGCGCGCAGCTCGCGAGCCTCGGCCTGCAGCCGGGTGGCCTGCGCGTCCCAGCGCTGGCTGGCCAACAAGGCCAGGGCAGCCAGCAGCAGCGCCGCCACGCCGGCAAGGCCCGGCGCGCCGAGCTGCTTGAGCACGAGGACCAGCCGGTTCACGAGCCGCCCCCCGTGGCCACGCGGGCATTGATCTCAAAGCGCTGGCCCACCAGCCCCGTCTCGGCCGCCGAGAAGCGCGACAGCACCACCTGCCGCCAGCCCGGCGTCGTGCCGAGCTGCTCGGCCAGTTGCAGGGCCAGCAGCTTGTCGGGCGTGAGGCCTTCCAGGCGCAGCTCGCCGCGGCCGGCGCTGGCGTCCAGGCCCAGCCAGGCGATGGTCTTGGCCTCGGCGCCGGCGGTCTCCACGCGGGTCAGCAGCGGCTCCCAGGGCATGGCCAGCAGCGCGCGGGCCTCGGTGGCGGCGCGGTTCTCGGCCGGCTCGGTGCGGCTGCGCGTGGCCGCACGGGCCGGTGCTGACGGCGTGGCGGTGCGCAGCGACGCGACACGGTCACGGGCCGCCTGCGCCACGTCCAGCGCGCGGTGGCTCTCCAGCGCACTCCAGGCGGCCGTCGCCAGCACCAGGGCGCCGGTGGCGGCCAGCGGCCAGGCCAGCGGCGAGCGGGCCGAGCGCGGCAGGAATTCGGGCTGGGGCACGGCCGGCCCGGGCTGCGGGGCCAGCGTGTCTCTGGGGGTGCCCACGGCCAGCGGGGCATCGCCGCTCAGGTCGGCCAGGCGCTGCAGGCGGCGCGACTGCAGGCCGACGATGCGACCCCGGTCGAGCTGGATGACGACGGCCGTCATCTCGCCCTCGGCGCCTTCGTGCCAGACCACCCGGCCGGAGCCGGCGCGGGTGGCCGCCGGCAGCGCGGCGAGCCACACGCTCCAGGCCGGGCGCACGCTGGCCAGGCGCACCTGGGCCGCCGCGGCGCGGGCCTGCAGGGCAGCCAGGTCCAGCCCGTGCAGGGCCGAGGCGCCGGCGGCCTCGCCGACGCGCCAGGGCGCGATCGCAAACCGCTGCGCCGCCGCCCCGAAGTAGTGGGCGAACTGCTGCTGCGCGTAGGCCTGCACGGCATCCAGATCAGCCAGGGGCAGGCCGGGCTCGACGACCAGCTCATGCAGGGCGCGGGCGCTGACGACCAGATCGACGGCCGTGCCGGGCATGTCGCGGCACCAGGCCTCGAACTCGTCTCCGCCAGGCGTGACAACGACACGCCGCGGCTGGCCCAGCCGGGCGGCGAGCTGGCGGCGCAGGCGCTCACTCATCGAGGGTGACACGTTCCAGCTCCTCGAAAGTGGTGTCGCCGCGGCAGACGGCCGCCAGCGCCATCTCGCGCAACGACTTCATGCCCCGCGCCTTGGCCGCGGCCTTGATCTCGGACATCGGCGCGCGTGCGGCGATCAAGTCACGCAGGCCGTCGTCGAGCTTGAGCAATTCGGCCACGGCGCGGCGGCCCTTGTAGCCGGTGCCGCGGCAGTGGCCACAGCCCTCGCCCTTCAGGAAGTTGCCATTCATGACACCGTGCCGCGCGAGCGTGGCCGCATCGGGCGTGAAGGGCTTGGCGCAGTGCTTGCACGTCAGGCGCACGAGGCGCTGCGCCAGCACGGCGTTGAGGGCGGAGACGACGTTGTACAGGTCCAGCCCCATGTGCATGAAGCGGCCGATGACGTCGAACGCGTTGTTCGCGTGCACCGTGCTGAACACGAGGTGGCCGGTGAGTGCGGCCTGCACGGCGATCTGGGCCGTCTCGGCGTCGCGGATCTCGCCCACCATGACGCGGTCGGGGTCGTGCCGCAGGATGGAGCGCAGGCCGCGCGAGAAGGTCAGGCCCTTCTTCTCGTTGACGGGGATCTGCACGACGCCGGCGAGCTGGTACTCGACGGGGTCTTCGATGGTGATGATCTTGTCGGCACCGGTGTGGATCTCGGCCAGCGTCGCGTAGAGCGTGGTCGTCTTGCCCGAGCCCGTGGGGCCGGTGACCAGCAGCATGCCGTGGGGCTGGCGGGCCTGGTGGCGGATGGCGGCGCGCTCATCGTCGTCAAAGCCCAGGGCGTCCAGCGTGAGCGTGCCGGCGCGGGCGATGGCGGCGCGGTCCAGGATGCGGATGACGGCGTCCTCGCCGAAGACGCTGGGCATGATGGACAGCCGGAAGTCGATCTCCCGGCCCTGCACGCGCAGCTTGAAGCGGCCGTCCTGCGGCAGGCGGCGCTCGCCGATGTCGAGCTCGGCCATGACCTTCAGGCGCGAGACCAGCTGCTCGGCCACCTGCGGGCTCTCGACCTGGCGCACGACGGCCATCACGCCGTCCACGCGGAAGCGGATGACGGCGCCGCGGGCGGTGCATTCGATGTGGATGTCCGACGCCGTGTCCTGCAGCGCGTCGTAGAGCGTCGCGTTGAGCAGCCGCACCACGGGGCTGGCCTGCTCGGCCAGGGCGAGCGCGGAGAGTTCCTCGGTGTGGTCCTCGACGGCGGTCAGCGCATCTTCGACGTCAGACAGCGCACGGAAGTCGGCCTCGCCCGCCCCGAGGAAATGCGTCACCGCCTCGGTCGAGCAGCGCTGCCAGCCCACCGGCCCGTTGAGCCGCGCCTCGACGCTCTGCAGCAGCAGCGCATCCTCGTCGCGCTCGGCCAGCAGCATGCGCCGGCCCAGCGCGCCCACGGCCAGCACGGCGCGCCAGCGCTGCGCCTGGGCCTGCGGCCATTGCTCGAAGTCGAGGTGCCACGGGCCCTGTTCGGCGGGCAGCCAGTCATGCAATGAGGTCGTCATGCCTGGCCCCGCTGCCGAACACAGCCACAGAGGCACAGAGACACAGAGAGGCTCGTCTCAGCATCCGAGAGCCTCTGTGCCTCTGTGCCTCTGTGGCTGTGTTTTCCGAAGGCCTTCATTGCACCTGCTCGACGAGTTGAAAGATCGGCAGGTACATCAGCACGATGATCCCGCCGATCAGCACGCCCATGATGAGCATCAGCGCCGGGTTCACGAGGCGCGAGAGCAGGTCGGTCAGCCGCGCCGCTTCTTCGTCGTGGAAGGCGGCGGCGCGTTCAAGCATGGCCGCGACCTCGCCGCTGCGCTCACCCACCCGCAGCATGCGCCGCGCCACGGGGGTGGCGAGGTCCTGGGCGTCGAAGGCCGCCGACAGCCGCTCGCCGCGTTCGATCTGGGCCGCCGCCGCCTGCACTGCGGCGCGCCAGGGCGCGGCCACCACGTCGACCACGATCTTCAGCGCCGCCAGCGCCGGCACGCCCGAGGCGAGCAGCATGGCCAGCGACCGGTACAGCCGCGCCAGCGCCAGCACACGCAGCCGCGGGCCCAGGCCCGGCAGCGTCCAGAGCGCCGCCTGCGCCCGCTGGCGCACGCCGGGCTGACGCAGCAGCGCGTAGACCGCCACCGCCACAGCCGCCAGGCCGCCGATGACCAGGCCGGGATGGGCGCCGGCCGTCTGGCCGAACTCGATCAGCACGCGGGAGGCCCAGGGCAGATCGGCGCTGGTGGCTTCGAGGATGCCGGCAAAACGCGGCAGCACGTAGAGCAGCAGGAAGAGGATGACCGCCCCGCCCACGCCGAGCAGCATCAGCGGGTAGACGAGTGCGGCCACGAGGCGCGAGCGCAGGCCGTCCACCCAGGCCAGGTAGCGGGCGTGCTGGGCCAGCGCGACCGAGAGCTGGCCGGTCTTCTCGTTGGCCGCGACGATGGCGCACAGGAGTTCGTCGAAGGCCTGCGGCTGCTGGCGCAGTGCGGCCGACAGCGGCTGGCCCTGCTCGATCTGGCCGATGACGGCGTCCAGCGCGGCGCGCACGCCGGGCTGGCCTTCCTTCTCGCGCAGCGTGTTCAGGGCTTCGAGCAGCGCGATGCCGGCGTCCAGCAGCACGGCGAGTTCCTGGCTGAAGAGCTGCAGCGGGAACCGCGCCGACCGCCGCCGCACCCCGGCCGGGGTGCTGACCTCGCGCACTTCCAGCACATGCTGGGGCGGCACGCCGAGCACCGACGCGACCGCGGCACGGTCGGGCGCCTCGACGCGCTGGGTGCTCACCGTGCCGGCACGCAGCACGCGGGTCTGGAATTGCGGCACGGAACGTCCGTCACCAGGAGGTGAGGTCGGCGTCCTCACCCTCACCGCCGGGGCGGCCGTCCTTGCCGAAGCTCAGCAGGTCGTACTCCCCATGCTCGCCCGGGCTGCGGTACTGGTAGTCGTTGCCCCAGGGGTCCTTGGGCACCGCCTTGGAGAGGTAGGGGCCGGCCCACTTGGGCTCGTCGGCCGGCTTGGTGACCAACACGGCCAGACCCTGCTCGGTGCTGGGGTAGCGGCCGACGTCGAGGCGGTACTGGTCGAGCGACTTCTGCAGCGCATCGATCTGGGCACGGGCTGCCTTGACCTCGCTCTTGCCGATCTGGCCGAAGAACTTCGGACCGACGTAACCGGCCAGCAGGCCGATGATGACCATGACGACGAGGAGTTCGAGCAGCGTGAAGCCGCTGGGAACAGGTGCGCGTCGGAAGGGCCGTGAAATGGCTTTGCAAAGAGGAGGGCAGCGAAACGGCAAGTCGAATCTCCGCGGATCAACGCCCTGCTAGGCGACCTTCAGGTCCGTCATCCGGAGTCCGCGGGGTGTCGCTCAAGCTGGTGCCGCAGGTCCGCCAGTCCTGAATTGCTTCAAAGATACCACGGTAAAAAAGAATTCACCAATGAAAATGTGAGAGCATTCGTGTGTTGATGTCGACGCTGCGATGTAGACGGCGCAGGCTGGCACCTCTCATCATCGAGACTGCAGGAAAGCGCAATCTTCTTCGACAGTCGCAGCGGCGCTGAGGCTCATGGGGGGATGAGATCGCAGCAATTCAGAGCGAATGCCCACGACTGTCTTTGCTGCCCCGCTGCTCAGTCGGTATCACTCACTTCCTCGCGTCTATGACTCGTCTTGGGACTGTGATTTACCTGCACTTTGATGTTCACGATGACCGACATGAAGTCCGTCCTGGCCGCCGACCTTGAAGCGGCTGCAAAGGCGATCGTCCAGCTAGACGATCTGGTCAAAGCGCTGGCGTCCTCGGTGCCCGAAGTCAAACTTTAGCAACGCCAGTTGAAGTGCTACCTCGACGATGTCGACATGCGGCTACAGATTCTGAGGATGACCATTTCCATAGACCGGCTCTACATTGAGGTGGCCGAGTCCGCCGAAGAGCTGCACATGGCCTTGCGAGTCGCGCATCGATACGGCGCCTCAAGTCGTGCGGACGATGCCATCAAGATCGCTCTCATGTTGGGAGCTCACCTGGGTCAACAAATTGTTGTGGCGCTTAGACTCCGAAGGCGTTCTACGAATGGCCCATAACATTTATCCCCGCTCGCCGAATCTGAGGTGCGTCAGTTCGCCCGAGTGGGCGGCGGCCACGCGGCGCATCGGCCTGTAACGCGCCAAGGCGCGTTACAGGTTCAGGCCTGATCGCCCGCACAGGCGTAATGGGATCCTACTTGTGCAGCTTTGAGTCCGACGAAGGCAGTGTCAGCGTTGGGGTGAGTCAGAGAATTTCAGATCTAACCACACTCTGACGTGCAGGTGTGAGCCAGGCGCTGCAGCGGCTTTTGGGACGCGAGTCGTGTTTCACCTGGCTTCTGTGCGCGAGATGCCAGTACTGCCCTTTTGATAGGAAGAATCCTCCGAACGCCAATGACCAGCCGGGAAACGCAGAGGCTGAGGAGCGCCACGTCGACCGCACCTGCGATCACTGCGATGAAGCTGACCAGTCCCGAGCGAGACTGAGGTTGGAGCGATGTCGCCATGTCCATGATGGGCGCTGCGCGCACCGCCTGGATGGTCGTGCGGCAGCAAACAGTGCTTCGGGAGCGAGCGTAGCCAGAGTGAAAACACCGAACTCGCGGTTCAGTGGTCGGCAGAACAGCAAGGTGCTCGTGAGATTGTACGTTAAGGCGCTTGCGTTCACCGCCAGCAGGATCGACGGCTGGCGCGCCGGCCATCGGATCGCATCGACGGCAATGGCGAGGCCAAGGAGCGATCGTGAAAGCTACAGCCATCGTCATCCGGCCATGGAGGAGGCTGGCCACAGCCGCATTCGGACAGGCCTATCAGGCAATCACAAGCATGGCACCTACCATTGCTCACAGCGATAAATCCGCCGCTGTGGGCTGAGACGCGGCAGCGATTGAGGCGGCCTGGAATAAAGCTTGACCACAGCCGGCGCTGGTTGCGGTGGTGCGCTTCCACAAGCGCAATGTTGGCCCATCCGACGCTGTACAGAAGAAGTTGCGCGCCGACGACCGCAGGAAGTTCTTGAAGCATGGGGATGCGCGGTGATCCGAGCCGATGAGTGGGCTCGCTGCCCTGCGCGGAAGCACCCGGCTGCTGTGCGCAAGCACGGGTCAATAGTGTCCGTGGGGGAGGTGTCGCCTCGCTACCGCTGTCGCGGTGCTTTGAAAAAAGGCGTGCTCCGCACTGTTGCCATGGGTAAAAAGACTCTTTTCCCATGAGTAGCTATTTGCAGCACAGGGGCAAGCCCTGAACTCGGGGCGCGAGCGGAGGGCACTCAAGACCGCTCAGTCACAAGAGTGCGCAGCCCGCGCAGGGCGCCGGAGGATCGAGCGACTCAGATGCAGCCTGCGGCGGTGTCGGTCTGTCGCGTGCCGACATCAACTTTTTAAATTTCACCCTTGAGATGAAAGTTCACTGGTGATATCTTTCGATTCATCCCGTGAGCAATCAACAAAGGAGACATCAATGAGAGCTGGGGCAAAGAGTCTTTTCGCGCTGACAACCGTTGCTTGGGCTGCTGCGGCAGCGGCCGCGCCTATCCCACAAGTGAGCGAGAACCAACCGGCTGCGGCGCCGGAGTCGACCGTGCAGCTAGAACAAGTGGTTGTGTAAGCACGACGCCGTGAGGAGCGGCTGTCTGATGTTCCGGCGTCGGTGAGCGCGATGACTGCCGCGGCCCTGAAGACGGCCGGGGTGGCCAGCGTGACTGGACTGACGCAATATGTTCCCGGCCTCAATGTGGCTGAAGGTGTGGACAACAACACCGCCCGCTTCTTCATCCGCGGCATGGGTACTGCAACGCCCGCTGTTGGCATTGAGCCGTCCGTGCCGGTGTACATCGATGACGTGTACACGCCATCTGGCCTCGGATCCAATATCAACCTTTTCTCTGTCGATCGAGTGGAGGTGCTGCGCGGTCCCCAGGGCACGCTCTACGGGCGAAATGCCTTTGGTGGTGCAATCAAGGTTTACACCAAGACGCTTACGGACAAGTCGGACGGCTACGTCGAAGTGGCCACGGGCAATAACAACCGTCGTGACATCAAGGCCGAGGTGAACGGTGCGATCGTGCCCGGCATGCTTCGCTTCAATATTGGCGCTGCTTCGCTCGAGCGCGAGGGTTACCAGGCTCTGGTGAACACCGGCAAGAAGGGGTGGGGCGAAAACACGAAGGTCGTCAAGGCAAAGCTGCAGTTCGATCCGTCCGAAACCGTGCGGTTCACTCTGGGCTACGACAAGACTGACTCGGACGCACCCGCCAAGCAGCTCAAGATCACCAACAGCGGTCCCAACGACATCTTCAACACGGGTCCGTTGGCTGGCTATCCGAAGATCGTTCCCAACCGGCTCCAGTCTTCGACCGACCCTGATGTCCTTGACACTGATACCTACGGCAACTCGACGGTCAAGGCAGAGGGCCTGACGTGGTCTGCGCAGTGGCAGCCCTCGGACAACCTCACGATCAAGTACCTGGGCGCTGATCGGAGCATGAAGAATGGCCGAATCTTTGACATCGAGGGCACAGCTGCTCCCTTCTTGACGGTCAGCGAGCGTCTGAACTTGCGCGGCAAGAGCCACGAATTGCAGGCCAACCTGGTTCTCGGCGATCTCAACCTGATCGGCGGTCTCTTCTACTATCAAGAGGATACCGACTCTCGCAGTGGTGAGGTCAACAACTTCCTGCAGTTTCTTGATGCAAAGCACCAGGCCAGCTACGTCACCGATCCGAACGGGCGACAGACGGCCGTGGACATCCGCCGGGTTTTCGATGGCCTGTCGCAGCAGGTCACGTCCAAGGCGGCTTTCGTCAATGCCGGCTATGCGGTCACCAAGAGCCTCAATGTGACGGCGGGCCTGCGTTTCACGGAAGACAACAAGGCGACGCAAGGCAACCGTGCAAGCACCACGTTCGTGGGTGGTTCGCTGGCGGACTTCAGTACCAACTCGTGCTTCTGCGTGCCGCAGGGTGCAACGATCATCGATACAGCCTTTGGTGCTCAGTTGTCTGGTCAGCGCAAGTACCACGCAGTCACCCCCGAGCTGACCGTGGACTACAACCTGGCGCACAACCAGCTGATTTACGGCTCGTTCAAGGAAGGCTTCCAGGCGGGTAGCATCTTCCCGGCGTCCAACGTTGTTCCCGGAGCTGCCTTGACGACGAAGGCGCAGGGTGTTGATGCCTTCGAGGTCGGCAGCAAAGGCACGTACCTGGACGGGCGTTTGAGCCTGAATGCGGCGGTTTACTACAACCGCTACAAGGACCTCCTCGTGTCTGTGAATACGGCAGTCCCCATCGCGGTCAGCGCCACCGGCTTTGCTGGTGTGCCGCAGAACGCGGGTGCTGCACACAGCACGGGCATCGAGCTCGAGTCGCGATTCCAGGCGACGCGTGAGTTGCTGCTGACCGCGAACATTGCCTACAACCAGTTCAAGGTGACGGAAGTTCTGTCGGCGTCTCCCACGGGGCCGGTCAACATCGCCAACACCTTCCTGGATGTGCCGACCCTGTCTCCGAAGCTCCAGGGCAACGTGCGCTTTGACTACCGTTTCTCCCTGACCCCTGGTATTGCGGCGCGTCTCTTCGCGAATGCGGCCTATCGGCAGAAGATGGGAATCAATGCAGCGAATGCTGCTGAGAGCTCGGGCTTGGGCCTTGTCGGCGCAAACCCGGCGACCGACAAGTACTACATCAGTGATGCAGTCACGCTCATCTCTGCAGGCATTTCGCTGAACACCGAGGACCAGAAATGGCGTCTCGACCTGGTCGGACAGAATCTGACGAATCAGCGTCGTCCCGTCTCGACGGTTGCGGTGGTGCCCAACTTCTTCGGTGCCATCCAGCAGTGGAATGAGCCGCGCAACTGGCGTCTCAGCCTTACTCGTTCGTTCTAAAAGACCTAGCCATAAGGGCGAACTGCGTGTGCTGAGCACGCAGTTCGCCCTCAATCCTTCTTGCGCTGCCGGGCAGATGCTTTGCAGCCCCTGTTCTGCTGACTGACATCACCGTGACTCCCACCCAAAAATTCATCGCTGACGCCCTGCGCAGAATCGTGCCTCCTGAAAATCCCCGGCATGCGGAATTGCTACCGCCGGTCAAGAATCTGCCTTCTGATTGGGATCGTCGCCTTTTGGGTGAGGTCGATCCCGTGCGCCTGAGTGGCGAGCAGCTTCGATATGTGGGAATGCCTGTCAGCGGGATCTGCACTGGCCAGGTCCACCTCAGCGGTGACGGGAGACTCTGCCATTGGGACATCTTCAAAGCCTACGGAGGGCGGCCCGACACAGGTGATCCGCATGGTCCCCACTATGCCCATCCTCAAGAACCGGACCAGCCTGTTCAGATTGGCTTTGCCATTCGATGCGCGGACGGCAAGGTCAGGACGCTTGATGGCCGAGGGTTCCGAAGCGTGGAATTCGAAGGGAGCTACCCGATTGGCAATGTCTGGTTGAGCGACACGGACATACCCATCGCCATCCAACTCGAGGCTTTCTCGCCCTTCATTCCGCTTGAGGCTGGCGATTCAGGGCTTCCGGCCACGGTTCTGCACTACCGATTCAGCAACGTGTCCGCCCAGCAACAGGACTTCAGTGTGGGGGCTTGGCTTGGCAACGCGGTCTTGCCGTTCGATCCCAAGCCCGAAGGTAAGCGAATCAACGAGGTGTACGTCAGCCCGACTTGCGCTGTCCTGCATTGCCGCGCAGAACTGGCCACGGCGGCCTCGGCCGACGGTTGGGGCAGCATGTCATTGGCATTGCTCGGTCAGTCGACTCGTTTGCGTCCGCGCGTGGACGCCTCCAACGATGAAGTCCGCGCACACCAGCTCTTCGAAGACGATCTGCCTGTTCCGCGAATCTCTGCCGAGGCGCCGACAGCCGAGCCGCTTGTCGGGGGCATGGCGACTCAGCTGTCGCTTGCCCCGGGAGAGAGCGTTGAGCTCCACTTCGTTGTCTCTTGGCACTTTCCGCAGTATTCGGGCGGCAAAGTGTTCTTCTCGACGATGGAGAACATCCCGAACCTGAGTCGCAAGCGACGCTTCTATGCGACCCAGTTCAAGGACAGTCTGGAAGTCGCCCGTTATGTTGAGCGTAACCTCAAGCGGCTGGCAGCAACCACCAGGGAGTGGGTCGCGACTTGGTATGACTCGACGTTGCCTCGGTGGTTCTTGGATCGAACGTTCATCAACACGTCGATTCTGGCGACGCAGACCGCGCATCGATTTGAGGACGGTCGCTTTTATGGGTGGGAAGGGGTCGACTCCTGCCCCGGCACTTGCCAGCACGTCTGGCAGTATGCGCAGGCGGCAGGGACGGTCTTTCCAGAGCTCGAGCGACTGACTCGAGAGCATGTCGACTATGGCATTGCGTACCACGACGACGGATCCATGGACTACCGTGCCGAAGCTTCTAGTCATGGCGACCAGGCCGTGGCCCCTTCGGAAGCTATCGGCGAGGCAATCAGCGCAGTGGATGGAGCCGCTGGCACGATCATCCGTGTGTTGCGAGAGCACAAGCACTCGAGTGATCTGCAGTTCCTGCGCCGCCTCTGGCCGAGGGTGCGGAAAAGCATCGAATTTCTGATGCGTCTGGACCGTGACGGTGATGGGCTGCTGGAAGGTCCACAGTACAACACGCTCGACGCTACTTGGTACGGCAAGATCCCCTGGATCAGCTCCCTCTACCTCGCAGCCCTTGCTGCAGGCAAACAGATGGCGCTTGACATGAACGACGAGGACTTCGCGTCACGCTGCGAAGAACAGTTGGCGGTTGGTCGTCGTAGTTTCGTGGAGCAACTCTTCAACGGTCGCTACTTCGAACATGTGGGAGACACCGCCAAGCCGACCAAGGTCGATCTGCAGGAGGGGTGCTACATCGATCAGGTGCTTGGACAAAGTTTCGCTCACCAAGTTGGCATGGAGCGCGTGGTGTCGCACGAGCACAGTGTGGCTGCGCTGAAATCACTGTGGCGATACAACTTCGCGACCGATGTGGGGCCTTATCGAGAGGGCTTCACTGGCGTGATAGGTGGTCGCTGGTATGCGATGCCCGGGGAGGCAGGCATGATCATGTGCACGTGGCCGCAAGCGCCCTACGATCCGAGCGGACGGCTTCAGGCGGACATTGGGCTTGGAATTACCTCCGAGGGCTATCTCAACGAGTGCATGACGGGGTTTGAATACCAGGTCGCTGCGCACATGTTGGCGGAGGGCATGGTCTACGAGGGCCTCAGTCTGACACGAGCCATTCATGAGCGCTATTCGCCGGATCGGCGAAACCCTTGGAACGAGGTCGAGTGTGGTGACTTCTACTCTCGGGCTATGGCGAGCTTCGGCGTCTATCTAACTGTGATCGGGTATGACTATCATGGCCCGAATCATGTCCTGGCGATGGATCCAAAACTGCAGGCGGATGAATTCCGAACACCGGTCGTGTTCGCTGAAGGTTGGGGCACCTACACCCAAAGACGCAATACGGCAGCGATGACGGTGTCTCTTGTGCTCCGCCATGGAAAGGCGAAGTTGCGGAGGTTGAAGGTGCGGCCTGCTGCCAATCAGGAAGTTTTGAATGTGATTCTCAATATCAACAGCCTGACTGAGATCTGCCAATGGGAAATGCTCGACGATGGCATGGTATGCATTGATCTGGGTTCTCCCGTGCTCCTGTCTGCGGACAACGCCGATGCATTGCTCATCACTCTTGAGCATCTGGACAGCTGGCGCTGAATCATGAAGCATTGGGGCGGACATGTTTGATCGTAAGAAAGGCGTCCTGTACGCCTTGCCCATCTTCTTCCTGGCCATCATGATTGGTCCGGCAGGAAGTATTATTCAGGGTATTTACACCCGTGAGTTTGGTCTGAGCCTCAGCGCAATCGCCACTGCAATTACGCTTTGCAAGATACTTGACGCGCTCACCGACCCTGTCGTTGGCATGCTGTCAGACCGTACGCGCCATTGGCCAGGCGGACGCAAGTTCTGGGTCGTTCTGGGATCTGCGATCCTGCTCGTTGGATCCTATTTCCTTTTCAATCCGCAAAAGGACAAACTATTCGAAGGGTATTTCTTCGTCGCCTACTTTGTGACGCTGCTTGGTTGGACCGTTGTTGAGGTGTCCCACCTGTCGTGGGGTGCCGAACTCGGTAAGAGCTATGACGACCGCTCACGCATCTTCTCTTGCCGCACAAGTTTCCTGTTTGCCGGTACCCTACTGTTCTTGATCTTGCCGTTACTGATCGAGCTCAAAAAGACCGGTCGGGTGCATTCATTGCTGCTTGCCGAGTACAACAGCGAAACCCTGCGCGTCGCTTTCATGCTGATCGCTTTTGTGTTTCCGTTGACAATTTTTCTGGCGACCAAGTTTTGTCCCCAGGGCGAATCTCAGCAAAACAGTCACCGGATTTCATTCAGAGATCTTTTTCGCGCATTGCGCGGGAATAAACCGTTGCGGATTTTTGCTGCCATGGTGGTCCTGTTCTTTATCGGCAACGGCATGCAGGTGGCGCTTGCTTTTCTGCATCTCGCAAGTTATCTCCAGCTCGGCAAGCAGGCACCGTTCATCTATGCACTTTGCATGCCGCTCAATTTGCTGATGATTCCGGTGTGGTTGCGGTGGATGACGAAGTATGAAAAGAGTCACTTGTTGATGTGGGGAATCACGCTGAGCGGCGCCTTCTTCATCCTGCTGGGTTTCATTCGCCCGGGGCCGAACGCTTTCGTTCAATACCTGATCGTGTTTGCTGGGCTCCAACTGGTGCAGCCGGCATGGCAAATTCTGCCACCATCGATTCTGGGTGATGTTTCGGACTATGCTACCCTCAAGACGTCCGTAGATCAGACTGCAACGCTGTACGCCATTTACGCATTCTTGTACAAGGCAATTTCGGGGCTGGGTTCCGCCCTAGGTTTTGTGATCGCCAGCATGTTCGGTTTCAACCCTGCCAACGATACCCATGACGCGTCGGCCGCTATCGGAATTTGCCTCGCGATGGCGTTTGTTCCTGCGTTGTTGGCTTTCGGGTCGGCGTGGCTAGCTTCGCACCTGCCAATTTCGCGCGACAGACACAACGTCATCCGGCGGCGGTTAGAGCGGCGCAATAAAAGACTAGCGTCGCAAAATAGTGGAGTCAGCATGCAAGCTGTGGGATAGAGCCTTTAGAATCAGCGCGCGATGTAGATTGTTGCAATGCGCACGAGCTGAAGCTCTTGCCGAACCCGTCGACTTCCCACACCACGCTCCAACATGCCCAAGAAAATTGACGAAGGCACCGATGATGGCGACGATCGCATGTACAAGGCGCCCGCGCTCGAGAAGGGTCTGGACATCCTCGAGTTGGTTGCAGGGCAGCGCAACGCGATCACGATGGCCGACATTGTTCGACAGCTTGGGCGCTCAACCGGTGAGCTGTTCCGGATGATCCAGGTGCTTGAGTACCGAGGTTTTCTAGAGCGCGCCCCTGGCACGGAGGGGTACCGGCTGACGGACAAGCTGTTCGCACTCAGCATGAATCAGCCTGCGGTCAAGGGACTGATTGAAGTGGCTTTGCCGCACATGAAGCGGCTTTCCGAAGACATCGGCCAGTCTTGCCACCTGGTGATGCACTCCCAAGGGCAGATGGTCGTCGTGGCTCGAATGGAGTCCAGTGAAGCCATCGGATTCTCTGTGCGGGTTGGATATCGCCGTCCCCTGCTGGCCACCTTGTCCGGTGCTGTGCTCTATGCCTTCCAGGACGAGAAGACTCGAGCACGCTGGGGGCAATGGTTTTCCAATAGCGAACGTGAGGATCACCATGGCATGGACGTGTTTCAGAAGCGCGTGCAAAGGATCGCGAAAACTGGCTACGGGGTATTGCCTAGTGCCTACGTGGCCGGTGTGACCGACTTGTCCGCTCCCATCTGTCGGGGGAAGTCTGCGGCAGCTGCTTTGACGGTGCCGTTCGTCAAATACGCGTCCATGATTTCATTGCAGGAGGACGCGCTAAGCGCCTTGTGCTCGGTCACCGCAGAAATCTCCAGCGAACTGGTTGTGAGCGATGCGCGGATCTGACTTCGCATCGTCAAGGGTAGGGCAGCTGGGCACGGCAGCTGAGCGCCGGATGATGTTGCTGTTGGTCTGGATCTCTTAGCGGTTTCGGGGCGTCATGCGAGCGCTGATCATTGCAGGAGTTTTTCTGCATGCATCCTGCTCACAAGCCCATGGCGTGCCTTGCCCGGAAAAGATTCGCATTGCGGTGTCGGACACCGACAGTAGGCCGTTTGTCGTTGGCCGAGGAGCCAAAATCGGTTCGGAGCCTGGACTGCTTGTGAGCAACACGTTGCGGACACTGGAGACTCTGGGATGCCGTGATCATGCAGAGGTCGTCAGGGTGCCTTTGGCGCGTTTGCAGCTCGTGAGTAGTTCCCCTCTGCAAAGTATTGACATCGTGCCTGGCGTGCCAACGACAGCGCCAATCGCCAAAGCCCTGGTCTTGCCGCCATATGCTGACAGTTCTAGCGGGGATATGAGTACGCTGGAGGTCGACTTTGTCTTGCTCAGCCATCCCGACAGGGTAGGGTCCTGGGATGGCACTGAACTGAAGCTCGCTGAAGGCGACAGCGTGGGTGTCGTGCGCGACTCGTCCATGCTGTCGTTTGCCAGGTCGAAGGGTTGGGCGGTCGAGGTCTCCGGAAGTTTTGACAGTGCATGGAGTAAGTTTTTGAGGGGCCGGTCGCGCTACCTGCTTGCCGCTGCTCCGGCGGCGGACCAGCGAATGAAGATGGAGCCGGGCCCCGTCATGCTGCAACCCCCGGTGGTCAAGTTGCATATGTTTTTGGCCGTAAGTCGAGACTTTTATGTGCGGCACACGGACTTCGTGCACGCGCTTTGGAAGACGGCCTGCGAACAAGCGTATGACCGCGTCGCTGCCTGCAAGTTACGGCGTCAGAAGTAGGCCGCCGACGCATCAAAATGGTCTAAGTCAGCGCCTACAGAGCTTGCTGCCAGCGCTCAGATCAGCGCCATCATTCCGGTACTGGCGGCGGCTTCACGCCGTTTCTGAACTGCCCCCCCCAGAAGTTGGACGGTCAGTGTGCATGCTTCGGCAGTGGTGTGCAACTCAGCCTCACGGGCCAAGTTGGCGATGGCTTTGTAGCGTGAGTCGACAGCCACCGACAGGTGCGCAGATGACATTTGGAATGAGCCCTTCTTGAGGGAACCTATCAGGTAACCTGTCCGCGGTCAGCGGGTCGCGCTGAGGCGAGTCAAGCTTGATGAGCGCTCCATGGCAAGTTCATTCACACGGTTCCGAGGTCACGGCTTTTGGTCAAACGACGGGCAGATTGAGGCGTGGCTGGCTCTCCTTGTGAAGGAGATCGACGCCACACCAGGCCTCCCTGCCTGGGCCTTGCGGCTCAAGAAGGAATGGACATTGCAGGCTACGTTGCACGGCGGTGGCATGGTGTGCCCTGACCTCGACGAGTTCGCCTCTTCGGAGGATGGTCGTTCGACAATCCTGCGTGTTGCGACGGCCGCTCTACAGCGGCTGCGGGCCGGCCCAGACAAGGTGACCATAGTGCTGGACAACTATGACGGCGTTCTAGATGAGGTCTGGGCGGACCATGACAAGGAGTGGATTGAATGCGTGGCTGAGGAGTTCATTGCCCTTTTGGAGGGGCGCGTCACCACCACGGCGAGCACATCGGGCAAGGTCATCCCCCGCCGACTCAGATCAACGTGCGGCGGGCGCGATCTGGGGGCGCGCGTCGTGACCTAGCTAGCTCGTTCAGGGCGCGTGAAGACTACCGCTTCCGCTTCCAGCTTGAAGCGGAAAAGCGACCTATGCGCCGTCGAGAAGCACTCGATAGTCGACAGGACTAAGTCCGCGAAGGCATCCGCGAAGACGTGCTGCGCTTCGCCGCGGCACTACAGCGGACGAGCAGCTACCCGCTGGCCGTCGCGATCATGAACAATGTGCGCGATAAACGCTTGCCGGTGCCCGAGTCACAAGAGGTCGCGGCACTGCCGGGCCGCGGTGTAGAAGGCCTCGAGCGCGGCCAGAAGTTGGCTCTTGGCAGCACCCGCCTGCTGCAGGGACTGGGGCTGGATGAAGGCTCGGCACGGCATGCCGCTCGCCGGCTCGAAAGCGAAGGCGAAACCGTGTCCTAGCTCATCGGTTCACTAGGCGGCGAACGGCGCGTGCTCGGCCTCCTGGCCTTTGGCGATACGGTCAAAGCGACGGCCGGCGCGGCCGTGGCCAGGTTTCATGAGCTCGGCATCAGGACCGTCATGCTGACGGGCGACAACCGAGGAGATGCTGAAGCCGTCGCGAGGCAGTTGGGCATCGACGAAGTCCGCGCCGACATCTTGCCCGGTGACAAGGCGAGCGTCGTCAAGGCCTTGCGACGCCGGCGAGGTGGTCGCCTTTGTCGGGTATGGTCTGAACGACGGCCCGGCACTGGCGACAGCATCGGTCTCGTACGCGATGGCGGGCGGCGCCGACGTTGCGACCGAAACCGCCGGCATCACGCTGATGCGCGGCGACCAGCGCCTGGTGGCGGATTCGCTCGACGTCTCGCGTCGCACTTATTAAAAAATCAAGCAGGGCTTGTTCTGGGCCTTCGGCTACAACGTGTTGGGCATCCCGCTTGCAGCGCTGGGGCTGCTGAACCCCGTCATTGCCGGAGCGGCGATGGCCTTCAGCAGCGTGAGCGTCGTGGCCAAAGCGCTGACCCTGCGTCGGTGGCGCGGTGCCGCCGACGCCCCTGCATCGTGAATCACGACCAGATGAGGACCATACAGATGAGCATGAATATCGGCGAAGCGGCGAAGGCATCGGGTGTGTCGGCCAAGATGATTCGGCACTACGAGAGCGTCGGCCTTTTCCCGGAAGCGGCGCGGACCGAGTCGGGGTACCGGCAGTACACCGACAAGGAGGTCTCCACATTGCGGTTCATCCGCCAGTCGCGCGACCTTGGGTTCTCGATCGAGCAAATCCGTGAGCTGCTCGGCCTGTGGCAGAACCGCAAACGTCCGAGCCGCCAAGTTCGGGCATTGACTCAGGCCCACATCGTGGAACTGGACGAAAAGCTCAAGGAGCTGCAGGCTATGAAGGCCACGCTCGAGCATCTCGTTCACTGCTGCCACGGTGACGACCGCTCGGACTGCCCCATCATCGAGACGCTCGCACAAGACGCTACACCGGTGCCGCACGCCGCTCACGGCAAAACGTCGGGCTTGCGACCCGGGCGTCAGCCACAGAAGGCAAGCTAGACCGTCCTCAGGGGTGCGACTCCAAGATGAAACGAGGTGATAACCGCTTGACCTTGTCACAGTGACAGGGTTTACGATCCGCCGCGCAACGTGTCGCCCGAGACCCGATAGCCTAGCATCTGCCTTCTCTGTAGCTTTGCGAGTGAAAACCGTCCGTATCTGGTTCCTGCTGCTGCTGTCTGTCCTGCTCCCCATCAGGGGTGCGGTGGCGGCTGCGATGCTGTGCCCGGTCGGCAGCTCGGGCATGCAGAGCGAACTGCGTATCGGTGAGCATTCCTCCCACCATGACATGGACTTCTTGGAGCACCATGAGGTGGCGCACGACCACGGCGGCGGGGGCCACCATGACGGGCATGACCACGGTGCCGTGGACAAGTGCAACATGTGCTCGGCCTTTTGCTCATTGACGCCTTTGTTGAGCGACGCGCCCAAGCTTCCCGAGCCTTCGGCGCTCTCCAGCGTCAAGTTCCCTGACTTTTCGACTCCTGCGCCGAGCTTCCTCTCGGACGGTCAGGAGCGCCCACCCCGAACCATCTGACCCATCAAGGCCTCTGCGGGAGGTCTGACCGGGCTCGCGCGTCCGCCAGTTGGCCGGCGTGCGGGAGTCCTCTGGCTATGGCGATGCCGAGCCGATGAACCACATGGTTTCGAACAATGAACAACCTCTTTTTCGGGCTTGTGCCCGTGGCGGCGCTGTGCCTGCCTCTTCTCGCGCTCGGGCAAGCGGGTCGAGCTGATCCTGCGGCCGCGAGAACGCCAGCACCCGCGCTGCGCTACCAATCGGCCTTCGCTGACTACAAGCCCTGGCAAGACGCCAAGCCAGGGGACTGGCGAGCACTCCATGACGAGCTGCGCGCGCTGTCGGCGGGCGGCAGCGGCCACGCTGGCCACGCCATGCCGGGCATGCCGGCCGCGGCTTCGGCGGCGGCTCCGGCGGCGGCTCCGGCTGCATCAAATCCGGCCACACTGCCGCACGGCGCACATCACCAACATGGGGGCAAGCAATGATGAAGTTGACCGCCACAGCACTAGCGGCCCTCCTTCTGGCAGGTTGCGCGTCGTTCTCGCCGGACGGCGGGGCCGGCAAGGTTTCCGAACTGACGAAAGAGCGCACCGGCCAGAGCGTCAGACTCCAGCGGTCCGAGATGGATGTCGACTCCGCAAGCGTTCGCGTTGCCGAGTTGCTCAGAGAGCCGCTGACCGCTGACGGCGCGATCGAGCTTGCGCTGCTGAACAACCGAGGCTTGCAGGCGAGCTTCTCGGAGCTTGGCATCGCCGAGGCGGACCGCGTGCGCGCTGGCCGACTGGCGAACCCAAGCTTCTCCTTTGGTCGCCTCAGCGGCCACGGTGTGACGGAGATCGACCGCTCGGTGATGTTCAACTTTCTCGGCCTGCTGACGCTGCCCGTCGCGACCCAGGTGGCACAGCGACAGCTCGAACAGGCGCAATATCAGGCTGCCTTTGACGCGGTGGGCGTGGCGGCGGAAGCACGCAAGGCTTTCTTCGGCGCAGTCGCCGCCCAGGATCTTGTGGGCTACTACGAGCAGGTCAAGGACGCGGCAGACGCTTCCAACGATCTGGCGCGGCGCATGCTGCAGGCGGGCAATTTCAGCAAGCTCGCCCAGATGCGTGAGCAGGCCTTCTACGCCGATGCGACTGCCAATCTGGCCCGCGCGCGCCACCAGGCGGTCGCGGAAAGGGAGAGGCTGGTGCGAGCGCTGGGCCTGTCGGGCGGCCAACTCAATTTCAAGCTCCCCGAGCATCTTCCCGAACTGCCGAAGACGCCCGTCGGGCCGAAGGACGCCGAGCAGACTGCGATCGACAAGCGCCTGGACGTGCTGATGGCCAAGCGCGGCACGGAGGCCACCGCCAAGTCGCTGGGGCTGACCCGGAGTACCCGCTTCATCAACGTGCTCGAAGCTGGCTACGCCAACAAGAGCCAGACCGGCGAAGCTCGGCAGAACGGCTTCGAGATCCAGCTGGAGCTGCCGCTCTTCGACTTCGGCTCGACCCGCACGGCCCGGGCGGAAGCGGTCTACATGCAATCGGTCCACCGAACGGCAGAGGTCGCGATCAACGCCCGGTCCGAGGTGCGTGAGTCCTACTCTGCGTACCGCACGGCCTTCGACCTTGCCAGGCACTACCGCGACGAGGTCGTGCCGCTGCGCAAGCGCATCTCCGAGGAGAACATGCTTCGTTACAACGGGATGCTTTCCAGCGTCTTCGAGTTGCTCGCAGACGCCCGCGACCAGGTCACGACCGTGACTGCTGCCATCGAAGCCCAGCGCGACTACTGGATTGCCGAGACCAATCTGCAATCAGCGCTGACGGGCCGCTCGCCCAGCGCCAGCCCGGCCATGGGCCCCGCAAAAGCCGCGGCCGCCGAGCAAGCCGGCCACTGAAAGACCTCGACATGAACAACCGCAGAACCTTCTTCAAGACGGCCGGCGCCACTTTCCTTGGCGCCGCCGCAGTCAGCCGTGTGGGGGCCGCTTCTCTTCCGGAAGCCGTCATCCAGACAGCGGCGACGACGCAGATTCCACCGCCGCCTCCGACAGGCCGGCCCTTCAATCCGCTGGTGACCCTCAACGGCTGGTCACTGCCCTGGCGCATGAAAGATGGCGTCAAAGAGTTCCACCTGGTCGCAGAGCCGGTCGTCCGTGAGATCGCGCCCGGCATGAACGCCAACCTCTGGGGCTACAACGGCTCCAGCCCCGGGCCGACCATCGAGGCCGTCGAAGGCGATCGCGTCCGCATTTTCGTCACCAACAAACTGCCCGAGGTGACGAGCGTGCACTGGCACGGTGTGTTGCTGCCCTCGGGCATGGACGGTGTGACGGGTCTCACCCAGCCGCCCATTGCCGTGGGCAAGACCTTCATGTACGAGTTCGTGCTGCAACGGCCGGGCACGCACATGTACCACCCGCATGCCGATGAGATGGTGCAGATGGCGATGGGCATGATGGGCCTGTTCATCATCCATCCCAAGGACCCGAAGCAGTACCGCGTCGACCGCGACTACGGCTTCATCCTGAACGCCTACGACATCGACCCCGGCAGCGCGACGCCGCGCGTGAACACGATGTTGGACTTCAACCTGTGGACGTGGAACAGCCGCGCCTTCCCGGGCATCGACCCGTTCGTCGCACGCACCGGTGAGCGCGTGCGCATCCGGGTCGGCAACCTGACGATGACCAACCATCCCATCCACATGCATGGACCGCACTTCGAAGTGACCGGCACCGACGGTGGCTGGGTTCCCAAGAGCGCGCGCTGGCCCGAGGTGACGACGGACGTCGCGGTGGGTCAGATGCGTGCCTTCGAGTTCGACGCCGTGGCGGGCGACTGGGCCATCCACTGCCACAAGAGCCACCACACGATGAACGCCATGGGGCACAACGTGCCCACGATGATCGGTGTCGACCACACCGAGGTCGCCAAGAAGATCACCAAGCTCGTTCCCGACTACATGGTGATGGGCGACAAGGGCATGCACGACATGGCCGAGATGGAGATGCCCATCCCGGACAACACCCTGCCGATGATGACCGGCACCGGTCCGTTCGGGCCGGTGGGCATGGGTGGCATGTTCAGCGTCGTGAAGGTGCGCGACGACGTCAAAAGAGGGGACTACGCCGACCCAGGTCCCTACAAGCACCCGGCCGGCACGCTCGCCAATGAATACACCGCAGAGATGCCCGAGGCTGCGCGCGCAGCTCCGCCCAAGACGGGCACCCAGCCCCTGCAAGTTCGCAAACCCAGCGGCCACCAAGGCCACTGAAGGAAGACCCCATGAAGAAGCTACACAAACTGACCCTGGCCGCGCTGGTTGCCGCCTCGTCCGCAGCCTTCGCCCACGGCGACGAAGAGCACGCCAAGCCGCGCAAGTTCGATCCTGCGAAGGTGGAGGCCACCGATTTCGGACAGGAGGGTGATCCGAAGAAGGCCTCCCGCACCATCACGGTCGACATGGCCGACAGCATGCGGTTCACCCCGGCAGACCTCACCGTCAAGCGCGGTGAGACCGTCAAGTTCGTCGTCCACAACGACGGCAAGGTGCTGCACGAGATGGTCCTCGGAACCCCGAAGGCCCTCGCCGAGCACGCTGCGCTGATGAAGAAGTTTCCGGAGATGGAGCACTCCGATCCGAACATGGCCCACGTCAAGCCGGGCAAGACCGGCGAAATCGTCTGGCAGTTCACCAAGGCTGGCGAGTTCCAGTTCGCGTGCCTGCAGCCTGGGCACTTCGAAGCCGGCATGGTCGGCAAGCTGACCGTCAAGTAAATCGCACAACCAACCTGAAAGGACTCACGACATGAAGCTCGCCCACATCATCGCCGCCGCCTCGTTCGCCACCGCCCTGGGCGTCAGCGCACAGACCACTCCCGCTTCCGGCGTCGACCATGCCGCCCACCACCCGGCGACGGCTGCGGCGCCCCAGAGTGACGGCGAGGTGCGCAAGGTTGACAAGTCGCAGGGCAAGGTGACATTGCGTCACGGCCCACTGGAGAACCTTTCCATGCCGGCCATGACCATGGTCTTCAAGGTCGCCGAGCCGAACATGCTGGACAGCCTCAAGGAGGGCGACAAGGTCAAGTTCACCGCTGAGAAGGTCAATGGCGCCTTCACCGTGACGGCGCTTCAGCTCGCCAAGTGAAGAGGCCGTCATTGGCATGAACGGCAACTGCAAGAAGGAAAAACGCATGTAGTTCTGACCTGAACTGCCGCAGATTTTTCCGACGCATCGCCTGATGCTGCGCCAAGGGCGCTGGCAGAGGACGATGCGTTTTTCCTTCGAGGCATTTGCCCCTTCTGTGCTGGGATCTGGCGTTGCTACAGCGAGAGCGCGGAATCCACCGTGTCTTCTGAAGGAGCGATCGTCATGTCCCATCAGCAATTCGCATCCTGTATCGAGGCGTGCGACCAGTGCGCAGCCGCGTGCAATCACTGCTCAACCGCCTGCCTCCAAGAGCAGGACGTCAAGATGATGGCGCGCTGCATTGCGCTCGACATCGACTGCGCAGCCATCTGCCAGTTGGCGTCGGCGGCCATGGCTCGAGGCAGTGAACACGCACAAGCGATTTGCGCACTCTGCGCTGACGTGTGCGAGGCTTGCGCCCAGGAGTGCGCCAAGCATCATGCTGACCACTGCCAAGCCTGCGCCGAGGCCTGCCGCCGTTGTGCGCAAGAGTGCCGCCGCATGGGCTCTGGCACCACAGCGCGCTGAGTCGTCCCGCCGTCGATCAGCAGCCAGCCGTTCACGGCGCGCCCAGACGCCCAGCGATGGGCACCGCGCGCAGCCTGCCTTGCCGCCGCCACAATGGCGACGAGGGAGGAATAACGCATGCAAGACAGTCTGGCCTTGCTGATCGACCACTGGAAGGCCGATCCGCACAGTACCTACAACAGCTGGTTCCTGTGGGAGGAACGGCTCAAGAACTTCCGCTCGATCCGCCGCGGCATCGGCCAGGTGGTCAAGGACATCGAGGCCGGCACCTTCGGCAACGCCTATCGAGGCTCGACCCTAGAGACGGTCGTGGGGTCGGTGGCGGAGCAGCGCCAGATCTTCAAAGGGGCTGACCACGCCTTCCTGTGGAAGCCCAAGCTGCGGATCCCCGACATCTATGAGAACGCAGACAACCAGCGCGCCTTCGCCCGGCTGTTGCACACATGCGATTGCTGCGACACCGCGCAGGCCGTCATAGATGCCATCCAGCGCATCGACACCCTCCAGATCAAAGGCTTGGGGCCGGCAGTGGCCAATCTGCTGTACTTCATCCATCCCACCCTGGTCATGCCCTTCAACACCGCGATCGTGAAGGGATACAACGCCGTCACAGGCGGCAACGTGAAGCTGGGCCGGTGGGACCACTACCTGTCGATGCGCGAGGGGGCGATCCGGTTGAACGCTCAGCACCGCACACAGCTGTCCAATGGCCTGGGTGCCCTGGCCGGACTGCTCTTCGAGATCGGCTCCGGGCGCTACCAGGCGCCGCCCCGTGAGGGCGACGAGGATCAGCTCAAATCCTGGGAGGCGGACCTGGCTCAGGTGCGGGCCGAATCAGCCGCGCTGCACAAGCAGTGGGCCGCCGAGCGGGAGAGCGACACGACCCATACCCAGATCCAGGGGTGGCTGCGCGATCTCGGCAAGGCGCTGGGCTTTGACGTCTGGATCGCGAGCAACGACCGCGGCCGCGCCTATGGCAACGGCCAACTGGGGGATGGTTGCATCGCCGAGTTCACGCCGTCCGGCAGCACTGGTGCCGAGACCGTTCGGCTGATCGATGTGATCTGGCTTGAGCGAGGCACCGGCCAGGTTCACGCTGCATTTGAAGTCGAGCACTCGACATCCATCTACTCAGGCATCGTGCGCATGCTCGATCTGGCGCTCGGTACGACGGTAGGCGCGGGCAGCACCTTGTTCCTGGTGGCACCGGACACCCGACGCGACGACGTGCAGCAGCAACTGCGCCGCCCCGCGTTCTCTCGCGTGTCCGAGCTGGGCATTCGCTACTTACCCTACAGCCAGCTCCAACAGCATCGCGAGGCGATGGCTCGGTTTGGATCGGGCCTCAAGCCCATGCTGGAGATCTCGCAACTGCTCCATTGATCCCATGGTCCCACCGGTCTTGGAAGCACCAGCGTTCGCAACAGGCAGGCTTGGATTGCCGCTCGGCGATAACGACTCACATGGCGCTTGACATTGCCACGGTGGGAAGCTTGAGAGTGTGATCACTGGATACCCAGGATCACCCAGGAGCTGACGATGATTACGTTCGAAGTGAATGACATGACCTGCGGGCATTGCGTGAGCATGATCGCCAAGGCCGTCAAGCAAACCGACGCTGATGCCAAGTTGGCTGTGGATCTCGCGAGCAAGCGAGTGCAGATCGATTCCGCAAATGCGGACGAGGCAGAGCTGAAGTCGGCCATTGGGGAGGCGGGCTACACCCCGACCAGTCCGGCCACCACGGCGCAAGCGCCCAAGCGTGCTGGCGGCGGCTGCTGCGGCTGCCACTGACCATGACCGCTTGATCGAGGTCAACAGCCAGGGTGGGAAGTTCAGGGAGCATGCGCTTCATGACCCTCCCACCTGCTGCATGCCGTCAAGACACCGCCAAATGGAGGTTTGCCTGACAGGTCGGCCGACGAGTGCCGGGGCGTTGAAGGCTGCCGAGTAGCTTTCTCCGACAGGGGCGGCCATTCTGGACACTGGAGTTGCGCTCATGTGGCCTCGATTGGCGGCGTGCGCACCGGCCATGCTGGCCATCGGTGCGCTCGTTCATGCCACGGGCGCACACAAGCACCGCCTGCAACACGACAAACCCCGGCCACGTTGGAGTCGGTGGCTCTTCGCGGGCTGCTGGCTTGCCCTTGCCCTGCTGAGCGTTGCGCTGGTTTGGCGCGTGGCTCAGGGATAGAACGGAGAAAGATATGGAACACCACCACAACCACGGCGGGCTCACCGCTCCTACCGTCTCCGAGCCCCGTGGCGCCACGGTCTACACTTGTCCGATGCATCCAGAAGTCCGCCAGGACCAGCCTGGTGATTGCCCCAAATGCGGCATGCACCTGGTGGATGAAGGCCAGGCCGAAGGCAACCCCGGCAACGCGGCGGCACCGCATGTCCCCGTCCATGACCATGGCCATGCTCATCACCACGACGGTCCCACCACTGCATTACGTCCCACGGCCGTTGCTGCCGGTGCCTCGCCAGGCGCTGCGCCCGCCGATGCGCCGGCTGGCACCGTCTACACCTGCCCGATGCATCCTGAGATCCGGCAGGACCATCCCGGCAGCTGCCCCAAGTGCGGCATGACGCTGGAGCCGTTGATCCCTGAGGCCACGGCGGACGACGACAACCCCGAACTGCGCGATTTCTCCCGACGCTTCTGGTGGACGCTCCCGCTGACGGTGGTGGTCACGACCTTGGCGATGGCCGGGCACCGCTTCGGCCTCATGGCCCCGGCCCAGCAAAGCTGGCTGGAATTGCTGCTCTCGTTGCCGGTGGTGCTCTGGGCCGGCTGGCCGTTCTTCGTGCGCTGCCTGCAGTCGGTGCTGCATCGCAGCCCGAACATGTGGACGCTCATCGGTATCGGCACCGGCGCGGCGTTCGCCTACAGCGTCGTGGCGACGGCCGCACCGCAGCTCTTCCCGATCAGCTTCACAGCTCACGGCCGAATTGGCGTGTATTTCGAGGCCGCCGCGGTCATCATCTCGCTCACCCTGCTGGGTCAGATGCTGGAATTGAAGGCGCGGTCCCAGACCTCAGCTGCCATCAAGTCGTTGCTTCGCCTCGCGCCCAAGACCGCCCGTCGCATCGAGGCCGACGGCAGCGAGGCGGACGTGCCGCTCACCCATGTGCATGTGGGTGATCGTCTGCGCATCCGCCCAGGGGAGAAGGTGCCGGTGGACGGCGTCGTCCTGGAAGGCGCGAGCGCCATCGACGAGGCCATGTTGACCGGCGAGCCCGTACCTGTCACGAAGCGGCCTGGTGACAAGGTCATCGGCGCCACCATCAACACCTCGGGCTCCTTGGTCATGCAGTCCGAGCGTGTCGGGTCCCAGACCATGCTGTCGCAAATCGTGCAGATGGTGGCGCAGGCCCAGCGCTCGAAGGCGCCCATGCAACGCATGGCCGACCAGGTGGCCGGCTGGTTCGTGCTGGTCGTGATCGGCATCGCCTTGACGACATTCCTTGCCTGGGGGCTGCTGGGCGGCGAACAGGGCTGGCAGTTCGGGCTCATCAATGCGGTGTCGGTGCTCATCATTGCCTGCCCCTGTGCCCTGGGCCTTGCGACGCCGATGTCCATCATGGTGGCCACAGGCAAGGCGGCCACGCAGGGCATCCTGTTCCGCGATGCGTCCGCCATCGAGAACTTCAGGCGCGTGGACACGATGATCGTCGACAAGACGGGTACGCTCACTGAAGGGAAGCCGGCTTTCGACCGCGCCGTGGCGGCACCGGGCATGACGGAGGACGACGTGCTGCGCCTCGCAGCCAGCCTTGACAAAGGCAGCGAGCATCCGCTGGCGCACGCGATCGTGGACGCTGCGCGCAGCCGGCAACTGAACCTGTCGGCAGCCGTTGATTTCGAGTCCTCGAGCGGCATCGGCGTTCGTGGCGCGATCGACGGGCAGAAGCTGGTGCTCGGCAATACCGCCTTGATGGAGCAGGACGGCGTCGACGTGACGCCGCTTCGCGGTCCCGCGGAGGAAATGCGTCAGCGCGGCAGCAGCGTCATGTTCCTGGCTCGGGAGCGGCAGTTGCTGGGCATCCTGGCGGTCTCGGATCCGATCAAGCCGAGCACGCCGGAGGCGGTCAAGAGTCTCCAGGATGCGGGGATGCGCGTGGTGATGGCCACGGGCGACGGCCTGACCACCGCCCAGTCCGTTGCCAAGCAGTTGGGCATCGACGAAGTGCACGGCGAGGTCAAGCCGGCCGACAAGCTGGCCCTGGTCGACCGGCTGCAGCGCGAAGGCCGCGTGGTCGGCATGGCGGGTGACGGCATTAACGATGCACCAGCGCTCGCCAAGGCCGACGTGGGCGTGGCGATGGGTACCGGCACCGACGTGGCCATGAACAGCGCCCAGGTGACGCTGGTCAAGGGCGATCTGCGGGGCATCGCCCGCGCCCGCGGCATTTCGCAGGCGACCATCGCCAACATGCGGCAGAACCTTGTGTTCGCCTTCGTCTACAACGCGCTGGGCGTGCCGCTGGCGGCCGGTGCGCTGTACCCGTTCACCGGGTGGCTACTGTCGCCCATGATCGCGGCGCTGGCCATGAGCCTGTCGTCGGTGAGCGTTGTCTTCAATTCGCTGCGGCTGCAGGCCACCAAGTAAACAGCCCAACGCTCCAACACCGCATCGCGGTCAGCGGGACTTGCGCACGTTGATCACCATCTACGGGCTGTCGATGGCAGTCGGACGCGGGATGTCGTTGTCAGTCCGTAGGCGCTCGCAGCTGTGGAGAAGCGCCATTGGCGCGTTCTCCGAGTCGCCTGATCAGCATCAACACGCCCACAGGCAGGCTTTCTAAGCTGGACTGGTACCCCAACCATGCTGGAGTCTTCATGAAGCGCATTCCCTACGTCCTTATCGCGTCGCTCGGCCTCGCCGTGGCCTCGAGAGCCGCCGTGGCCCAGACCGCCGCAGCATCCGCCCCAATGGCCTCCGCCTCCATACCGCGCGACTGCAAGCCCAAGCACGACCATGGTGCCGAGCGTGGCATGCCCACAGGCGCTTCCGCGAACTGCGCCAAGGGCGCAACGAGCGCCGAGGACGCGGCGTCCGCACCGGCCAAGAAGCAGGTCAAGCCGCACGACCACGCCAAGTTCCACAAGAACCAAGGCTGATCAACATCCAGTTCGCCTGTGCGGCCGGGAGTAGACGATGGGCACGCGCCCGAGCGATGCGCAGCACCACGCCCGGCTCATCGGTTTTCATGCTGGGCCTGCACTGGGCCAGATTGGGGCGAGGTCAGTCGACAACCAGCTCCGCCTGGTCTAACTGCAGGTAATGCGGAGAAATCTTCACCGCCAGCTTGCCTACTGACGTCGTCGAGGGTGCGGTGAAGCCGCAATCCAGCGTCACCACGCCATCCTCGAATCTCGATTCGGTCTTGCTGTCCTGCCGGCAAGCCACCGGCACGCCGCCGAGCGCGATCAGCCGAAGCGACACCTGGCTGTCGTCGTGGCTGCCCAGGAACCGCGCCTTGAACCGAAACTCTCGAACGCCCGCCGAGGCCGGCAGCGTGCAAACCGGTTCGCCTTCCTCGTCGTTGAGGGTGGCGGTTTGGCAACTGGGCGCGACGGCGGGAGAAGCGCCAGCCGTCGACGCCAGCAGCGCCAATACAAGGATTGCCCACTTTCTGGCCGGGCAGCGACGTTCGGGGTTGTGAAGCATCAATCCATGATGCCGCCGCTGAATGTCAGCGCCATGGCGCGTCGGCTTGGGAAGGCAGGACCGCTCCCGGATGTTTGAAACCGCAGGGTCGGGAGCGCTGATTGCCGCGGCGCCTGAGGCGGGCTACTCCGCCATACCCGCCATCAGGAGACTTTCCATGAACCGAGTGCTTGCCAACTCCATCCGTTTTGCCCTCTGTCCGGTTGTCCTCGCCGTGGGCTTGAGCAGTGCTGCGTTGGCTCAGGCTCAGCCGGACAACCATGGCTCTGAGCAAATGAACAAGGCCATGATGTCTGGCATGCAGCAGATGTAGGGCGTGAAAATGAGTGGCGACACCGACAAGGACTTCGCCATGATGATGAAGACGCATCACCAGCAAGCGCTGGACATGGCCAAGGCCGAGGTCGAGCACGGCAAGTCGGCTGAGCTGAAAGCCATGGCTCAGAAGATGATCAAGGATCAGACAAAGGAAATCGCCAAGCTGGATGCATGGCTACAGAAGAACAAGTGACCCTTGGTTTCCGTCGCCAGCCCGCCAAATGACGCAAGGCTTTGCGTTAGCGCAAATCGACGCCGCCACAGTCACCAGCCCGACCGCTAGACTCGCGACATGAAGTTGAAGAAGGCCTACCGACGCTGGTTCGCGAGCACGCTCGCGCTGGTGCTGGTGTGCCTGCAACTTTCGACGGCCGCCTACGCCTGCCCGGGATCTGTCGGGTCGGAATCGACGCCGAACGTCATGGCCGGCATGTCGGACTGCGACCAGATGGCGTCCATGGACACCGAGCAGCCGCAGCTGTGCAAGGCGCACTGCGACCGCGACAAGCAGACCGTCAACAACGTGCCGGCATCGGATCTGGCGCCGACGGTCGTCCTTGACCCGCTGCTGACCCGCCTCGCACTCTGGCTTCCGCCCGAAGCGGCCGAGGCACTTCCGGCGGTGATCACCGCCCACACCGGCCCGCCTGACGGCACGCTGCCGGTCTATCTCGCCCTCCAAGTCCTCCGCAATTGAGCCCTGACGTTCGCGCTGCCGCACTCGCGGCGGTGCGTCCGCGTCTCGCGATCGTGCTCGATCGCTTCCAGGGTCTTTGTGGAGAGCCTTCATGGCCATCTTCTTTCGAGCGGGACCGCAGTCCCGTTCTCTCGGCGCAGCCAGCATCGTGGCCGCCGTATTGCTGGCCGCGACAGCGGCCGATGCTGCGCCACTGAGTTTCGAACAGGCACAGCTTCTGGCCGAGCAGCACTCGGCTGCGCTGACGGCGCGCCAGGCCACCGCCGATGGCGCGCAACAGGCGCGCATCGCTGCAGGGCAACTTCCTGATCCGAAGCTGGCTGTCGGCGTCGAGAACTTCCCGATCTCGGGGCCTGAGCGTTTCAGCTGGAACCGGGAATCGATGACGATGCGCCGCGTCGGCGTCATGCAGGACGTGCCAAACGCCGCCAAGCGGGCCGCCCAGCGCGAATCTGCCGGCGCCAAGTTGGAGCGCGAGCGCGCGATGCTGGAGGCAGAACGCTTGGCGGTGCGCCGCGAAGCTGCGCTGGCATGGCTCAACCTGCACTTCGCCGAGCGCAGGCTGGCCGCTTTCGCCACCCTTGAGCATGAGAACAGGCTCCTGCAAGACACCTTGGCCGCGCGCGTGACGTCTGGCGCAACGACACCTGCCGACGCGCTGATGGCACGCCAGGAACTGCTGGACCTGGCCGACCGCAAGGACGAGCTCCAGGCCGGTGTCGAGCAGGCGCGCGCCCAGTTGCGTCGGTGGACGGGAGAGCCGCCGGATCTGACAACAACCTCCGAGACGCCTGTACTGCGGCTCGATCTGGACCGCTTACTCGGTGGGCTTGATCAGCACACCGAACTTCTTGCTTTCAAGCCGATGCTGGCCATGGCCCGCGCCGATGTAGACGAGGCCGTGGCCATGCGCCGCGGGGATTGGGGCTGGGAGGTGGCTTATGGCAACCGAGCCCGAGCCTTCGGCGACATGGTGTCCTTCCAGTTGATCTTCGAGCTGCCGGTCTCCAGGTCCACCCGTCAGGAGCCCGTGATCAGCTCGCGCCAGAAGGAGGTAGAGCGCCTGCAGGCCGAACGTGAGGACGCGCTGCGGCGAATCCGTGCCGACGTGGACGGCCAATTGGCCGAGCTCCAGCGCCTGGAGCACGTGCAGCAGCGCCAGCGCAGTGTCGCTTTGCCCCTCGCACAGGAGCGTGCCCAGGTGACCTTGGCCAGCTACCAATCTGGCCGCGCCGACCTCGGGGCTGTGCTCGCCGCGCGCAAGAACGCCATTGAGGCGCAGTTGCGCGAACTCGATCTCCAAGCCCAGGTGCTCGCCCAGCAGGCCCGCCTGGCCTATCTCATTGCGGAGTGACCCAATGACCTCCAACAAGAAGTTGTCTGCCGCGGCCGCGCTGCTCGTCGTCCTCGGAGCGGGGCTCGGCTACGGCATCGCCCAGTGGCGCGCAGGTGTGTCGCCCACCGCCCACTCCGAGGCGACTCTGGCTGACGCCGGCATCGCGGCGAAGGGCGATCGCAAGGTGCTCTATTGGTACGACCCGATGTCGCCGCAGCAGAAGTTCGACAAGCCCGGCAAGTCTCCCTTCATGGACATGCAGCTGGTCCCGAAGTACGCCGACGAGGTGACGACCGGCGGCGTGGCCGTCGATCCCCGTGTGGCTCAGATGCTCGGCGTGCGCACCGCAACCGTACAAAAGCAGCGCATCGGCACCACGCTCCAGGTCACAGCCGCCGTCCAGCTCAACGAACGAGACGTCTCGATACTGCAGGCCCGCACCGCAGGCTTCGTCCAGCGGGTCGCCCGCCTGGCACCCGGTGACGTCGTGGCCGCTGGCGCCGTCATCGCCGAGCTGCTCGTGCCGGAATGGGCCGGCGCCCAGCAAGAGTTCCTGGCGGTACGCCGTACTGGCGACGAGGCCCTGACCGCGGCGGCACGACAGCGCCTCGTGCTCATGGGCATGCCGGCTTCCCTGATCCAGCAGGTGGAGCGCACCGGCCAAGTACAGGCGCTGACGACGGTACATGCACCGATCGGTGGTCTGGTGCAGGAGCTGATGGTGCGTCCGGGTATGACCGTGTCCCAGGGCATGAGCCTGGCCCGCATCACCGGGCTGTCCACGGTCTGGATCGAGGCGGCATTGCCCGAAGCCCAGGCAGGTACAGCCCGGGTCGGTGAGTCCGTCGATGTGGTGCTGGCCGCTTTCCCGGGTGAGACGCTGCGCGGCAAGATCAGCGCCGTGCTGCCGGAAGCCAGCAGCGAGACGCGCACGCTGCGCGTCAGGGCCGAGCTACCCAATCCGAAGGGGCGCCTGAGGGCCGGCATGTTTGCCAGGATGCAGCTGGGCGCGTCCAGCGAAGAAGCACTGGTCGTCCCCGCCGAGGCCGTCATCCGCACCGGCCAGCGCGCGGTCGCCTACGTCGTCGAGCGGCCGGGGCGATTCAGGCCAGTCCAGGTGCGCCTGGGCCGTGAGCTGGGCGACAAGCTAGAGATCCTGCAGGGCTTGCAGCCAGGCCAGCAGGTCGTCGCATCGGGCCAGTTCCTCATCGACTCCGAGGCCAGCATGCAGGGTGTGCTGCAGCGCCAGGCAGGTCCCGCCGCATCGGCCGCCAGCGCTGCATCCGGACGGGCATCGGCTGAGTCAGTCGTTGAAACGGTCGGCAGGGTCGTGGCGTTTGCCGGGCAGCAGGTGACGCTGGACCATGAGGCGGTGCCCGCACTCAAGTGGCCGGCGATGCAGATGGACTTCCGGCTCGCCCAACCGGGGCTGAGCAAAGGCTTCAAGCCGGGCGACACCGTCCGCTTCTCGTTGCGTGAGAGCCAAGACGGCTACGAGGTGGTCGCCCTGCGCCGTGAACCCCTGGGAGCCGCCAAATGATCGCCGCGTTGATCCGATGGTCGGTCGGCAACCGCTTCCTGGTGCTGCTGGCCACGCTCTTCCTCGCCGTCGCAGGCGTGCTGTCGCTGCGCACCACGCCCATCGACGCGCTGCCCGACCTGTCGGACGTGCAGGTCATCATTCGCACCAGCTACCCCGGCCAGGCGCCGCAGATCGTCGAGAACCAGGTCACCTACCCGCTGGCGACGACCATGCTGTCGGTCCCGGGCGCCAAGGCCGTGCGGGCGTTCTCGTTCTTCGGAGACTCCTTCGTCTACGTGATCTTCGAGGACGGCACGGACCTGTACTGGGCACGCTCCCGGGTGCTGGAGTACCTGAACCAGGTTCAGAGCAGGTTGCCTGCGACGGCCAAGCCCTCGCTCGGGCCCGACGCAACCGGCGTGGGCTGGGTCTTCCAGTACGCGCTGGTGGACCGCAGCGGGCAGCACGACCTGTCGCAGCTGCGCGCGCTGCAGGACTGGTTCCTCAAGTTCGAGCTGAAGGCAGTCGCCAACGTCGCCGAGGTGGCAACCGTCGGCGGCATGGTCAAGCAGTATCAGGTGGTCATGGACCCGGCCAAGCTGGTCGCCTACGGTGTCACGCATAACCAGGTGCGCGAGGCGCTGATGAACGGCAACCAGGAGACCGGTGGCGCGGTGCTGGAGCTGGCCGAGGCCGAATACATGGTGCGCGCCAGCGGCTTCCTCAAGTCGCTGGACGACTTCCGCAGCATCGTGCTGGCCAGCCGCAACGGCGTGCCGGTGCTGCTGGGCCAGGTCGCCACCGTTCAGATCGGACCGGAGATGCGCCGCGGCATCACCGAGCTGGACGGCGAAGGTGAGGCGGTGGGAGGAGTGGTGATCCTGCGCACCGGCAAGAACGCCCAGGCCACCATCGCTGCAGTCAAGGACAAGCTCAAGCAGCTGCAGGCCAGCCTTCCCAAAGGCGTCGAGATCGTCACGACCTATGACCGCAGCTCGCTGATCCAGCGCGCCATCGACAACCTGTCGATGAAGCTGGTCGAGGAGTTCATCGTCGTTGCGTTGGTCTGTGCGGTGTTCCTGTGGCATCTGCGCTCGGCGCTGGTGGCCATCATCTCGCTGCCGCTGGGCGTCATGGCCGCCTTCATGGTCATGCAATACCAGGGGCTGAACGCCAACATCATGTCGCTGGGTGGCATCGCCATCGCCGTCGGGGCCATGGTGGACGCGGCCGTCGTCATGATCGAGAACGCGCACAAGAAGCTGGAGGCCTGGCAGCACGCGCATCCGGGCGAAGAACTCAAGGGTGAGGCCCGCTGGGCGGTCATCACCGACGCTGCCGTCGAGGTGGGGCCGGCGCTGTTCTTCTCGCTACTCATCATCACGCTGTCCTTCGTCCCGGTCTTCACGCTGCAGGCGCAGGAGGGGCGCTTGTTCGGACCTCTCGCCTACACGAAGACCTACGCGATGGCGGCTGCGGCGGGCCTGTCCGTCACGCTGATCCCGGTGCTGATGGGCTACTGGATTCGCGGACGCATCCCGGACGAGCAGCGCAATCCCATCACGCGGGGGCTCATCGCGATGTATCGGCCGGCGCTGGAGGCCGTACTTCGCTGGCCCAAGGTCACGATCCTGGTGGCCGTGGCAGTGTTCGCGACGACCGCCTGGCCTCTGATGCGCTTGGGCGGCGAGTTCCTGCCCCCTCTGGACGAGGGCGATCTGCTGTACATGCCATCGGCGCTCCCGGGACTTTCGGCCCAGAAGGCCACCGAGCTGCTGCAGATCACCGACCGCATGATCATGACGGTGCCCGAGGTGCAAAGGGTGTTTGGCAAGGCCGGACGGGCAGAGACGGCCACCGACCCCGCACCGCTCGAGATGTTCGAAACCACGGTCCAGCTCAAGCCGCGATCACAGTGGCGCCCGGGCATGACGCCGGAGAAGCTGGTAGAGGAACTGGACCGCACGGTGAAGGTGCCGGGCCTGAGCAACATCTGGATCCCGCCGATCCGCAATCGGATCGACATGCTGGCCACGGGCATCAAGAGTCCGATCGGTGTGAAGGTCTCGGCCACGGACCTGGCGGCCATCGACCGGGTTGCGGCGCAGATCGAGGTGGTGGCCAAGCAGGTGCCGGCCGTCAGCTCGGCCCTGGCCGAGCGCCTCACCGGTGGGCGCTACGTCGACGTGCAGATCGACCGCGCGGCTGCGGCGCGCTACGGGATGAATGTGAGCGACGTGCAGGCGGTGGTATCGGGCGCCATCGGCGGCGAGAACGTTGGCGAGACCGTCGAAGGCCTGGCCCGCTTTCCGATCAGCCTGCGCTACCCGCGCGAACTGCGCGACACGCCGGAAAAACTGCGCAACCTGACGGTGCTCACGCCCAGCGGCCAGCAGGTGACGCTCGGCAGCCTGGCCGCTGTTTCGCTCGTCGACGGACCGCCGATGCTCAAGAGCGAGAACGCTCGGCCATCCGGCTGGGTCTACGTCGACGTGCGTGGCCGCGACCTGGCGTCGGTCGCCGGCGACCTGCGGCGCGCGGTAGCCAAGCAGGTGCGCCTGGAGCCGGGCATGAGCTTGGCGTACTCGGGACAGTTCGAGTACATGGAACGCGCCAATGAGCGGCTGAAAGTGGTTGTACCGGCAACGCTGCTCATCATCTTCGTTCTGCTGTACCTGACGTTCCGGCGCGCCGGGGAAGCGGCCCTCATCATGGCGACGTTGCCGCTGGCTCTGACGGGCGGAGTCTGGTTCCTCTACCTGCTGGGCTACAACCTGTCCGTGGCTACCGGCGTGGGCTTCATTGCGCTGGCGGGCGTGTCGGCGGAATTCGGGGTGGTGATGCTGCTGTACCTCAGGCACGCGCTCGAAGAGCGAACGCGCGCCGGTCTGTCCATCACCCGCGACGTGGTGCTGGACGCTGTTCGCGAGGGTGCCGTGCTGCGAGTGCGGCCCAAGGCGATGACGGTAGCCGTGATCCTCGCCGGCCTGATGCCCATCGTCTGGGGCACGGGTACGGGCTCCGAGGTCATGAGCCGGATCGCTGCCCCGATGTTGGGTGGCATGGTGACCGCTCCACTGCTGTCGCTTTTCGTGGTGCCGGCGGCGTTCGTGCTGATGCGTACAAGACGGCCGAAAGTCGAATCGGGATCGCACTGAGCCGCGCCAGGTTCTAAAGAGTGCCAGGTGCAGGCGGGATGTCGCTACAGCCGGAGGTGGTGCTCAAGGTGTGCAGCATCCGGCGGCGGTGGTCGCCAGAAGCCGCCACGTACGCCAGCGCACAGACCCACGCGCATGAGAAGCGCACGCTTCGCTTGAGCCGCCACCCAGCAGCTGGTCGCGAATGCCATGGCTGAGTGACCACCGCTGCAGTGCTGTCCGCGCTGGGCTTCCCTTGATGTGGGTCAAAGCCTGGCGCCCGTGCCTGCCTAGTATTGATTGCATGCCAGCTACAAGACCATGAAGCCGTTTTCAAGCCACCACACCCGGCGCAGGACCACGTTCTTGGCGCTGATCGTGTGGCTGTTTGCACTCGCTTCAGGCATTGCAAATGCCTGCCGCTTGGAAATGCCCGGCAAGCATGAACACGCAGTGGTTCAGCACGCGTCGGAAGCTGCCCATGTTCACGCCGATGACATCCTCTTGGACCACTCGGCTGCTGGCGACGACCATGAACACGGCACGAATGGCCCCAAGGAATCGTGCCTGAAGGCGTGCGACGACGGCGCAAACGCATCAGTCAAGTTGCAGTTCGGACTTGACGTGAATGATCCAGGTTTGGCTGTTCTCGTCGGGCTGGCATGGAACTCGACGGCACCCGTCGCCGCCACGCCGTGCCCATTTGCGGATCTGCAGATCCCCGCAATCGGGCCGCCCCTGAGGCTGCGCTACGCGCGATTGACGTTGTAGCCGTCGTCCGACGATGCCGGATCCAGGGCACCGCGCCTTGCGATCCGCGTCATCAACGTACGCGTGCGATGTGGCCCGGCTGTTGGGCAGACGTTGCTTCAAGCGCCCAGCACGCCGAACCGCCCAACGGCCTACCGCTTCAGAACCCGATCAGGAGATCCCAATGAAACTCGTTCATTCGCTTTCGCTCGCCCTGGCGATCTTTGTATTCGGCTCGCCCGCCCGCGCGGCCGATGAGGCCGCCCATCAGGCCCATCACCCGGCAGGAACCGCTTCCGCGCCCGCTCCCAAGGCCACGCCAGCAAAGCCGAGCATGGATATGGGCCGCATGGATGCCCAGATGAAGGCTATGCGCGAGATGCACGCCAGGATGATGGCTGCGAAGGCCCCCTCAGAGCGGGAGGCCCTGATGTCCGAGCACATGAAGACCATGCAGGACGGCATGACCATGATGAACGACATGTCCGCCGGCGCCATGAAGGGCGGCATGGCCGACCACCATCGAACGATGGAGGCACGCATGGAGATGATGCAGACCATGATGCAGATGATGATGGATCGTCTGCCTGCCGCCCCGATGAAGTGACGGGAGCCCCGCCATGACAACCGTTGCCCGAGCTTTGCGCACCGGGGTGGCCCTGGCAGCCACCGTCGCGGTGTTCTATGCCCTGTGCACCCTGTTGTGGGTGCTGGCACCGGGGCCGTTCCTCGGCTTCATGAACAGTCTGTTCCACGGCATGGATTTCAGCGGCATGGTGCGGCCGCAGGCATTCGCGTGGTCGGGATTTCTCACCGCACTGCTGTTGCTGAGTGGTTGGGCACTGCTGGCCGGAACGTTCTTCGCCTGGCTGCGCAATTGGTTGGCGGATTGACCCACATCTCCTTCAGGAGGACCAAATGAATCACGATCTGTCTCACCGTGAGACCGAGGCGCCTCCCTTCTGGCGCTCGCGCTATGCCGTTGGCCTGCTCGTCATGGGCGCCATCGCAGCGTACTTCCTGCTGAGCGAGCACCGCGCCCACTTCCTTGGTGCCTTGCCACTCCTGTTGCTGCTGTCATGCCCGCTGATGCATGTCTTCATGCACCACGGCCACGGTGAACACGCGCATCACCATGATGATCAACCTGGTCCGACCCCGGTGGGGTCACCGCCCCCGTCAACAGCGGGAGACCGGTCATGAACCACGACACCCCTGCCTATGGACTGTGGGCGCTGGTGGTCCTGAACTCGGCCATCTTTGTGATGTTCGCGTTCAGCTTCTTCAAGCCACAGACGGCACGCGACTGGCGCACTTTCGGGGCCTTCTCGGCCTTCATCGTCGCGCTCTTCGTGGAGATGTACGGCTTCCCGCTGAGCATCTATCTGATGTCGGGCTGGCTTCAGACGAGGTACCCGGGTCTCGACCTCATGTCCCATAACAGCGGGCACTTGTGGTCCACGCTGCTGGGCGAAAAGGGCGACCCGCACTTCAGCCCGCTGCACATCGCGAGCTATGTGTTCCTGGGCTTCGGCTTCTACCTGCTCTCGAACGCTTGGAACGTCCTCTATCACGCGCAGCGACACCATTCGCTGGCCACATTGGGGCCTTATGCACGCATCCGTCACCCCCAGTACGTGGCTTTCGTGCTCATCCTGCTGGGCTTCCTGCTTCAGTGGCCGACGCTGCTCACGCTGGCGATGTTCCCAATCCTGCTCGTCATGTACGGAAGGCTCGCGGTGACCGAGGAAGCGGAAATGCAGAGGCAGTTCGGTGCCGATTTCGCTGCTTACGCGGCTCGCACGCCAAGGTTCATTCCCTCGTTGCGGAAGTCGCATATCGCGCCGGCCGTGAAGACCTGAACCCGCCTCCCAGGAGAACTCACCATGCAAACGCTCAGTTTCGACGTCAGTGGCATGGCCTGCGGCGGCGGCACCGGAAGTGTCCAACGCGCGCTCAGCAAATTGGATGGCATTAGCCATGCCGAGATGACCCTGAGTCCGAGTGTGGCCACGGAGGTGGTTGATCCAAGCCGCATAACGGCCACCCAGATCGCGTCGGCGATCAGCGAGTTGGGCTACCCCACCAAGGAGCGGCCCATTGCGCGCAACGAACAGGCGGAGTCATGAGCAATAAGAAGCACAAGCATCGCGAAGGACCTCCCGAAGGGGTGGGCCCTGCAGTTGATTCCGCGTCGGGTGCACCTGGGCCCGAGATGGGATCAGCGACGGCGCGCATCTCGCGCGAAGACTACGAAGCCCAGCTGCACATGCTGCAGGTCGAGTTGGTCAAGCTGCAGCGCCACTTCATCGGTTGTGGGGATAAGATTCTGGTTGTGATTGAAGGGCGGGACGCGGCCGGCAAGGATGGCGGCATCAAGCGCATCGTCGAGTACCTGAGCCCGCGCGAGACTCGCGTCGTCGCCCTCGGCAAACCTTCTGACCGGGAACGGCGAGGTTGGTACTTTCAGCGGTACGTCGCTCACCTTCCGGTGGCGGAGGAGTTCGTTCTCTTCAACCGAAGTTGGTACAACCGAGCTGGTGTCGAGCATGTGATGGGCTTTTGCTCGGAGGACGAGCACGAGGAGTTCTTGCACTCCGTGCCGAAGTTCGAGGAGATGCTCGTCAACTCGGGCATCAAGCTGCTCAAGTACTACCTCGACGTCGGCAAGGACGAACAGGCGCGGCGTCTCGCGGAACGCAAGCGGGATCCGCTCAAGCAGTGGAAGAGCAGCCCGATCGATGCGGTGGCTGTCAAGCACTGGAAGGCGTATTCAGAGGCACGGGACTCGATGCTGCTGCGCACGCACACCACCGTCGCTCCCTGGCACATCGTGCGCGCTGACGACAAGCGTCTCGCCCGTCTGAATCTGATGCGCGACATCCTTTCTCGCATGCACTACGCCGGCAAGAAGAACAAGGTCGTGCAGCCCGACCCCGACGTGGCGTTTGAGTTCACGCCCGATTGCGTTCACGAACAGCGCCTGGCCCGCTGAGCTCCCGCGCCTTAAGGAACCCACATGCCAACAAGCACCATTGAAGTCGGCGAACTGATCTCGACGCTGAGCGCCGCGGGTGTCGAGCGACAACTCTCGACGCTGCCAGGGGTGCATCGTGCCGATGTGAACTACGCCGCAGGCAGCGCGACGGTGCACTACGACGAGTCCCAGACAAGTCTTGAAGCCATCCAGCAGCGCGTGACCGACTGTGGCTACCACTGCCGGGGCGAAATGGTTCCGGCCCACGTGTGCAGCCCGGCCCCCCGGCCCGCCTCCGATGCTCACGTAGGCCATCCAGGACATGCAGGCCAAGCCTCGACCGGCGATGCAGCAGTTCACGACGCAGATCCAGCCAAGGGCGGCGAAGTGCCGACGATGCCGGCGATGGCGGCCCATGCCGCGCATGGCGATCACGGCTCGCCCCACGAGCACGGCGGATCTCCCGCAAGCCAGACGGGCCAGCAGCGGGTGGACATGATGCACGACATGGGCCATGCGCCGGGCATGTCGATGGAAGGCATGGCGCACGACATGCGCAACCGCTTCCTGGTCGCGCTGGTGTTCGCGATCCCGGTGTTCCTCTACTCGCCAATGGGCCAGATGTTTGGTGACTTCCCGACGCCCTTCGGCCTGGAGCGCAAGTTCTTCCTGTTCATCGCGGCCACCGGCGCCATTGCGTATCCGGTGTGGCCGTTCCTTGTGGCTGCCTGGAGAGCTGCTCGCAACGGGGTCGCCAACATGGCGACGCTGATCGTGCTGTCAGTCGGAACGGGCTATGCGTTCAGCGTGGGTGCCACCTTCTTCTTTGAAGGCGAGGTGTTCTATGAGGCGTCGGCCGTGCTTCTGGTGTTCATCCTGCTGGGGCACTGGCTGGAGATGCGGGCGCGTGCCGGCGCCTCTGACGCGATCCGCGCCTTGATGGACCTGGCGCCCCCGATGGCCACAGTCCTGCGCGCCGGCGCCGAGACCAAGGTTCCGACGTCGGAGGTTCGCGCCGGCGACACGGTCGTCATCAAGCCGGGCGACAAAATCCCGGTCGATGGCGAGATCCTGGAGGGCAGCTCGCAAGTCGACGAGTCCATGCTGACGGGCGAGTCCATGCCGGTGAAGAAGATCGTCGGCAACGCCGTTATCGGCGCCACGATCAACAAGAGCGGTAGCTTTCGCTACAAGGCCACCAAGGTGGGTGCCGATACGGCGCTGGCGCAGATCGTCAAGCTGGTCCAGGAGGCTCAAAACTCCAAGGCGCCAGGTCAATTGCTCGCCGACCAGGCGTCGCAGTGGCTCGTGCTGGCCGCCATTGCCGTCGGCCTGCTCACGTTTGGCGTGTGGTTCTGGGTCCTGGGCCAGCCCTTGCTATTCGCGCTGACACTGACCATCACCGTTTTCGTGATCGCGTGCCCTGATGCGCTGGGACTGGCCACGCCCATGGCGATCATGGTCGGAACGGGCCTGGGGGCGATGAACGGCATCCTGTTCAAGAACGCTGCCGCACTGGAGAACGCCACCAAGCTGACTGTGATCGTCTTCGACAAGACAGGCACGCTCACGGCCGGGCAGCCCGATGTGGTTGAGATTGTCACGGCACCGGAAGTCACGGAGGCCCAGTTGCTGGCCGTTGCAGCCGCTGTCGAGAAGTTCTCGGAGCATCCGCTGGCCCAGGCTGTTTTGAAGCGTGCGGGCGGGGCACCGACCGAGGTCGCATCCGACTTCAGTAACGTCGATGGGCAGGGAGCGCGCGCGACCGTGGGCGCCGACAAGGTCCTGCTCGGCAACCGCCAGTTGATGCAGTCTGAACACGTGAGCCTCGACGCCCTGGCTGCGCAGGCCTCGCGACTTGAAGGCGGCGGTCGGACGGTCGTCCATGTGGCTCGGGCGGGCAATCTGATCGGTCTGATCGCCATCGCAGATGCCGTGCGTCCTACCTCGAAAGCGACGATTGCCAAGTTGCAGGAGCGTGGCATCAAGGTGGCAATGCTGACCGGCGACAACCAAGCGACCGCTGAGCGCATCGGCAAAGAACTGGGTATCGACATCGTGATGGCAGAAGTGCTGCCTGGCCAGAAAGCCGCCAAGATCAAGGAACTTCAGGATCAGGGCAACAAGGTCGGTATGGTCGGCGATGGCATCAACGACGCCCCGGCACTGACGCAGGCCGACGTTGGATTCGCCATCGGCGCGGGTGCTGACGTGGCCATGGAAAGCGCACAGGTCGTGCTGATGAAGAGCGACCCCTACGACATCGTCGGCGCGCTCGAGCTGTCACGCGCCACGCTGCGCAAGATGCACCAGAACCTGTGGTGGGCCGTGGGCTACAACGTGATCGCGTTTCCGCTGGCGGCGGGCGTGTTCTACCCGTTCACGCTCTCGCCGGAGATCGCGGCGCTGTCGATGTCGGGCAGCTCGGCGGTCGTGGCCATCAATGCGTTGATGCTCAATCGCACCAGACTGGACGGCATCAAGAAGACGAGATCGCGTGGCGCGCGGCCGGTCGCCGCCAAGCTTTCCGCTGGCGCTGCGGTATGACGCTCTTGACGCACTCATCGCGCGCTGCTTCACAACCGGCCGGGCCTGGGCCCACGCCGGACTGTGGATTCACCCGTCAATCTGGCTTCTTGGAGAACTGAACATGAAAAAACGCCTGACAGCCGTCACCCTGGCCGTGACGCTGACCCTCACCGGTTGCGGTTACAACACCTTCCAAACCACCGACGAGCAGGTCAAAGCGAGCTGGTCCGAGGTCATCAACCAGTACCAGCGGCGCGCTGACCTGGTGCCCAACCTGGTTGCCACCGTCAAGGCCGAGGCCAAGTTCGAGCAGGACACACTCAACCAGGTGATCGCCGCGCGCTCCAAGGCCACGTCCATCCAGGCCACGCCCGAGCTGGTCAACGACCCCGCGGCCTTCCAGAAGTTCCAGGCCGCCCAGGGCGAGCTGACCGGTGCGTTGTCGAGGCTGATGGTCGTTTCGGAGAACTACCCGAGCCTGCGTGCTAACCAGGGCTTTCGCGACCTGTCCGCCCAGCTGGAGGGCACCGAGAACCGCATCACGGTCGCGCGCAACCGATACATCAAGTCCGTGCAGGACTACAACGTGACGGTGCGCTCCTTCCCTTCCAACGTCACCGCGAAGGTGATGGGCTATAAGGAGAAGGCTAACTTCAATGTTGAGAACGAGAAGGAGATCTCGAAGCCGCCGAGCGTGGCCTTCGACACGCCGCCCGCGTCCGGAGCAGGCAAGTGAGCCACGCGCCGGCCCTGTGGCGCACAGCCTGGGCGGGCCTGCTCGCCTGTGCGCTCTGCTGGGCCGCCCTCGCCGTGGCGCAGATCCCCGTGCCGGCGTTGCGTGGGCATGTCACCGACCTGACCTCCACGCTGAGCGAGGAACAAAAATCCAAGCTTGAGCAGACGCTGACGGCGTTCGAGGCCAGGAAGGGCAGCCAGCTGGCCGTGCTGATGGTGCCGTCCACCGCGCCGGAGGCCATCGAGCAGTTCGCCATCCGTGTGGCGGAGAAATGGAAGCTCGGCCGTCAACGCGTCGATGACGGCGCGATTCTCGTGGTGGCAAAGGACGACCGCGCCGTGCGTATCGAGGTCGGGTACGGCCTGGAAGGCGCACTCAACGACCTCACCAGCAAGCGCATCATCGAAGAGACCATCCTGCCGTGCTTCAAGGCGCAGGACTTCCCCGGCGGCGTCAGCGCGGGGCTGGCGCAGATGATGAGCGTGGTCGAAGGCGAACCGCTGCCCGAGCCCAGCAGCCTGCCCACTCGCGGCACTGGGTCGATTCAGCAGTACCTGCCGGTGCTCTTCATCTTGGCCCTTGCAGTCGGCGGGGTGCTGCGCGCCACGTTGGGCAAGCTGCCGGGGGCGCTGGTCACCGGCGGCGTGGTCGCGGTGCTGGCCTGGTTCATCGTCGGCGCGATGTCGATGGCGCTGGGGGCCGGTGTGATCGCATTGTTCGTCACCTGGTTGGGCCTAGGAATGAGAGGGCAGGGCGTGGGCGGCATGGGTGGCTACTACGGCGGCGGCCGAGGTGGGGGCGGCGGTGGATTTGGCGGCGGCGGTGGCGGCTTCGGCGGCGGCGGCGCATCAGGCAGGTGGTGAGCATGAAAATCCAGCGCATCCTCAAGCACCTGCTGACCACGCGCGCCGCGGTCACACGGGCCTTTCCAAACAGCACGTTGGACGCGATCGAGAATGCGATCAAGGCCAGCGAGGCCGCGCACGCCGGCGAGATCCGGTTCGTCGTAGAGGCAGCGCTGGACGGCGCGCCGCTATTCCGGGGGCAGTCTCCCGGGGAGCGGGCCATCGAGCTGTTTGCCCGGCTGCGCGTCTGGGACGCCGAGCACAACAACGGCTTGCTGATCTACCTGCTGCTCGCCGACCGCGCCGTGGAGATCGTTGCGGACCGAGGCATCCACGCCAACGTCGGTGCGGACGCCTGGCGCCAGGTGTGCCAGCAAATGGAGGCGGCGTTCACGCGGTCGGACTACGAAGCCGGCGTGGTCGCTGGCGTTCAGGCAGTGACCCAGCATCTTGCGCGGCACTTCCCAGCGGACGCGGGCACGAACGAGCTGGCGGACCGGCCGGTGGTTCTTTGAGGCGCCACAGGATGGGCACCTGGAGCCGGACGGCTGTTGCCACCGGACGCTCAGGGCCGGAGCGCTTGCGGGCGCGCCTCAAAGCTCGCCAGGTCTCGACTTGGGTACTGACAGCCTGTGGCCTTTGGCTGGTGGCGCTGGGTCTGTACTTCATGTTCTTGAGACCACCCCTGCTGCCGGAAGACACGCGCTTCATGGGTGCCTCGCTTGCCCAGGTTCGCAACGCAGTTCCTGGCCTCGAGAGCTGGTTGCACCGCGTGTTTGTCGTGATGGGCGGGTTCATCACGGGTGCCGACGTGCTGACCGTGTTTGCTGCGAAGGCGGCAGCACCCTCTGGCTGGGTGGGCAAGACTGGGGCTCTTGCACTATCTGGGGCGGTGACAGTCGTGCTCATGAGCGCGATCAACTTCAATCTCCAGTCCGACTTCAGATGGCTGTTGTTGATTCCCGCCCTGGCCTGGTTCGCGGGTTGTGCGCTCCATATCGCGGGGCGCTAGCGGCATGGGCACGGACGCGCGCCGCAGCCGCGATCAAGCAACGCACTCGTCGACATCGATGGCGAAGGGCGCGTTGCAGCTTCTGGCCGCCATGGTCTTTGTCGTTTCACTCGGCTACGGTGCCGGACTGCCACTGACGGGGCGGTACTTGCAGCGATTTCTCGGTGAGGTTCCGGCGTCAACGGTGGCCTGGCACGTCGGCATGCTGGGCGGTGTCTACCTGTTTGCGCTGTTCCTCTTTGCGCCGCTCTGGGGCTTACGTTCTGATCGACACGGGCGCGTCGGAGTGTTGTTGGTCGGCCTCATCATGTTCCTCATCGGCAGCGCGGCAACAGCACTGGCCTCTAACCTCATCGCGGTATACGCCGCGCGCTTGCTGGCCGGAGCCGGTGCTGCCGCGATCATGCCCACTGCCCAGGCGTACATCGCCGACTGCAGCACGACGGTGGATCGCAGCCGTCGCTTCGTGTTGCTTGGGACCGCGGCCTTCACCGGATTCCTGGCTGGCCCTGCATTCGGTACCTGGCTTGCCGGGCCGGTGATGGGCACAGCCGTGGGAGAGATGGGGAGCATGTTGAACTGGCCCGCATTGGCCGTCGCTGCGGCGGGCGTGCCGCTGCTGCTGCTCGCTCCCACGTGCCTTGGCAGAAATCGCGTCATTGCGGCAGTGCAGGCTGGAAAAGAAGTGCGGATTGGCGACGACGCACGCCGGAGCTTTGTGCATGCCTCGATGCTGCTCGCGTTGCTGGCCTCGTTCGTGGTCGGCACGTTTGAAGTCGGCTTCAACCTGTTCGGCAGCCAGACGCTGGGCCTGCCTACGACGACGATGGCGGCGATGTTCATCACCTGCAGCCTGGCGATGCTTGCGGCTCAGTCGACCTTGCTGCTGTCAGTGGTGCGCCGCCGCGTCGATCACCGCTGGATCGCCATCGCGTTCGCCGGCTCGGCACTCGTCCTGGTGTTCGCATCGCTGGTTCCCGACGCAGGCTCGCTCGGTCTGATGATTGCAGTGGTGGCCACGGGTGCAGGCATGGTCGGGCCGGTGCTGTCCTACGAGCTGTTGGAGCGCAAGGCAGACGCACCTGGTGCGCTGCTCGGCCGCCAGGCCGCCGCCGGCAATCTGGGTCAGGCTCTCGGCTCGATGAGCGCGGGCTCGCTGTTCACTTTCACGCCGATGGCGCCGTTCTGGGCCGCCGCTGCCATTCTGTTGCTCGGGGCTGCGCTGTCCCTGATCTGGTGGGGACCCACCCGAATTCGCGAAATCGCGACCGGCCAACCTTAGGGTGACGGCACACCGGCGCCAAGTCCGCCGGAACTTGCAGATCCTTCAAGCTGACCTGACCTCGGCTGACGGGGCATCGAAGTCGCGAGCCGACACTGCAGTGGCTGCGTTCACACCGCTGGGGTTGACGGTACAACCCCAGCCTTCCGATCTCAGCGCTTCAAACTCAACTTGAGGGTCACGGGCTGCGAGGTTTTGTTCTTCCACATCCAGCAGTAGTCCTGGTCCAGCATCACCTCCAGCGTCGCAACGCCCTGTTCCGCCCCGTTCACCTTGGCTGGGAAAATCACTTCCTTGCCCTGGTGATAGTGAAGGTTGAAGTCGGTGGCGGCCGATGTTTCGAACTGCCACTTCACCGCCGTGCCTTTGCTCAATTTGCCGCAGACCTCGACGAACTTGCCGGGCTGGATGGTGCCGCTGTACTCGAAGCCGCCATCGGCGCGCCACTGGATTTCGACCAGGTGATCGTCGGCCTGCGCTGGCTCAGAAGCGAGCATTGCCGCCAAGGAGGTGGCCGAAAAGACGGCTGCGTTCAGGCAGCGCGGGAGTGATTGGATTGTTTTCATGAGGGGCCTGTTCAGCTCGCCGGTTGAAGTTCAGTCGGGATCATCTCGCCATTGTCCCTTCCTGATGTCGCCGTGCTCGAGGGTGATTCAGGACATCACGAGCTGAAGAGCCCGAGACTAGACGGCGCCAACGGTGTGCTACTGGCGCCACTGGTCGAGCCGGATGGGCGCTGTAGCCAGCGAGCCTCAGTGCTGGTGCGGACTGTGGCCGGTCAGATGGGCAATGAGGATCGCGGCGATCGCCAAGGCAGCTGCAACGGTAAGAACCTTCAGCCAGCGTCCCGGTGACGAGGTGCCGGGCACGGCGCCGTCGCGCGGGCGAGTCCATGGCGTCTGGCCGCGCGGTTTGTAGACACCGAGCGCCGCCGCAATCAACAGCACGACGAGGGCGGCCGCCGAGTCCAACACCAGCTGCAGCCGCAGTCCCCGCAGATCTGCCGGCCGTATATCGCCTTGGGCAGCCGCCAGCGCAAGCTCGTCGGTTGGCCCCATGTGGAGCAGCATGATGCCAAGGGCAAGGATGCCGATTCCCATTTTGACGATCACCCAGTAGTTGCGCAGCAGGCCCCATGGTGTCCCCAATGCCTGGACAGCCCCAGTCGCAACCGAAACCACCCCCAGCGGCACGACAACGTGCCAGCCAACATCCAGCATGTTCATGTAAGCCGCGCGTGTGCCAAGGTCGGCCGCTCCGGTAAAACCTCTGACGGCGAGCGCGAAATAGGCAGCAATCGCACCCAGCCACGCCAGCGAGCCGACGAGGTGGACGAGCAAACGCGCTTTACGCCATGATGGATTGAGTTGCATAAATCGAGTGGGGTAGGCTGCCCTACACGTTGATATGGCTTCTTCCTGTCAAGCGGCAAGACCCGGTCCTCTGCGGTGCAGATATTGAACTGAACCTGTTGCCGGACGGGGAACGCGACGGAGCCTGAGTTGCCACCCGATGTGGATGCGCGACGGTTGATCATGCTGATATGCGAGGGTTGGCTACCTCAAGACAAGTGTTCGTCGCAGGGCTGCCTTCGGTCTAGGGGCTGAGGTCGATCCGGCCACTCGCGCGGCGTTCACGCTCAATAACGTGGTCGAGGGTTCCCTTGATGGCCGCGGCTGCGCCGCGTTCCCCGTCCGGCCTCTGGTGCAAATGCGGGTGTGTCACCTCCTTGGCGCGGCGCTGTTCATCAGGACGACCTTCACGCGGCTACCACCGGCAGCGGTGGCTTGATGCCCGCCCAGCCCGAGAGCTGCACCTCGCGCCCGATCGCCCACACGAACCCGGCCAGCTCGCGCGCCACCGCCACCACGGCCTTGGTCTTCATGAGCCGGCGCGCGCTCAAGCGCTTGAACTTGTTGCACAGCCGCGTCTGCGCCTTCCACGCGATCTGCGTCACGCACTCGGGCAGCCCGTCCTGGCGTGCCGCGATGATCGGACTCACCCGGGGCTCCATCCGGTAATGCCAGGCCACTTCGACCAGCATGCGTCGCGCTGCGCTGTTGCCCGCCTTGGTGATCGCGCCTTGCCGGCGCTTGGGGCCGGAGCTGTGCTCCGTGGGCACCAGTCCCAGGTAGGCCATTAACTGGCGCGGCGACTCGAAGCGCAGGAAGTCCTGCAACTCCGCCACCAGCGTCATCGCCGCGATCAACTGCACGCCGCGCAGGGCTTGCAGCGCCTGCACCACGGGCAGCAAGCGCCAGTGCGGCAGCGCGTCGCGCAGCGCCTGCTCTAAGCGGGCGATGCGCTCGCCGGCTTGAGTGATGGCGTGCAGATATTCCTGGAAGGCGATCTGCTGGGCCGTATGGCCGAGCTTGACCGTGGCCAGCCAGCGCAGGTGCGCCGCCGTCCACGAGGACTTGCCGGCGTAGGGAATGCCGTTGCGCAGCAGCAGCGCCTTGAGGCGGTGACGGCCATTGCGCTGCTCACGCACGGCGTCCTCGCGGGCACGCACTAGGTCACGCACGGATTCGTCGGCCGCATCGGGCACGCGCACCACCGAGAGGTCGCCCGAGCGCGCGAGCCGGGCCAGCAGCATGGCATCGCGCCGGTCGGTCTTGATGCGCTCGCCAGGTGGGCGGGCGATGCTGGACGGGGCGACCACATCGCAGCGCAGGCCCCTGGGCGCAGAGGTGGCGCTGGATGACAAAGCCGCACGGGCCGGCTTCGTAGACGATGTGCAGCGGCTGGCCGCGACTGACGAGTTTGCGCACGGCCTTGTCCAGGGACGCGAGATCGCCCTTGATGCTGCCGACATGCCGGATCTCGGCGTCGCGCGGCGCGTCCGCCACGGCGATGTCGATGCTGTCCTTGTGGACGTCCAACCCGACGAACAGGGTGCTAGATTCCTTGCCCATGGCCCGACTCCTTGCTCACTCGCAACGCCCCGGCAGACCGCCTGCCGGGTGCCTTGGTGTAGCTCTGCAGCCCTTGCGCCTGCAACCTACGGCATCGCAGGGGTCGGGCCGCCCGACATCACGAAGCCATCTTGTCTAGGAAGGCATGTGCGGTTGGTCAATGAACAGCAAGCCACGCCTGCCCAGATCCGGACACAGCGCCACATTTGTCTGCCTGCCATGCCATCGTCGCCAGTTGATCGCCGCACCTCCCGAACCCATCGCGCACTGCAGGACGCCTTGTTCAACCTGACGCTGTCAAAGGACTACGAGTCGATCACCGTCGAAGAGCTTTGCGATCTTGCCAATATTGGCCGCTCGACCTTCTATGAGCATTTCCGCGGCAAGGATGACCTGAAGCGAAGCTGGGTTCGGATCCTGGACGCTCAACTCGCTGCTGTGCGATCCCCGGGGCATGGCATTCAGCGTCAGCTTGCCGTTGCTCAGGCATGCCAAGGAGCATCTGCGCCATATCCGGGCGTTGGGCCTGAGTCGCGGGCGCGATGTCGCGTTCGACGCGTTGCGCGACTTGGTCCAGGAGCATGTACGACGAGAGCTGGCTACCGGCGGGCCGAGGCCCGCTCGATGCCCTGAGCTGGCAATGCGCTTCTTCACCGGCGCCTTCATGTCCGTCCTGACGAGTTGGCTTGCCAGCGGCGCGCATGAGCCCGCGGAGGAGGTGGATGCGGAGTTCCGGAAACTCGCGACACGCTGCTGCCTGGCGTGTGATGCTTGAGTTTGAAACGGCGGTCAGCCGCTCACGGCTTCGGCACGAACGCTCTGCGAGGATCCAGGCTTCCTTCTGAACCCAGGGTCACGAAGACCCTGGGAGGGCGCAGATATTCGCGACGCGGAATTCCACCGCGTCGCAGCCGCGCTCAGATCTTGAAGTCGTCGAACGCGACCCTGTCGTCAGAGATGCCCAACTGCTTGAGCATCATGCGTGTCGCGGCAAGCATTGCCGGTGGCCCGCACAGGTAGAAGTCGCAGGCCTGCAGGTCGGGATGCGACCGCAGCAGCTTCTCTCTGGCCACGTCATGGACCAATCCCACGGGATGCTCTGCACCGCGGTCCTCGGACAACACCCGCTGCCAGCTGAAGTTTTCATGGCGCTTGGCAAGAGCCAGCATCTCGTCCACATAGGGCGCTTCGGCCGCCGTACGCGCGCCGTACCAGAAGTGGATCGGCTCGGTCGCCCCCGAGTCCAGCAGGTCGAGCACCATGGCGCGCAGCGGCGCCATTCCCGCTCCGCCACCAATGAAGATCTTCTCGCGCTGGCCGTGCTGGATCGCGAAGTCACCGAACGGCCCGCTGTACTGCAGCTTGTCGCCCGCCTTGAGCCCGAAGACATAGGCCGAGCCCTTGCCCGGTGGATGGTGCTTGCCGCCGCTTTGCTTGCCGTGACAGAAGCGCACTAGCAACGTCAGCCGACCATCGGTCCGCTGCACAGGTGCCGACAGGGAATACGACCTGCGCAGCAGCGCACCACTGGACCATTGCGCCGGCAGGTGTAGGCCGGCCCACGCGGAGTGGTGCTCCTGCGGCGTGTCGATTTGGTGCTTGCCCATGCGGTAGGCCGGCACATGGATCTGGATATAGGCGCCTGGACGATATTCCGGCCCCGGCTTGCCACCGGGGCGCAACACCACCTCGCGAAGGAAGGGGGACAAGGCACGGACCTGCTCCACCTCGGCTTCCTTGACGGTGCCGAGTTCGGCGCCGCCCTTGACCTCCACATCCAAATTGCGGTCGAGCTTGAGGTTGCAGGCCAGCCGGCAGCCGGCCTCGATCCGGGACGGTGAGATCAGCGCGCGGTCGGATGCGGTCGCCTCCGGCGCAGCGCCGCGGACTCGCACCTCGCACAGGCCGCAGGTCTGTCCACCGCCGCAGTTGGAAGGCAGTTGGAGCCCTTGCTGCGCCGGCGCCAAGAAGACGGTGTCACCTGCGTGGGCACGCAGGCTGCGCAGGCGACTGCCGTCCGGCGCGTGGACCATCAGCACCCGCGTCGACCGCCAGCGCTTCGGGATGAACTCCGCCCAACTGAAACTCGTGAACAGCAACCAGATGCCGCTGAGCGCCAGCCAGAAGCCACCGACCGCCGCAGTAACCACCAGCGGGTTGTTGAAGTTCTCTCGCCCGGTGTAGTCCATGATGTGCAGCATCCATAACACGTCGAACAGCCGCCAGGTGCTGTTGCGGTGCTCCAGCACATCCCCCTGCTGCGACAGGTAGACGGTGGTGTCCTCGTCATCGGCGAATGCCACACGCCAGACCTTGCCCTCATACCCTCGCGTCTCCAGCGCAGACTCGACCAGTTCAGCCGGCTTGGCACTGCCGGCGCCGGTGTACGAGGCCTGCGCCAGGCGTCGCGCCAGCAACGCATCAAGGTCGACACGTTCACCGCTCTTCGCGTCGATCAGCAAGGTCGACTTCTCCCCGGTCAACCGGTAGACCGGGCGGTCCAACAGCCAGCCGGTCGAGGCGGTCATCGCCTGCTCGCGCGCGGAAGCCAGCAAAGGCCCGGCTGCGATGGCATTGGACGGCCAAGGCTGATTGGCCGGCGCTGGTGCACGGAACTCGCGTCCTCGCACTTTCTCGGCATCCAGCAGGCTCATGACGAGGCCACTGGACATCCATAGCACCAACTGCAGGCCGATCAACAGGCCGATCCATTTGTGAATCTTGCGCATCCAAGGCGTCATGGCTGGGTCCTCCGACGGAAGCTGTAGAACACCAGCCAGGCGCCGCTGAGCGCGAAGACCAGGCCCACTCCCGCCGCCACACGCAGCAAGCTGTTGTTGACGTCGGTCCGCTTGTCGTAGTCCATGATGTGGAACATCCACAGGAAGTCGAACCAACGCCACAGGTCATGGCGGCGGGCGAGCAGGTCGCCCGTGTCGGGAGCAAAGTACAGCGTCGTGTTGGCGCGGTCATCGAAACGCACCGCCCACATCGGCACCGGTCGCTTGGCCACCTCCTGGGGCGCCTGGGTGATCCAGGTCACCTCGCGAATCTCGGCCTCACCCTGGTAGATGTCCTTGGCGCGCGCCACCACTTGCGCGCGCGGCAGCGGGTTCAGCAACTCGCCGGTACCGGCGTCCACCAGGCTGGCCTTGCCGCCGCCCTTGAGCTCATAGACCTCCTTGCCGAGGAAACGCTTGAGCTTGAAATACTCGAAGCCTGGATGGATCTCCGAGAGTTGCGCGACATTCAGCCGCTCGGCGCGCCGGTCCAGCGGAGCGTCGGAGACGTGGGCGAGATGGTCGCCATGGATCACCTCCAAAGAAATGGCCGTCATGTAGACGCCACTGAGCATCCAGAGCAAGGCCTGGACGCCGATGACGAGGCCGATCCATTTGTGGGCTCGGCGCACCCAGAAGGGCAGGTTCATAAGCTTTGTCTCACTGCGTTCATTCGTTCGTGAGGCGCCACAGACGGCAGTCTGCGGCGCCGTACCGATTTGCTGGGCTTACCAGCGATAGCCGGCGCGAACGTGCCAACGGCGCCCTTGCAGGTCGTAGGTCATGGTGTCCGTGTTGGCATCGGTGTACGACTGGATGAACGGTGGCTTCTTGTCAAACAGGTTGTCGACGCCGAGGGCCAGATCGAGCTGCTTGTTGAATGCGTATTTCACCTGCACCGAGTGGTAGGTCACGGTGGGCGCCTTGGCGCCGATGGCGGTCGGCGCCGCGTTGATGTCGTCCGCCGAGCCGATGTATTGCAGCGTGTAGGAACCCGACCACGGGCCCTTGGCCATGGTGACCGAACTCAGAGAACGCCACTGGGTGTAGCTGCCTCGACCGCCGGTGATCTTGCCCGTGTAGTCGATCGCGTCTGCGCCCGGGAAGGGACGCACCTGGTAGTTCTTCAGGTACGAAGCCTCCGCATTGAGCGTCGTCGTGATGCCAGCCACGTTGAATTCGTAAAGCGCCCCCACGTCAAAGCCAGAGATCTTCTCGTCCGCCGCATTGACGGGCTGTGAAGAGAGGAAATCAATCTCGCCGGTCGTCTTGTTGCGGGTGAAGCTCGCCGGGCTGCAGAAGATGTGCGCCAGGCCCGGCGTGTTGTAGCAAACCGCCAGCTTGGTCGAACCGGCCACGCTCTGGATCGCGTTGGTGATCTTGATGTTGTAGTAGTCCAGGGTCAGCGTCAGCGTCTTGGTCGGAGCCCAGACCGCCCCGGCGGTCATCGTCTTGGCGTCCTCGGGCCGCAGGTTCGGGTTGCCGCCGACGGTAGTCAGGATGGTGTTGCCAAGCTGCTTGTAGCCGGCGGGCACGCCCGCCGCCTGGCAGTTCTGCGAGACGACCAACGAGGTCGGCAACGCGCTCCAGTTGCTGCACGGGTCGGTCGTCGTGAGGTTGCCCTCGGACACACCGCCATACAGCTCGGGGATGTTGGGCACGCGGAACGCCGACGACAGGTTGGAGCGGAACTTGAGGCTGGGCAGCACCTGCCAGTCCAGGCCGGCCTTGTAGGTGCTCTTGGACCCGAACAGGCTGTAGTCGGAATAGCGCGCCGCGGTGTTGAACTGAAGCGATTCGATGAATGGCAATTTCTTGAGCAGCGGCACGGCCAGTTCGGCATACACCTCGCGCGCCGTGTACTTGCCGGCAATCGGATCCTGGCGGTTGGTGTTCGCCACGCCGATGACGGTCAGGTTGTCAGGATTTCTCCAGCCGCTTTCCTTGCGCATTTCCGCGCCTGCCGCGAAGCCCACCGTACCGGCCGGCAGGTCGAACAGTTCGCCGCTAATATTGGCGCTGACACCCTTCTGGTCGTTGCCGCCCGTATCGCGCGTCGTCGCCATGATGTAGCGGAGCACTTCTGGCGTCAGATTGCCATAGCCCAGGTAGTTGCCGCAGGGAATCGCGGCACCCGCCGCGGTGCTGCACTTGGTGCGGTCCAGCGTCTGGTCCACGCGGTCCAGGTTGGCCACGTTGGTGGTGCTGTCCACGCCAGTGTTGCGCCCCCAGTTCACGGCCGCCGACCAGTCCCAGCTGTTGCCGAAGCTGCCCTTGGCACCGGCCACGATGCGGAAGATGTTCGACTCCTGGCCGAATGTGCGCGTACCGCCTTCTTCAAGGCGTCGGCGCTCCAGCACGAGGCTCTGGCCGGTCGGGTTCGTTGGGTGATTTGCCGCAATGTTGATCGGCCGATATACGCCGAGCGTGCCCGGCGTAGCTAGCTGGTTGGACTCACGGTGCGAGAACAGCGCTTCAGTGAACAGCTTCGTGTCCTCGGCGAGATTGATCGTGCCAAACGCGCTGAGGTTCAGGCGCTTGATCGGGTTGACCGCGTTCAGCGCCGGATTGCTGTTGTAGTTGTGCTTGGCCGCCGAGTACGGCTCATAGAAGTTCGGGTTGCCGCCGGGCATCTGCTTGAAATTGATCCGCTGGCCATCGGCGAGACGGGCGCGGCCGCCGATTGTGGACGAGCTGCCCACGCACTCCAGCTTGCCGGCGACCTCGCGCAGCCCACACGGTGCGCGCGTGGCCATGTTGATGGCGCCGCTTTCTGAGTAGTTGATGCCGGTGACCAGCGACCCGGCCGCGCCTTGCAGCCCATAGGCCAGGTCGATGGCCGTCTCCTCGCCGTCGCCACGGCTGGTCTGCCCATAGCGCACCGAGGCCTCGCCGCCCTTCAGACCGCTCTTGGTGATGATGTTGACCACGCCGGCGACTGCGTCCGCGCCGTAGATGGCCGACGCGCCATCCTTGAGCACCTCGACGCGCTCGATCATGGCGACCGGGATCATATTGAGGTCGACCGAGCTGTTGGCGCCCGTGCCCCCGTTGACGACGCGGCGGCCGTTGAGCAGCACCAGCGTGCGGTTGATGCCCAGGCCACGCAGGTTGACCTGCGTCGTGCCGTAGCCGTTGCCCGTCCAGTAGGCACTGGTCTGGTTGCCAGCCGTGCCGGCCGAAGCCGGCAGGCGCTGCAGCAGCGTCTCGGCAGAGATGGCGCCCGTGCGCTGAATGGTTTCCGCGTCGATGACGGTGACTGGGCCCACGCCCGAGAGCTGAGCCTGCTTCAGATTGATCCGGCTGCCGGTGATCTGGACTTTCTCAAGCGATGCCGGCTGCGCATCGGAACTGGCGGGAGCGCCCTGTTGGGCGAGGGCATGGCTGACGAAAAGCAGGACGGCCGTCGCTACGGCGGTGCGCGTGAGTTGTGTAGACATCATGTGCATCTAGTACGGTGCCGAGCGCGGCCACAACGGGGCGACGCTTGAGATCAGGCACCTTCGAACCAAGGGTTCGTCGGCGAGCACATGGCTATGGATGCGGAACGAGCCGCTTGCTGGAGATCAATGGGGAATGACGCGTTCCAGCTGCCAACGCATGCAACTCAACCGACGCTTTGCCAGTCCATCGCGGCGTGCGCATTCGCGCAGGCCGCGGGGTGGCGGTCGTGCTGAGTCAGCTGGCTCGGGGTGGCCGCTCCTGACCGGACAGCAGGAACTCGGCGCGTGGTCCGCCCGGGTCCGGCAGAACCAGTTCCACCAGCGGATGATCGGCAGCGCCCAGTGCGAGCTCGGTTGCCATGGACACGCATGAGCCGCAGCTCGTGCAGTGGGAGCAAGGAGATGCGTCGCAGCAATGCTTGGTCTGCCCATGGGTATCGGCCGCAACAGCCTTCTTGCCCGGAGCCCTCGCACCTGCTGGCCTGGCATGTACGCCGGATAGTGCCGCATGCTTGCCGAGGTTCTTGGTCTGGGCAACCTGCCCGGGCGCCTTCACCTTCGCCACGGAGATCGTCGGGCAGAACATCGACGTGGCCACGCTCGCCGTCGCGGGCACGAGTACCGCTAGCACGATCAGGAGCCAGAAGCCGATGAGTTTCATGGAAAACGGGAGAAGGATGCGACATTGCATCAAGAGTCTATGGACCTGTCCAGTTAGGGTGTTCCCGTTGCTCTGACATGAATCGGCTGTCTGAGATCCCAAACTTCTTGCGCATCTTGCGCGGCGATTCACTGGCATGAGCAGATCGAGTCGCATCAACGCATCAGTGGCACCCGAGAGCCCTTGATTGCGCCAGCCAGGAACGCATGCAGATTGCCAGTGCTGAGCGCAATCAAGCGCTCCGACCAAACGGCGAGCAAGCCAGCGATCGCATCGCCGAAGATCGCGTAACAGTGCATGTCGTGCTGCTGAGCGGAACAACAGACAATGCCGGGGAAGCCATGCTCCTGGGCCTAGGTGCCAGCTCATGCGTTTGGTTGCGGGAGATCAAAGCTGGGACCGAATTCCAGATCGGCGAGTTTCATGTCTGTCGATCAAGTGCCCTCCGCAGCAGCAAGCTCGAGCACCCGTGCCGTGTCGCCTTGTTCGATCGCTTGGCGAGGGGTCCTGCCCCTGAGGCCGCCCAACGGTGTCTCCAGAAACGACAGCAAGGTCCAGCCATCACTGGTCTCCAGTGCCTTGGCGAGTTGGGGAATCACATCCCCAAGCGCGGGTTCGAACTGCCACTTCGGCAGCCGAAAGCCCCGGCGCGTCTCGGTCAGGCCGATGGCACGACCCTTGGCGATCCAGGCGTTGATCATCACCCGTGTAGTGCTCGCAAGCTCGGCGGCCTGCTCCGTCGTGATCATGTCGCCGGCCTGCAGTCGCTCCGTCCGGGAAGTGAGGCTGCTGGCAAGGAGAGAACGCGTCTGCGCTGCGGAAACATAGGTTGACGGGCGCTGGGTGTCGCGGGCTCTGCGCGCCGAGCTTCTGGCGGAAGAGTAAGCATTGGAGACGGTCTTCATTGCTGCATTGATCGATGACTTCAAGGAGCGTTGCACACGTTGACCGCCGACGCGCGGACAAGGCCCACGCGGCGAATTCCCCCTTTATTCGCGGCCCAGCGTCTCAGGACAAGGGGGCGCAGCATCCAATGTCGCTGTTTTGGTAAGTTCTTAAAGCTTGATTGTGCCGCTTGCCTCTGGTCCGGTTATTTGGATGCGTCAGGGTCTTGCGAGCCTTCATAACCAGTGGTGTTATGAGCGAACATTGGCTTCATCCCGGCACGGCGCGGGCTGTGCCAACCACGGTCTGACCTATCGTGCCATCAAATTTGCTGGTTGCCTGAGCAATCGGCGGTGGGGTTCTCCTGTTCGTGTCGATGTCGTCGATGTCTGGTTAGGCCGCGGCGCAGCCAGCCCTGAACTCTCGCCCGTGCGCCAGTCGCGGCCAGACTGTCCTCGCGGTCTTGTTCGCCATCGCGGCCGCTGCAACGTCCTTGTTGCGGCGCGTTGTGATCTCGACCAGCCAGCTGTCTGGATCGGCATTCTGGGTCGCCGTGTAGATGACGGAGCGAGCACCGTGAATCAGCATCGTGCGCAGGTATGCCTCTCCGCGCTTGCTCATCCCCAGCAGCGTCGGCTTGCCGCCGCTGGAGTGCTGTCGCGGGATCACGCCCAGCCATGCGGCGAACTGCCGGCCGCTGTCGAAGTTCTTTGCGTCGCCAATGCTAGCGACCAGGGCGCTCGCAGTCAGGGGCCTGATGCCTAGGACCTTCTCAAGACGCTGGCTGGCCTCGCTGGGTATGCGTCCGGCCAACTCACCTTGAACCGGCGCGCTGAGGCCGCCAGGATGGTGTCCACCAACGCAAATAGGTGGACACCATGTCAGACGCCAAGCCGGCCAGTCGCCGGCGTCACGATGCAGAGCTGAAGCGCCAAGTCATCGCCGCATGCGCGGCGCCGGGCGCATCTGTGGCCCAAGTAGCAATGAGCTACGGCCTCAACGCCAACCTCGTGCACAAGTGGCGGCGCTTGGCTGGGCATGATGGCGAGCCCGCAGGCTCCCCTGCATTCGTCCCGGTCTCGGTGGTCACCGAAGCGCCACCATGCGAGCCGCCGCAGTCCATCGAGCTGGAACTGCAGCGCGGCCCGGTCCATGTACGGGTTCGTTGGCCGATGGCGGGCGCTGCGTCCTGCGCCGCCTGGCTGCGCGAGATGCTGCGTTGATCCGGGTCGATGCGGTGTGGCTGGCGGTCGAGCCGCTGGACATGCGGGCCGGCACCGAGGCTGCGCTGCGGCGCGTGGTGGCCGTGTTCGGCGCAGCGCGCCCTCACCACGCCTACCTGTTCGCCAACCGCCGAGCCAATCGCATGAAGGTTCTCGTGCATGACGGCATTGGCGTGTGGCTGGCGGCACGTCGCCTCAACGCCGGCCGCTTCGTCTGGCCCCGCGACGTGTCCGGCACGCTGAGCCTGAGCCGCACTCAGTTCGACGCCTTGGTGCTTGGCCTGCCCTGGCAGCACGTCGGCGAGGCCGGCGTCATCACGCTGCTGTAGCTCCGCGTCCATTGCGGCATCTGCCGATGGGCGGCGAGGCTCACGGCGGGCAGCATCACCACTCGTGATTGCCGACGACCTCGACGCACTCGATACCCAGCAACTGCGCGATGCCCTGCGCGCCGCGCGTGCCGAGGCCGCGTTCAAGCAGGCCGTCATCGACAAGCTCACGCACGAGAACGCCATCCTCAAGCGGCTGAAGTTCGCCGCTCAGAGCGAGCGGTTCAGCGCCGAGCAGAAGAGCTTCCTGGACGAGACGCTGGACAGCGACCTCGCGGCCGTTGCCGCCGAGATTGAGGCGCTGCAGCCAGGCCGCGCTGCTGGTGAACGGCAACAGCCTCGGCGCGAGAAGCTGCCGCCGCACCTGCCGCGTCGCGACGTGCGCCATGATCCCGAGGACACGACCTGCGGCTGCGGACAGGCCATGCAGCGCATCGGCGAGGACGTGGCCGAGAAGCTGGACTACCAGCCTGGCGTCTTCACCGTCGAGCGCCATATCCGCGGCAAGTGGGTGTGCAAGTGCTGCGAGCGGATCGTGCAGGCACCGGTCGCCCCGCACATCATCGACAAGGGATTGCCGACGACCGGCCTGCTGGCCCAGGTGCTGGTTGCCAAGTATCTGGACCATCTGCCGCTGTACCGGCAGGAGGCCATCTTCGAGCGCGCTGGCCACGCCATCGCTCGCTCCACACTGGCCCAGTGGGTCGGTGAGTGCGGTGTGCAACTGCAGCCGCTGGTGGACGCGCTGGCTGAAGAACTGCTGCGCCAGCCGGTGCTTCACGCCGACGAAACCCCAGTGGCCATGCTCAAGCCTGGCCACGGCAAGACACACCGCGCCTACTTGTGGAGCTACTGCAGCACGCAGTTCAGCCCGCTGCAGGCCGTCGTCTTCGACTTCGCCGACAGCCGTGGTGGCCAGCACTCACGCGACTTCCTCGGGCTGCCTGGAATGCCAAGCAAGCCAGCTTGGCAAGGCAAGCTCGTCTGTGACGACTTCGTCGGCTACAAGGCTTGCTTCGAGATGGGCGTGACCGAGGTCGGCTGCATGGCGCACGCACGGCGCAAGTTCCATGAGCTCTGGGCCAACCACGGCGGTCAGGTTGGAGAGCAGGCGCTGAAGTTTTTCGGCCAGCTCTACGAGGTGGAGCGAGCGGCGGTCAACGCGGACAGCCGAGCCAGACTTGAAGCCCGACGAGAAGCTCGGCCGCTGGCCGATGCATTGAACCAGTGGCTGAAGCAACAGCGCCAGCGCGTGCCGGATGGCTCAGCCACTGCCAGAGCCATCGACTACAGCCTCAAACGCTGGGCGGCGCTGACCCGCTACCTCGATGACGGGGGCCTGCCCATCGACAACAACTGGGTGGAGAACCGCATCCGGCCCATTGCGCTCGGGCGGCAGAACTGGCTCTTCGCCGGCAGCCTGCGCGCGGGCAAGCGGGCAGCGGCCGTGATGAGCCTCATCCACTCGGCCAAGCTCAATGGGCTTGATCCCTACGTCTACCTGCGCGATGTATTGGAACGGTTGCCAACACTGCCCGCGACGAAGGTGGGTGACATCCTCCCCCACCGCTGGCGCTGAACGCCGTCAGCGGGACGGCCATGTGCTTCCCAACAAGTGCCTTATGAGCTGGGCGAGAACGAGTCGCCGCTGCTCAGGCGAACGACGCTGTCATCCAACCGCCCGAACACACGGCCTTGCTCCTTCGCCCAATCTTCGAACAGCCCTACGGCCGCGCCGTGGTGATCGGGCACGCAAAAGCAGTGGAGATTGACGCTGCCCAAGGCATGCGCATCGCCCTCGCTGAAGCCATAGTTCTGGAGCGCTGTGTTCTGCTGGAACCACGTCCAGAACGACCTGGAAGCCTGCTTCCAAGTCTCGTGAGGATGCGCTTCGATGTACCAGACAGCCATGATGGATTGACGTTCGACGGCGCACGACTTTAAGCCGACATGCACGCTGAACGACCGCACTCCTGCGTGTTGGCCGGACGCATACCTCGCTGGCTCGGTGCCATGCGTTGATCTGCACTTCGATCTCGTCGACTTGCTGCTGCAGCGCCTTGAGGTGGTCGAGCAGGCGTTGGATGAGCAGACGGAAGTTGCCGGGCAGCTCGTTCTCGGCACCGTCACCGTCGACGTGATGTCTGCTGGCGTCATCGAACCGCCGATGCGGACGCCACCCGGGCCGCTTGCGCCCAGCACTAAGCCCATCCCAGTTCAGATTCGCCGCGGCTCGATCAGTTCGTCCTGGTTTTGGCGGCTGGAACAGCAGCGGTGTTGCGTTCAGCGCTTCGCTGCTATGACGCCCTTGGTCAGGATGACATTGCCGTACAGGCGCAGTTCGCCCGTCGCGATCACGGCATAGCACCTCTTCGCTCGCTCATAAAAGGCGTGTCTTTCGAGCACTCCCAGTCGCCCCATCGATTCGCCTTCGACTGCAAAAACGATTTGGCGGTACTCGTCTGCTATCGGCGCTGCGCCTGACTCGCCAACAACTTGCATCACGTGGACCGCGCTGTCCACATAGGTGTCCAGCGGAAGTAGTTGTAGAACCGCTGCGAGTGCCTGCGTCGAGGACACGCCATCCATCCGAACCAGCCTGGCGGCCGTGCCGCTCGCGGGGAAGTTGGCATCGACGATCGCTACCTCATCGCCGTGGCCCATGGCGCGCAGGTGCGCAAGAAGATCGGGCGGGAGGATGGGGTCGATGTTCTTCAGCATCTCTCTCAACTCTTTCGATGAAGGGTGCCGGCTACAGGCCGCGAAGGTGTCATCATAGGAGAAACGATGGTTCGCTGGTAAAAATTGGCGCCAGCCCCATCCAAGGCGTACGGGCACTTGCGCAATTACTCACTAATGAATTTATACTTCACCTATGAACTTGAGGTCGGCGCGCGTTCGGCATCAAGAGTGACATTCCATCAAGGTGCCCCATGCGACTAAAAGCCAAGAAGATCCTTATCACAGCAGCCGGTCAAGGCATCGGAAGAGCTGCGGCACTGGCTTGTGCCCGGGAGGGGGCGTTGGTGATCGCCACAGACGTCAACACGCAGGCTCTTGAACAGCTCGTCTCAGAAGACTCCCGAATCGTGGCGCGTACCCTGAACGTGATGGACGCTGCGGCGATTGGCGATCTGGCGCAGCAGGTTGGCGAGGTCGATGCGCTCTTCAACTGCGCTGGGTACGTTCATGACGGCAATATCCTGACCTGCGAGGACAAGGACTGGGCGTTCAGCTTTGATCTGAATGTGACGGGCATGTACCGCATGATCCGGGCATTCCTTCCGGGAATGGTTGCCAAAGCAGCACGGGAAGGGGGAAGCTGCTCGGTCCTGAACATGGCTTCGATGGCCTCTTCTATCAAGGGTTTCCCGAATCGCACTGCTTACGGCGCCAGCAAGGCAGCCGTGATTGGTTTGACCAAGGCGGTCGCTGCAGACTACGTCCGATCCGGAATCCGATGCAATGCGATCTGCCCTGGAACCGTAGACACCCCGTCGCTGCGCGGGCGGATCGCCGCGCAGGCAGATCCGGTTCAGGCGGAAAGGGACTTCATTGCTCGCCAGCCAATGGGTCGTTTGGCGACAGTTGACGACATCGCACCGCAGGTCGTCTACCTGCTGAGTGACGAATCAAGTTTTGTCACGGGCCAAGCCATCTTGGTGGACGGTGGAGTGACGATTTGAACAGCCTGCCGCCACAAGCCGCGAAGCGGATCGATTCGCACCAGCATTGCTGGTCGCTGAGCCGTGGCGACTACGATTGGATGGCCGGTGCTAGTCCCGCGCTCGCGCCGTTGCGACGTGACTATCTTCCGCCAGACCTCGAGCCATTGTTGGCTGCGACCGGCGTGTCTCATGCCGTGATGGTGCAGGCGGCTGCGACGGAGGCGGAATCACAGTTCATGCTTGAACTGGCAGATTCGACGGATTGGGTGGCGGGCGTTGTTGGCTGGGTGGATCTTGGCGCCTTCGATGCTCCCGGCCGCCTTGAGATGCTGGCAGGTCATCCGAAGCTGGTGGGCGTGCGCCCGATGCTTCAGGACCTGGCGGATCCCACCTGGCTTTTGCACGGTCCAAACCCTGGTGTGTGGGAAGCCGTGGAGCTCCGGGACTTGCGATTCGATGCTTTGATCAAGCCGAATCAACTGCAAATGCTTCGCTGTTTCGCAGTGGCACATGACCACATCCAGATAGTGGTGGACCACGCTGCAAAGCCTCCTTTGAGTCAAGGCTGGAACAGCTTTGCGATGGCGAAGTGGCGCACGGATATTCGGTCCCTGAGTCGAGTTCCTACAGTCCGCTGCAAATTCTCCGGCCTTCTCACTGAGGCCGAGCCGCGGGAGATTGCCGATAAGACTGCTGCGATGCGGCATTTGAGTCCAGTCCTTTACTGGCTGCTTGATTGCTTTGGGGCGGAGCGCCTGCTCTGGGGAAGTGACTGGCCGGTCCTGACGCTGGCGGCTGACTACCGTGGCTGGGCGGACATCTGTGAACAACTCTTTCTGCGACTCTCGCCGAGCGAACAAGAGCAGATCTGGGCTGGGAACGCGCGCTCGTTCTACGGCCTGAACGTTTGAAACAGCGCATAACTACATCTTTGTCATGAAACTACTCCGAATCGGCCTACCTGGCCGTGAATGGCCCGCTGCGCTCGATGCTAACGGCGTCATGCGTGACCTTTCGAGCGTTGTTGCTGATATTGCAGGGGACGTTCTGCTGCCCGATGGCCTTCGTAAACTGCGCGCCTTGGATCTGAGCAAGCTCCCGGTCATTCCAGGTGTGCCGGGCGTGGACTACCGAATTGGTCCCTGCGTGGGCGCTGTGAGGAAATTCATCTGCATCGGCCTCAACTATGCGGACCATGCCGCTGAGTCCGGAATGCCGTTGCCGGCCGAGCCGGTCGTGTTCGGGAAGTGGACCAGTGCTATTGTGGGTCCGAACGACGCTGTGCAGATTCCGCGAGGCTCCCATAAGACCGACTGGGAAGTAGAGCTCGGTGTAGTGATTGGCAAAGGCGGGCGCTACATCAGCGAAGAATCCGCGCTGTCGCGCGTCGCTGGCTATTGTGTGGTCAATGACGTCTCAGAACGCGAGTATCAACTCGAGCGGGGCACGCAATGGGACAAGGGTAAAGGTTGTGACACCTTCGGTCCCATCGGCCCGTGGCTTGTCACAGCCGATGAAGTTCCAGATCCGCAGGAGCTCGATCTCTGGCTTGAGGTGGACGGACATACCTACCAGTCCGGCAACACCCGGACGATGGTGTTTGGCGTCGCCTTTTTGGTCAGCTACTTGAGCCGGTTCATGAGCCTGCAGCCGGGTGACATCATTTCCACCGGTACCCCACCTGGGGTGGGACTTGGCCAGAAGCCCAACCCGATCTACCTGCGGCCAGGCCAGACGATGCGACTTGGCATTCGTGGGCTGGGCGAGCAGTGCCAGACCACCGTTCAGGCTTGAGCCTGGCTTACCCACACCAAAAAAGCATCATCACCATGCCTCGCATCACGAACATGCGCGTCCTCGACGTGCGCTTCCCGACTTCCAAGAGCCTCGATGGCAGCGATGCCATGAATCCGGATCCCGATTACTCGGCGGCCTATCTGATCCTCGAGACGGACCGCCCCGGACTCGAAGGGCACGGATTGACATTCACGATTGGGCGCGGAAACGAGATCTGCTGCGCCGCTATCGAGGCGATGCGCCATTTGGTCGTGGGGCTGAACCTTGACTGGATTGCCGCCGACATGGGCCGGTTCTGGCGCCATGTCACGTCAGACAGCCAGTTGCGCTGGATCGGCCCCGACAAGGGCGCAATTCATCTAGCCACTGGTGCCGTCGTCAATGCCGTCTGGGATCTTTGGGCGAAGGCCGAAGGCAAGCCTGTCTGGCAGCTCGTCGCCGACATGTCCCCGGAGGAGCTTGTCCGATGCATTGACTTCCGCTACATCACGGACTGCATCACGCCGTCTGAGGCGCTCATCCTCCTGACGAAGCGCGCACAAGGTAAGGCCGAGCGAATTGCGAAGCTCAAGGCGGAGGGCTACCCCTGCTACACGACTTCGGCAGGCTGGCTTGGCTACGATGACGCCAAGCTGCGCCGCCTATGCAAGGAAGCCGTCGATGCTGGTTTCAACCACATCAAGCTCAAGGTCGGTCGGGATCGGGGCGATGACGTGCGGCGGCTGCGGATCGCACGGGATGTCCTTGGGCCGGATCGGAAGTTGATGATTGACGCCAACCAGGTGTGGGAAGTGCCTGAGGCGATCAACTGGCTCCACGATTTAGCTTTCGCTGACCCTTGGTTCATTGAGGAGCCGACCAGCCCTGATGATGTCGAGGGTCATCGCAAGATTCGAGCAGCAATCGCTCCTATGCAGGTCGCTACGGGAGAAATGTGTCAGAACCGCATCATCTTCAAGCAGTTCATCATGCGTGGCGCGATTGATGTGGTGCAGATTGACTCTTGCCGGCTCGGGGGTGTCAATGAGGTGCTGGCAGTCATGCTCATGGCGGCCAAGTACGGTCTGCCAGTTTGCCCGCATGCCGGAGGCGTGGGGCTGTGCGAATATGTCCAGCACTTGTCGATGATCGATTACTTGTGCATGGCCGGCACGCGGGATGGGCGGGTCATCGAGTTTGTGGACCACCTTCATGAGCACTTTGAGGATCCCTGTGTCGTCCGCGGCGGCGCTTACATGGCGCCCCAGAAGCCTGGCTTCTCGATCACGATGAAAGCGTCCTCGCTGCAGACCCATCTGCATCGCCGCGACGTGTCATCTGAGGTGTAGTCATGGATTTGGATCTGAAAGGCAAGGGAATCATCGTAACGGGCGGCGGCGCAGGCATTGGCGGCGCGATCACACTCGCGTTGGCAACAGAGGGTGCTATTCCCGTTGTGTTCGGCCGCAGCTCGCTGGAAACGGAGTTCGCCGACGCACTCTTGTCGATTCAGCCAAGAGCACGATTTTTCCAGCTCGACCTTGTCGATGAAGATGCCTGCAGGCTAGCCGTGGCAACCTGTGTGCAGGAGTTGGGCGGCCTTTACGGCCTGGTGAACAACGCGGGCGTGAATGACAGCGTGGGTCTCGACGCAGGGGTATCTGCTTTCGAGGCTTCCCTGGAGCGCAATCTGATTCACTACTACACGATGGCGCATCTGTGCGTCGAACACCTTCGCAAGAGCCGTGGTGCGATCGTCAATATCTCATCAAAGACGGCTGTGACAGGTCAGGGCAACACGAGCGGCTATTGTGCAGCGAAGGGAGCTCAACTGGCCCTGACGCGCGAATGGGCCGCAGCCCTTCGCAATGACGGTGTGCGAGTCAATGCGGTTGTGCCTGCAGAGGTCATGACGCCGCTGTACAGGCACTGGCTGGAATCATTCCCCGACCCAACCTCGAAGCTTGCGGAGATCACGAGTCGGATTCCCTTGGGCCAGCGAATGACGACAGCGGAGGAGATCGCGGCCCAAACGGTCTTCCTGCTGTCCGCTCGTGCCGCACATACGACGGGTCAGTGGGTGTTCGTGGACGGCGGGTATACGCATCTCGATCGCGCGCTGTAGGCGGTATTAGGGGAGGGCAGGGGCTGACAATGCTGCTGAGGTGTCTGGAATTGCGACACCTCGTGCAGTGTGGGCCGGGGGCGACGACGCGCCGATTTAGTGAGCAATCGCATGGACTGGGTTGCTGCTAGTTTGAAGGACACCTTGTTAAGGTGGAAGTTCCATCCTGTGAAGGATGATGAAAACAAGGCGGTAGTTCAGCCGGGAATTCGAGGTCGAGGCGGCCAAGCTGGTGACCAAGCGCGGAGTTGCAGTGGCACAAGCCGCACCCGAGCTGGATGTGTATGAGACTCACATGCAGGCGTGGATGAAGAAGCGAGGGGGCCGACCCGCAGCACACGTTGGCCGGCAAGCGTGTGATGAAGCTCGAGCAGGCGGAGATTCAGCGGCTGCACAAGGAGGGGGGGCACTGTGGCTGTCAGCTTATTGGAGGCTTTCATCCCCGTCAACGAATGTGGCCCCTAGGGATCCTGCGGATCCAGCTGTGGTGGCGCTTCGTGCCACCCCGTCTATTAAAGTGATTGATCCGCTTCCCTGTCCGGCGCTTTGGCTGTCGTGCTCGCCCAGGCCCGTGATGCAAGGCCGCTCCGAGGCGCAAAAGCGATGTGCACGATGCCAGTGGTTGCAACGCCAGCATGTGTGCGGACTGCGGCGGCCAAGCTTCCATCCGGCCTGAGGCATCGGTCTGCTGCCAGCCTACATGCGGATGCGAGACCGCCCTCTGTAGTAGGCGTTAGCCCACACGCAGCACATGCAAAGGGCGCTGACGCTGGTGACCCTCCAACGGCAGCATGTGCTCAGCGATATCAGCGGCGTCGCCGTTCTGAGGATCATCCGCGCCGTGGCTGCGGGTGAGCAGGATCCCGACCTACTTGCGGCCATGCGAGACTTTCGGTGCGGTGTGAGCCTGCAGACCATTCGAGCATCGCTAATGGGGAACTACCAGCCTGAGCATGTGATCGCGCTCCCTCAGACACTTGCCCTGTTCGACTCGTGCTTGGATCGGATCGCTGACTGCGACCAGCAGATTGAGGGCTCGTTGCGCCAGCTGAGTACGGGTCGGCCCGAGTCTGCGACGGAGCTACCGGGACCGCACACTACGACCAAGCAAGCCGATGCGCCGGAGTTCGACGTGCGGGCCATGCTGTACTAGGTGACAGGCACTGACGTGACCGCCATCCACGGCCTCGGAGCCAGCATCGCGCTGTCATTGGTCGCCGAGTGCGGCACCTACCTCCGCTAGTGGCCCACCGAAAAGCACTTCACGTCGTGGCTCTGCGTGTCTCCGGGCTGCGAGATCAGCGGAGTCAGGGTGATCCGTAAGCAGCCAGGCAACACATGTTGATCTGAAGACGCCCCGGTAGTGAACATTGGCCGCTTGGAAGGGGGCGGACACTGACCTGCAACCCGCCATCCGTACCACGGCAATAGAGAAGAATCCGCGCAACCGAGAGGAAGCGCGATGCGCAAGAGCAGATTCACAGACGAGCAAGTCATCGGGTTCATCAAGCAGGCCGACGCCGGCATGAGCGTGGCGGACCTGTGCCGCCGAGAGGGGTTCAGCTCGGCGACCTTCTACAAGTGGCGGGCCAAGTTCGGCGGCACGGAGGCCAGCGACGCCAAGCGGCTGCGCGACCTGGAGTCGGAGAACAACCGACTCAAGAAGCTGCTGGCCGAGGCGGTGCTGGACAACGAGGCGCTGAAGGTGGCCTTCGGCGTAAAGCGCTGAGCCCACCGGCGAAGCAACGCGCGGTGGGCAAGATGTTGGAAGCGACCTCAATCAGTGAACGGCGCGCCTGTGCCTTGGTGGGCCTGTCCCGAGACAGCTGGCGCAACCCGCCCCAGCGGGCGCAGCACGACCAGGCCACGAGCCCGCGTATCGTCGAGTTGGCGCACGAGCGGCGGCGCTTTGGCTACCGACGCGTTGACGACCTGCTGCGTGCCGCAGGCACCAGGATCAACGACAAGCGCGTGTACCGGCTCTACAAGCTGGCCGACCTGTCGGTTGCGCAAGCGCCGCGGCAAGCAGCGCCTGAAGCTCGAACGCGTGCCGTTGCACGAATGCCAGACCGTCAACGAAGTCTGGAGAATGGACTTCGTTAGTGACAGCTTGGCCAGCGGGCGGCGCATCAAGTGTCTGACCGTCACCGACGACTTCAGCCACGAGTGCGTGGACATCGCTGTGGACCACCGCATCGGCGGCGGGTACGTCGTGCAAGTGCTGGACCAGGTGGCTCGCTTTAGGGGCTACCCGCAAGCGGTGAGAACTGACCAGGGGCCGGAGTTCACGAGCAGAGCCTTCATGGCCTGGGCCCAGGCCAAGGGCGTGCGCCACATCCTCAACCAGCCGGGCAAGCGCACGCAGAATGCCTACATCGAGAGTTTCAGCGGCAAGTTCCGCGACGAGTGACTGAATGAGCACTGGTTCCAGAGCCTGAAGCAGGCTCGCGTTGAGATCGCGCGCTGGCGGACCGACTACAACGAGGTGCGGCCGCGCAGCAGTTGCGGGCGTATGCCGCCAGCCAAGTTCGCTGCGCAACACCGTCAAACTACCAGCGGCGCCGTCCCGGCGCCGCAGCAAACCCAGGAGTAATCTCCTTCAACCCAGCGGATTCCTCAAATCGACTGGCACGGGTTCTGGGGGCAGGTCACATGGCCTGACGCACGTCGGCGTACTTGTCGGCAACCTCGGGCTGGGCCCGATGGTAGCAGTAGGAACTGCGCGGCAGGTCCAATTCGTACAGCAGTTCCGTCACCGTGTAGGTCGACTTCAGGGCATCAACCATCAGCGTCTTCTCCCCGTTCGTCAGGCGCTGCTGATCGATGCCCAGCTCTTTTTTTAAGAGTTCATTCGCCTTCTTCAGCAGATCCTTCTCGAGCTGCAGTCTCCTGATGTCCTGGCGCAGCGTCTCGAGTTGCTGTTCCAGGTCCGCTCGGTCAGAACTTGCAGGGGCGTCTTGCTTGCGGTTCCTGGATGCGGGCGCGTCGTGTCCGAGCAATTGATTCTTCCACTTGTACAGCGAGCCCCGCGACACGCCAACCTCGTCTGCCACGACCTGCGCGCTGGCTGGGCGCGTGCAGAATGCAATCACAGCAGACTGCTTGGCCTCGGGCGGCCAGTTCCTGCGATCGAGCGACGACGCGCGTGACCTGCGGATGCTGCTCTTGAAGGCAGGCCGACAGCAACGACCTGCAGGGATAGCCCAGCGACTTGATCGTCGCCGCGATGCACTTGCCGTGCTCGAGGTAGTGCTCGACAGCCCGTTCCTTCTGGGCCTGGGAAAACTTCGCCGGCCGCGTGTAGCCTGAGCGCAGCTCGTGACGCTGCTCAAACTCGAGGTACCAGGTCTTGAGCGCGTTCTTCGTCGGATATCCAAGCTGCCGGATGGTCAAGCCGATGCCCTTGCCCAGCTTGATGTAAAGCTGCACGGCTCGAAGCCGGTCCTCGTATGAGTACATGAACTACCTCCAGGTAGTCCAAGAAATCGTCCGCATCCCGTAGATACTTTATGAGCACTGGATCGGTCGTTTCAATTGGTGATGGAGCGAGTAGGGTCGTCTGAAAACAACACTAGTCGCGTGACGCGGCCTGCGAATTACGTACAGCTAACCTTGCCCTTAGTGCTTAGGCGGTCCCGCTTGCTCCAAACAACGACCATTCAAATAGACACTCTGCAGTTGTAGGTCTTGGTTGAAAACCACGATGTCTGCGCGACATCCAGGCTCGACTCGTCCTTGGTCAGTGAGGCGGAGATAGTCCGCTGGAAAGCGCGATAGGCGATCCGATGCGTCCGCCACATCCAGACCCAATGCCACCCAATTGCGGAAAGCCTGATCCATCGTCAGCGCGCTGCCCGCCAACGAAGAGCCGTCAACCAGCCGCACACAGCCAAAGCACTTCATCACGCGCTGCGAACCTAGATCATACTCGCCGTCTGGCATGCCTGCAGCCGCCGTGGCGTCGGTAACGCCGTAGAGCTTTGGAATAGCCCTTAGCGCGGCACGGATGGCCCCTGTATGCACATGTTGAAAATCGGGAATCAACTCAGCGTAGGTCGCATGTGCCAACGCAGCTCCCGCAATGCCTGGCTCCCGATGTTGGAAGCCAGTCATGCCGTTAAACAAGTGCGTGAATCCGCTTGCCCCGGCTTCAATCGCTGCCGCCGCGTCTTCGTACGTTCCTGCACTGTGCCCCAATTGAACACGTATCCCGAGTGCAGACAGTTGAGGGATCAAGCTGAGATGGGCGCCGAGTTCCGAGGCCAAGGTGAGGATTCGAATCGGCGCGATCTGGTGCCATCTCTGCACCAAAGCAATACTTGCCTCTTGAACTAGGGCGGGCTGTGCGCCCAAGCGTAGATGACTGATAAAGGGCCCTTCCAGGTGCACGCCCAAGATCCTTGCTGCACTGGCGTCAGGGGTCTCGATGGTCCGAGCAATACCGTGCAATGCTTTCTCAATATCGGCCGTGTGCGCTGTCATGGTCGTCGCGAGCATCGCTGTCGTCCCATGGCGGGCGTGCATGCGCGCCATTGTCGCGACGGCCTGCGCACCTTGCATCACATCACTGCCCGCGCCGCCGTGCACATGCAGATCTACAAAGCCCGGCAGGATATAGCACCCAGGGGCAGGGCGCTGTTCTTCGGAGATGCAGATCACCTGCTCCCCAAACTCAACTGAACCTGAGATCCATCCTTGAGGGGTCAGGATTCGACCTGCGAGCTTCTGTCTTGTCATTTCCGCGCAGGCCTACCTGGATGTGCTGGTATTCGTAGTTTCGCATCGCCCGGCGAGGTCCGCCAGGATAAGTTCAATCCCGAGGCTTTGAATGCCCTCACGATACTCATCGCTGATGCCGTCGTCGGTGACGATACAATGTACCCTATCCAAATTGGCAATGCGATGCAGGCTGACACGACCAAATTTCGAAGAATCGGACAAGACGATTACCTTTTTTGCCCGATCAACCATGCGAGCATTGAGGCTGGCTTCTGCTTCGTCGTAGGTCGTGAGTCCGAATTTCAGGTCCAAGCCATCGACTGCCAAGAATAGTTTGTCAAAACTGTATGCTGATAGGCATGCTTCCGCCTGAGCTCCTTGCAAAGAAAGAGAGGTTTTGCGCAAAAGACCGCCTGCTAGCATCAGTTGCACACCTTCCGCGCTCGCGAGTTCCCAGGCTACGTTCAAGCCATTGGTCATTACCGTTACTTGGGATAAATCTCGGATATTGCGCGCCAGGGGCATTGTTGTCGTGCCCGAGTCTATAATGATGTTGTCACCGGGCTGAACTAGATGCGCTGCACGAGCGCCAATGCATTCTTTCAGCGCCACATTGAGAGCGTCCTTTTGATGTATGTCTTGCTCAGGTGGCGGCTTGCGCAACAGTTTGGCGCCGCCGTGATTGCGGCTTAGGAGGCCTCGCTGTTCTAGTGCTGCTAGATCGGTCCGGATGGTGACGGCCGATACGCCAAGCAAAGGCACAAGGTCCGCTACTTGCACGTTGGATTGCGCAACCAGCATTTGCAGGATACGTTCGCGTCTTTCGCGCGTATTTCTCATGCAGTCCCCCAGTTTATTAATTCAAAAGCCCGCCAGTCCAGCGGGTTGAGCGATTGAGGCGCCTGCCGGTGCCAGCACCAGGCGCCCGCGGTTATGTGCCTGCGCAAGCACGCGCGTAAACTGCCAAGACGTCAGCAATGCGGCTCTCGACCAGCGCTTGCGCACGGGCTGGCAATCGACCCGCCAATACCAATTCGGCCTGGTTAGGTAGGTATTGTTTGATGAGCGGCAACGGCAACGTCAAGGCGTCCAGATTGGCTTTCAAACGCAGTGTCGCCGCTTTTACTGTGGGCTCCAACCAGTAATAGCGGCATCGGTCACTGAATGCGAATCGGCGCAGGAGCCTTTGCTGGCCAGGCGTGCCCACGTAATGCTTGTTCCACTGCCCGGGGGCAACCTGCATTGCCTCATCTAGAGTGGCCATCAGGTGTGAGCGCTGTGAAGTCGGTACCAGCTCTTGCTCCAGGTGCTCCAGCGCCATGAGCCCTTCGCGCAGAGCAAAAGTGAGGGCGGGGCCAACTTTGAGCAGGCGAAAGCCGTCGCGCACCAGCGCTCGCAAAGCGCTTTCGGTCTGGTAGTCGGTCGAGTGGGCTTCGTACACAAGGCCAGGTGCTAGCGTTTGTGTCTTGATATACGCGGTGAGTTCCAGCGCTGCTTCCGACGCGTAGTGCTGTACGTGGCTATGGTCAAAATCGACACCAGGCTGCACCACGAGTGCCACCACTCGACACCAGGCTTCGTTCAGCCCGTAGCGCAAGAATGCATCCTTATGTACAAGCAAAGTCTGGTGAGCGTCGACGGCCCGCGTGACGTGTACCGCTGCACTGGCAAGAGACGTTTCGCCGCCCGGGATTGGAACTTCCGTACCGATCACATAAACAGGCGGCTCAACGCCCGCCGCGGCGGCGGCGGCTTCGGCTACTTGTGCCAATCGTGCGGAGCGCTGCGCGATCACCGCATCGGGCAAGCGCGCCGGATCGTCGACGCAGCTCATGCTGCAGTCAAGATGAATCTTTTGGAATCCGGCAGCGACATAGTCGTGAATAAGCTGTTCCGAACGCTCAAGTGCCTGCGCGCTGGGTAGATTCTGCCAAGCGTTGGGGCCCAGGTGATCACCGCCTAGGAAGAGGGCCTGCGTCGGGAAGCCCATTCCTTCGGCCAAGGCGTGGACGCTGGCATGAAACTGCCGCGGCGTCATGCCTGAATAACCGCCGAACTGGTTGACTTGGTTCGATGTCGACTCAACCAGGAGCGCCGTGCCGTACTCCATGCAGGATGCCATCGCCGCGCGCAGAACCCATTCGTGGCTGCTGCAGACGCTGGTCAATCCCAAGTGGTGCTGTGGGTTGCGCAAGTGGTCTAGTAGGTGGGGCATGGTTTTTAGCAGGGCTGACGGTGCAGGGCGAGAAGCGCTGCACCACGGGTTCCGCCGGCATCGCCGAATCGGGGTTGCAAGATCGGCGGCGCCTTCAAGCCGGCCAGCATCCAAGTCCGCATGGCGAGCGGTAGGTGGGTGTACAGATGTGGCATCTTGGACAAACCACCGCCGAGCACCAGCACATCAGGGTCTAGCAAGAGCACCAACTGAGCCAGTCCCTGGGCCAACAAATCCACGTGCATGCGCAGGCTGTCCTTGGCCTGAAGCGCATGGGCCCCCGCGCCAGCAGCCATATCGACAATGTCTTTAGCGCTGGTATGCTGGCCGCTCAAGTGGTGGAAGATGCTTTGTAGTCCCGTTCCAGAGACGTAGCGTTCCAGGCAGCCGACTGAGCCGCAACCGCAGGGGAGCACCGGCAGGCCGTATCGCGTCAGAAGTTGAGTGCTGGCCTGGAGGTGACCCCACTCACCGGCCATGCCCGTGCGTCCCCGAACGAGCCTGCCGCCGATGCAAAAACCAACGCCGGCTCCCGTGCCTAAGATCACACCCGCCATGCTGGGCTGTCCATCAGCGGCGCCACCATGCGCTTCGGACATGGCAAAGCAATGCAGGTCGTTGCCGGTGACAACGGGCCGATCTAAAGCCTGTTGCAAGATCAGCTTGACTTGGTGGCCACTCAAGGCAGGCACATTGGACGTCCGCTGGTGCCCCGTCACGGGATCGACCACGCCGGGTACGCCTACTCCCACGGCGCAGGTCGCGCCCATCTCCGAATCTGCTTCGTTCACCAATGAGGTGCAGGCCCGAATCAGCTCAACGAAGTCAGCGCCCGGCGTCGCTATTCGTCGGCGATGGCACTCCTCGAGCTGGCCGTTGACATGTTCATAAGCGACCAATTCCAGCTTGCTGCCTCCGATGTCGAGGCCGACAATCGCAGAAGGCTTTAGTTCAGTCATGCGTATAGACGGTCACGCCCTGCACGACGCGATTGACGGTGCCATCCGGGAACGGATTGTCAGGCGTCAGACCCAGTGCGACCGATTTGTGCAGCGCATATTGCTGAGCCATTAGTAACCACAGCGGGGCGAGCCAAGCCTCAGGCAAGTTGGGGACGGCGACGGTCCAGCAGCGGTCATCCTCATCGAAGGTTTTGCCTGGGTAGTCCGGTCCCACGCTGAGCACATGACCAGCGACGCCATCGCCACGGAGTTCATCCAGCAAGTCTTGCTCGTAGCGCCACGCCACATCGCCCCGGCTGCGAAACATCACAACCATCGTCTTCGCATTGAGCATGGATTTGGGCCCATGCCGAAAACCTAAGCTCGTGTTGGCCAAAGCCACGATCTGACCTTTGGTGAGTTCTAGTACCTTCAGTGCAGCTTCTTTGGCCAATGACTCCAAAGGACCACTACCCAGATAGACCACGCGATCGACCGGCTCAAGCGCCAGAGCTGCCGCCGGCGCTGACCAAAGCGTCAAAACGCGATCTGCGCTGTAGCTGAGCTCTTCCAACTGGATAAGGCACTGCGGCCAAGGGCGCGGATCGAGCACACACGCCGCGGCCAGCAGCATGGTGCTGAAGCTGCTGGTCATGGCGAAACCGCGGTCGCAGCTGTCCGGTGGCATGAGTAGGTTCATGAAGCTATCGCTCTGCGGACGCTGGCGAGCAAGCATGCCACCTTCATTGCACGTGATGTTTAGAAACCGCGCGCGCTCGACTCGGGCGGCTACCAACTCCACAGCAGCCAGACTCTCCGGGGAGTTGCCGCTACGGGCAAACGACACCAACAGCGTGGGGCGACGTGGATCCAGGTAGAGATCGGGGTGTGTCAATAGACTGGTGCTGGACACCGCTCGCACCTGCGCGCGCCGCTCTGCGTTCGCAGCATCAGCCACTACTTCGCCAATGAACGACGAACTGCCCGCGCCAACCAACAGGACGCTGTGTTCTGGCTTGTCCAGCCAATCCCCAAGGAAGACGTCCAGGGCTGCCGATTGGCGCTCCAGCATGCCGCGCAACTCTCGCCAGACGCGAGCCTGCTGTGCGATCTCCATTGCTGTGCTATGTCCGCCGAGATCTTTCCAAACCTCCGGTTCGCGTTCAAGAAGTGTCGTCATTGCTTACGAGTGTCTGTTTGCGATCATTCTAAGTGAAACAAAAGCAATGTCAACCACTTGCGATCTGCTCACCTTGCTTGTGAATTCGCGCATTGCCGATGAAAAACGATAGATATCAATCGGCAAACTTTCGTTTAAGCTGCGCGTTTACCCGAATATGCTTTCGTCTCGTCGATTCTGTGTCCGAAAATTGTTGACTTAGCTCGTCCGCTTCCGTAAAGTAAGACTTGCTTCTACGGGTGGCTTCGCTTCGAAGGCTCGCTCGCAGCAACGTGGTCACCCAGGCTTTGACGGGTCAATCGTGACTTCCTCTTGGATGAATCAATTGGAGACTTGAATGAAGGTAGGAAAATATCGCCGGACGGTGCTTGGTACGCTGGCCAGCAGCGTGTTGTTTGCTGGTCCGACGTTCGCTCAGTCCGCAGCGACGCCGAGCGCGCCTGCAGGTCCTGATGCTTCGTTGGACCGCGTTGAGGTCATTGGCATTCGCGCGTCGCTGCTTCGCGCTCAAGAGAGCAAGCGCAACAGCGCGGAGATAGTTGACGCAATCTCGGCCGAGGACGTCGGCAAGTTTCCCGACAAGAATCTCGCAGAGGCGCTGCAGCGTGTGCCTGGCGTGACGATCGACCGCAACCGTGGCGAAGGCAACTTTGTGTCGGTGCGGGGCCTGCCTCCAGCTTTCGTGCGCGGTTCTGTGAATGGCCGCACGCTTGTCAGTGCCACGGAGTCCTTCAATTCGACGCTCAGTGGCGGCAGTCAGTCGAGCACAGGGCGGGAGACCAACTTCGACGTCTTGCCATCCGAGATTGTCGATGTGCTGCAGGTCTTCAAGTCAAACTCGGCCGAGCAGGTCGAAGGCGGCATCGCCGGTGTGGTCAACGTCCTGACCGCGCGTCCACTGTCCTATGGCAATAAGCTGGTCTTCAGCGCGTCAGACTTGTATAGCCAGCTGAGCAAGAAGCATGCGCCAAACCTGTCGGGGCTGTGGAGCTGGCGCAACGAAGAACGGACGTTCGGTGCGCTCGTATCGTTGACTGCATCTGAGCGCCACATTCGTCAAGGTTCAGCTGACAGCTTTGCGTACTCTCCCAGCAGTACATTTGGTATGGCGGATGCGTATGACACTCGGGCGGGGGGGGAGTAAGAACGCTGGTGGCGTGCTGTTCCCGTTCTCGTTCAATCCTCAGAACTTTACTGAGGACCGTCGCAACGAAGGATTCAACGGCACCCTGCAATGGCGTCCGAGCGCCAAGACTGACATCACGCTTGATGCGCTCTACCAACACCGCAGTCTCAGCTATGTCAACCAGCAGGCCATCTTCCTGACCACGCCTGTGTTGGCTGGCGTGATCTTCCCTGCCGTTACTGGTGTTTTTGGTCCAACAAATGCTGACGGTAGTGTCCAGTTCCCCAGCTTGGTAGTGGGTCCCACGAACACCGCAAGCCGGTACCAAACGGCCGCCGACGTGACCGCGACGACGGACCGCCAAAGTGGCAGTGATCGCAGCTTGAACTTGGGCCTTAATGCTGTCCACCGCTTGGATGACTGGAAGCTGTCGGCAGACCTGTCGCAGGCGCAAGCCAACGGCAACGAGAACTTCGATCGCGCGGCTTACCTGCCTAAGGCCGGTGGCAATGAGCTTCCGGGGCCTGCTGACCGTGACCACCACAGGGGGCAACATCGCAGCCACCCCGAGCGCAGCTTTCGCGGCCATCATCTCTGACCCGTCAAAGTACCAGACCAACAACTTCCAACAAGACCGCCGGCGCAACAAGGATACCGAAAAGGCCCTTCGATTGGACGCCGAACGCGACCTGGAGGGGGGGCTTTTCTCTGCGGTCAAGTTCGGTGTGCGCTTCTCTCAGCGGACGAAGGATCTGAATGTTACCGGCCTAGCCTCTGGGAATTTCAAGGATGCAAACGGCGTTGGGGTTTCGCAGTCGCTACAGTCTGCGCCGGGGGGCATTGGGCACCTGCCGAGTGACTTGGTGCCTGGTAAGGGCATCGGTTTTGATCCTGCGACCCTTCCCTTTGCTCAAGACCCAGCGGCCGTGATCGCGGCTCTTGGTGCCCTAGCGGCGCCCGGAACGCTGAACCAAGTGTTCAATCCCCTTCAGTCGTACAGCATCGACGAAAAGACCAGTGCCGCCTATGGACAGTTGGACATTGACACAAAGCTTGGCGGCACTCCCATCACCGGCAACGTGGGCGTGCGGTACGTACGGACCAGCACAGATGGCACGGGTTACCGGCGTCCGTTCACGATTGTCAGCAATAACGGCATTGGCAACATTCAATACTCCGCGCCCGACGTCACGACGCTGAGTTCGTCCGGTAGTGACGCCCATGCACTCCCGAGCCTGAATCTCAAGGCAGAGTTGAGTAAGGATCTGGCGGCGCGCTTTGCCTACTCCAAGTCGCTCACCCGGCCGTTGTTCTCTGACCTGACTCCTGCTTATACCGGCGCCCCGAATCCAACCCAGCGCACCGCCGCGGTCGGCAATCCGGACCTCAAACCCGTGCTGGGTGATAACTATGATGTGTCGGCCGAGTGGTACCAGGCGAATCATGGTGTGATTAGCGTTGGTGGCTTCTACAAGAAGCTCAAAGGCATCGTGGGGTCGACCACGTCGCTGAACACGACCTATGACGGCAACCAGTGGGTGTCTCTTTCCAAGCCGGGCAATCTGGGTACGGGCAAGATCACGGGTGGTGAGATCGGCATGCAAATGCCGCTGACCTTCCTGCCTGACCCCTGGGATGGCTTTGGTGTGATCGCTAACTACACGCGCACAAATGGCAGCAGCCGTGACGGTGCGGGTGCCGATCTGCCGCTGGTTGGCGTCTCGAAGTACAGCCTGAACGCAGCTGCGTACTACGAGAAGGGGCCCTTCCAGGTTCGTCTGGCCTATACCTATCGCGACGACTACCTGCTTCTCAACAGCGACGTGTTCGCGCAGCAAGTCTTCGTCAAGGGATACGGGCAAGCTGACCTCAGCGCTGCGTATGACCTGAACAAGTCTCTGTCCCTGTTCGCGAACGTACTTAACTTGACGTCTAGCAAAGAAGTGCTGTACTCGAGCAACAAAGCCTTCCCGGGCACGGCGGACACCCGCCCTCAGGCAGCAAGTGACGTGGGTCGACGCTTCTTCGTTGGCATGCGGATCAAGCTCTAACCTGAGCGCGCCAAGCGCGCTTAGCTTGTCCATGGGGGCGGTACGCCCGCCCCTTTCAGTTCTACGTTTGGCCGGCTGCGTCGTCGAGTGGCTGCCGTCTGATCCCTACATATTGAAGCAGTATCATGCGCGTTGGACTCATCGGCTTGGGAGATCGCACTTGCCAATTGGTAGTTGCGTTTGCCGCCACAATCCCTGACTTTCAAATAGCTGCTTATGCTGATCCTCAGCCAGCAGGCTTGGCGGTGCTGGCACAGAAGGGTATTGGTGTAGGCCGGGGTTACGGCGCTCACCGCCACATGTTGGAGCGTGAGCAACTGGATTTGGTGGTGGTCGGTTCTCCTAACCACCTGCACCTAGAACATATCCGAGATTGCTTGCAGTCGGGTGTTAGGGTGTTCGCCGAGAAGCCAGTTGTGCGGACCGAAGCTGAGTCCTTCGAGTTGATGGACTTGCTGGGCCGGCACGGGCGTGATTCGGTGATGGTCGGTCTCGTTCTTCGCTACGCACCGCTCTATCAGGCGCTGCGTCGTTCGATGACGGCAGGGCCAGCTTGGGACCATCATGAGTGTGGAAGCAGCGGAGCACATCACTCCCGAGCACGGTGCGTTCTTTCACCGCGATTGGCGCCGTAACGAGGCAAACTCCGGTGGCTTCATGCTCGAAAAATGTTGTCATGACTTGGACCTCTATCAGGGCGTGATGGGATCGAGGGCGCGCCGAGTAGCGAGCTTTGGTGGCCGGCGGTTTTTCACCCCAGACAACTCCGTGCTGAATGGAGAGGCTGTCTATCACGAGCGCGCATCGCGTTGGGGCGGGATCGCTACGCCGTTTGGCTCTGAGTCGACCTTGGTTGACCACCAAGTGGCACTCATCGAATACGAGAGCGGCGCTAGTCTGGCCTTTCATACCAACATGAATGTGCCGGATGCATACCGTCGCTTTTGCATCGTCGGCACGCGCGGTACTGCTGAAGGGGACTTTGTGCGAGACCAGTTGCGTGTGCACGACGCGCGCAACTCAGAATTGATCGTCGAATGGAGCGCAAGGGCTGAGGGCCTTGTCGGCGCAGATTCAAGTGTTTCGGTGCACTACGGGGCCGAAGAACAGATGGGGCGCGAAATCCATGCACACCTTTACGACGGCGCACCGCTCCCAGTGACGGTGCTTGATGCACTGGCAGCCGGCTTAACTGCGATGAAGATCGATGACGCGCGCCGTACTGGTCAAGTTGTCGACCTTACCGAACTCTGGCGAAGATTCGATGCCTACGATTTGGCGCGGTCGGAATCTGAGCAAGACAACAAACCTATGCAGTGAGGTTGCCATCAAGCTGATTGATTGGGCCATTGTGGCCGCGTTTGTAGTCTCGTCCGTCGCCCTGTCGTTATGGCGTGGCCGTCGTGCGGGCAAGAATGTCGAAGAATTCTTCATTGCCGGGCGGAGCTTAGGGTGGTTCATGGCCGGCACATCAATGGTCGCCACCACGTTCTCTTCAGACACTCCCTTGTTCGTCGCTGGCGCCGTGCGCAGCGAGGGTATCTATGCCAACTGGATTTGGTGGGCTGGTGCGTTGGGCACGTTGGCCTCAATCTTCTTCTTTGCCAACCTGTGGCGACGATCTGAAGTGAGCACTGAAATTGAGCTCATCG
>CAUJSJ030000036.1:0-5597 GCA_963422775.4 uncultured Roseateles sp.
AGGAGGCAGCTGGCTGGGCCTTGCTGGACGCCGACGGGCAGGTCATCGACCGCGCGCCGCTGGTCGTGCTGGCCGGCGGCCATGGTCAGTTGCCGCTGCTCGGGCCGCTGGCCGATGACCTCGTCGTGCAGCGCGGCCAGATCAGCCACGTGCCCGCGGCACCCTGGTGCCCGGTCCTTCCCATCGCTGGCGACGGCTACGCGATTGCCGACGGCCAGGGCGGCCTGTGGTGCGGCGCCACCAGCCAGGACGGCGACCTCGACCCCACGCTGCGCACGGCCGACCAGGCCGACAACTTCGCGCGCTACGCCCGCTTGGGTGGCCTGGCCGAGCCGCCTCTCGCTGCACTGGCCGGCCGGGTCGCCTGGCGCCTCATCGCGCCGGACCGCCTGCCGCTGATCGGCGGCCTGGCAACACCTGGCCTGCTGGCGGAGCAGCTGCGGCTGCAGCCGCGGCGGGCGGGCCTGGTCGTCTGCACGGCCTTCGGGTCGCGCGGCATCGGCTGGGCGGCACTGGCCGGGCGGCTGGTGGCGGCCCTGGCCCTGGGCGGGCCGCGGCCCGTGCAAGCCGACCTGCTGGACGCCGTCGACCCGATGCGCGGGGCGCTGCGGCGGCAACGCAGGCAGGGCGGCTGATCCCGCTTCGGACAACTATTGCCGGTTTGGCCGGCTCTTCAAGGGTCTGCCGCGCCAGCCCGGGCGGCACACTGCGCGCTGTCGCCGGCTGCGTCCGGCGTTTTTCCTTTGGAGACGACAGCATGTTCGGTTCTGGCAGCAGTTCGCAAAAGATGAAGTGGGCGCTCTTCGCCGTCATCGGTGTCGTGACGGTGACCGTGGGCATGGCGCTCGCGGGACTGGGCGACAACGCCGGATCCGCCAAGACCTGGCTCATCGCCAGCCTGGTGCTGACCTGGGTCGCAGGTGGCGCCGGGCTGCTCAGCGGTGGTGGCACGGGCTCCAGCCTGCACGCAGCCACCGAGGCCGCGGAGGCGCTGGCGCGTTTCGACCTGACCCACCCGATCCCCAGCGGTGGCTCCGACGACGTGGGCCGCCTGCTGACGGCCCTGGAGGCCACGCAGCGCTCGCTGCAGAAGATCATCGGTGACGTGCGCAGCGCGGCTGACAGCATCGGCACGGCGAGTGCCGAGATCGCGACCGGCAACCTCGACCTCAGCCAGCGCACCGAGCAGACGGCGAGCAATCTGCAGAACGCCGCCTCCTCCATGTCCGAGCTGACCGGCACCGTCAAGCAGACGGCCGACGCGGCGATGACGGCCAACCAGCTGGCCAGCTCGGCCGCCTCGGTGGCGCAGCGCGGCGGCACGGCCGTGTCCCAGGTCGTCGCGACGATGGAAGAGATCAGCCAGAGCTCCCGCAAGATCAACGACATCATTGGCGTCATCGACGGCATCGCCTTCCAGACCAACATCCTGGCGCTGAACGCCGCCGTGGAAGCGGCCCGCGCCGGTGAACAGGGCCGCGGCTTCGCGGTGGTGGCCAGCGAGGTGCGTTCGCTGGCGCAGCGCTCGGCCGGCGCCGCCAAGGAAATCAAGACGCTGATCAGCGCCAGCGTGGAGCGCGTGGATTCGGGCACCCAGCAGGTGCAGGCGGCCGGCAGCACGATGACCGAGATCGTCGCCAGCGTGCAGCGCGTGACCGACATCATTGGCGAGATCAGCGCCGCCGCGCGCGAGCAGAGCGAGGGCATCGCCGTCGTCAACGGCTCCGTCGTGCAGCTTGACCAGATGACCCAGCAGAACGCCGCGCTGGTGGAGGAATCCGCCGCGGCCGCCGAGAGCCTGCGCGAGCAGTCGGCCCGGATGGCCGAGTCCATCGGCGTGTTCAAGCTCGGCGGCGCGGGGCCGCAGCGCTCGTCCACAGCCAAGGCCCCGGCTGCACACAGGGCCGCACCGATGAAGCCCGCCGCCAAGGCTGGCGCCAGGCCCGCGGCCGCACCGAAGGCGGCCGTCACGCCCAAGCCCGCTCCCGCCGCGCCGCGCAAGGTGCAGCCCGCAGCGGCACCGGCCCCTCGCGCTGCCGCGCCCGCACCCGCGCCGTCCAACGACGGCGACTGGGAAACCTTCTGAAGCCGGCGGCCTCAGCGCCGCACTTTCACCATGCAAAGCCGGGTTCACCCGGCTTTTGCTTTGTGGGTCCGGCGTTGGGAATCGGGACCTGCCCGTCACCGCAGCGGGCGACAGGGTGGCTCTCTGGCTGCGTGCGGGGGCGGCAACACGCGGGTGGCGACAGGCAGCGGCTCGCTGAGCGGCATCGGCCGCGCCGCCGCGGCCAAGATCTGGTACCGCGCGCTGACGACCAAGTTCACCACCAGCACCAACTACGCCGCGGCCCGCAAGGCGACCATCACGGCCGCGCAGGAACTGGCGGCGACGCTGGGCAGCGACTACTCGGCCAAGGTTGCCGCTGCCTGGACGGCGGTGGGCGTGAACTGAGTCTGCCGCTCAGGCATCAGGGGCGCCACCGGACGCCCCTTTCTCCTTGGGCCGATAGCTGGCCTTGCGGCCACGCGCCGGGTACCAGACCTCGCGCTCCACCCACTGGGCCAGGCGGCCGGCGCGGTCGCTGCGCTGCGCCCGCAGCCAGGCCAGCGCGGCTTCGTCGAGCCAGTAGCAGCCATCACGCAGCTCGCGCAGCGCCTGGGGTTGATCGCGCCTGAGCGTGCGCAGCGGCAGTGGCGCGCCGAGGGCTGTCGACAGGTCGTCCAGCGCAATCCAGCGATGCGCATCGACCTCGTCATCCAGCACGCGGATGCGGTGGCCCTTGAACTGGTAGAACCGGCCCTGCACCGGCCGGAAGGCGAGAAAGCGCAAGCCGAGCCACGAGGTTTCGCTCAGCGCGATCAGGTCGGCAGCGAAGGCGCGGCCCCACAGCATCAGGCTGGCGAGCAGGCCGGCCCAGCCGCCCATCCACCACAGCAAGGCCGTCACGCCGCCGCACAGCGCGAGCTTGAACAGCAGGCTGCGCCACCAGTGATGGCGCTCGTGCCCGGCGGCGTCGAAGCCCAGCGGCACTCAGAACACCAGCGTCTTGACGCCATCCGCCCCACCCAGCAGGCAGACCTGGGCCTTGTGGCGCGCGAACACGCCGACCGTGACGACGCCGGGCCACTGGTTGACCTCGGTCTCGAAGGCCAGTGGGTCGGTGATGGCCAGGCCGGTCACGTCCAGGATGTGGCCGCCGTTGTCGGTGACGACGCCGGCGCGCAGCGTGGCCGTGCCGCCGAGCCTGGCGAAGCGGCGCGTCAGCTGGGCGGCGGCCATCGGGATGATCTCGACGGGCAGCGGGAACTTGCCCAGGGTCTGCACGAGCTTGGAGGCGTCGGCGATGCAGACGAATTTGCCCGCAAGGTCGGCGACGATCTTCTCGCGCGTCAGCGCCGCGCCGCCGCCCTTGACCATGAAGCCGTTGCCGTCGATCTCGTCGGCGCCGTCGATGTAGACGGCCAGGCTCGTCACCTCGGCGGCGTCCAGCACCTGGATGCCGAGATTGAGCAGGCGCTGCGTCGAACGCTCCGAGCTGGAGACGGCGCCAGGGATGGCGATGCCCCCCTTGGCGATTTCGGCCGCGAGCGCATCGATGAAGCAGTCCACCGTGGAGCCGGTGCCGACGCCGAGGACCTGGCCGGGAATGACGTAGTCCAGGGCCGCGCGGCCGACGAGTTGCTTGAGCTGGTCTTGGTTCATGACCAGATTTTGCGGGATCGAAAGGGCTCGCGCCCTTCCGATCTCCGCGGCCTTACTTCATGAGCACGGTCTTCGGCGCCGAATCGACCGCCACCTGGCGGGCGTTGTCCCAGGCCGTGAAGCGGTACTCGACGACGTCACCCTTCTTCAGGCCACCGGCCGTGTAGCGGCTGGCGGCGCCGTCCTGGCGCATGCGCACCGTCTGCGCGTCGCCGCCGTTGACGGTGTAGTGCACGTCCACCCAGCCTGACGCCATGCCGGCCGGCGCGGCGAACTCGAGGGTGGTGGCACCGGTCTGGGCGCTGCTGCCCGAGACCGCGGCAACCCTGGCCAGCGCCGGCGCGGTCACCGCCACCTTCGCCACGCTTGCGACGCCCGAGTCCCAGATGATGTCGTCGAAGGCGATCTGGAACTGCGAGTTCGGCACGGCAGCGTCCACGCTGAGGAACTCGAACAGGGAGTTCATGGATTGCAGCGCGACGAGCGGCCCAGCGATCTCGGCCACAGGAATCGTCGCCGTGCCCCATTCACCGTTGCGCACCAGGCCGTAGGCGGTGGTGTTGGCGGGGAAGGTCACCCAGTTGTGGTTGGTGTAGGTGTCCAGGATGCCGATCCTGAACGCGACGTTGGCGGGCACCTTGATCTTGAGCTTGATGTTGCCGTTGCGGAAGCCGCTCATGTCATGCACCTGGCGCGACTGGATGGCACCACCGAACCACTGCCCCGGCGCGAAGTACTTCAGGGCGAGCACGTTGGAACCCTCAAACGGCGCGGTGTCACCGCCGCTCATGGAGCCGTTGTTCCAGACGAAGATGTCCGCCGACACGCCCGGCACCTGCTTGTTGTCGACCGGCGTGTTGTCGGTGAAGACACCGAACTTGCCGACCTCCGGCTGGGTGCCGACGCCGAGCTTGACCTCACCCAGGCCGTCGAGCTCGTAGACGCGCACGTAGTCCACATAGGTCGTGGCCGGCAGCGGCGCGGTGACCTGGGCCGGCGTGCCGGCAGGCGTGAAGTTGCCGCCCACGGCCATGTTCATCAGCAGGTAGAAGGGTTGCTGCAGCGAGGGCGAGGCGATGGTGATCGGCGCCTTGTACATGTCGTACTCGCGGCCGTTGTCCAGCACCGTGAAGCGCATCTGCGTGTCCGTCCAGTACAGGCGGTAGGTCACGAAACGGTTGGCGAGCGAGCGGCTGGGCGTGTACCAGTTCTTCGTCTGCCAGGCGGTGGAGGCCGCGCAGCTTTCGTTGCCCGGCACGCAGGCATCCTGGTGGAAGAAGATGACGTTGGAGCCGACGAACTGGTCGGGCGAGATCGCCGGCAGCCCGGCAGGCTGGCGGCCGCCCTGCTCCATCATGTCGATCTCGCCGTTGCGCGGCCAAACCTGCGGGCTGGTGCCCAGCAGCCAGGCGGCCGGCCACAGGCCCACGCCGACCTTGGGCGTGGCCATGCGGACCTCGATGAGGCCGTACTTGACCTGTACCTTGCCGGACGAGTCGATCTTGCCGGAGGTGAACTGGTTGGCGCCGTTGACCTCGCGCCTGGCCGTGATGGCCAGCGCGCGCGTGCCGGGCTCGAAGGGCACGTCGGCAATGCTGAGGTTGCCCGGGCTGTAGAACTGCAGCTCCTGGTTGCCGTAGCCGCACAGGTTGATCTGGCAGCCGTTGCCGTTGGACGCCGTCCAGAGCGTGGTGTTTAGGCTGGCGCCGTTGAACTCCTCAGACCACAGCAGCTTGCCGACGACGGGGCTGGTGACGCTGGCGGAGGCGCTGGCGGCCAGCAAGACGCTGCCGATCAGGCCGCCGATGAGTTGTTGACGATTCATGGTGTTCATCCTTGGGCGTTGGATTGGCGGCGCGCGACCGCGGCGAGCAGCAGGCCACCGGCCAGCATC